>NZ_JBICSZ010000031.1:0-1364 GCF_043197365.1 Kribbella sp. NPDC049174 | reverse complement strand
TGAACCACCCCAGGTTCTCTGCCGCTCTTATACGGGTTGCTGCTCTCGGTTGAGAGCAGCGTAGTGGGCTTGCTCGAACTCCACCGGCGGCATCATGGCGAGGGAGCCGTGGAGTCTGCGGTTGTTGTACCAGTCGACCCAGCCGGCGGTGGCGTACTCGACGTCGGCGATGGTCTTGTACGGCCCGTCGTGGAAGACGGTGGTGCGGATGCACTCGGCCTTGTAGAGGCCGTTGATGGTTTCCATCAGGGCGTTGTCGTAGGCGTCGCCGACCGACCCGATCGAGGGCCGGATGCGCTCGAGTTCGAGGTGCTCGGCGAGCCGAATGGATGTGTACTGACTCCCGGCGTCGCTGTGGTGGATCAGCTTGCCGGCGATGGTGGGGTGGCCTTCGCGGTCGCGTTGCCACAGCGCCATCCGCAGCGGCGTCATCACCAGGTCGGTCGCCTTGCTCGTCGAGGCGTGCCAGGCGACGATGCGTTGGGCGAAGCAGTCGAGGATGAACGCGACATAGACGAACCCCGCCCAAGTCCTCACATACGTGAAGTCGGTGACCCAGACGCGATTGGGCGCCTCGGCGCTGAAGTCGCGGTCCAGCAGGTCCCCGGCCCGCAAGGCGTCCTTGGCTGGGATCGTGGTCCGGGTGCCCTTGTCGCGCCGCGCCCCGTTGAGCCCGAGGGTCTTCATCGCCCGGTCCACCGCACCCGGACTGACCTCGGGCATCGTGGTGCGATGCAGCAGCGCGGTCATCTTCCGCCGTCCGTACAGGCCCTCCGCGGTCAGCTTGCGCCGGCCCTGATCGACGGTCGTCCAGGCGATGCCGCGAATCGCGTCGACGACCTGGGCGTCGGTGATCGTGCGGTCCGCGACCCGGCGGCCGGGCTGTTTCCAGGAACGGTAGGTCCGCGCGGCGACCCCGCAGCCCTGCTCGCGCAGGACCCGACAGATCGACTCGACCGCGTGGCCTTCGGCTCTCATGGCGTCGATGAACCCCATGATCAACGGTTGCGGGGGTCGAGCTCCCCGGCGAAGAAAACCGTGGCAGCCTTCAGGATCGCGTTGTCGGACTCCAGTTGCCGGACCCTGGCCTTCAGCTCCCTGATCTCGGCCAGATCCTCGCTCGTCTTACCGTCCCGCTGCCCCGCGTCGACCTCGGCCTGCAGCACCCAGCGTCGCACGCTCTCCTTGCTTACCCCCACCTGCCGGGCCACCGCCTCCGACGCCGCCGTCAACGACGAGTACTCCGACAGATGCTCGGTCACCAGCCGCACCGCGCGAGCCTTGACCTCGGGATCGATCCTCTTGCGCACGTCCTGCATCCTTCCAAACTCAGAAAGATGCGGCATCAAACCTGGGGCGCTTCA
>NZ_JBICSZ010000030.1:0-1370 GCF_043197365.1 Kribbella sp. NPDC049174 | reverse complement strand
GGGCCTTACCCCCGGTTCGTGGACACGGGTGGTGGATTACGCCGCTGACGGGAGCGTAGCGGGGTAGAGGGCTTCGTAGGTGTTCGGGGACAGGTAGCGGCACCAGGAGTGGCGTCGGCGAGTGTTGTACCTGACCAGCCAGCGGAAGACTTGGCGGCGGCAGGTGGCCTCGTCGGACCAGGAGTTGTGGTCTTGGAGGACCTCCCGTTTTAGAGTCGCGTTGAACGATTCGGCGAGGCTGTTGTCAGCGCTCGTTCCCACGGCCCCCATGGACTGGGTGACCCCGAGCTCCTTGCACAACAGGGCAAAATCCTTCGAGGTGTACTGGGCCCCGTGATCGCTGTGGAAGGCCGCGCCGGCGAGGCTGCCGCGGGTCGCGGCTGCAGCCTTCAGTGCGTCTTCGACCAGCTCGGTGCGCATGTGGTCCGCGACCGACCAGCCGGCCAGGCGGCGGGAGTAGCAGTCGATCACCGTGGCCAGATACAGGTTGTTGCCGTCGGCAAGCGGCAGGTACGTGATGTCGCCGACGTAACGCTGGTTCGCCGCAGGAGCGGTGAAGTCCCGGTTGAGCAGGTCGGGCACCTTGCGGTCGGCCGGTTCGGGGACCGTGGTGCGGACCTTGCGGCGACGCCGGTAGCCGACGATGCCGTGTTCGCGCATCACCCGAGCAACCCGCTTGTGGTTCACCCGCTCACCGTCACCAGCACCGGCGCCGGCGTTGAGTTCGGTGGTGATCCGCGGGGCACCCTGGGTGTTGTCGTCGTCATGAACCGACCGGATCCGCGCCGCAAGCGCCGCGTCGTCCGCGGCGCGCTGCCGGCGGGCGGGGGCGGCCTTCAACCAGGCGTAGTACGACGAACGCTCGATCTCGACGAGCGCGCACAGCCGCTTCACCTCAAAGGTGGTGCAGTGGTCCGCAACGAACTGGAAGCGGTTCACCAGTTCGTCTCCCCGGCGAAATACTTGGCCGCCTGGCGCAGAATCTCCCGCTCGGTCGTGAGCTTGGTCTGCTCCGCCCGCAACTGCGCGTTCTCGGTCTCGAGCCGGGCGATCCTCGCCTCCGGCGACTCCGGCTCAGCACCCGCCCTGGTCGCACGCTGACGGCCCCGGGAAGGGCTGGAGACCGTGGCGCCGTCGGCCGTCGTCTTCTTGCCCGAGCCATACACCTCGACCCAGCGAGCCAGGGTCGCCCGCTCGATCCCGAGATCCGCCGCGATCCCACGCAGCGTCGCTCCCGGAGTGGACTCGTACAAGTCGACAGCCTGCCGACGAAACTCCTCGGAATAGTTCTTGCGGGCCATGGTCCTGATCATCTCGCTTCCCCAGCCGATGGCTGGAATCAGCGTGTCCAAGAACCAGGGTCAAGGCCC
>NZ_JBICSZ010000029.1:0-1396 GCF_043197365.1 Kribbella sp. NPDC049174 | reverse complement strand
GAGAGTTGTGAGGATGATGGCGTGCTGTCCCGAACCGCGGTTTGACTCGCGTGAGAGCAGACCGGCGTGTCCTGGCTTGGATCTGTCGACCGTTGGTTCGGGACGGTGCTTGCTGTCACCGGTCCGGCGGAGCGTGTCCCAATAGGGGCCTTGCCGTGAACAAGGCGCCATCACAGCTTTGACCGCTCCTGCCGGCCCGGTGCTGGCCATCGTGTGCCCGTAGCGAACAGGAGTCCGACAGCCGTGACCAGCATGCCCCATCAGCAGCCCGCCGACCACCGTGGTGTCGTGGAGGAGGTGGTGCTGGGTGTGGACACTCATAAGGACACTCATGTTGCGGCCGTGGTGACTGTGCTGGGCGGGGTGATCGACAGCAAGGCATTCCCCACCACCGCAGCTGGCTACCGGAGTCTGCTGAGCTGGGCGCGTGGCTTTGGCCTGGTGCGCCGGGCTGGGGTGGAATGTACCGGCTCCTACGGTGCTGGACTGACCCGCTACCTGGTCGGCGAGGGTGTCGAGGTACTGGAGGTCAACCAGCCTGACAAGGCCACCCGCCGGCGACGGGGCAAGACCGACACCATCGACGCGGAAGCTGCCGCCCGGGCGGTGGTCTCCGGCCGCGCTACGGCGACCGCGAAGACCAGCGACGGGCCGGTGGAGATGATCCGGATGCTCAAGCTGGCCAAGGATTCCGCGGTCAAGGCCCGCACGCAGGCGATCAATCAGCTCAAGGCAGTGCTGGTGTCCGCCGACGCTGGCCTGCGGGACTCGCTGGCCGGGCTGACCACCCCGATCCTGATCCGCCGTTGCGCCGAGCTGGCACCATCCGATGAAGATCATGGCGGCACCACCGCGGATGTCGCCCGTTACACGCTGGCGCTGCTGGCCTCCCGGATCCAACGCTTGACCGCCGAGGCGGACGAGCTCAAGAGCCGGCTGACCAGCGTCATCGACGCCCACACACCCCGGTTGCTGGAGCGGGTGGGTATCGGCCCGGACAACGCCGCCGCCTTGCTGATCAGCGCCGGCGACAACGCCGGCCGGCTCGGCAGCGAAGCATCCTTCGCCGCCCTGTGCGGCGTCAGCCCGGTCGAGGCGTCCTCGGGCAAAACCCAGCGCATGCGCCTCAACTACGGTGGCGACCGCCAAGCCAACGCCGCGCTGTATCGCATCGTGCTGACCCGACTGCGCTGGCACGCACCCACCCGCGCCTACCGCGACCGCCGCCTGACCGAAGGAAAGACCCGACGCGAGATCATCCGCTGCCTCAAACGGTACGTCGCCCGCGAGGTCTACTCCCTGCTGCGGCCAGCCCCGGACAACGCCGCACAACAACGGCCAGCAGCCGCATGACCACTTGACAAACATAGGGGCATCCAAGCGGTGTTCCGGTGCG
>NZ_JBICSZ010000028.1:0-1442 GCF_043197365.1 Kribbella sp. NPDC049174 | reverse complement strand
TGTCATGTCGCAGGACATCGGTGACGGTTCTGCATCAGGACATCGGTGACATTCTGAGGGTTCTTGGTGGTGACACTTCCGCACTGAGGCTCGGGCGGTGGCTGCCAATGAACCCATTGATCCCCGTGTCCGGCTCGCGATCGCGCAGTGGCCTGACGACGCGCCACGCGGCGCGGTGTCGACGTTCTGCGCCGAGCACGGCATCTCGCGCAAGTCGTTCTACGAGCTGCGCAAGCGCGCCAGGGCCGATGGGCCAGCGGCGGTGCTCGAGCCCAGGTCCAGACGCCCGAGGTCGAGCCCGTCGAGGCTGAGCGAGGAGGTCAAGGACCAGGCGGTGCAGGTGCGGGCTGCGTTAGAGGCTTCCGGGCTGGACCACGGGCCGATCAGCGTGCACGACAAGATGCATGCGGTGGGCCTGGGGGTTGTGCCTTCGGTCGCGTCGCTGGCCAGGATCTTCCGCGAGGCTGGCGTGGCGCGGCTGGAGCCGAGGAAGAAGCCGAGGGCGGCGTGGCGCCGGTTCGTGTATCCGGCCCCGAACGCCTGCTGGCAGCTGGATGCCACCGAGTACGTGCTGAGCGGTGGGCGCAGGTGCGTGATCTTCCAGCTCATCGACGACCACTCCCGCTACGCGGTCGCCTCCCACGTCGCGTGGGGCGAGACCGCCGAGGCGGCGATCGTCGTGTTTGACAAGGCCGTGGCCGCCCATGGCGTGCCGCAACGGCTGCTGTCGGACAACGGGTCCGCGCTCAACCCGTCGCGCCGTGGACTCCTGGGCCAGCTCGTCGTCCACGTGATGGCCCTGGGGGTCGAGCCGATCACCGGCAAGCCCTACAAGCCGACCACCCAGGGCAAGAACGAACGCTTCCACCAGACCCTGTTCCGCTACCTCGACAAGCAGCCGCTGGCCGCCGATCTGGCCCAGTTGCAGGCCCAGGTCGACGCCTTCGACGACATCTACAACACCCAGCGCCCCCACCAGGGCCTACCCGGACGTGTCACACCTCTGACCGCCTGGGAGGCCACCGCGAAGGCCGAGGCTCCCCGCCCCACCCGTGAGCAGATCGCCCGCCCCCGCATCCATCGACCCAGCACCCATCGGCCCAGGCCCGCACCGATGCCAGCTGATCTGCCCCCCGACACCGTCGTCAAGAAGCTGACCAGCGGCGGCATGTTCTACCTGGACAAGGTCCAGTACATGGTCGACGGGCGACGAGGCTTCCAGCAGGTCCTCGTCATCACCGACGGCGACAAGATCACCGTCACCGACCTCGAAGGCGAGATCCTCATCGAGCACACCCGACCCGCACCCGGCATCGCCTACGTCGGCAACGGCCGGCCCCGCGGCCCACGCCAAGACCCCTGAATCGTCACCGATGTCCTGACACATCGAGTGTCACCGATGTCCTGATGCAGAACTGTCACCTATGTCCTGAGACATCACA
>NZ_JBICSZ010000027.1:0-5376 GCF_043197365.1 Kribbella sp. NPDC049174 | reverse complement strand
CGCGGTGTGCGTCCGATTCTTGAGAACTCAACAGCGTGCCGAAAGTCAATGCCGAAATTGTTTTATCCCCGTTCACAGGCATTGGATGATTCTTCAGCCCTTGGTCTTTGACTTTGGGTGGGGGTTGTTTGTTGTTCTGTGGCGGATTCCTTTGAAGTATTTTTTGATTCAAGTCAGTTTGATTGTTTCTGATTCAAAGGATCACTCGATGTGTCGACTCACCAGTTTTCTGGTTTGTCATATTTTTTCAACGGAGAGTTTGATCCTGGCTCAGGACGAACGCTGGCGGCGTGCTTAACACATGCAAGTCGAGCGGTAAGGCCCCTTCGGGGGTACACGAGCGGCGAACGGGTGAGTAACACGTGAGCAACCTACCCTCAACTTCGGGATAAGCCTCGGAAACGGGGTCTAATACCGGATATCACCACATTCTTCATGGTTTGTGGTTGAAAGTTCTGGCGGTTGGGGATGGGCTCGCGGCCTATCAGCTTGTTGGTGGGGTAATGGCCTACCAAGGCGTCGACGGGTAGCCGGCCTGAGAGGGCGACCGGCCACACTGGGACTGAGACACGGCCCAGACTCCTACGGGAGGCAGCAGTGGGGAATATTGCGCAATGGACGAAAGTCTGACGCAGCAACGCCGCGTGAGGGATGACGGCCTTCGGGTTGTAAACCTCTTTCAGCAGGGACGAAGCGAGAGTGACGGTACCTGCAGAAGAAGGACCGGCCAACTACGTGCCAGCAGCCGCGGTAATACGTAGGGTCCGAGCGTTGTCCGGAATTATTGGGCGTAAAGGGCTCGTAGGCGGTTCGTCACGTCGGGAGTGAAAACTCGGAGCTTAACTCCGAGCCTGCTTCCGATACGGGCAGACTAGAGGTAGGCAGGGGAGAGCGGAACTCCTGGTGTAGCGGTGGAATGCGCAGATATCAGGAAGAACACCGGTGGCGAAGGCGGCTCTCTGGGCCTTACCTGACGCTGAGGAGCGAAAGCGTGGGTAGCGAACAGGATTAGATACCCTGGTAGTCCACGCCGTAAACGTTGGGCGCTAGGTGTGGGGGACATTCCACGTCCTCCGTGCCGCAGCTAACGCATTAAGCGCCCCGCCTGGGGAGTACGGCCGCAAGGCTAAAACTCAAAGGAATTGACGGGGGCCCGCACAAGCGGCGGAGCATGCGGATTAATTCGATGCAACGCGAAGAACCTTACCTGGGTTTGACATATAGGGAAATCCTCCAGAGATGGGGGGTCCGTAAGGGTCCTATACAGGTGGTGCATGGCTGTCGTCAGCTCGTGTCGTGAGATGTTGGGTTAAGTCCCGCAACGAGCGCAACCCTCGTCCTATGTTGCCAGCACGTTATGGTGGGGACTCATAGGAGACTGCCGGGGTCAACTCGGAGGAAGGTGGGGATGACGTCAAGTCATCATGCCCCTTATGTCCAGGGCTTCACGCATGCTACAATGGCCGGTACAAAGGGCTGCGAAACCGCAAGGTGGAGCGAATCCCAAAAAGCCGGTCTCAGTTCGGATTGGGGTCTGCAACTCGACCCCATGAAGTCGGAGTCGCTAGTAATCGCAGATCAGCAACGCTGCGGTGAATACGTTCCCGGGCCTTGTACACACCGCCCGTCACGTCATGAAAGTCGGCAACACCCGAAGCCGGTGGCCTAACCCTTGTGGAGGGAGCCGTCGAAGGTGGGGCTGGCGATTAGGACGAAGTCGTAACAAGGTAGCCGTACCGGAAGGTGCGGCTGGATCACCTCCTTTCTAAGGAGCACGAAACACCCACTGTGGTGGGTGTTCATTCATCACTGCTCGAGCGTTCGTCTCGGGGTGATGGTGCTTCGGACTGTGGAACATTGACCATTAGGCCAGGATCCTGACCGATCGAGCTAGTACTGCTCCTTGTGAGTGTGGAACGTGAGTGGGGTTGGGTGATGGGTCGAGGCGCGCTGTTGGGTCCTGAGGAATCGGGCCTTCCCGTATGGGTTGGACTGGTTTTTCTGGGTCACAGCCACACTGACTGTTGTTGGTGTGGTGGGTGGCTGGGGCCGGCTCTCACCAAACCGTTGGTGTGGGTGTTTGTTCTGGGTGTGTTGTTTCCCTGGGGTGAATGTTCACTTGATAGGTGGTGTATGTGGGCTGGTGTTCCTGCCCGTATTTTGAGAACTGTATAGTGGACGCGAGCATCTCTTTGTAGCGATTTTGTTTTGTTTTGTTGTGACAAGCTACTAAGGGCAATCGGTGGATGTCTTGGCACCAAGAGCCGATGAAGGACGTTGGAGCCTGCGATAAGCCCCGGGGAGTTGGCAACCAAGCTGTGATCCGGGGGTGTCCGAATGGGGAAACCCAGCTGGCATTCTAAAGCCAGTTACCAGTGCCTGAACACATAGGGTTCTGGAGGGAACGCGGGGAAGTGAAACATCTCAGTACCCGCAGGAAGAGAAAACAATTGTGATTCCGTGAGTAGTGGCGAGCGAAAGCGGATGAGGCTAAACCATGTGCGTGTGATAGCCGGCGTGCGTTGCGTACATGGGGTTGTGGGAGCATTCAGACCTTGATGCCGTGAGGTCGGGGAGTTATAAATCACTGTTGAAGTCGAATCTTCTGGAATGTTGAGCCGTAGTGGGTTATGGCCCCGTAGGCGTAAGACAGTGACTTCCGAGTGTTTTCCCAAGTAGCACGGGACTCTTGAAATCCCGTGTGAATCTGGCGGGACCACCCGCTAAGCCTAAATACTTCTTGGTGACCGATAGCGGACTAGTACCGTGAGGGAAAGATGAAAAGTACCCCGGGAGGGGAGTGAAATAGTACCTGAAACCGATTGCCTACAATCCGTCGGAGCATCTCCTTTGTGGGGTGTGACGGCGTGCCTTTTGAAGAATGAGCCTGCGAGTTAGTGGTGTGTGGCGAGGTTAACCCGTGTGGGGTAGCCGTAGCGAAAGCGAGTCTGAATAGGGCGTTTTAGTCGCATGCTCTAGACCCGAAGCGGAGTGATCTATCCATGGGCAGGTTGAAGCGTGGGTAAGACCGCGTGGAGGACCGAACCCACCAGGGTTGAAAACCTGGGGGATGACCTGTGGATAGGGGTGAAAGGCCAATCAAACTCCGTGATAGCTGGTTCTCCCCGAAATGCATATAGGTGCAGCGTCGCGTGTTTCTTACCGGAGGTAGAGCACTGGATGGTCTAGGGGGCTTACCGGCTTACCGAAATCAGCCAAACTCCGAATGCCGGTAAGTGAGAGCGCGGCAGTGAGACTGCGGGGGATAAGCTCCGTAGTCGAGAGGGAAACAGCCCAGATCACCAGCTAAGGCCCCTAAGCGATTGCTAAGTGGAAAAGGATGTGGAGTTGCCCAGACAACCAGGAGGTTGGCTTAGAAGCAGCCACCCTTGAAAGAGTGCGTAATAGCTCACTGGTCAAGTGATTCCGCGCCGACAATGTAGCGGGGCTCAAGCAATCCGCCGAAGCTGTGGCATTCACACTCGTACCCGGCCAGAACTTGTTTCTGGTCCAGGTGTGTGGATGGGTAGGGGAGCGTCGTGCAGCGTGTGAAGCAGCCTAGTGATGGAGTTGTGGATGCTGCACGAGTGAGAATGCAGGCATGAGTAGCGAATGACGGGTGAGAAACCCGTCCGCCGGATGATCAAGGGTTCCAGGGTCAAGCTAATCTGCCCTGGGTAAGTCGGGACCTAAGGCGAGGCCGACAGGCGTAGTCGATGGACAACGGGTTGATATTCCCGTACCGGCATTAACACGACCCGACCGAACCTGCTGATGCTAAGTCAACTAAGCCATGATGTCTTCGGATGGATTGGTGGCGTTGGTGACCCGAGGTGGTAGTAGGTGCATTGAGGAGTGACGCAGGAGGGTAGTCCAACCGCGGCGATGGTAGGCGCAAGCTGATCCGCGGGCAAGGTGGTAGGGCGAGGCATAGGCAAATCCGTGTCTCATTGAGCCTGAGAGCCGAGGCGGACCCGTTTAGGGGAAGTGGATGATCCCATGCTGCCGAGAAAAACTTCGCAGTGAGTGTTAGAGCCGCCCGTACCCCAAACCGACACAGGTGATCAGGTAGAGAATACCAAGGCGATCGAGTGAACCATGGTTAAGGAACTCGGCAAAATGCCCCCGTAACTTCGGGAGAAGGGGGGCCGGATCCGTTACCTCACTTGCTGAGGGAAGCGGTGATGGCCGCAGAGACCAGGCCCAAGCGACTGTTTACTAAAAACACAGGTCCGTGCGAAGAAGTAATTCGATGTATACGGACTGACGCCTGCCCGGTGCTGGAACGTTAAGGGGACAGGTTAGCTGGTTTCGGCCGGCGAAGCTTTGAACTTAAGCGCCAGTAAACGGCGGTGGTAACTATAACCATCCTAAGGTAGCGAAATTCCTTGTCGGGTAAGTTCCGACCTGCACGAATGGCGTAACGACTTGGGCGCTGTCTCAACCATGGACTCGGCGAAATTGCATTACGAGTAAAGATGCTCGTTACGCGCAGCAGGACGGAAAGACCCCGGGACCTTTACTACAACTTGGTATTGGTGGTCGGTACAACTTGTGTAGGATAGGTGGGAGACTGTGAAACTCGGACGCCAGTTCGGGTGGAGTCATCGTTGAAATACCACTCTGGTTGTTCTGGCTGTCTAACTTTGGTCCGTTATCCGGATCAGGGACAGTGCCTGGTGGGTAGTTTGACTGGGGCGGTCGCCTCCTAAAAGGTAACGGAGGCGCTCAAAGGTTCCCTCAGCCTGGTTGGCAATCAGGTGTCGAGTGTAAGTGCACAAGGGAGCTTGACTGTGAGACAGACATGTCGAGCAGGGACGAAAGTCGGAACTAGTGATCCGGCGGTGGCATGTGGGAGCACCGTCGCTCAACGGATAAAAGGTACCCCGGGGATAACAGGCTGATCTTCCCCAAGAGTCCATATCGACGGGATGGTTTGGCACCTCGATGTCGGCTCGTCGCATCCTGGGGCTGGAGTAGGTCCCAAGGGTTGGGCTGTTCGCCCATTAAAGCGGCACGCGAGCTGGGTTTAGAACGTCGTGAGACAGTTCGGTCCCTATCCGCTGCGCGCGCAGGAGACTTGAGAAGGGCTGCCCCTAGTACGAGAGGACCGGGGTGGACGAACCTCTGGTGTGCCAGTTGTTCCGCCAGGAGCACGGCTGGTTGGCTACGTTCGGGAGTGATAACCGCTGAAAGCATCTAAGCGGGAAGCACGCTTCAAGATGAGGTCTCCCACCGGGTTAACCGGGTAAGGCCCCCAGTAGACCACTGGGTTGATAGGCCAGAAGTGGAAGCACGGCAACGTGTGTAGCTGACTGGTACTAATAGGCCGAGGGCTTGTCACACACCACACATGGCGTGGGCAAGACTCAAACA
>NZ_JBICSZ010000026.1:0-11100 GCF_043197365.1 Kribbella sp. NPDC049174 | reverse complement strand
TCCTCGGAATAGTTCTTGCGGGCCATGGTCCTGATCATCTCGCTTCCCCAGCCGATGGCTGGAATCAGCGTGTCCAAGAACCAGGGTCAAGGCCCGTGGATGTCGAGCCCGTCGATCTCGGTGATGAAGTTCGGGAATGAGTTGATCTTCGCTTCGCATTTGCGCCAGTCATATTTCTCCAGCCAGTGCTTCGCGAGCGTCTGCATGGTGGCCAGTTGCGGGCCCTGGGACTGGTCGTCGACCGTCTCCTTCTCGGGCCAGCGAGTGTTGGCGATGCGGGCCCGCAGATCGTCCAGATCAGCCTGAGGAACCTCGACTCGAAATGGACGTACTTCCGCGCTGCCGACGTTTGCCGACTCATCCGTGATTGCCATGTGAGTGCCTCCTCTTGAGGATGCTGATGGGTGTCTCACGAGAGTCTCAACAGCAGACGTGGAGCGCTTCGCCCGCAGCGGGCATATCCATCCCCCGTTCGGAGGACTCACGGCACCCAACGTGCGTACATGCCTGACGAGCCGAAGGCCGCGGATCGGCCAGACCTAGGACCGGCACGACCAGGCCGGCCACTTCACGCCAGAGAGCAGCCGCAGCTCCTCGTAACAGATTTACGCGACATTCCGGTCGCGGCGCAGACATACCGATGTTCGGCCGCCGATCGCGCATCCGTCAGCTGGGCACTGCGACGAGTGGGTCAGCGTGAGCCAGATCGGCCCGCCCAGCTACGTGCCCATGTCGTACTCGCGCCCCCTGGACTCGAGGTGCATCAACGGGGCTACGCCTGAACGGATTGTCGCGGGACACACTCGCATCGCCGCCGACATTCAAAACTTGACACTTCGAGCAGCGCTTCCCCGAGCATCAGTTCTTGGCGAGCGCCTGCAGGCGCAGGTAGGACGCCACCGCCTGGGCGCGGTTGGCAGCGCGCAACTTGCGCAGGATGTGCTTGACGTGCGATCTGACCGTGCTCTCGGCGACGACTAGCTCGTTGGCGATCCCGGCGTTGCTGGCACCTTGCGACATCAAGTCGATCACCTCGATCTCGCGCCGCGTCAGTATGCCCATCAACTGGTACGCACCGTCGGACGGCATGACCGGCCCCCGCCCCACGATATCGATATCTCCCGTGACCGCATCGCGCCGAATCGACAAGCCGGCGGCGTACATATCGTCCAGCCTCATATCGGCCGCCGCCATCATCTCTCTGATCTTCCCGATCTGATCGCGCATGTGGCCCAGCAGCAGTGTGCGCTCGAGCGCGTAGCTCAGGCCTTCGGTGAAGAGGCCGACAACGTCCCGCGCCACCGTGTCGACGGTTTGAGCAGAGAAGGTTCGATCGGCGAACACCGTCCCAGCTACGTTCCCACGCACCATCACCGGGGCTCCTACGTAACCGGTCGACTGTGCGGCGCGGCTGATGTCGCCTACGCCGCGTGAGACCTTGTTATCGGGGACAAGAACTGCCGAATGGCGCCGTAGCAGCTCGATCTCCGGATCGCGCGGGTCGATTGCGGGTGGATGTGCCAGCGCGTACGCGGTCCATTTCTCCTGTCCATCAGGGTCCTGCGCGAAATAGACACTCTCCGCGACGAGACGTCCCTCGCGCATGCTCATCAGGACGCAGCGGTCAACGCCACAACTGCGACAGATCTCGACCGCGGCGCGGTCCATGATCCCCGGCAACGTTTCAGCGCTGCGCAGGCGGTACAGCGCCTCGCGTATCCGAGGCATCATCCTTACCTGCTGCGCGAGAAGGTCCTGCTGGATATCGTGCCAGTGCTCGTGCAACTCGACCAGCAGCTGCTGGACGCTCGACACACGCACTCTCCGGTTCGACCCCGCGGCAAGCGCAGACATCGCGGCACCACGCGCATGCTCGACCAACCGCAGCGCGACGTGCAGATCACCGTCGCGGATGCGGCGCAGATCCTCGTCGAGGATGCTGTCCAGATGCAGAGTGGTCCGCGCCGCCTCCAGCGTCGCGACGACCCGACGCCCGACCGACACTCGACCTGCCGATCGGCCCTCCGACCTCTGGCCAGGGATTTCGAGGACGCTCATGATGTCTCGTCTCCGGCTCCCAATGAAGAATGGGAGTCTGCCGGTACTCCGCCTACCGATCATCGGCGAGTGCGCTGTCGATGTCGAGGAGTCGATGAGCTGGCGGACCCACAATCTCGCCGCCTGTCGCTTATGGTGGCCGTGGAGCTCCGCTCCGCACAGCTGAGGTCGCCTCTGGTTCTGACCACCGCGAGTTTCACCGCCGCCGTCCAGCACCAGTCGGCGCCGCATTTAGGGCCATCGAGACCGCCTGTGGCATCGCAGTTGGTGACGGCCTACTCAACTGTGTTCCCCCGCCGACGTAGCGACCACGACGTCATGGGCACGCCAAGCCCGCGACCGGATCGTTGAGGCGGTGACAACTCATGCCGCGAACGGATGAGGGGCTCATTACGAGGAGGAACGACAGCGCCACATCTGGCCTCTACCAGCGACTTTGCCATCATTCACTTCGCACCACGGCAGCATATCCCCCATCAGTTGACAGCACTTCGCACCACGAGTCGCACCACGAGCGCGACCAAGAACTGTCCTGCGGTTTAGCGTCGGGCGCTGATGCCGCTGGATGGGCAAGGCGCGGGACGACACGCGACGATCAGTCGATAGGACGGTAGTGGGACAGTACTGCGCGAGCGCTCGGAAAGGCCTTACCGCCGCCGTAAGCAAGCGCCAAACCGAAGTCGCCTCCGACCGGCGCGAGGCCCCGTCGGCAGGCAGGCCCGGGACTGGCGACACCCGGCGCACCTGGGAATGCTCAGGTGCCTGTCTCACCCGTTGAAGCCTTCGAGTCGCTGTTGCTGCGCGTCGCGGCGCCGGCGGCTTGCGGCGGCGAGTCGAGTGCGCTCATGGCCTGCTGAACGGTCAGCCCAGGCAGGCACCGGACAAGTCGTCTCGAAGAGCTCGAGATCGGCCGACAATAGCCGAGCCGAACGAGGTTTGACGACAAACTTGCAGCAAGCTGCAGCCAAAGGGCTTGACGGTGAGCGACCCGGTGGGATCGGTCCGGCGAGACTGCCCTTTCGGGCAAGGGCCGAAAAGACCGATGCCGCGCCGGAGAACCGGCGCGGCATCGGGTTCGGTGCGGACTACTCGCCGACCAGCTGGTCGTAGGCAGTCGTCATGGAGACGTGGTCGACGCCGTCGAAGGCGGCCGGGATCTTGCCGTACGCCGTGATGGCGGTCGCGGTCCCGTTGGCCTTGCTCATGGCGTACTGATAGCCGGTCTTGGTGTCGCGATCGACCGCGACGATCATCGAACCGCCACGGGTGCCGCAGCTCACAACGGCCAGGGAGTCGTACGTCGCCCAGCCGGTCGACCGGATCAGCTTCAGCACCGGCTTCATTCCGGCCGCGACCGGAATGTGAACGGTGTAGAGCCCACCGGTGTTGGTCGTCATCAGCAGCGTGTCGTACGTCGCGGTCTCGCTGATCACCGTCATGGCCCGGAAGCTACGGAAGCCGGGGAGGGGGCCGAGCGCCTTGAAGCCGCCACCGATCATCGCGTAGCGGTACAGGCTGCCGTTCGAATTCAGGCCGTACAGGTACGAGTGCCGGGGTTGCGCGACGTTGTAGTTGGAGGTCGCGATGGACTTGAAGCTGGTCCAGCCCGACCCGATCCGCTTGAAGGTCGGCACCGGCGGCTTGTTCTCCGGCACGTACGTCGTGTGCCGGTACAGGTTCCCGCCCTGCAGGAACAGACCGTAGTAGTAGAACTGGGTCAGCGCAGCGTTCGCCGCCCAGTACCACGTGGCGTTGGCGCGGGTGGCCACGAAGTTGTCGATCGGCGGGTCGTACATCTCCGCCCTCGGCGGCTTGCCCGCGGTGATGTCCATCCCGTTCACGATCGGCGAGGCGCTGGGTAGGGCGACCGTGTTGAGGCACGTTCCCGCGGTCGCTGCCTTCGCCGTGTTCGACTGAACGGCCTTCGACGACCAGGTCGGCTTTGGGCTCGGCTGCGCGGAAGCCGGGACCGAAGCGGCCGTGGCGGCGACCATGCCGACGCCGGCCAGTGCAAGCGCGAAGCGCTGCAGTTTCATAAGGAGTTCCCCCTCCGGGAAGAGTCTCGAAGAGCTCAAGATCGCGCTGACTATAGCTGAGCCGTCAGGCCACCAGCAGGAGCCCGTCACATGGCGCCACACCAGATGAGCGCCTAAAGTCTGTTAGTTGGCGGACTGCTGACCACTCCGATCTGCCGACCGCCCGACAGTTGAGTACTAGACGGTGCGCTGCATTCGCGCATCCTGATCCAGGAGAACCCGGGAGTTGCTGGGAGGGCTCAATGTCAGCCGCCACTGAGGGCACACTTGTCACTACGCAGACAGGTGAGATCTTTACGGATGTACCTTTGGACGTCCAATATCCGCCGTACGAACATGGTCCGACTAACAATCGAACCTTCAACTGGGTCACGCCAGTTGACGAGCATCTCCTACGGAAGGCGGTCGATCTGGGACGATTGCCACAGGGCCAACGAAGATCGATAGCCGTCGTGGACTGGAGTGCGCTCAACAACACTGTTCGCCTACTGAGCGAACCGACTTCCGTTTCAGATCCGTTCACAGCGATATTGGATCTGAGCACAGTCGTCGCCGCTTTGATCAACTATGATTTCATGCTGGCCCTCAACTATGGAGACACGCTCGAGCGCGCCCGGGCAATGTTTCCATTCGCAGAGTCGTCTATCGTAGGGATCGAAGCGGGGCACCGAGAGGCCTTCGATCACGACATCGATGCTGTTTGTACTGACGCGCGCGGGCTCCTCGAGAGGTACTATTTGGAGGCTCAGAGTCTGCTTGATTCAGCCACGTCCGCGGGCGCGGAGTGGGTGGGAGTGCTGCGGACGGCATGGACTGCACTTGTCCCCGATACCGAGTATCCGCGGCACAATTTCGGAGCCTATGACCCCATCGATGAAGGCCACCCATACGAGGACTATTTTCGAGATCCGACAATCGCTTTTGACTCGTTATTTGAGTTGACCGACGGCGCTTGGCGCGTGCGCGCAGATGTCGACTGGGCGCTCGCCATTCTAGACAACGACCGGCGGTCGCTCTTCTACGAGATCCTAGTGGCTCAGTTGAGGCAACATGTGGACGACCAACGTTCTTTTACCTTCAGATACTTGGCAAACTCGCTACGTTCACCTATGCAGATTGCCAGAACTGCCATGGCGCAGCAGCAACTGTCTCAACTACCGACCGCACCCGAAGATTGGTTGCAGCAGGAGTGGGCAAATCTCGGTCGCTCTTGGAACATGGAGATCAACCTGCCGCTTTGGATGAACGCCGCACTCTACGGCGCGCACGGCGGACGGACTATACCGGATGCAGTCGGTGAGTTGCGGCAACTCGCGAAGGGGTTCCGTAAACGGCGCGCAGAGCTCGAAGACTCCCTATTCGAGGGTGACGTAAGAGTGCTCGACAGCTTGCAAGCGGCACTGTCCGGCGACCTCACGCGCCTGACAGTAAGGTGCCGCGAAGGTCGCGGGACAAGCTCTCGATCTGGCCGATGCGAGCATTCGCACGGTTCTACCGGTCCCTATCGGGCCGAAATCGGTTGCTTCCCTGGTGGGCACGGTTCGACCGGGGTGGTTCCGGGCGCGGTGGTTGCGAATGTTTCGCCCGCAAATCTGGTTCGTCTACGACCTCGGCAATCGCGCCAAGCACGTCACCAATGTCCTCCCCGTCCTCGCTAACCGCCTCGGACTGGAGGGCGCCGATGCAACGGCTCCGTTGAAGTACTTCAGCAGACTGGGTTCGGTGAAGGCGATCCTCTAGTCCACCGTCGCTCCGTGGCACTCATCATCTTTGGTCATAGCTCGAGGCCCGGGGCCCCGCCATCTAGCCACCACGAGATCTACCCGCGATCGGGCCCTCGATCCCCAGGCCCTGTGGCGGCGGGCCGTCGTCACACCAGCCAGGATCGGCCGTAACGCGACATGACTCGTGACACGAAATCGTACGGGGCTGCCCACGGTGCGCCGAACGGCGCGAACGGCGACAACCTAAACACGATGTAGTGGTAGTGCGAGAACCCGAGGAAGGACCACACCCCGAGCAGCGCCAGCAGCAAGAACCCGATGACGATCGCCGCCAGAACGAACGGCCCGGTGTCCGGGATATGAGCCGGCCCATCAGGCGGGCGGGCAGGGCGAGTCAGTACAGCAGCAGCGAGAGCGCCCTCGGCATCGCCAGGTTGTGCGCCAACTCGTGCGCCGACACTGCCTCCAGGTTGCGGGGGCCGGCAGCGAGTACCCCCCAGTTCGTTACCGCCGCCATCGCGCCGGGGCGGTGAATCCGGCTGATGCTGATCAGACCGTCCGACGCTATGCGGACGGGGAGCCGTCGCGCGAGAGGGTCACGACGTCGTACCGTGTCCTTGGGGGCTAGGGTGCGGGAGATGCCCCCGGGAAGAGGCGGGTGCAGATGAGTGACGCTGCCGATGGGCCGGAACAGAAGGGCCCAGAGAAGGACGACCCTCCGCGACCCATCGTTTTATCCGTCGCAATCAGTATTCTCGCCGTATCGTTTGCTATAGCCCATCTCGCGTGGCCGAACCTGCGCATTGATTCAATCACCATCGTGTTGCTGATTGTGGCACTTTTGCCGTGGCTTGGCCAGCTATTCGAGAGCCTCGACATCTTCGGTGTCGGAAAAGTCGAATTTCGAGAGTTTCGGCGAGAAGTACACGAGAATCTGCGCGAAGGGCGCAGAAGCCTTGACACGGTCACTGAGCGCGTGGATCAACTAGCGGAGATGCTCGTCAAGGGCGCAGTCACCCCGGAGCATGCGCAGCAGCTCCGAACAGCACTGACTGGGTTCTATCTGTACGTTAAGCAACTATTCCCTCAGGCGGTTGCCTCGGCAGTGCCGGGTGTCACCGTGGTTCCTGAGGCGGATATGGACGTTGCCACGTTGGCCTACTTCAACCAAGAAGAGAACGAAATTGTTCTCTCCGTGGAGGTATCGAACAACACTTTTCCGCTCTTTCGAGAATACTGTCACTCCGTCTTGTGGGGAGCGCCGGGGCAAGCTCTAGATCCTGCGGCGCTGCCAGTCGAGTCTGGACTCGCTAATTACCTGTGCGCCAGTTATGGAGATGATCCGCGATTAGGTGATGAGACCGTGGACCGACACACGCCAGGATACGGAAAGCTACGAATTAACCTCGAAAATCATCGAAGGTTTCCGAAAATCAAGGACCCATTCAATCCCTTCGGTCCCGAGGCGTGGGGCGGCGCCTTCTGGGACCTTCGCAAGGTTCTCGGCGCCCCGTCGGCTGATCGCCTCCTGGCCACGGCGTGGCGCGAGACAGACTACGCAACAAGCGAGTTCGCGAAGAAGTTCGCAGCAACAGTCATCGCGGGTGCAGCGCAGAGCGATTCAACGAACACGGTGGCGGTCACCTCAGTTTTCGAGCAGCGCGGCCTCTCAGCGATCTAACAGCCACTCATGCGCCATGTGCGATCGCGCTCGCAAGAGGCATGCGATGGCGGAGTGCGTTGAAGACATGCCGGCGGTTGACCCCCAGGGCTATTGCACGCGTTGACGCATCCCAGCCCCCTATGGATAACCGCAGCGAACGATGCGCTCGCCGGTGCATCCTGGTACGAGACCTCTGGGGCGCGGCCACTGGCGCAGCACGCGTTGTCAACGGCACGTCGCCGCTGTTGGGGTGAGCACGCCAGGAAGGCCACCCGGAGGCCGCATGCGCACGCCCGCCGCGCGCCGAAGGCGCGCCTTGATCCACAAGAGGCGTACCCGGCAGGCAGTCCTCAACGCCCCGAGCACTGGCCATTTGAGGGCGTGCGAGAGCAGGTCAGCCAGGTTTGCGCGCGGAATCCGTCGAGCGGCTGTGGAACACTTTGTGGAACGAACTGGCGAGTAACAGAGTTGCTATAGTCGCCGAGCGCCGGACTCCGCGTGGTTCCTGAGGCTCAAATCGGTACCTGTCAATGCGGTCCGGCGGCCCTTCTAATCCGTTGGTCGCAGGTTCGAATCCTGCCGGGCGCGCCTTGTGATGTCTCAAGACATAGGCGACAGCCGAACCTACGATTCGTGGGTTCGGCTGTTGGTCATTTGGGGTGTTTGCGGGCTGGTCCGGGGGTCTTCCGGTGGGTTGGTAGTCCTTGGTGGGGTCGAGGATGAGTTCGCGCAGCAGTTCTCCGGTGGCCGCGTCGACGACTCTGATCTGGAGGTCGTGGATGAGGAGTAGGACGTGGGTTCGGGCGTGGGTTCGCCCGATGCCGATGTGGTGGAGCCGGCCGTTCACGCGCAGGGTGACGACGCCGGTGTGGTCGACCTTGTCGGTGCGGACGCGGTGGTGGATCTCGCCGGTCCGGTCGGCGCTGGGGGTGGCTTTGGGGCGGGTGTGGTAGGCGGTGGCCGGGGTGGCTTGGTGCGGCAGCGACCGATGCGGGCGGCGGTGGTTGTACTCGTCGCACAATCGGTCGAGCAACACCTGGAGGTCGGTGATCGTGACGGCTGGGTGGGCTGGGCGCGCAGCCACTTCTTCATCGTCTGCTTGAACCGCTCCACCTTGCCGCAGGTGGTCGGATGGTTGGGGCGGGAGTTCTTCTGGACGATGTTCAGGCGGCGCAGTTCGGTCTCCAGGCCGTTGCGGCCACCTTTCCCGCCCGACAGCCGGGTGCTGTAGACCGTTGTCGGTCAGCGTCGAGGCCGGGATCCCGTACTGCGCAACGGTTTCGCGGAAGCTGGTGGGTCACGATCCGCCGGTGATCCGCCGGTGCGCGGTCACGTGGAGGGCGTAGCGGGAGTAGTCGTCCAGCCAGCTGATGACCTCCACATCACCGCCGTCGTGGAGCTGGTGGTGGGTGAAGTCGGACTGCCAGCACTCGTTCGGCAGCTCCGCGGCGAAACGCAGGTACGACGACCTGGGCCGCTTGGCGGGATCCGGGACAACGGCGCCGGCCCGGGTCAGGATCCGGTGGATCGTGGCTCGCGAGAGCCTGACCTGGTGCCGTGCTGCAGATGCCCCTCTGGACGACAAGGGGTCTGTGCGTAACGGCTCGGAGAGAGAGGCCGCTGCGGGGATGTTCGAGACGGGCCGTCCCGGCGTCTCCGCGGCCGGTGCCGTGGGCAGCGGCTCGGTGAAGCGTGTGGCCTCTGCCGTTGGCGAAGGTGCGATCGCAGTGCGCCAAGGTGCACGACTTCCTCGCTACTGCCGGACGACACTGACAAGTGCTGCTATCCCTCCCGCAGGCCCTTACCCCAATCCTGCCGGTACGTGTAAGCGGCGGCCCGAACCGCTTCGTCGTTCTCCAGACCCGCCCCGAGGGCTCCGCCCACCGTTGCGAGGGAGCTGGTGAGCCACGCCAGCTTCATGTAGTCGCCAACTCGAACCGCATGCCCGATGCCCTCCTCGAGCAGCTGTGAAGGCACCACAACTGGTGAGATCAGCACTGCGAGCAGAAGGAGTGCGGCGTAGAGGGAGAGCACGCCCAGCACCACCGTTGCCGTGGTGGCCAGGTTGAAGAGGGTTACCTGCTTGCGACCGACCGGATATGACGCGTGTTCCCACAGACCAGCTCCGGCGATCAGCGCGACGGTGATCGCTGCGACAGACCCCACCCCGATCGCCGAGAGTCTGATCCAGCCGAGCGCGTCGCCCAGCTGCCAGATGTCGGGGGTGACGAGGGCAAACACTCCCGCTGCGAGAGCGGCGGTCAGCGCTCTCGACAGTCCGATTGCAAGCTTCCACGGCTGGTTGGCCCGGATCATTCCGAACAGCAGTCGCAGGTTCCCGCTGAGAACCCTCGCGGTGAACATGACGCTGCCGTCTCCATCCGGCTGCTGGCTCCTTCCGAGCTCGCGGGCGCGGCGTCCGAGACTGGCAACCGGGCCCGACAGGGCGTGGTCATCTGTGTCCCCGAGCAAGGTGCGCACGAGGCCGACGACTGTGTCGCGGGTGCGTCGACGCAGTCCGATGGCGCCGAGCGCCGGCAGGCACACGACGCCGACGCCGTGAAGTGGGCTCGCGTGAGCCACCACCGGTCGCCGGTGAGCCTTCAGCGGCAGATCGGTGAGACAGACGACCAGATCCCAGTCTTCCTTCAAGAGCCGGTCCCTTGCCGCGGCGACAAGGGCGGCGTCGTCGGCAGGTGGATGCACGAGTGCGTCGACCATCGTTGGCACCCGCCACTGGGCGGCGGGCAGATGCACACTCAGCTCGCCTTGCAGGTCTTCGGCGAGGGTCGACGCGATCTCGGTGGCCGTACCCGGAGCCGAGATGAGCCCGATCGCCACGTCGTCCGTGCTCATGGGAAAGTTGCCGGGCTGCGCCAATGATTCCGAGCTTCCTGCGTCATGGTGCGAGTGTCGGCTCACCGCGCGTCGTGAAGCAATAGGGAGCGGTCCGGCGGCACGGATGTGGCAAGGACCCGTCGGCGGGGCCGGATCACTGCCCTAATCTCAGACCTGACTCGTGCCACCGCCGTGGTGACTTGACGGGGGCAGGTCGGTGATCTGCGTCTCTGCCGCTGAGGTCGGGCAGCGGGAGTGGCCGGACTGCCAGCACTCGTTCGGCAGCTCCGCGGCGAACCGCAGGTACGACGACCTGGGCCGCTTCCCGGGGTCAGGAACGACGGCGCCGGCCCGGGTCAGGATCCGGTGGATCGTCGCCTCGCGACACCCTGACCTGGTGCCGGTGCAGCAGGTGCCACTCGATGGTGTCCGCGCCCGCGTCCAGCCCGGCCTCGGTCAGCTGCTTGCGCAGTCGCAGTACCAGCTCCACCGTCGCCGCCGGGGTCGCTCGCGGTGACGTCCTCGGGCGCCGGTTGCGCGGTTCCAGCGCCGCCTCGCCCTCGGCCCGGTATCTGGCCATCAATTTGCTCACCCAGCCCGGCGACACGCCGTACCAGCGCGCCACCTCAGCCTGAGAACACCCCTCCACCAACACCGCCGTTTTGACCAACCCGGCTTCGACATGCCTGAACCACCCCAGGTTCTCTGCCGCTCTTATACGGGTTGCTGCTCTCGGTTGAGAGCAGCGTAGTGGGCTTGCTCGAACTCCACCGGCGGCATC
>NZ_JBICSZ010000025.1:0-11603 GCF_043197365.1 Kribbella sp. NPDC049174 | reverse complement strand
CCTCGGAATAGTTCTTGCGGGCCATGGTCCTGATCATCTCGCTTCCCCAGCCGATGGCTGGAATCAGCGTGTCCAAGAACCAGGGTCAAGGCCCCCCCCAGCGTCGCACGCCGCACCGACAACCGTCGATCAGCCCGGGACGAACTATCTCGCCGGCGCAGCCTATCGTCGCTCCTGCCTCTAAAACGAGAATGCGCCGCCGACCGCCTGGAACACGTGTTGATCCTGGCGGCATGACCACGATCGACTGAACACCCGGCCGCCGACCTTCTGAGCAGATCAACAACAGCGACTGGCCGAAGTACCCCGAGAACTTCTCGGAGCGAGCGCCGATCCGGTTGTGGGTCCGTGTCGAGTGGGATCGCGACGGCGAGCAATGACGTCCGGCACGGGTGAGGCAGACCGGTTGTTCGTGCGCGTGAATTCGACAGCGACACCCGCTCGGCGCAGGGTCTACTTGGGCAATTGGTACGACGTCCGCCGCCGCGACCAGACCGGGGCCGCCGATGCCCAGGCGTCCTGTCGCAGTCGAGACGGGAGACTGCAACGCCGTGTTCCGGTTTCAGGTCCGGCAGGGTGATCGCGACTGAGGTCGCGGACGCCGGGCGGCGCGAGCCATGACATCGCGGCATCGACCTAGGCCAGTGACGGCCTGGCCGCACAATCAGCCGATAGGGGAACCTGCTATATGTGGTTGGCTAGTGTGTTTGAAGGCCTTTGATCACATGACTCGGTCGGGCACGGCGCCGATTCCCGAGCGTCCGAGGCCGGCTGAGCGATGAGGGGCATGACTTGAACAATCCACAGCAGCTGAGCAGGCAGGTTGTTGTGCGCCGACCGTGCCCACGTTGCGAACGCGACACCGACCACTTGGCCTGGCGTGTTCTCGATGCGGAGGAGCGTGCCGATCTCGTGCAGGAGCTCGGCAATGCGCTCATGCCTCTGTGTCAGACCTGCGGCGAAGCAAGGCCACTGGACAGCGTCGTCGTGGTAACGCGATGGTGTCGTTCCGCGCCCTTGATCGTTGTTATGCCTGACGAGGTAGTCGAGTTTGGAGTGAACCTCCAGACCGAGGTCGAAGAGGTAACAACGGAAGCGTTGGAGTCCGCGCGAAGTGCCGGGATAGATCTGCCTCGCCATGAGGTTCCAGTAGTGCCAAGGGTACTGCGGGCTACCTCACCGCAAGCCGTCGATAACCTCGTTGAAGAGCGGCTGCGACATGGCACGCTGCCGGAAGATCATGACCTTGCGACGTTCGTCCAGTTCATAGAAAACAGCCTCATCAACCGTGTCGTCGACGACGCAGCGCGCGATCTCATGACCGCCACCAGCCTCGAGGAACTCCAAGCCTTGCGTTCCGACGATCTTTGGGAGACCCAAGCCTTTCAACGTGATCTCTTGGAACACGTGCAGCGAATTCAGCTTCCTACCCCTGAGGCGAACGCAGCACTTGCAAACTTAGCTCGCGCCGTGGCCAATCCGCAGGACCTTCCAGACGCGTGGCTCAGATACCAGGACGCGGTCCGCGACCTGGCATCCGACGAGCGCCTGAGCGAGTTACAGCGCCTCGCCACTGATGCAAAAGCACATCCCGGCGCTCGCATCGCTGCGGCGAACGAAGGCATCGCTCTCGCCGCAGCAACCATGCGTCGGCGAGGCGAGGCGCTATTCAGCAGGACTCTCGCCATGATCCTTTGGCAGCAGCACCCGAGCGAACCGGCATTCGCTGAGCAGATCCTGGCCCTCCTACGGAGGGCCATTAGCCTTTGCGCCGAGCTAGACGACACAGCATCGCTCCTACAGTTCAGAGGCGAACTTGGAGTCCTGCTCGGTGAGGTGCCGGGGCCCGATCGACTTGCTCGCCGTTTGGAAGGAGTGCAAGTCCTGCGAGAGGTCATCGAGTCTGCCGAGACGATGGACGACGGTGCAATAGCGGCGCTCAACCACAGCAACCTGGCACTCGCCCTCAAGGGCCTCAGGTCGCTCGACCCGGGCCTCGACATTTCGCTAGAAGAGATTCTAGGCCACGCTGAAACGGCTCTTGCTTACCGTTCGGCCCAAGGCGATCGTCACAATCTCGCGTACAGCTACAACCACCGCGGCGTGATCTTGCTGGAGATTGCAATTGCCAACGAAGACGCCGATCGCGCACTGGAGGCTGTCGCCGACCTCGCAGAAGCAGTCAGGTTGTGCGAGCAGATCACGGATCCAGGGCTGCGGGCGGCGTCCCTGGCTGACCTTGCTACTGCCGAACTCAGGACGGCTTCGCTTCTGTCCGCGCCGATCGACGACCCGCTGTGGCAGTCGGCAGAGCGGCATGCAGCAATGGTCGCCGATGACCCGGCCGTTGCTCCGCGGTTCAGAGCCGAAGCAAACGAAACGCTCGCTGACGTGCTTACGCAGATCAAGCCAGAAAGTGCCGACATAGCGCGGCGGCTTGAAACCGCGATCCAACTATCGTCCGCTGTCGACGATCCGGGGCGGCTCCGCACGATCGCTCAGCGGCTGGCGACGATTCTCGCGCAACGAGGCGAGTGGGCAAGGGCGGCCCACTATTTCGAACAGGCATCGGACGCCGACAATCTGGCAGCGGAGTTCAGCCCAGATGGGCCACCGGACCGACCACCAGCAGTAACCGATCCCGGCGCAGGTCCCCTGGGCCGGTGGGCTGCGTACAGCCTCGCGAAGGCCGGCGACTACCGACGCGCCGTCGAGGTTCTGGATGCTTCGCTATGCAGGCATGTCGGTCGGGAACGTCGAACCCAGATCGAGATCCTGAAGGTCGTCGAGCGCATCAATCCGCATCTCGCGCAGCGATTCGTCGACTGCCGGCAGGCGCTGCGTGGCAAACCCTCGTTTGAAATCCGGCAAGCCATCTGGAACGAACTAACGTCGGTGATTGGCGAGATCCGACGAGCAGGCCATCCCCAGTTCCTAAGACACCAGCCCCTGGCGGTGCTCGCACGAGACTTCAGCGGAGAACATCCGCTTGTCTATCTCCTGACATCGCCGTCCGGCACCGTTGGGCTGGTCGTCACTGGCGACACCCCGGACGAGGTCATGCCCATCTGGGCAGACGGACTGACCAGCAAAACGCTTGCCGAGTGGACTTTTGCGCCAATTGGCGAGTCTCTGGTGACCGCATCCTCCAAGGACGGCTTCATCGCCTCGCTGGAACGGGTGCTGCCGAGTATTGGAAAGGAGCTGATGGGCCCACTGGCCGCAGAGTTGCGAGCGATTGGTGCCAGCCGTGTGACTCTAGTCCCCACCGGCGCACTGTCGTCGTGGCCGCTACACGCCGCTCCATTCGGCTCCGGCGACCCGGCGGGCACGGCGTCCACCCGGCCACCTCATTGTTTGTGGGACGCCATGCCAGTCGACTACCTGCCTTCCGCGCTATACCGGCTGGACAAGACGTCCCTCGATGATCGGATGCGCATGTCGAGGACGCTTGTCGGCCTGGCCGACCCGGTGAGCGATATGCGGCCCTTACCCGGATCGCGGCTGGAGCTTCGACGTGCGGCCGAGCTGTATCAAGGCGACGTCCAACTAGCGTTCGGGCCAGACGCGACCGGCGAGTTCCTTCTGGAACATATGCAGCGGCCGGCAGACGTTCATCTCGGCTGTCATGCGACAGGCGTCGCTCTGGAGCGCGGCGGTGCCGTGCTTCACCTCAGTGATGGGGATTTCGCAGTTGCCGACCTTGAACGTGCCGGACGCGACCTGCCGATAGGTCTTGTCGTGGCTGCTGCCTGCCATACTGGTGCGCGCGACATCGAGGTCGAACTCGATGAGTCGATGAATCTACAGACGGCATTTCTCAACGCAGGGGCGACTGGGGCTATCACCTCGTTGTGGCCAGTCGCGGATGCCGCAACCGGCCTCCTGCTCCGCGAGTTCTATGTCTGCACTCAGGTAGACCTCCTCGATCCCGCAGCGGCACTGCAACGTGCAGCGCTGTGGCTGCGGTCCTTGACCGTCAGCGAAGCCGCTGAGCACTTCAAGGGTATGAAATTCGAAGACGCCTCACGAGGCGATGAACCTCGCCTACTGCTCCGCTTGAGCAGGTCCGGCCGCTATCCGTTCGCTCACCCGTATTATTGGGCCGGTTTCACGTATACCGGTACGGCGTGACCTCAAGTGAAGCCATTTGGACGGATTGGGCAGCGACGCCGAGGACACACGATCACGACGATAGGAGCATGGTGAGTGACGTTCCGACACCGAACACCGCCCATTCGTCGCCTCTTCGCTACGAAGAGGTGACGAAGGACGAGTTCGCGGAGTTGGCAGCCAAGTTCGAGTTCCGCGAAATCATAGGCGGATATCTGCTTCGCGGCATCTGCCCACGGTGCGGCGACGCGATGGAGTACTTCCACGTCGACGAAACCGTCCGTGACGCACAGAGGCAAACGGCCCAGAAGCCGATCATCGAGATGGTATGCACTTGTGTCGTCGCTCACCGAGGCCAAGGTCCCGATGCCCACGGGTGCGGGGCGTTCTGGAACCTCAGCGTAGAGGAGGAGTGACGGTGAGACTTGCTCCTGGCCCACCGGCTAGGCCAGAGGATCGACTCGCAGCGTTAAGTCGGCAGCGGGCCGTGGCCGGCGAACTCGGCAGAGCTCGCGCGCTCGCCGACAGCTGGCGGAAAGGCGTCGCCGGCTTGCTGCTCGGCGTCGTGGGCTTCAGCCTGATCCGCGGCCGTTCGGACATCAGCACCTTGGCCCCAGGTTTCGCGGCTGCCGCTGGAATTTCGCTGGCGACCGCCGTCATTGCAGGCACGGTGGCCGCGTTTCTCATACTGAGAGCCGCCCATGGTGTTCCGGATGCGGTGCCCGTTCTGGGCGTACTCCGAGCGGGTCGCGCGGCCAGTGCAAACGCCGAACCGAGGACCGAACATGATGAAGCGATGATGACCGTATCGGCACTCCGCGGTGGGCTCATCTGGGCCGCCGTCACCATGCTCGGCCTGCTGATAGCCGTCGGATTGACCTGGTATGGGCCGAGCAAGTCGAGTCCGTCTGTCGTCGTAACGGAGCGATCCGGCGCCGTCTGGTGCGGCAAGGTCGACCAGGTCACCCGGAGAGAAATCGCCCTAAAGACCGATTCTGGGCGCATCAGTCTTGACCCCGGCGAGACGGCCATGCTCAGCGCCGTTGACGAATGTCCACGGCCTCGATGACCGATCGACTGCGGCGTCGCGGGTTTTACCGCTCGAAGCCGATCGGCCCATGGGTGGCGCCGGAGGGGCACCTTGGAACTACTTGACCCGGGAGTCTGGCCGGGGAGTACGGAAGCGGTGATGCCTTGCATCCCGTACCGGCCCGGTGAAGCCCACCTTGCGCAACAGAACCACACCGCCAGCGTGTAGTTGGAACTGCATCGTCGTCACCTTGTCTTTGAGGGACGCCTTTGCGGACCGTCCGTGCGTGATCGCGTTCCTCACCTTGATGTACGCGCTGAGCTCAGCAGGATCGGTCTGGATACCGAAGGTCGACGCCAGTTCACCGATACGGTCCTCGGCGGGTGCTGACCAGAGACGAGAAATAATGCGCGACAGATCCTGCTCCCAGTCAGTTCCCGCGGCGATCTCGGAGGCGAGCTGCTCAAGCCGGCCGAGATGTCGTCACGCTGGGTCTTGCTGAGCGCGTATCTGTTGGCCGCTTTCGGTAGGACGCCGCTGACAGGAACTCCAGGGTCATGGCGCCGGCGACAACTGCTGGTTCACTCTCCGACACCACCACCGCCGCCCTTCGGCCGGGGGGATCGGAAAGCTCCTCGGTCATTTCGAGCACGAACGCCTCGCGGTCCGGGAACCAGGGAGTTGGCTCGAGAAACGCTCGTGGATCCACCCGAATGCGGAACGTGAGGCGTTCGTGCTCGATGGCTGCCATGCTCTTCAGAGCGACGTGCATGGTCGCCTGATACGACCCGCGGGCCGACGTGTGGTGACACCTGATGACCACCGAGGCCCCCGACGACCGGTCGCACGAACCGATCGATTCTCAACACCGGACAGCTGGACTCCCCGCCGAGACATGTAACGAAGTCCGTTGTCGTGCCGATTGAGGTTTGTGGGATGTCCTCGTGAGGGTGGGTTGGCTAGACGATGATCGGCGTCCTGTTTTACCTGGTGTCACCGTCACCGCGGCCAATCCCAACTCCCTTGCCGCAGCTGCGACGCCTTCCAGCGCGCCAGCGCCGTTTCCAATAGAGCACGCGGCAACGTCGGCCGACTGGCTAACCGCGTGGGCTACGGCCGGTGCGGCGATTGGCACGATCCTCACTCTTGCGGCCGCACTGTGGATTAACCGACGAACGCGCATGGCTCTGGATGATGAGCGAACGGCCCGACGCGAAGACGTGGCTCGGCTTCAAGCCGAGCATCTGGAACGCAGCGCGCGCATCGTGCTGGCCGGCATCGAGACCATGGTCGACGCGGTCCTGCACCTTCGAACGGCCATCCGCGACCGCCAGGATTCTACCGGTGGTCTGGTTCTTTCGTGGTTCGGGACCGCCCTCCTGACGATGTTCGTTTGGGTGCTATGGATCGAAGCGGACGAGAAGAAGGACGAGCAGCGGGGCGAGTTGGCGACTGGTGTAGTGCATGCGGCAGGCCAATGGCTGAGCGTCATGGCAGCCAAAGCCCCAGACCGGCTCGCGCGGATCGACGCGGCGCTCTCACAAGTGACGTTGGCTGCGTCGGGTACACGGGATCTAGCTCACCCGGGGATCCGATTGCACGTTGACGCGGTAGTGCGAGCCAGCCGGGAATATGCGGAGCTGGGTTCAGGTCGGTGGGTATTCCGGAGACCGGGCAGGCTGTCCGCTGCCTCGGCAGCGCTCGCGGATGCCGTTTCGGAGCTGCGCGAGCGCGTGGACACTGGGTCCGTCATCTGATGATCGATTCTCGACGCCTCTTCAACTGTGAGCTTGTCGCTCGCTTTCCTCAGCCTCGGCATAGCTGAGCCCCTCGTACGGACAGCCAGGCTCATGCACCCAGACCCAGTTGGCCCCAATCACGCGGGGGGCTCGGTGAACATGCACGCAGGACACTCCAACCCCAGCCATGGGCCGGCGGAGCCCGGAAGTTGTTGTTCGCTCAAGTCTTCGCCCCCCGCTCCAAGTAATGCCACGCAAACTCGCTGATACACGCAACGCCGGCGACTCCGGCCGCGGCCCATCGAACCGCTGACTGCGGTGCGTCGCTAGTCGGAACGAGCGCGATGGATATCGCTGCGAACATGGCTGCGATTCCCGCGCCATAGGCCCTTCGCTACACCACCAGCGCCGCGGTCAACGCGACCGAAGACGTGGTCACCGCCCGACATCGCAACGAGCGCTGACCGCACCACGCCGTCACCCTGCTCGGCCGCGACCACTGGCGCAGTACGCGCTCCCATCACCCTCGCCCGCCCCACGGCCAAAGCCTCATCGCAGGTGAGCCAACTCCAGGTCCAGCAGTAGAAGCTTGGCAACTCCGATTCTCTGCAGAGCAGCGATGCCGCAAAGGCACCGCTGAAGGTCAATTCTGATTCGGAGAGATTGTCTGGTGGCGCGGCGAACCGGCCACCAGACAAACAAAAAATCGGCTTCCCAACCTGGGTGCCGATTCTCACTTACTGCTATTTGATTTGCGGCGTGTCTTGCATCTCTTCTTCGTGCGCGGCAGTCTGCTGAAGACCTGCGCCGCGACTGCGATGCTGAGCCTGATGCCCAGCTCGACCCAGTCGTGCAGTTCCATAATCTCACCTCCTAACGCACAGCAGTCGCCTCCTTTGTGCGGGGTTACCGTCTGTGTGGTTCATGTCTTTAATTCTACCAGCGTCGGAATTCCATGTCACGCGTCTACGTGCCTTTCTGCGGGATCGAGTGAATTCCCCCGTACCCCTCTACATGGGAATTTAGGAAATAAAATTGTCCGGTGGCATCGGCACCGTAGATCACCACGTACGGGATACCGAGGATGTGGCCGGTAGCGGCTGGACCAGTACCAGCTCAACGCAATCGATCCCTGCGAGCACTACTGGGTATCCGTGAACAAACGAACGGCCTCCCGATTGGCGCGGGAGGCCGTTCCAAACCGAACCAATCCGATGCAGCGCGAACTACAGGGAGGTTCTGAGATGAACCCTACGCTCCAATCGGTCGCCGCGCAGGCGACAGCAGCTGGCTGGCCCATCAGCACTCCGCTCATGGCCGTTCTCGTGCTGGGTGCGGTCTTGCTGATGGTTGCCGCCGTCTATTGCGTCGTAGTGCTCCTGGCCGTTCTCTTCGGCTCGAGCGTCCGCCGCGCGGATGCGCGACGGGTACTGCGGCAGGTCGGCGAGACCCTGATCGAGCTCGCCGACCGCCTGGTCGACCTCGCCTGGGGTCGTCGGCGCAAGGCCGGTCGAAACGCCGGTCGAGACGACGACCGGCCCGCAGTCAGCTGACGCCCCCTCGGTCTCGGCTCACCTGGCGTGAGCCGCGACCGTTCGTCACTCAGGACGTGACCAACCTTGCCGAAAGCTCGTCCAGCTAACTCGAGGCAGACGCGGTACGCCGTACCTGTCGGTTCGGGAACCGGATAGTCCGGCTTGTACTCGCCCCCGATGAGTTCGGGCGTCTCCGCACCGAACTCCCGTCACTCCAACATCCGGCGGTACCAGCTGGACCGTGAGACGAGTAGAGAGAATTGCCGCACCCGGCCGATCCGGCCGGGCACGGCGACCTGCTCGTGACTCAAGGCCGAGGGTCGGGCGCCGCATCGGGCAATGAACACCGAGCTGGGCAGGCCCGTCTTCCAAAAGGGGAGCGCTATGGCTTCCTCCTGAGCGCTAGTACACCGCAGGTAGCTGTCCAGACAGCGCCGATGGAGACAGCGGCTCCAGATTGGCCGGCGAGGGACACGATGACGATCGCGGCTAGGCAGGCGAGTGTGCCGATCAGCAGCAGCTTCTGATGGCTGTTGTGGTTGGGTCCAGACATCTTCACTCCGACCCCGCGCATCCCTCCGGAGCAGCGCGGAATCGAAGCGCTAGAACGCTGTCAGCCGGGAGGACCCCACTCTCGAGCTTCCCAAGGTGCATCGTCCGTTGCCGGAAGCAAATGCATTTACTCAGCACGCCCCGGAGGAGGCGCACATCCAGTTGACGGGTGAGATCCTAGTCACCAGGCGCGGACACAATGAAGGAGGCGCGCCCGGTCGCCGGGCGGTTTCCGACCAGATTCGCCGAACGAATGTGGGCGCTCTGGGTTCTACGGAAGCAGGCTGCCCGCCGCCGTAGATGCGCCGCGATCCTGATGGACACATCGGCCTGCCGGGTCAGCCGCCGGTGATCGCCTTCTGCGCGGCCTCACCGGCTGCGATCAGCATCGTCTTCGCGACCGTTGGCGCGGCCTGGTTGAGGCCGTCCAGTAGGCGCTTGACCACCTGCCGCAGTCGGCCGCTGTCCGGCTGCGGCGTACCGGCCTCGGTGCGAACCTGGTCGACCGCGTCGGCGAGCTCGCCTTGCGCCGCTGGGTCGAGTCCGAGCACGGGCAGCATCTGGCGTACGCCGCTGGCGAACTCGAGGACCCTGGCCATGTCGACGCCGGCGTTGTAGTTTTGGGTGAACCGCTCGCCGTTGATCGACAGGTTGCCGTTGTTGTCGGTGATGTGGACCGTCGTACTGGTGCTGTTGTCCGTCGTACCGGATCGCTGGCATGTTCTTCGATCTCGGTGGGCATGACGCCCCTTTCTGTCTTCGTGCCGTAGCCCCGGTGGGACTTCATCTGTACGACGTAGGTCTTGCCGTCCTCGACCTGGACGAGGTCGGGGTTGTGGGGGCGGAGCTTGGTGAACCACTCGTCGCGCAGCTCGGCCGTGCGGTCCATGATCTCGGCGATCCGGTCGAACGCAAGGCGTTCGAAGGACGCAAGCATCTGCTGCTGGAGTGCCTCTGCCCGCGGGTTGAGTACCGGGGCAGGCTCAGCGCTGGCGTCGTCATCGGGGGATTCGCCGGCCGGCTGCGCGGGGCGGTCGCGGTCTTCAAGGTGCTTGGTGATCTGGGCGGCGTTGAATCGTTCGAGCTCGTAGGCGACTCGCGACGCTGTCCGGCCGGTCATGCCGTTCAAGGCGCGCCCCTGGCTCGCCAGGCCCGAGTGCGGGGCGGCGTAACACCGTCCTCACCCGGCGCCACCCTCGTCGGCACAACCACACATCCACGCGAGCCCGCGCGGCGATGTCCGAGGATCTCGCAGCGCCCCCGCTGAGCCTCCTGCGCCGGCGCCCGATTGTCCGACCACCACGGCACGCGTCAAGCGCCGATCGCCGGCTGGCGCAAGCGATCGAGCAAATCACCCTAGACCTTGCCTCGCACTGCGCCGTTGCTCAGCCACTGCACTAGAGTGGCGGCGAGGTGTATCGCCGCCTCGGCCTGGTCCTGCCGACGGGCAGTCGGGGTGCCGGCGTGCCGCGAGCGTTGGCCATCCCACAACGCTGTCATCATCGCTACGACCGGCGTGATGTCGCCGGGTGTGCCATCCTTACCGGGTAGGACGAGCTCCCACTTGGCGGTGGCGGCGCGGAGGTGGTCGCGGACCGTACCCAGGGTGGCGGTGGCGCTCGCCGGTAGAACCCTGGGGCAGGCAGCAGCCTCGACTGCCTTGACCGCCTCGGCGTACGCCTTGTCGGGGTCGGGACGTCGGCCGTACGCCGCTTCCCACGAGGCGGCCAGGTGCCCGGCGGTCTCAGCGTCGGCGTTGTGGATGGTCGTGGTGACAGCTTGGGTCACCGTCGGGTTGACCCGTCGTTCGAGGCCACGCCAGTCAGTGTTGACACGCCAGGCCGAGTTGGCTGCTGCGAGAGTCTGCTCAAGGTTGTTCGGGTCGCCGAAGGGGTCTCCGGTCCTTGTCCCTCCTTCCAGTATCCATTTGCCCCAACGGCTCCAGCGCACCGTTGCGTCGAGCGCGTCGAGGAAGATCGGGTCATCGGCGGGCAGCAGCCAGGGCTGAGTAGCGGTGCCGATCCGCAACATGATCTCGCGGGTGATGTCGGTCAACCCGGAACCAGGACGCAGCACCATGACAGGTTCGCGCGTCCCCTGCAGGACGTGGTAAAGCCACTCCTGCAGCTGCGGATAGAGCCAGTCGGGGACGTCCTCCACTGGCTCTGCGTGCAGTCCGGCGGTGCGGCGGCTCAGCGGAGCCCAGGGCGAGGTGTCGCCGTCCGGCGAGGTTTGAGCCATGGGTTCGATGCTACGCGTCACCGCCCGGGCGGTTATGAGCGATGGTAGACGTCATCACAGGGAGCCGTCGAGATCTATACGAACGGGTCAGACTGCGGAGGCGGCAGCTCATTGCCCACATTGTCGACTACCGATGCCTCGAGTTCAGGAGCCAGTAGGCGGATGCGGGCAACTGCGGCTTGGGCTTCGAGAAGACGGGCTTCCGCCTCTCTTACTTCAGCTTGACCTTCGATCCACTTGGCGTGAGCCCTGGGGATTACAGCGCCCCATTCCGCGATCTGCCCCGGACCTTCGCGGAGTGAACCACCCCAGGTTCTCTGCCGCTCTTATACGGGTTGCTGCTCTCGGTTGAGAGCAGCGTAGTGGGCTTGCTCGAACTCCACCGGCGGCATC
>NZ_JBICSZ010000024.1:0-12604 GCF_043197365.1 Kribbella sp. NPDC049174 | reverse complement strand
AGGGCGGGGTTCGGGGCGGAGCCCCGATCGTTCTTCTCACTCCTGCAGGCGGTCAGCTCGTCACAGGTCAATGACACGATCCCGGCCGGCCACAGAACGCCGGGAAACGAGCCGACTTCGTCGGCGCTGAACAAAGCTTCCTCCCCTCCTGACCCGCCCACTATGGGCCGACACGACCTCCGCGCAACCGCCCGCCTCCGGCGGCCCCTTCGGGGTTTCAGCAGTTGCACTCCGGCCGCTTACGACCCTTCGTTCCACGTGCCAGGAGGGGAGGAAGAAAGTCGGCCAAGCCATAGGGCTGACGCTCCCGCCGCCGGGCAGGAACCGGAGGCCCATGATGGGCGTACCCGCAGTGTTAGGCATCTTCAGCGACGACCACGAGGGCGCATTCGTCACCGATTGGGCGTCCCCCGAGCGAGTCGTCCCCGCGCTGGCTGGGTGGATCGAGAGCTGCCGCGAGAACCACGCCATCCCTACCGCCACCAACTACCGGGAGTTCGCTGAGACCGACCCCGACGGCAATCACTTCCGCGACGACTTCCCGCCCGACACCGCAGAACCTGACGACCTTCAGTACCGATACGTCGTACGCACGGGCGCGTACGGAAGCGGATGGATCGGGGATCTGACCGTCTGGCGCGCGCGTGAGCGACTCGACCGCGAACCGGTCCTGACCGTCTGGCACCAGATCCGGTTCAGCCACGGTGACACGAGCTCCATTCACGCCCTCCCGTTTCACGGTCTCCTGCACATCATCAAGTTTGTACGGTCGCTCGACCGGCCCCAGCACACCGGCCCAGCACTCCAGACCTGGACCGAACTGGCCACCTGGCACCGCAGCAAGGCAGGCGCAGCATGATCGGCTGGCTGGACCTGGACGACATCGTCGACCGCATCCACGAACGCGGAGTATGGGCGTACGTCGAGATGACCGGCGGAGGGGTCGCCACGATCTTCGCCGGAGCCTGGCACACCGGCTGGGATGGCGAACACCCACGCACCGTGTACGCGGCCGTTGCTGGCCCGGGCGATTACCGCATGCCCGAGAGCCCGAACACTGGCCACACCGACGAGTTCAACATCGGCGCCGACGACCAGGGCGAAACCTTCGGGATCGACTGCGCCGAGCTAGAAATAGCGTCCTCGGCCGACGTCGCCGACCTGATCGTTGCCCAGGCCCGCCTGCCGCTGGGCAAGCACCTCACTGCCCGCCAGGCGCGCCGAATCCTGCAAGGAAAGCCCCTCAGGTGGCCGCCGCGCTGGCTCCGAGTACGCCGTACCCGCTGCCACCCCAGCTGTTCATGCCGAGGCCGCACCTGACGATGTGACCTGGCTGGGAGGAGGCCTCGCTCGAATCGAGGCCTCCCCCAAGCTGCGTTGCCGCAGGCCGGGTGCCGTGTCTTCGGGCATCGAGCCCGAAGACACGGGCTGCCGCTCTCGTCCCCCACGCCCCCGATGACACACCCCGGACACTGGGAGACCGGCCCGATCAGCAAGCCGGGGCAAACGCAGGCAGAAGCCTGACCCTCAAAGACACGATCCAGCCGGCCTCCGGCCGCACGAACGAGCCGACTTCGTCGGCGCTGTTAAGAGCGTTTCCTCCCCCTCCTGGCTCTCCATCATCACCCGACACGTCCGGGGGTCAACCGCCGTCGACCCAGGCGCGTGTTCTCCGCTGCGCTGCGCCCACGCGCGTCGCCGGCGGTTGACCCCCGGCCGCTTACGGGTGGTGAGTTCCGCGCCAGGAGGGGGAGGAAGAAAGTCGGCCTGACGAAGGCTGACACTCCCGCCGACTGGTGGAGTGGAGCTAGTCACGTGGTGGCTGAAGTACAGAACATCAACGACCAGAAGCAGACCACCCAGCAGACGCCGGACTGGTCACTTGAGTGGCACGACCCCCGCACCCTGCTGACCGACAAGAACATCCGCGAGATCCAACCGGACCCGGAGATGATCAGGAGCGTAGCGAACGTCGGAGTCCTGCAACCGATCATCGGGGTCCGCGCCGTCGGGGGGCAGGTGCGGGTCCGGTACGGCGAAGGCCGCACGCTCGCGGCGATCGCGGCTGAGCGCGACCTCGTTCCGGTGATCGTGACCGGTCCGGAAGGCGACTCGAACGCCGAGGAGATCGCACGGATCATCCGGCAACGCGCCGAGAACACCTACCGCCAAGGCATGACGGACAGCGAGCACGCGAACTCGGCGTACCAGCTGAGCCTGTACGGGATGGCCGAGAAGGACATCGCCGCCGAGCTGCAGATCCCGCGTACCGAGGTCCGGGCCGCGAAGAAGCTCGGCAAGTCACAGACCGGCACAGCGATGCTGGACGACAACGACGGCCTCGACCTGATCACAGCCGCCAAGATCGCGGAGTTCGAGGACAACCCCACGCGAGTCGCCCGCCTGCTGCACTACGTGAATCGCGGCTGGCACGACGACATCGACGGCGTGATCCGCGCGTACAAGGCCGAGGACGAGCTCGCGGCCGAGCGCGCGAAGGTCCAGGCAGAACTGGAAGCCCAAGGCATCCGGGTGACCGACGAATCAGTGGGCTACAGCCGTCACGACTCGGTGCGCTACGTGACAGAGCTGCGCGACGAAACCGGCGAGTCTCTGACCGCCGAGCAGCACGCCGACTGCCCCGGCCACGCGATGGTGATCGAAGACGTCGAGTACTTCGTCAAGGCTGACGGGACGCTGACCACGGACGTGTACGCGTTGCCCGAGGGAGAGCAGGCCGACGCTCTGCCCTCCGAGGAGCGGCTGGAGGGGGTCGCGGTGTGCGACCAGGCCAACGAACTGCACCCCGGACCGCAGAGGCCCGAGCAGGCGCCGGAGGAACTGGCCGCCGACGAAGACCGCGAGGCACGCGAGGCCCAGCGGAAGGAGGCCCAGAAGGCGGACCGCCGCCGGGTGATCGCAGGAAACAGGGAGTGGGACGCGGCCGAGCCGATCCGGCGCGACTGGGTGCAGAAGCTCCTGCAGCGCAAGACACCTCCGGAAGGCGCGATGGAGTTCCTGACCGGCGAAATGCTGCTCGCTCAGTACGCCGTCGCAGACGGTTTCCGCGACGGCCACGTGCTGGCCGCTGACTGGCTCGGCGTCGAGCCAGGCAACGAGGACCAGCCCGCATGGCAGACGATGCCCGCGCCGCGTCGGCTGGCGCTGCAGAAACTGGCTGAGGGAGTCACCGACAAGCGGCGAATGGTGCTGCTGCTGGCGCTGGTCCTCGCCGGGAACGAGAAGGCGCTCAACCGACACTCGTGGCGTCAGGAGGACCCGAGCGAGGGATGCGCCCAGCGGGGTTACCTGCGGTTCATCATCGACCAGGGCTACCCCGCATGCTCGGTCGAACGGCTCGCCGCTGGCCTACCCCAGGAGCCCGTCGAACCCGCGACCGAGGTCGACGCCGAAGACCCGGTCGAAGACGTAGACGCCAGCTAGGACGCGAACACACGACGAAGGGCCGGGACATTCGTAGTGTCCCGGCCCCTCATCATGCGCCGCATCATGCCACGCTCTCCGCCCCAGGAACGCGGCGCGGGAGTCGAAGTCGAGGGCATCGAACCCTCGACCACGAAGCTGCCGCCCTCTGCCACAGGCACCCGGTCAGAGCAACCCCACGCGTCAGGACAGCCCCAGAAAGAACGAAGAACTAGCCAGCCCGCTGCGAGGACGCCGGCGGCAAGTAGGCACTCAGAGCCACCGACACGAGCTCCGAACGGCTCACCTTCCGCGCCCGCGGAGACAACGCCCGGAGATGAGCCGTCACCCAGTCACACAGCCGATCGATCACGACCAGCTCAGCGACCGTGGGCCGAAGCCGAAGCTGCTCAAGATGATCAGGCTGACCACCCGTCGACACCGTCGTACCCGCCGATCCCGCCGGCCTGGCCGGAAACAGGTCACCAGGCCTTGCCGAAGGCCGACTCTTCACAACAAGATCCGGCAGATCGTGGACCGTGGCCCGGATCGCATCAAGAACCAGCACCGTATGACTCGGTGCCTGGTCCCGTGCCGCCTCGAACCGGCGCATGATCGACCCCGGAATACTCATCGACGTCGGAGACGGCAGCAACGCCGACGGATCGGCCGGATCAATCGACAGATCCGGCAAGGCCAACGTCGCCACCTTGCCGCGGCTCGAAGGCTGTGCCTTGGCTGGCCGAGCCGGAGGCGGCGAGGCAGCAGGGGCCGGGTCTGTCGCGCGGCGCTGGCTCGCGACTTCGGCCGGGCGGTCGGTCACCGCGGCTGGAGCCTCGGCAGTGGTCGCGGCGGGCCGCTCGATCTCCGGTTGATCCTGCACCCCAGGTGCTGGATCACCACTCGCGTGGCGATCGTCGGGAGCAGGTGCAGCCGCTACCTCGAGCGCCGGCGGCTGAGTCGCGGCCACGGGCTCGTGCTCCTCAGCCGTTTCGTGCTCCTCCCCCGCGCCAGTACCTGGCTTCGGGAACTTCGGCGCCCCAGGCGCCCGAGTCCTGCGCTCACGCCGACTTCGAAGAGAATCCAGCCCACTCGGCTGCTGACTACCCGAGACCATGCAAGATCACCGCCTTCACCACTGCCCTCATGTCATCCACGAACTGCACGTACTGCCTCGGAACCGGCCGCTTGGCCGACACCGCCATCGAGAGGGTCCGACGAGCCAAAGGCTCAACACGGCTGATCGGCGGACCCACCGGGACATCGAACTTCGTGCTGATCTTCTGCAAGCGGTCGATCATCAACGCACTCGGCGTCGGTGGCACCTTTGTCGGGATGATGAGGATGTTGTACTCACGCATCTCGTCGAGTTGCCCCTCCAACGCCATTAGCGACTGATGCTCGAGCAGCGTCGGCACAACGATCACTCGGGATACCCGCATCGCGCCGTACGCCATCGGGTGACCACCGGGATGAGTGTCGACCAGAACCGGGCGCTGCCAATCTCCGCTCCAGCGCTCCAGATGCGTCGAGGTGTCATCCATCGTCGGCTGGTTCTCTGACAGATCCGGATGCGCCGGCACGAAGTCCGACTTATACGGCCCACCCTTCAACGGCCTCGGAGTCCGCCCCGTATCGAACGCGTCGAGCAACGGCGCATTCTTCCGGTTCTCGTACAGATAGCCCAGGAGCCTGGTCAGTCCCCCAAGGTCCCAGTCGAGGTCGACGGTGACGGCGTCGAGCCACCAGCCGAGCTCCCGCGCGAGAGTGGTCTTCGTAACGCCGCCCTTCGAGGCCCCGACTGTCACAATGAGGCTGGACAGGAACTTGGCCAGCTCATCGTCTGGGATCCCGAGTTCGAGTTCGCGGAGCCTATCGACAGGCGCAATGTGCGTCCTAGCGGAGGGTTCCGCGGGAGCGTCGGCGCTGAAGCTGGCGGGTGATAGGTCAGTCACGGCGATGTGTCCCCTGCTGCGGCGGGTAAGCGAACCCTTCCTGTATAGAGCCACGCGACCGTGGATGTCTACGACGACACACGTTATTCGGTCGAGGTCTGCAGCCGATCCCCCGCACGAGGTACTGAGGCACAAGCCGAGTGAAACCACAAGCAATGAAGTGGATGACAGAGCGAAGAAAGTAGCACCGGCAGTACCTCGCGGTAGGCGGCATGACAGTTCGCCATCATCCACGCGCCTGTGTCTGGCAAGTAGGACACGCGAGATAACGCGCATGATATCTCATGAAATAAGTTGCGACTCGTCTTAATTCTAATGAGCGACCATGGGAATCGCGTCTGGCCCACCTGCGGGTGGGGCCTCCAGTACCCAGACCCCCGCGCTCCCGCTCAGCTCCCGGTCGGGTCCTGCAGCTCGGCGACGCTGTCGGTGTCTACCTTCGCCGTGTCGTCGGTGTGGCCGATCTGCACAAGTGCACACTCGACTACGCGCTGCGCGGCTGCCGCGCCGGTCACCTGCTGACCCTCGAGCACCGGTACGCCGGCCGCGCCCGGATCCTGGATGACGACGTAGACGTTGTGGCGCAGGTCGTTCACTGCTTTCACCGCGTCAACGCTGATGTCAGCGTCGAACGACGACCCGATGCGCGCGAACGTCCCCAAGGCGTCGACCAGCTGGTCCCAAAAGTCTTTGACGTCCTGGAATGCCGGCGCGGCGTCAGGTCCAGGGACATCGCGCAGCTGCACCGGTACTCGGTAAGTGGTCATGCCAGATGGTGGCATGCCAGCGGCAGGCGAAAGCTGGCGACCGCCGTCGGGCGGGCGAGTGGCAGCCATCCGACCCGCCCGGGCCTGGATCGACCAGGCCGAAGGCCTGAGCGGTCCGGCAGGCCCAGTGCACCAGGAGAGGCCGGCGGGTGAGTGGCTGCCGCTTCGGCCGGTCTCCGCCGCGCTGATTGGCAGCCATCGCAGGCCCGACGTCAGACCTGCTAGGAAGCCCCACGAGGGCCCATCCGGGGAAGCCGCCACGCGTCAGTTCTGTTGCATTACTCCGGCGTGCCGTCACGAGATCTGTTGCAGAATCCGGAATGCTGTGCGCATGCGCCCCAGATCAGGACGACCCGTAGGGCGCCCCAACGCGGGCGCATTCAGCGACTTCACGCCGGTGCCGGGTAAGACCACCTACCGGCAGATGGCGAACGTGCCCGTGGACCTGATGCCACGGTTCGCGGCCCGCCTGGAGGCGATGCAGAAGTCTGCGTCCTGGTATCTGGTCGAGCTGGTCCGCCGAGACCTGGAGACCTACGACGAGAACACCCCTCTTCCGGAGTGGTGGGACGACGTAGAAGCCCAGGGCTCGCTCATCCAGCTGCGCCCAGGCGGCGGCTTCACGCCGTTGCCTGAAGCAGTGGCAGCCACCGACGCCACCCATGACGAGGAGGACAAGACAGCCACGAAGACTGGCTGACAACTACAAGGGGCGGCTGCTAGCTGGCAGCCGCCCCACTGAAGTCCGAGAACGAGGTTGAGTTTCGCAGCCCTGCCTCGCTCGGTTCCACCGCTCGACCCGCCGAAAGGAGGGCCGTTGTGCTGCCGCCTGCGCAGGCGGCGACGGTTTCAGTGTCTCACGACACCCTGAAACCGCAAGCTCCGGTTACCGACGTGTCGGCAGCCATAGAGCTTGATCGCCTGCTTTTCCGTACCCCCGTACGCCTGATCGACGCAGCAAACGACCTCGTAGCGACCGTGCGATCACTCGACGCCGCACGGGACGCAGTCGCCGCCGGCCTCGGCGTGTCGTACTTCGCCGAACTCGCCCCCGGGGTGGCAGCCATCGACGTCGACCTCGACGACGCAGAAACGGCGGCCGCCACGCTCCACCGGCTCGTGCAGTGGTGCGACGACCACTCGGTCTGGTGGTGCTCGAGATCGTCAGGAGGCGGCCCGGGCCGCCTGCATCTGGTGGCTGTCGCGGGTGAGCTGATGCCGGTGCTGCACGATCAAGTCCTTGAGGTGCGCCGTACGTGGAAGCTGTCTGCCACTCAGCTCGACTGGCGGACAACGCTGCGCCCTCTCGCAGCACCTCACAGGACAACCGGGCTGAGCCATCCACCTGCGGATGGCTCTCGGCTCCTGTCCGAGCTCCTCAGCAACGGCCCCGGCAGCCACCGTCTCGGCGTGGCCGCCATTCGAAGGCCCCGGCCAGCGCCAATGGCAGCCAGCGGGACACCATCACCCGAGCAGATGGTGCCGCTGTCGCCGGCGTTCTGGCCGCGGCTTCGCCACCCTGGGCGGACCTACGGCGCCGATCGCTCCGCAGCCGAGCTGCTGGCCACGGCTGAGCTCAAAGCGGCCGGATACGGCCCTGGCGAGGCATGGAAGGTACTCGCAGATCCGGCTCACCTCATCGGAGCCAAAGCCCGTCAGAGAGGCCGGGCGTGGTGGGAAACCTACGTGTGGGCGGAGGCCAAAATGCCGCCGCGACTGGAGCTCGGTTCCGGGCCGCGGCTGCCACGAACATTCACAGACGGTTACGACTGGAACTGGCTGACATTCCCCATGGTGGGCGCCGTCCGCCAGCTGTGGGACGCCTGGTCGACCAGAGAACGGCACAGCGCGGAGCAGGTCGTGGCGGTCGTAACGGAGTACTGCACGGCAGCCAGGACGCTAGGGGCCGTCCCGGCCTCTGAGCGCTCTCTGGCCGAGGACACGGGCTTTGACCGGCAGACGTGCCGCAAGGCCCTCCGTCGGCTGTGTGAGGCCGATCTGCTGGTGCTGGTGGAGAGGTTCGACTACGCCTCGGAGGAGGGACAGGGAGACCAGGCCAACACCTACGCACCGAACCTCCTGGCCGTCGATTTCTCGACCAGGTCACTAACTCACCCACCGAGCTGTCACACCCCTCCGCCCGCGCACCCCCTCTGGGTCGGCCTTCCCCGCGGCAGCCTGAGCTTGTGGATAACCTCCGCCCTCCACGGCCTGTGCACCCCTGCGGAGCTACGGAAGAAGGCTGGCTACCAGGAACCCAAGAACGGATCTCTGAGCACCCGGCAGCAACAGTCACTGACAGGGCGGATGACGGAGCTGTGCCGCAGAGGTCTGCTCACTCGCAGGGGTACGAAGTGGACTACTGAAGGCTGCCGCAAGACGCCGGCGGCCCCAGCGGCCGGTTGGTCGACCTGGCGGGCGCTGCGTCGCAAGCACGCGGCCGAGAGGCTCGAGTTCAGGGCGGCCCGGGCCGCGAACCGACAGGCGTTCCGGGAGCGCTGGGAGGCCGGCCGACAGCGCTGCGCGCTACGACGCGCTTCGGCCGATCGACAACGCCGAGCCCGCTGGTGGCGGGAGCTGCCACCAGCCGAACGAGCACTCCGGCAGCAGGCCTGGAAAGAGATCTACAACGACCTGCAGCCGGGCGATCGCCACCGTCGCCGCGCACTCCTGTGGTCGCGTCGCGCAGACGCTGAGTTGTACGACCGCGAGGTGATGCTCGCGTCATAGACAACAAAATTCGAGACGCTCAGAAACGCGTCAGATTCAGCCCGTGACCGATGGTCCCGGGCTACTGTAGGGTGCTCTTAGAGTGTTCCTGGGGTGTTCCTCTGACCCACACCCACCCCCATCCCTACCTGCGGCAAACCTTGTCCCAGACCGACACCTCCCTCCTCCAACGACAAGGACGGAGGTGTCGGTCTGGGACAAGGAGAAATGGGGGTGGGTGTGGGTCAGAGGAACTAGGTTGTGACGAGTGCTGATGTAGATAGAGGTAACTGAGGAAAGCAAAAGACAAGGGAAGGAAAACAAGGGAAGGAAAGATCAAGGGAAGGAAAGAATAGGGAAAGCAAGGGAAAGAATTGAAGACTTTGACTTAGGTGCGTAGATGGCCGGGGACGGTCGGAGAGCTGGGAGGTAGCGAGTGGCCGGGATGCAGGGCGTGGGCAAGCGCTGGCAGGTCACCCATCGAGACGTCGAGTGGTTGACCTGGCTAGGACGCTGGCGAGGCGCGACCGCTGCCCAGGTCTGCGAGGAGTTCACCGCCCGCGGCGAATCCGCCCCACTCAAGGCCGCCGAGCGCCGACTCCGAGGCATGAAGGAAATCGGCCTCGTCGAGTCGACGCGCATGGTGCACGACCTCCCCAGCGCCTGGAGCCTGACCCGCGAAGGGATGTCACTCGCCGGCGTCGGAGGCCGGGTCGTAACGCCCCGACTCGCCGACTTCCGCCACGACCACGAAATGGTCGCAATCGCCCGTGCCGTGGCTGTGGATAAACCCACCCACGAGATCCTGACCGAGCGCGAGATCCGACGGATCGACACCCCGGACCAAGGGTCCCCGAAGGACCCCCGGTACTCCGTCCGGATCCTCGGCACCGGACGGTCGCTGCGCTGGCTCTACCCAGACATGGTCACTATCGCGCCCACCGGTGCCGTCTGGGCACACGAGCTCGAGGCCAGCCGAAAGGACAGCCGCCGACTCGTCCGACTGATGCTCGCCTACATCTACGCTGACCACATCACCGGCGTCCGGTACTACGCAGTCCCGGCAGTGGCAGCCATCGTCGAAGCGGCGGCCGCCGAAGCCAACGCCAAGGCCGCCGAGCTCGGCAGACCCCGCAAGATCTCCGTCGAACGCTGGAGAGACATCGCTCCTCGTCCTGCGACCTCCACCTCGCAGGGGCGGGCTCCACACCGGAAGGATGGTCACGGTGAGTAAGCAGGTGCGAGGACAGATAGAGAACCGCCCGCGGCTTCCGAAGAGCGGCACCGTCCGCGAACGCGAGACCACCGACCTGGCTGCCATCGGCCGCGGAGCGGCCGCCGTCGCGGGCCTGTTCAACCCCGTCGTCGCCCTCGTGAGCATCCTGGCCGTGTACGTCGTACACAAGGTCCCCGGGCTGCGGAAGCAGCCCGGGCGGAAGCTGTTCTTCCTGTCCCTCATCCCGACCGTGATCGTCGTACTGGCGACCGTCTGGAGGCTGTACGCCAAGCCGTACGTCGAGGCCTGGGACGCATTCGCGAACGGTCCCGGGAACCCGCTGGCCGACCTGCGGGCGGCCGCGGCAGCCAAGTGGCCGCTGTGGATCGCCGAGCAGCTCCCTGTGGCTGTCACCCTGGCAGCCACGATCGCGTTCGGGATCCTGTGGCGCCGGCAGCGGTACCACGCCGACTTCCGCGAAGTGACACAGAACGCAGACCCCACCGCCGTCGCCGCCACCGTCGCCGCGATCGACCGGCCCGGCCCTGTTATCCACGTACCCAGCACCGACGAGCTCGAGCTGCGCCTCGGCGCCCGCGTCTCCGACGCCGACACCTACACCCTGCCCGGGAGCAGCGTGTCCCTGCACATGCTGATCGTCGGCCCTACCGGCTTCGGCAAGACCACCACCGTCGACCGACTCACCTGGGAACTCACAGCCTCACCTGCCGCGGCACACCTGCGGAACCCGCACATCATGTTCGACCTCAAGGGTGACCCAGACGTCATCGAGGCGCGCCGCCGGATGGCAGCCGCAGCCGGCAAGCGGGTTCACGTCATCACCGCCGACGGCCGCGGAGCGACTACGACGTACAACCCACTGCGCCACGGAACGGCCGCACAGATCAGCAACAAGCTGATGCAGACCGAGGCCGCATCAGCCGACGGCGGATTCTCCGAACCCTTCTACCGGGCGGTGGGGGAGCGGTGGCTCCACCTCGCCTGCCGTGCCCTGCTGGACCTGGTCGAGCAGCAGGTCCAGCACGTCGACACCCGCGGACGTCGGCGCGCCTGGCGCCGCGACCTGACCGACTTGGTCGAGCTGTTGCACCCGACCAGAATGGGCCGAGTCGCCGGCTCCCTGTCGGCCCAGGTCGGCGCCGACGTGCAGCGGTTCCTCGTCGACGAGGGTGACTCAAACCTGGTGAAGTCCGTCAGCGGGATCTACCACCGGTTCGCAGGCATCAGCGAAAGCGCCGCCGGACCCGTACTGGTCGACGAGCCTGGAGGGCTCGACCTCTACCAGGCGATCGCCGACGGCGACTACGTGATCTTCTCGCTGAACGCGGCGGCCGACATGTCAGCCGCCCGACGCATCGGCAACCTGGCGCTGCAGGACCTCGTCCTGCTCAGCGACCGGCTCCAGAACGAAGGGTTCCGGCACACCGGCCGCCGCTGCTTCGTCATCGTCGACGAGTTCTCCGGACTCGGCGGATCCGCCCTCCACGCGTTCTACGCCCGCGCCCGCAGCGCCGGCATCATCGCCGGCATCGCAACCCAGAGCGTCGCCGACCTGCGCGCAGTCTCCGACGAGTTCCACGACGCCGTACGCACCAACGGCAACGTCATCATCCTCCACCAGCAAAAAGGCGACTCGGCCGACGAGTGGGCCAAGTGGATCGGCACCGTCCAGGGCTTCCAGGAAACCCTCCAAGTCACCGACGACCGCGACAGCCTCGGGATCACCACATCGGCCAGCGGCGTCGGCAGCCTGCGGTACGTCGACAAGTTCCGAGTCCACCCGAACGAGCTGAAAGAGCTCGGCCAAGGCGAAATCATCGTCATGGTCTCCCACCCGGAACGAACCCAAGACCAGGTTGCTGTCGCGCTCGCGCCCCAGCTTCCGCCGGCACCTGCCCCCGTGGTCGAGCCGCCGACATCGGCCCAGAGGCCCGTCGACGTCCTGTCCCCGGCTGGACCGGATCCGGTCGGTACTGAAGTGCCGACCGAGTCGCAGGCCTCCACCGGCCGGGATGAACTCAGCCCTGACGAACTGGCCGACCTGTTCGGATCAAGCGCCGCGGCCGACGACGACCAAGCCGGCGCTCGCTAACCCGATACGGCGTTCGCCAGCGCCTGCAGCGCCTCAGACAAGGCCTGGACGATCTCGACCAGCTGCTCGAGGGCAGCCAGGCGATCGTCCGGCGACAACACGATCACCAGCGCGACGAGCCCGATCGCGCCGACCGCCAACAGCACCGACGTCCACGAGATGCCGAGGGCGAGGATCTGACCAGCCGACCGGCGCCCACGCTGCGCCCGCCTGCTGACCTCGCCGTTCCGCTTCACGCCGTACTCCCTCGGTCCAGACGCCGGGATCCGCACCCGGCCTACCTCTGTATCGGCACATCAGGTGCGCGAACCTCAAACTCATCGTCTGGACAGCGTCCAGCTACCCGACCCTTAAGGTCGCGTCGAGCAACAAAGCCGGCCGAGACCCGGAAGACACCTGGGCTCCGCCCAAGACCCGACCC
>NZ_JBICSZ010000023.1:0-23371 GCF_043197365.1 Kribbella sp. NPDC049174 | reverse complement strand
CCGCGCGAGCCTTGACCTCGGGATCGATCCTCTTGCGCACGTCCTGCATCCTTCCAAACTCAGAAAGATGCGGCATCAAACCTGGGGCGCTTCAGCCCGACTCTCAAACCCACAGATGTTTCCTATGTCTTGAGACACCCGTTTCCTATGTGTTGAACCACAACATGTGATGTCTCAAGACATAGGCAACACCCGAACCCACGATTCGTGGTTCGGGTGTTGTCATTTGGGGTGTCGGCGGGCTGGTCCGGGCGGCCTGCCGGTGGATTGGTAGTCGCGGCTGGGGTCGAGGGTGAGTTCGCGGAGGAGTTCGCCGGTGGCGGCGTCGACCACGCGGCGGCGCACCAGATCCCCCAAACGAGGCTGAAGCCGCGCTTCAGCAGGTCTTGTAGGGCCGATCGCCGAAGTTCTCCCGCCACTCCGCTGCGGTCAGATCGCGCCCAGCCATCCGGCAGGCGGTGTCGACGGCGTGCTCCAGTCGGGTGTCCCAGTGATAGACGCCGTCGTCGTACGCGGCGACCGCGACAGTGTGGCCGTCTGGCAGGAAATCGGCGGTGACCATTTGCTGGTGGGGCGTCGCGATCGAGCCGAGCAACGCCGCGGTCTTGCCGTCGAAGAGACTCACGCCGGCGTCGAAGCCAGCCGAGACCAGCAGCGAACTGTCGGGCGAGAAGGCGATCCCGTTGACAAAGCCTTGATGGACGAGCTGCGGTGCCGCGATGTCCTTGCCGGTCGCTGGATCCACGATCAGCACCTCTCCCTTCTCACTGCCGACAGCCACCCGCGTCCCGTCCGGGGCGAATGCGACGATGCTGGGGACGCTCATCGAGAAGCCCCCACGCCGGACCACCCGGCCCGCCATCAGGTCGACCAACGCCCAACGATTGGAGTCAACGTCAAGCCGGTCGGAGATGTGGCGGCCTCCGATCACCACGAAGGCGGACCGATTGTCCGGGCTCGCCGACAGCCAGGCGACAGGACCACCAACCTGAACGGGCTTGCTGAGCTCGCGGAGCGTGGCTCCATCCAGCAGCCTGGCGAGGCCGGACTCGTCACCAACGACCAGGCGGCTGCCGTCCAGTCCGCTGTAGTCGAGATCCAGCACACTGGCGGCCGCCACCTTCCGGTTGGTCAGCAAGCGACCTGTCCGGGCATCCTCGACAAAGACCTTCCCGTTCGAATCGCCCATCGCGAACCTGTCTCCATCCGGGTGCCAGGTGCCGCAGGATCGTGTCGAGACGCCGATCTGGCTCGCATCGAAGCGGACGACCTTTCCGCTGGCGCTGTCGACAAAGCCTCCGGCGGCCGGACCCGGGTCCAAGTAGCCGGCATCGTAATCGAGAAGCCGGAAGTAGCGGCTCCCGCCGGGAGCTATAACGCGACATCCGGACTGGAAGTTCTGCGCGGTCCGCTGCCAGCTGACGTAGCGATGTCGCCCGGGCAGATCCCAGCTCCGGATGGCACCATCGCCTCCCGACGTGTAGAGCGTATGGTCATCCGGGCTGAACGCTGCCGTAAGAGTGCCACTGTCAGGGATCCGCATCTCCTCCAACGGCTTTCCGCTCGCGCTGTCCCACACCACGACGCGATAGTCGGCTCCGGTCGACACCAACCACTTGCCGGTATGGGAGAACCGCACATGACGGAGTTCGCTCGTGTGTTTGCTCAAACGATGCACAGGTGCTCCCGTCGACGCGTCGAGCACCAGCACATCGCTGTACTTGGCGCTGGAGGTGTCCTTGGCCTCCCACGCGAGTGCGAGTGACTTCCCGTCGGGACTGACGTCGGCGTCAACGAAGGCGAGATCGGCTCTCGACCAGAGCTGCTTGCCGGTGGCAACTTCGTAGGCGGCCACCGGCTTCGTCAGATAGAACCGATCGCCGGCCGGACTGAGTACGACATCCTGAACAGCTACGGCTGGAAGCGGCACGACCTTTCGCAAGGCGGGCGAAGCGCCAGGCGTGATGGTCCAGACGAACACTGCACCGCCGCTGAAGTCGCTGGTCGCGCCGTTGCCGTAGTACTGGATCATCGCTACGAGTGAGCGTCCGTCGTGGCTGTACCCGACGTGCGTCGCACGAGCAAGTGTCTTGGTGAAGCCCGGAAGCCGGCGGCCGGTCGGCTCGAGCGTCGTGGGATCGAGCAACAGGACTGGTTCCGTCGTTGGTGGCGGCGTCCCGACCGCGAGCTCCCGACCGCCAGGGCTGAGTGCCATCGGGCCCAGGAGGTCCAGGTGATGTGCTCCACCCGATCGGTTCGGCGGCTCGTACGAGGCGATGGGGTTTCCGGCGGTCAGGTCGTAGCTGAGTACATGGTTCGTCGCGGTGTAGATGAAGGCCTGGTGTCCATCCGCGCTGACCTCCAGGCCGTAGGAATTCACCCGTTTGGTCTCGAGGGACCTGATCAGCTGCGGGTGTTTCGCGAGCGCTGCGAGCAAGTTCGCTCGCGACTCGGGCGACGGGTTCATCCGGACCGCGGCCACCGCGAGGAGGAGTGAGGTGTCGATGTCGCTCTGTACGACGGCCTTCGCACCGGCCCGGCCGGCCGCGGCGATCGTCGCGGACTGTTCCGCTGCAGCCGCCTGGCGATCGGCTCGCTGTGCCTGGCCGGCCGCCAGGAAGCCGGCGATCAAGGCACCGACCAGCAGGGTGGCGGCCAGGGTGAGCGCGGCACGGAGCCGCTGGTTGATCCTGGCTTCATGCCTGGCCCGGTTCTCGGCCGCACGGAGTTCCGCATCTGCGAGCTGTCTGCTCGCGGTGAGGAAATCTTGTTCCGTCGCGGTCAGGTCGGGGGCCGCCTGGTCGCGCCACTGCCATGCCTTCGCGAGGCGGACGCCGCGGTACAGCTCGCTGTCCGGGCGGCCCAGGGAATCCCAGGAGTCGGCTACCTGGGTGAGGTGGTGGAGGATTTGCTGGCCTTCGAGGTCGTCGTCGAGCCAGCCGCGCAGTCGGGGCCAGGCTCGCGCGAGCGCCTCGTGCGCCAGTTCGACGACGCCGTCGTCGCTGGTGACCAGGCGGGCGCTGATCAGCAGGTTCACGAGCTGATCTGACTCCGGGCCGGTGACGACCGAACGCCGCGGCAGCCGGCTGCGCACGGGCTGACCGTCCGGCCCGGGCGTCACAAGACGCAACAGCAATGCCTTCAGCATCGGCCGTTGCTCCGGGGTGAGCTGTGCGTAGACCTGCTCCGCCGACTGCGCCACTGCGCCCTGGATGCCACCGGAGGCGCGGTAGCCCGCGACTGTCAGGGTCCGCCCTTCTCGGCGTTGCCAGGTCTCGGCCAGGGCGTGGGACAGCAGCGGCAAGGCACCTGGCCGGCCCGCAGCCTCAGCCACCAGCAGGTCGACCAGTCCTGGTTCGACGATCAGGGAGGCGAGTCGCGCGGGCTCGGTGATCGCTGCTCGGAGCTCTGCTTCAGACATACCGGTGAGCAGATGCAGCCCCTCTTCCATGGCATGGGCAAAGCCCGGATGAGAGGAGATGTCTGCGAGCCGGTCGGCTCGGAACGCCAGGATCAGGGCCGCACCGGTAGCGTGCTCGGTCAACCGGGCCAAGAAGGCCCGCCGCTCGCCTTCGTCCTGGCACAGCGAGAAGACCTCCTCGCACTGATCGACGACCAGAGTCGGCCGCGGCCCAACGCCCGGCATCGCGGCAGTGAGCGCCGTCATCGGATGGAGCCCTGGCGTGATCGCCACGACATGGCCGCCGTCGGCACGCAACGCTGCGGCGACGCCTGCTCGGATCAGTGAGGACTTGCCACAACCGGACGGACCGGCGACAGCGAGGATCGAATGATCGGACAGCTTCCGCAATCCGGCAGCGACCTCGGTGTCCCGGCCGAAGAACAGTTCGGCGTCGTCCACGTCGTACGGCCTCAGCCCCTGGTACGGACAGGCCGCGCTCGGTTCCGGCAGGGCGCTCGGACTCGACAGCGCCGGATCCTGGCGCAGGATCGCCTGCTCGAGCGCGTCGATCTCCGGGCTCGGGTCGAGCCCGAGCTCGTTGTCGAGGACCACACGCAGCCGTCGCAGAGTCTCCAGCGCCTCTCCCTGCCGGCCGGCCTGGTACTGCGCTGTCGCGAGCAGGGCCCATCTCCGCTCGCGCAGCGGCGCCTCCGCGGTCAGGGCCTTGGCCTGGCTCAGGACCCCGTCATGGCCACCGGACCGCAGCGCGGACTCGATGTACAACTCCTCTGCGAGCTGCCGTAGTTCGGTCAGCCGGGCCAGCTCGATCCGGGCGCTGTCCCACTCCGCGATCTCCTCGAACGGCCTGCCGCGCCAGAGCGTCAGTACGTCGGCCAGCACGACCGCCGCGCGTTCTGCCTCGCCGGCCGCCAGCAGCGCACCAGCCCGTCCGACCGCACGCTCGAAGCGCTGACTATCGATCTGGTCGTGCGGGATGGTCAGCCGGTAACCGTCCGGTGACGTCTCGATCGAATGGCTGCCGAGCAACTTCCGAAGCCGGACCACACAGCCCTGGATCACCTTGACCGCCGAGGCGGGCGGTCGTTCTCCCCACAGCGCGTCAGCGAGCACCCCAGCGCTGACAACCTCTCCCGGATGCACTGCGAGTGCGGCCAGGACGACGCGATCGCGTGGTGCGAGGTTCGTCCACTCCCCATCGATGGTTAGTGGGCCGAGTACGGCGATAACCACGCTTTCGACAGTCCACCACTCTCAGGCACCCGTCAAGGCGACTGATACCGCGCTGATACCGCTGTCCACCGCCCCGATACCGCCGCGCGCGACAACAGTGCCAACACCTCGAGGCGCATCTGGATCGTCGACCACGGAGGTCCCGCCGACAGAGGAGAGGAAGCCATGACCAACGCCGCACGCACCACGAAGCAGTCCATGACCACCCGGCTCGCCCGGTTGGCCGCAGGCGCCGCAGTCAGCGTCGCCTTCATGACAACCGCCGCGCCGGCGATGGCGCAATATGCACCCGAGCCGGGTGACGTGGACGTCGAGCGACCGCTGGATTCGCCCCTTGCGCCCCCGGCCGCGGCCGCGCAGCCGGAATCCGCTGTCGACGTGAGTTCAGCCGCGCTCGGTGCATTGGGCGGCATCGCGCTGGGTGGCGCAGGTCTAGGGATCACGCTCGGCATGCAGCGCCGCCGCGACCACTCGACGGCGCATCCCGCCTGATCGCCGACGACGTACCGGGATCCGTGCTCTCGGGCTCTGGCGAGGACGGCGCCCCAGCACCGCCCGCAGCCGGGGCCCTTGATCTGAAGGAGTCAAACTCGGCAGTCTTGGGTTGTACCGTTGGGGGCGTTGGGCATTCTGTGCAGCTTGGCTCAGCGTGGCCGCCGGCGGCTCCGTGGAACGGTTTGTGGAACGAACTGGCGGGTAACAGAGTTGCTGGAGTCGATCAGATTCGAACTCATGACGGCCTGTGAGGCTCAAGCCCCTGCCGAAGCCGTCCGGCGGCCTTCCAATCCGTTGGTTGCAGCACGAAATCAGATGGCGCCTGTGCGAAGAGGCCGAACTGCCGGCGACCAACGACCTTGTTCGCCAACCGTCCAGTCACACCAGGTTCCTCAACCTAGGCGTACCTCGACCCTAATCGGCCGGACGGATCGGTGAGGTTCGATGTCGGTCTGTCTGCATCGTGACCCGTCAGGTATGGAGCCCAGTAGCCTGGGAAGCTGTGACGACGAGTGTCGAGTTCACCGAGCTCACCGGGACGTACCGCCGCGAGTTGCTCGCGCATTGCTACCGCATGCTCGGTTCGATCGACGAGGCCGAGGACGTGGTGCAGGAGACCTACCTGCGGGCGTGGCGGTCGTACGACGGCTTCGAGGGCCGGTCATCGGCGCGTACGTGGCTGTATCGCATCGCCACGAATGCCTGCCTGACCGCGATCGAGCGCAGTGGCCGTCGGCCGCTGCCATCGGGTCTCGGCGCACCGAGCACCGACCCGGACGTGCCGTTGGTGGCCGGACCCGAGGTGGCGTGGCTTCAGCCGTGCCCGGACGTTCTGCTCGGCGACCTGCCGGACGACCCCGCGGCGGTGGCGATGTCGCGGGCGGGGATCCGGCTTGCGTTCGTCGCCGCGTTGCAACATCTCTCGGCCCGGTCCCGCGCCGTACTGATCCTGCGCGATGTCCTGCAGTGGTCGGCTGCCGAGGTTGCCGAGTTGCTGGGGACGACCCCGACCGCCGTGCACAGCGCGCTGCGGCGGGCTCGTGCCGACGTGGCCCGCTCGGCGCCGGCCGTCGACGACATCGCCGAGCCGGGCGAGGCGGAGCGGCGTGGACTCGTCGAGCGGTTCGCGGCAGCGATCGAGCGCGCGGACGCCTCCGCGGTGGCCGAGCTGCTCCGCGTGGACGCCGTCCTGGAGATGCCGCCGCTGCTCACCTGGTTCGCCGGCCGCGATCCGGTGACCCGCTTCCTCGGCGCCAACCTGCTGCTCGAGCCCGGTGGCCTGCGTACCGTCCGGACCCGGGCCAACGATCAGGACGCGCTGGGCGTGTACTCACGCGGTCCCGATGGCGTCCACCACGCGCACGCGGTGATCGTGCTGACCGTCTCTCCCGCCGGCATCACGCGCATGGTCGCGTTCCAAGATCCCGGCCTGTTCCCGGCGTTCGGACTGCCGTCCGAATAGAACTTTCGCTTCGCGCGACGAATCGGCGGACCGGCGCGGGTCTGTCTGTGTAGGCCATCCGACGGACGGGCGGCCGCACCGCAGACGGAGGACGCAATGCGCAAGCTCATCGCCGCCATGAAGATGTCGCTCGACGCGAAGGTGGAGGGCCCGGACGGTACCGCCGACTGGGTCGAGGCCTGGTCGGAGGACTACGGCCTGACGCCGCAGATCGACGCCTGCCTGCTCGGCGGAGGCATGTACCCCGGCTACGAGTCGTACTGGACCGCGATCCAGACCAAGCCGGAGACGCCGGCGTGGCTCACCAGCGAGCCGCCGACGCCGGCCGAGCGGGAGTGGGCCGACTTCATCAACCAGACGCCCCACTACGTGCTGTCCAGCACCCTGAAGGCCACGTCGTGGCCGAATACGACCTTCCTGCGTTCGGTCGACGACGTGGCCGCACTCAAGCAGCAGCCGGGCAAGGACATCTACCTTGTCGGTGGAGCGCGCATCACCGCCTCCCTGATCGACGCAGGCCTGGTCGACGAGCTGCGGCTGATCACGTACCCGCTCGTCGCCGGCACGAACAGCACCGCGCTGTTCGCGACCTCACCAAGACGCAGTGCCGAGCTGCTCGAGGTACGGCAGCTCGACCGTGGCAAGGTCGCGCTGACCTACCGATTCGCCTCATGACAGGTCCGGACAACAGCCAGGTGGTCGCCGAGTTCCGCGCAAACGGCGGCCGGCTGGGCGGGCCCCTGGCCGGAACGCCCGTCCTGCTCCTGCACCACGTCGGGGCGCGAACCGGCACGCGGCGGGTCACGCCCTTGGTGTACTCCTGCCATCCTGGCGACCGCGTGGTCGTAGTCGCGTCCAACGGAGGCGAGCCGAACGATCCCGCCTGGCTGCACAATCTGCGAACTCATCCGGACGCCGCAATCGAGATCGGCACCGACATCGTTGCGGTGCACGCGGCAGAAGCAGGCGGGGTCGAGCGCGACGAGCTCTGGCAGGACGTGGTGGCCCGCTACCCAGATGCCGGACGGTTCGGCTCGCGGACAGACCGTCCGATCCCGCTGGTCGTCTTGCGGCGAACCCCAGCACCCGCCGCGGCGGCTCTCCCGTAGTGGTCGGCGGTTGCCTTTGACAACGGTAAGCCGATCATGCCTTGGCTGGCTGTCAGCTAGAGGCACCAGGAGGATTGGCGGCTGGTCAAATCTGGTCGTTCGCCCGTGTGCTTGCCGGTGAGCTAGCTCGGCTTCCTAAGCGCAGGATCGGGTGATTGCCTGGGCTGCGTCGCGATCGTTCGCGGTGATCGGCAGCGCATACTTGCGGGCGACCTGCAGGTACCGCAGGACGTAGGTGCATCGGTAGTTGCGGTTGAGGGGCATCCACTCGCCAGGCCCGCTGTCGTTCTTGGAGGCGTTGGCTGGTCCATCGACAGCCAGCAGGTTCGCGGCCTGGTCGTTGGCGAAGTCGATGCGCCGCCGCAGGGGCCATCGGGCCGCGCCCATCTCCCACGCCCGGGCGAGCGGATACAGGTGGTCGACCTGCACCTTGTTCGCGGCGGCCTTGCGGAACTCGATCCGGCGCCCGGTGTAAGGCTCTGCGGGAAGGCTGCCGGCGATGACGACGCATCTGGAGCGACCGCGGTACTGCACCGCGGTCAGTTGGGCCGCGAGTATGTCGTTGCGGGTGTCGCAGCCGTTGTGGCCGCCACGGCCTGCGTGGTCGTCGGTCCAGGTCTGCCCGAACTGGTCTCGCTTGTATCCAGGCACGTCGGGCCGGGCGGCGATGACGCGGATCTGGCGGAGTTCGGTAGAGATCAGCTTGGCCGTGCCGGTCGCTGGCTGAACGGTGACAGGACTGCTCGCGGCTGTGGTTCGAAGCGGTGGCTTCGACTCGGCCGGGTCGGCGCCAGCTACTGGGTAGGCGCACCCGGTAGCTGCAACGCCGAGCACGATCAGGGCGGCAAGGAGGACGCGCATCACGCGACCTTAAGGTACCGCTGAGATCTCGCCCGCCTCACGTCATGGCTCAGCCTCATCTCAGTTGCTGCGACTGGGCGCGCTGGGCTAACGCTCAGCAGTTCAGCGTAGGAACACGCTGGGAACCAAGAGGGGTCGATTCGAGTCACTGGAGTCAAAATCGACCGAACTGGAGTTGGCTGGCTACGCGTGGAGGGGTCTATGTCGGTGGGGTGCATCGGTTTCCTAAACCGTCCGTCGGTCACCTGAGTTGCGCCAGGCTGCTGTACGCGCGACACGAAACGTCCGCGAGCACGGATAGTCGACCACGCCAGCGCCTAAGCGTCTCACTGGGAACCCCGTGGCGGTGCTCGTCTCCTGCCCTCGAGGCGGTTGTGGTGTGATCTCGCGTAGCTGAGCGGTAGATCACTGAGCGCGGGCTCGACGGGTTCAACCCCGTGAGCGACCCAGAATCCGAGCGTCGGAGGCGCCCTGTGGGTGGTGAAGGCGAGGAACCGTGTTTCGCGCTTGGTGGTCGCCGTGACTGCTTCGCATCGGTTCTTCGTTCGGACTCGGTGCTCGGCGAGGTCCAGCAGTTCACGCGCTTGATCTTGGTCATTCCCGTGGTCGCGGATGTCGTTGAGAGAAACGGCGGAGCCGTCAATGCGGCTGGTGGCTGGTCCTCCGGCCGCGGAAGGCCGCCAAGTGATGTGCCAGACGGTTGGTCTGATCGTCCGGGCGGTTCGTGAGGTGGGTGAAATCTAGGCAGCCGTACCCAGTGCTTTCGTCCTGTGTGTCGGGCAGACTGATCAATGTGGGTCGGCGTGTTTTTCCATGGCCGAGAGCGGCGGTCTTGGCGTTGTTCTTAGGAACCGCCGGGCTTGTGCTGTGGCGCTCGAGCACGGCCGTGTTGACGGAGTGGCTGGCCCTCACTGGCGTGAGTGTTGCTGCGTTAGTGGGCTGGGTGATTAAGGGCATCAGGCAGTGGCACTCGGGCAGCGACGCCGCCGAAACTCGGCAGTTAGCGGTGGCCGCCGCAGATCTCGCCATGACGGTCCGTGTCACGTGGAGCAGGGAGGCGGTTCATCGCGGGTTGATCTCACCGCTGCCTGTGGCGGTGAGGATTAGATCCGCGGATGCGCGTATCGCAGCGCACCCTGCTCAATGGCTCGGGGCCGATTTGGCAGGTCCAGAGGCAACGCTGCCGCCGGCGCAGTTGGGCGGAACGGCCGCCGACATTGCCGACGTGTACGCTCGCGTGTCTACCGGTCGATTAGTGATCATCGGTGCGCCCGGTGGCGGCAAGACCGGCGCGGCCTTGCTGTTGTTACTCGCCTTGTCGGATCTGCCACGCGCGGTCAGTCGGATACCGGTGTGGTTCGCGTTGGGTTCATGGGATCCTGTCGCGAAGACAGGCGAGGGCTGGATGGCAGACCAGCTCGTCACTACCTATGGAACCCCGCGGGCCGTTGCTCGCGACCTCGTCGGGACTGGATACATCTTGCCGATCCTCGACGGCTTGGATGAGATCCCGGATGTCCACCGCTCGGCCGCCATGGTGCGTCTCCGCACGCTTGATGGCGGGCCGATGGTCTTGACTTGCCGTACCAAGGAGTACACGCAGGCGGTCGCTGCACGAGTCCTCGACGGCGCGGCAGTCGTTGAGGTGGTTCCGGTGGATCCGGCCACGGCGGTGGCCTATCTGACCCGCTCCGGTAGCGCCGACACCGCCCGCTGGGACGATGTCGCGAGGGCGCTGAACGCCGATCCCCCGAGCCCTTGTCGTGAAGCGCTGAACACACCTCTCATGCTGTCGCTGGCCCGCATCGTGTACCAGGCCCGGGACTCCGACCCGAGTGAACTGACCGCCCACGCAACGGCTGTACAGGTGGAGAATCAGCTACTCGACGGACTCGTGCCGGCGGTCTACGGGCGCGACCCGGCCGACACCACTGCAGAAGACGCCCGCCGGTGGCTGTCTTACCTCGCCGAGAATCTACATGTTCTCGGACCGGTCGGGATCGCTTGGTGGCGGCTGCCCCTGTGCTTGCCCAGCGGGCTACGTCGCATGACCGCCGGACTGGCGTGGGGGGTCTCCGCCTTCATCTGCGCGCTGAGTTCGGCCCTAATACTGGCCATATACTGGACGAGGATGCAATCATTCGTGGTCAGCCTCGGCGTCGGCCTGACAGCGGCGCTCGTCGGCGCGGCGGTCGCTTCTGCGCCGACTACCCCGTCCCAATGGCGCAAGCCCGGAATTCGGGATATCGCCCGTGGACTCAAGGCAGGACTTGCCGCAGGCCTGACAGTCGGGGCCGCGGGCGGCCTCGTCGTCGGACTCGCAACGGGCTTCCTCGACGGACTCCGCGATGGATTCAGAGCCGGATTCACAGATGCAACTGACGTGATGCTTGGCGCCGCAGCAGCCATCGGCATCCTCGCTGCGCTCGCATTCGGATTCACGGTGGCCTTTTCTCGCCAGCAGCGGAACGCGGTGTCTCCAGTCTCGGCTTTCAGGGCCGACGTTAAGGCTAGCCTTATGGCTTGGCTTGCAACCACGCTCGCGATTGCGGTGCCTATCTTCCTCCTACAACCTGCGTACCTAATACCTGAGTCTGAATACGTTGCGCAGCCACCTGAATCTGAAGACGTGCCGCTGCAGGGTCCCCCACACTACTGGTTCTGGGTGTCTCTTGGTGCCCTCGTGTTGGGGTTTCTCGGCGGCCTGGTCAGTTTCTTGTGGTTCTTGGTTCAGAGGAGTGCGGTCGTGCGGTATCGAATGGCCGTTGAGATAATCGCTTGGCGATCACAACTTCCTCGGCGACCCCTGCGATTTCTTGAGGACGCTTATAGGCGGGGTGTGGTGCGGCAAGCTGGAATGGTGTATGAGTTCCGTCACGCCCGCCTGGCTGATCGGCTATGCCAGCCATCGTCCTAGTGTCGTGAGTCGTTAATTCGTGTGCAGTAGGCGGCGAGGGTGTCGAGGATCTGGTCGGCGGTCTTGGTCCAGACGAAGGGTTTGGGGTCGGCGTTCCATTCGTTGATCCAGCCGCGGACGTCGGCTTCGAGTTCGGTGATGCTGCGGTGGGCGGAACGGCGCAGTTTGCGGTTGGTGAGTTCGGCGAACCAGCGCTCGACCAGGTTCAGCCACGACGAGCTGGTTGGGGTGAAGTGCAGGTGGAACCGGGGGTGGCGGATCAGCCATTCCTTCACCTTGGGGGTCTTGTGGGTGGCGTAGTTGTCCAGCACCAGGTGCAGGTCCAGGTCTTTCGGGACGGCGGCGTCGATCAGCTTCAGGAACCGCAGGAACTCCTGATGGCGGTGGCGGCGGTAGTGCTGGGCGATCACCGACCCGCTGGACAGGTCGAGGGCGGCGAACAGGCTGGTGGTGCCGTGCCGGACGTAGTCGTGGGTCATCCGCGCCGGCGTCGTTGGCATGATCGGCAAGATCGGCGCGGTCCGGTCGATCGCCTGCATCTGGCCTTTCTCGTCCACCGCCAGCACCAACGCGTTCTCCGGCGGACTCATATACAACCCGACGACATCGCGGACCTTGTCCACGAACAACGGATCCGTCGACAGCTTCCACGTCTCGACCGCGTGCGGCTTCAACCCGAACGCCCGCCAGATCCGCGAGATCGCCGACTGCGACATGCCAGTGCTCGCGGCCATCGACCGGGTCGACCAGTGCGTGTCCTCGCCCGGTGTGGACTCCAGCGTCTCGGTGATCACCTGCTCGATCTCATCGTCGGTGATCGTCCGCGGCCGACCCGGCCGCGGCTCATCCGACAACCCGTCCAGCCGATCGGCCAGGAACCGCGAACGCCACTTCGACACCGTCGCCCGCGACACACCGAGCCGCTCAGCAACCGCACCGATCGTGCTGCCGTCCTCGGCACACCGCAACACGATCCGAGCCCGCAACGCCAACGCCTGCGACGTTCTCCGCCGCCGCGCCCAGCCAGCCAGCACCAACCGCTCCTCGTCGGACAACACCACAGGATCAACCTTCGGACTCGGCACCACCGCAGTCTACCGAGTGGAAACGAATTTCCGACTCACGACACTAGGAACCAGGAAGGGGTGGCCTGGTGAGTTCAATTGGTCTGGGCGAAGCGATCAAGGCGCTCCGCGACGAGTTGACCGAGGCGAAGGGCGCAGGGGAGGGATCGTGGATGCGATTCCAGGTGAGCCCTGTGGAATTGGAATTGCAGGTCGTCGTTACAAAGGACGCGAACGGCAAAATTGGGTGGAAGGTCGTGGAGGCCGGGGCGGCCTTTGAGTCCGCGAGAACTCAGCGAGTCACTCTGATCTTGACGCCGCAATGGTGGAATCCGACGAAGGGGCAGTATTCCGCCGATTGGCTGGTGTCCGGTCTAATGCCTGCAGCGGAAGGCGACCCAATGCAGTCGGCGTCTCCTGGAGAGCTGCCAGAGACAGATTCCGCGCCGGAGGACGAGAAGTAGCCTTGCTCGTGCGGCATCGTGGGGTGGAAATTTGTTTGCCAAGCAGGTCCCATTGGAGCGCGTCGTCGCGGTCGTCGCACGACTGCCAGACGGGCGATGTCGTTGGGGGTCCGGGTATCTCGTTACATCTGATCTGGTGCTGACTGCGTGGCACTGTACAGTCGATGATCCGATTACCGGGAGAGCTGTACCGCTGACGGTGCGGCGTTGGGTGGGAGATAGCTGGCAGACCGCTGGTGTCGCAGCGGTTGTGGCGTCGCGAAGCTCTGAGCTGATCCACGGAGGTTGGGGACTTGACGTAGCGTTGCTCACGCTACGTGACGCGCCGTGGGCGGATGCCAACTGGAAGCCCCCGCCGGTTGCGCGCGTGGATCGCAGTCAGTCAGGGGAACTCGTCCCGTGCGTCGGGATTGGCTTTCCCATGTACATGCTGGAACCCGATGGGGATGTGGTTTCGGCCGAGGTGCGCGGCTTTGTCCGCCAGGCCGAAGGTGAAGGAGCAAAGGCAAACTATCTCTACCTGCGCGACGAGAAGGTGGGCGACGTGCAGTCGCTGCCACAGGTCAGCGCGGACCAGATCACTGACCAATCCCCGTGGGGTGGCCTATCCGGCGCGCTTGTCTTCTACGAGGGGCGTGTACTAGGTCATGTTGTCCAACACCGTCCTCATCTCGGCAACAATCCGCTCGTTGTGGTGCCGATCGAGAGAGTGGCCGGCGCGACCGGCGAGCGAGCAAGGCACATAGCAACCCTGCTCGGCCTCAGCGCTGTGAATGACTTGCCGTGGGCAACCGGAGCGGTGGAGGAGTTGGCAGGCTTGGTTGATCTGCTAGGTCCGAATGGTGACTTGCCGCTCGTCAAGAACCTGACTCCCTACCAGTTGGGTGCCGACCCTAGCGAATACGGTGACACCGAAAGCCACGGTCACCACGACCCGTACCTAGCCCGCACTGCTGACCATGTCGATGAACGTCTCAGCGAGGCTCTTGCCGACCCGAAGCGGTTGGTCATACTGGTCGGACCTTCAAAGGCAGGCAAGACCCGTACCGCGTTCCAGGGCCTGCGCACGGAGTGGCCGCACGCCCATCTGGCAAAGCCGGACCCAGCTCGCTTGGCGGATCTGCTCGAGCACCCTCGAATCTCAGCGACAGACTGGCCGTTGGTGTTGTGGCTCGATGACCTGCAGCGGTATCTCGTCGGTGACAAGGCGTTGACGCCAGCTCGGCTTGCTGCCCTCTTCACCCGGCAGGGGCCGACGGTCGTGCTTGCCACGCTTCGTCAGGAGGAGCGAGCGCGGCTCAATGAACACGCCGACCTGACCCCAGGAACACGGCAGTTGCTCAATGACGCCGCGCCGGCGACGATCACCCTACGTCCGACAAGTGCGGATCCCTTCGAGCAAGCGGCCGCACACATCGCCTATCCCGACGTGGATCTGAATCGGTACGGCTTGGCCGAGCAGTTGGCCGGGGCACCTGAACTACTACGCCAATACACCGACGCGCTTCCGCCGTTGCGCGCCGTACTCGAGACAGCAATCGACTGGCAGCGTATCGGCATGCCTCACCCTATTGGGGAACCTGACCTCAAGGTCCTTGCTCGACGGCGGTTGATCGGCATGGTCAGCTACATGAATCCCTCCGACGAGGAACTTCTCGCAGCGATCGAGCAGGCCCGCACGCCTCCGAAGGACCCAGATGGGCGCACCACGGGACAACTCGCCGCGCTCGATGTACAGCGGCCGACCGAAAGTGCCTGGCATTACGTCCCTTATCCGTACCTGGTGGCTCATGACGATGGCCAGGGCGGTCACTCTCGGGCCATCTCTGACGACTTCTGGAGGCAAGGACTGGCTCTCGCTGATGCAGACTCCGCTGACGGCGTCGGTAGTGCCGCCTACTACCGCGGTAGGTCTGACGTTGCCCGCGAGGCTCTGACCATTGCCGCGGTAGCTGGAAACGACCACTCAATGCGTAACCTCGGCTGGCTGTTCGCTAACGAAACTGACCCACCAGATTTTGACGCGGCCCAGAAATGGCTTAAGAAAGCCGCCGCCCTCGGCAACAACTCCGCAATGCGGACGATGGGAATCATCCTCTCAACCAAGCTCGACCCGCCGGATCTGGACGGCGCTCAGGAGTGGTACCGCGAAGCCATCGACAGCGGGAACACCGACGCCATGCGCAACCTCGGTATCCTGCTGGCCAACCGGCTCGACCCGCCGGATCTCGACGGCGCTCAGGAGTGGTACCGCAAAGCCATCGACACCGGGAACACCGACGCCATGGTCAACCTTGGCGCCCTACTGTCTCGTCTGGGAGACCGAGCAGGCACGGAGGGCGCATGGCATCGAGCCCTCGATGCTCAGAATGTCTTCCCTGAAAACACATGTCTGGCGGCATTCGGCCTTGCGGCGCTAGCCGCGTTTGACGCCGATTTCGAGCAGGCGCGGGCGCTCCTAGAGCTCGCGACGGCCAGCGGTGCGGCGATCGCAGTCCAGTGCGCGGACATACTGAGCGCGGACGGCACCACGAGGGATCTGGCACGTCAACTGCTCGTCGCTCGAGAGGACGATACTGACGCCTTGAACTTCCTAGGCCTATCCGCACGCTCCAGCGGCCAGTTGGCTGCTGGCATTGCGTTCTGGACGAAGTCAGCCGCTGCCGGCGACAGCGTCGCACCTCTCTTGTTGCACTTGGCGGCCCCAACAAGCGATCCGCGCCAGTGAAAGCGGTGCCGAGCACTACACGCGCTGGCGGGCGTGAAGGTGGTGTAAGGAAGTCAGCGACTCGGCTGAACATTCCGGCAGTTAGACACCAGGCACGTCCGTTGCCAGTCGCGCGTGCTCGGGGCCACCTCGCGCACCATCACGCAGTTGCCCTGGCCCTTGGGCCGGTCGTAGGTGAAGCCCTCGCGCTCGTACATCGTGCGGGTGCCGTTGTAGAGGAACGACGAGTTCTTCTTCCGAACCCCGCCGGTGTCGTGCGGGTAGCCCTCGACCACGCCGCCGCCGGCCTGCGCGATCAGCTCGACGGCTCCGCGCAGGGCGATCGCCGCCAGGCCGTGACCGCGAAGGCCACGCTCGACCAGGATGCAGGTGACCCGGTAGTCGGGCAGTCGCTCGGCAGTGGCGACGTACTCCTTGCGATGTTGGATGTTGGGCAGCTCCTCGGGTGAGCCGTACTCCGCCCAGGCGACGGCCCGGTCGCCGTCGTAGACCAGGGCCGCGTGCGCGATCCCGTCGGCCACCAGACGTTGCTTGAGCGTCCGGTTCCCCTCGGCGCTCTGGCCCTTCTCCGCGCAGTCGGGATGGAAATGCGTGCACCAGCAGCTGGCGAACATGCCCTTGTTCCGCTCGACGAGAGCCGCGAAGTCGTCGAACGTCTCCGGCGTGAGCGCCTTGATCATGAAGTCGGACATGCCAGCAACGTACCCCCCGATTCCGGACGTTCTGCGTCCGGTAGCTGAGCTGTTAGGGCAGCGTACGCGCCGTCGCGGCCGAGGAGCACGGCCGGCGTGCCAAGCTCGACGACCCGACCCGACCCGACCCGCCTCGATCGGGCGTCGTCTCGAAAGATCCGTCCGAACGGCTTTCCGGGACGGGGACCCGTTGCTAAGCGGGTTCTTGAGTGTGACCTGGTTTTCCGAATCGGGGCACACGGACCGGCACGCTCATCGGCTACTTGTTGGCTGGCTCCCTCAGGTGGTCGCCAGTCGTCTAGCCTGTCGCACATCAGGTGACGGAATTGTGTCGCGCATCTGTCGGCGGATCACAGGTACGTAGAGCGCGGGCACGTCAAGGCGCAAGGTTGGGCCGGCGAGCTGTCGCAGCTGTCGCAGCTGTGCCGCTTCTACGAGACAGGTTGGGCCGGCTGGCCACATGTCGAGCTTGAACTGACGACCTTCTCATGACGAGGAGGACCTACAGCATCGCATCCGCTCTCTACCAGCGTTTTTGCTACCGCGGCCGCGCGCAGCGAGCGCGAGATTCCCCATGCGTATCCGTCGTTTCGTGCCACGAGTCATGCCACGGCGGTGATCAGCTGCCGTTCCGGCGGAGTGAGCCCCGGCCGTGGATAGATGTCGCCATTCGCGAACTCGACCACGTAGCGCCGCAGGTCAACGGCGATGTCGCTCAGGCTGTCGATGAATTCGGTCGCGCGATCCCCGGAGACAGCGCGCAGCGTCAAGCCTCGATGACTGGGGTCTGCTGTTCGGTTTGCATTGGAGCGCGCTCCAACCTCTAGCGTCGCGGCCATGAACACAACACAAGACAGCACGACCTGGATCATCACAGGCGCTAGCCCGGGCCTCGGATTGGCGCTGGCCGAGGCCGCCCTGAACGCCGGAGAGCGGGTCGTCGGTACCGCGCGGCATGTCGAAAGGTTCGACGCGCTCAAGGCTCGGTACGGGGATCAGCTTCTGGCGATCGAACACGACGTCCGGAACACGTCCACGGCCGCCGAGGTCGTACAGCGCGCGCTGGACGCGTTCGGGCGGGTCGACGTACTGGTCAACAACGCCGGTGCCGGGCAGGTCGGCGCCGCAGAGGAAGTCACGGACGCCGAGCTGCGAGACATGCTCGACCAGCACCTGTTCGGCCCCGCCGCCTACGTCCGAGCGGTCCTCCCGCACATGCGGCAGAACCGCTCGGGGGCGATCGTGCAGATGAGCAGCCAGGGAGGACGGATGTCGTTCCCCGCCGTCGGCAGCTACTCAGCCGGCAAGTTCGCCCTCGAAGGCTGGTCCGAAGCCCTCTCGGGCGAGGTCAAACCGTTCGGCATCCGCGTGCTGATCGTCGAACCCAGCCGCTTCCGCACCGGATTCAACGCATCCGACGTACTCAACACCGCAGAGCAGGACGCAACGTACGACGAGGTCATCGGCGCAGTGCGCGCCAACATGGCCGACGCCGACGGCATCCAGGAAGGTGACCCGGACCGGGCTGCACTCGCGATCCGCGACATGCTCGGCACCCCCGATGCGCCACTGCGGTTGCCGCTCGGGGCCGAAGCCGTCCGCAACCTCACCCGCGTCTACCAACGCGACCTCGACGACGTCCGCAAGTGGGCCGCCGTCAGCGAAGCAGCCGACTTCCCCGGCCTGCCCCCGGCCGCGCGCGCCTTCTGACCATCCAACGCATCCTGGCGCAGTTCGCCGAACACGGCTCCAGAGAGTGGCCTCTGACCGGCGGGTTCTTGCGGAGCCGCCTGTCGGAATCGAACCGACCTACTCACTACGAGAAGGAACGTCGGCGTCGCATCTGCTCTCTACCAGCGATTTTGGCAACACGGTTGCCCGCAGCGGGCGCTGGATTCCCCAGGAGTATCCGACGTTTTGTGCCACGAGTGATGCCACCCGGCGGACGGCATATCGATGCGCATCGCCGTACGTACCTGACTGATCCAGCGCCGCACTGATCCAGCTCGGCAACAAGCTGCAAGTCCCTGGATCGGCGGCTCGGCCTGTGGTTACCGTGCCGGGATGAACGATGCCCACAGCAACCGTCATACGTCGGGCGCCGGGACCAATGGGCTACCCGTCCACCACACCCCGCCTGCTTCGCTAGCTGGCCCGCCACTTGCACAGGCCGTCCAGCCTGCTGGCCGTCCGATGCCGACGATCCAGCGACCGCTTTCGATCTCTCCTCCCCAGAGTCCTCAACTGCCGCGGTTCATCCGGGAAGTGACGTCGTAAGCGTGGGTCGAGTTGGCGTTTGCTCCGCCATGGTTGTGGTGGTGACTCTCGATTCAGTTCCTCGGCGTACCGAACCGCGCCCCGTACTGGGTCGGTCTCGCGGTCTGGGTCCTGTCCGCTGTTGTGGTCATCGCTCACCCGCGCGTAGAGGACTTGCTCGCCCGGAAGGTGCTGCCGCCCCGGCACTTGGAGGCGGTCCTCGCGCGCGAGTTGGCACACCGCCTGGCGATCCCGCGGATGCCGCTGCTCTTGTACTGGCTCACCCTGCCCGCTCGCCTGATGGGTCAGGTGATCTGTTCGGCCTCCGGCATCGCGTGCTGTCGGTCCTGGTCAAGGTCGTGATCGGGTTCCTGCTGATCGGCGTGCTGGGCGTGTGGGTCTTCCTCGGCTTCAACCACTACGTGGTCTTCATGCTGTCGCCCTTCCCCGCGCCGCTCGTCGTCCCGTGGGCCGCGCGCGTTCAGGAGAAGCTCGCCGATCAGGCCGCTGCGGACCTCGGGTACGGCGCGCTCCTGGCGGAGGTCTTCACCGGCCGCGAGTACGAACGCGCACAGTCGTGGGCAACCGCGCCCCGTCAGGGTCTCAAGGCCACCAGCCGCTCGACACGGCCCGGCTGCGTGCTCTGGAACGCCGCCTGGCTACGACACCGCACAACCACGGCCAACCGGACTAAGCCCAGCTCGAGGCGCCTGTGGATGACTCCATCCTGGGCACGGCCTCAGGGTGCATCCTGTTGTAGCGACCTCCGAGTGCTGGCCCCCGGCGCAGCACACCCGTCATGCCACCGCTCATCCCCGGTTCCGGGCGAGTAAGTCGGAAGGCCACCCGGAGGTCCCTGTCTGCTTGAGCCGACCAAAAACACGGCTGGAAACCGTCGGCGCTCCGCAGGTCCGCCGCTCGGTTGTGACGGCGATCTCCGCGTTGCTACCGCGCGAACACCTGCCTTCCAGCAGGGCCAGATCGTCGCCCCGGAGGACACACCTGAGGCTTAGTGTTCCGCTCGACTTGGGCCTGACGTCGATGGCCTGCCCGGCAACCGCCCGCGTCCGGGTTGGGCGAGACGTACCGACATGCCGATGACAGTGCGCACCTGCGGAGGCCCACCGAATCTCCTGGCAGGGGTTGTCGGATCCGGAACGTAGTGTTCGCAGGACAGGTGAATGGTGGCCAGTCGAGGGCGCCACAGGACAAGACAAGGAGTCAGGCGATGACGCGTCCGCGGTGCCTATGTCACACGAATCCGTCGCACTCAACTCGGGAGGCGTCGTGAAGCTCCTTCTCACATCCGGAGGCGTTACGAACGAGAGCATCCGCGATGCGCTGGTCGATCTGCTGGGCAAGCCGATCTCCGAGTCCCGTGCGCTCTGCATCCCCACGGCGCAGTGGGGCCACCCGATGTTGGGGCCCGCCTCGGTGCGAAGCTTCGTCGCCGGCGAGCCTCCGTGGCACATGATGACCAGCCTGGGCTGGGCGTCCTTGGGCGTCCTGGAGCTCACCGCGCTGCCCAGCATCGGCGAGGAGCGGTGGGTGCCGTGGGTCCGAGAGGCCGACGTGCTGCTGGTGGACGGCGGCGACACGACGTACCTGTGCCACTGGATGCGGCAGTCAGGGCTGTCGGACGTCATCTCGTCGCTACCCGAGACGGTCTGGGTAGGGATGAGTGCCGGCAGCATGGTGATGACACCGCGGATCGGTGACGACTTCGTCAACTGGCCGTCTGCCCTGGACGACCGCACGCTCGGGGTCGTCGACTTCTCGATCTACCCGCACCTGGACCACGAGCAGATGCCGCAGAACACCATGGCCAATGCGGAGAGATGGGCCGCCGACATCGCAGGTCCGGCATACGCCATCGACGACCAGACCGCCATCAAGGTGACCGACGGCACCGTCGAGGTCATCTCCGAAGGACACTGGAAGACCTTCCCCGCATAGCCGCCGACTGCTACCGGAGTGTCCCAGCGCCCCTCCCGTGCGTCGTGCTGGGTCACGCCGCCGACCGACGGCATAGCCTGACCGCTCATGCCGCGTTGGGCGCGCGGCGTACGGCGGACGGCGATGCCGGACGATCAGCCCCAGCGTCGCCGAGTCTGGCTTTGAGGTAGACCTTCTACGTCGTGCAGGCGGTGCGTGCTGTCTGCCACCACAACGCGGTAGACATCTCCGTTCGAGCGGATGGAGGATGACACCTCGTCGTACGGCGCCTCCCGAGGAGTTCTTCGTGCGTCCTCTCATTCTGCGCCACAGCCTGTCGCTCGACGGCTACGCTGCACCGCCGTCGGGCGTGGCTGAGGACTTCTTCCTGGAGTACGACGAGGACGAGGAGTTCGTCGCGCACATGGCCGACGTGCTCGGTAGTGCGGGTGTGCACGCGATGGGTGCCCGGACGTACCGGGACATGGCGGGGCACTGGCCCTTCCAGGACGGGCCCGAGGCCGATGCGATGAACAGGATCCCGAAGGTCGTCTTCTCCCGTCGGCCGATCGACACTCCCTGGGCGACGACGACGGTCTGCTCCGGCGACCTTGCCACCGAGGTCGCCGGTCTGAAGGCGCGGGACGGCGGCCCGATCCTCGCGCACGGCGGCGTACGTTTCGCGCAGGCGCTCGTGCGCGCCGACCTCGTCGACGAATACCACCTCTTGATCAACCCCGTCGCCCACGGCGACGGCAGCCCGCTGTTCACCGACTTCACGAAGCTGAAGCTGGTCGACGTGAAGTCGTTCCCGAGAGGCAACCTCGCACTGACCTACACGCGTCCGGACACGCCCGCGTCCTGAGCGGCGAAGACAGCGCCAGTGACGCAGATCAGTTCGTCGCTTCGCGGACGTCCTTTCCCTGCTCGGCGAACGCCTTGAAGTCCTGCATGTGCTGTTGCGACTGCTTGCGGAAGGCGCCGGGCATCAGAAGTCCCACCAGCTTCATCAGAAGGCCGCTGAACCGGTATTCGTTCTCGCTCTCCCAGAGCGTCGTTTCCGGGCTGGCTTCGGTCAGCCGGTCGCGCACGGCGCTCCACATGCCCTCGCCGACGATCTCGCGGTCGAAGTGAACGACGCTCGTTTGCTGGATCTCGCGCAGGTCTGCCGGCTCCCGGCGTGTGATGGTCTCGGTGCCCTCGATCTTCCGCTGGCCCATCTGCATCACGACCCGCGACTTGGTGCCTAGCTGCCCGTGCTCCCCACTCAGCGGCTCGTGCAGCACCAGGCCCCGCAGCCATTTCGGCAGGTGTGCCGGGTCGGCGAGCAGCTGGACCACCTCCTCCCGCGGCAGGGCGATTTCGATGGAGACGGTGTATTTGATGGGCGCATCATTCTTTTCCTTCCAGGTGTGAAACAACGGCGCGCTCTTCGGATGCCAATCCGACGATGATCCAGGGACCGAAGGTTCGGACTGCTGCACGATCCGGTGACTACGCCGTGAGGCGATCCGCTTCGGCCAGCAGCAGATCGCCGAAGGGCTGAAAGCCGATACTGCAGGCGTAGACGCCGCTGACGACTCGGTGGATGGTTCCCCATTCCCAGATGGCGGTGGCATCCACGCCCGTGCGAGAAGCCAGCTGCTCAGTCCGCGCCCAGAGGTCATCGCCGAGGTCCGGGTTGCAACGCACGATGGTGCCGAGATCGCACGCCGGTTCGGCCCGCAGCCCGGCTGGATCGATGAGCTTGTAGCTGCCGTCACTCGCCTGCAGGGCGTTCATCTCGTGGATATCACCGTGGACCAGAACCGCGGACCGATCGTCGTGGGCAAGGCGACGACGATTCATGCAATCCAGCGCGTCCGCCACAGTGGCCGGCGAACACGGTCGCCCCGCCTGCTCCCAGAGTCTTGGCAGCCGATCGGCGTACTGCTCAGCCAGCTTCGCGCCGGTTGGAAGGTCAATGTCGGGACCGATCGGACGCCACAGGCGAACCGCCACTTCGGACAGCAAGTTGTGGCGGCTTGCAGGGTCGGCCACGATGTCGTACATCGGAGCCCCAAGGCGCTCCAGCAGAAGGGCTTGTCGACTCAGGTCTTCGCTCAACAGCTTGGCGCATCCCCCTCCGTTCGCCAAGCGCAACACCATGGCCTCCTGCCCGACGTCCCGACCTGGCACACCGATCTTGAGGACCGCCGGAGTTCCGTCTACCAGCGTCACCTCGACGGCCAGGGCGGCGTGACCGCCCGCGAAGCTGGGACCGATCATCAGAGACCACTCCTGGGCCAGCGAGTCGACCACGCCTGGCAGCTCGTCCAGCCATGATTCGTTCCCGTCGGCTATGACCGTCTTGCGGACCTGGTCGGGAATGTCGAGGCTCACACCGCCAGCCTAAAGCGAGCGAACACGTCAGTCGTGATCGTCGCGCGGTGTGCGAACGCCCGACCCACCGGTGGACCAAAGTGTTGGATTGAGAGCAGTCTGGTCTCGAATGGAGATCCCGCCGTGAACGATGACCCGAACGACAAACAGGCAGGCCACACCGGTGCCGGTGTAGCCAGTGCACCCAAGCCGTCTGGTGCGTGGTACCGCAACGCTGTGATCGTGGGCCTGGCTGCGGCAGCGGTCACGGCGGTGATCGGGCCTTACCCCCGGTTCGTGGACACGGGTGGTGGATTACGCCGCTGACGGGAGCGTAGCGGGGTAGAGGGCTTCGTAGGTGTTCGGGGACAGG
>NZ_JBICSZ010000022.1:0-35232 GCF_043197365.1 Kribbella sp. NPDC049174 | reverse complement strand
ACGCCAAGACCCCTGAATCGTCACCGATGTCCTGACACATCGAGTGTCACCGATGTCCTGATGCAGAACTGTCACCTATGTCCTGAGACATCACATGGAGAAACCGCGAACGAGGAAAACATTAGAACAGATGTTCGATCGGGGCAACGAATCCTGACCCGTCAGATTTGCTTGGTCCCAGGGGCGAACGCGGCTGGGCTCAGGTGGCGGGGAAGGGGTGCACGCAGAGCTCCTCCACCCCGCCAGACCGGGAGGTCAGCGGCGCTGGGTGGTGGCGTGCGGGAGGGTGCGGTCGAGCGTGAGGATGGTGACGGTGGCCAGGAGGGCCAAGGCCGACAGCGCCAGCCAGGGGAACTCGTGGCGGGCCTCGAAAAGCTGTGCGAAAAAAGCCGGCGCCAGCACGCTCGCGAAGGTGAAGGAGTACTGCCAGTAGGACAGGTACTTCCCATGCCCGACCACCGGAGCGACAGCAGCAGCAAGCGCGTTGGAGGTCGCCGCGTGCAGTACGTCGGCGAACGCAAAGACCATCGTCGCCAGGATGAGCCCGGGCACCACGAGTGCGGTCGGGATGTGCAGGAGCGACGCCATCAGCACTCCCCACACGGCCCACGTGAGGCCGGCGACGATCAGCACATTGGTACGACGACGCCGCTCGGTGTGCCGCACCACCAGCGTCTGCCCAGTAGCCAGTACGACGGACACCGCGGCCAGCAAGACTCCGACCAACCACTCAGGTGCGGGCAGCGCGTCAGCGACGTACACGGGGAGTCCGACACCGAAGAGCATCGTGCAGAGCGCCAGCACGGTGTTGGCGCCGATCAGGATCAGGAACGGCTTGTCCTTGCGTAGCAGCGGTGCCGGGCCTGTGTCCTGCACCTCACGCTGGTGGTGCGAGGGGTGCAGCCGGAGCAGGAGCAGACCGGCCAGGAAGAACGTCACTGCGTTGAGAGCCATCGCAATCAGGAACGGAGTGCTACCGCCAGCGGCCAGCAACGCACCAGCAGCCAGCGCACCCAGGCCGAAGCCGCCAGCCTGCATCATGCCGCCCAGGCCGAACCACCTGTCGCGATCACCCTCGTCGGCCACATCCGACAGCAGACTGAAGATCGACGACCAGAACACCCGCTGACCGAACGTCGTCAGCAGCGCACACAGGAACAACAGCCACAGCGACCGGCCGAAGAAGAACCCGGTGAACGCCAGCCCCTGCGCGAACTGGGAACCCACCACCAGCGCGCGCGGCCCGAGCCGGTCGATCACCACACCCACTGCGGCCGGTGCGGCGATGGAGAAAAGTGTCGCCACGGTCAGCAGCGTTCCCGCCGTACCGAGGGGGACCTCCGCAACCCGCACGAAGTAGAGCAGCAGCAGCGGTCCGGCACAGCCTCCACCGAACGAGTCGATCGCCAGGCCGGCGAGCAGCGGAAAGCGGCCGCGGATGTTCGGGAGGCCGAGGGACGTAGCTGTAGGCATGACAGAGTGCTCCGATCGCATCGACTCTGCCCACTCGCAGCGCAGCTACGAGACCACTCCACCAGGGGGCGTTCCCCTGACTACAGTTGGGGCTCTCGGCCAAAGACAGTAGCAAGCTCCGGCCGAGAGCCTCTAGTTCTTTTCAGTCCGCTGCGACCACCGGTCGTACCGACACATGCCGCAGCGGCCGCCACGCCACCGCCGTCATCAGCACCATCGCGAAGAAGGCGATGGCGAACGGAGCCGCCAGCCCGTAGCGCTGCGCCAGTACGCCGCCCAGCCCGGCACCGATCGCCGCACCGCCCACTGAGGCGAGTAGATACACGCTGTTCACCCGCCCCATCAGCGGCTCCGGGGTGGCGAGTTGCCGGGCAGTCGTCGACACGATGCCCCACACCACCGCGTGGACGCCGAACACGGCCATCGTCGCGCCGGCGACCCACGGACTCCGGGTCAGCGCGAGGATCAGGTGCACTGCCGTCTCGATCACCAGTCCGGCCCGCAGCAGGGTCAGTGAGCCGACCCGGGGCTCCAGCACGTGGTACACCGGCATGCCGAACACCGCCCCGATTGCACCGACCGACACCAGCAGGCCGAACTGCGTCTCACTCAGCCCAAGCCGCTCCCGGGCGAACAGCACCCAGGTCGCGAAGGCTGCACAAAAGGTGATGTTCATGACGAGGATCGAGCAGGCCAGCGTTCGTACACCCGGGTGCGCCCACAACCAGCGAACCCCCTCGCGTACTTCGCTACAAAGCGCCGTACTCGGCGAGTCACCAGGGGGTGCCGGACGTACGGCGACCCGCGCGATGAGGGCCGCCGCGGCCGCGAAGGTCACAGCGTCGAACACCAGCGGGACACCGGCACCAACGGCGAACAGCAACGCGCCGAGCGGCGGACCGCCGAGCTGCTGCAACACCGTCCCGCTGGCGAACAACCGCGCATTCGCTTTACCCAGTTGCTCTTTGGGTACGGCGCTCACCAGCAGTGCACCGGATGCGTTGTCGGCCAGCGTCTCCGCCGTACCGAGCAGGAACAGCGCGGCGTAGATCGCCCACAGCGGCGAGGTGTCCAGCAGTACGGCGATTCCGAGCGCGCCGAGGACGGTGGCCCGAAAGATGTCAGCGGCAACGATCATCAAGCGGCGGTCGAGCCGGTCGACGAGAGCCCCGCTGAACAAGGCGAACAGCAGCCAGGGCAGCTGCTGGACGAACGCGGCCGCGCCGACCGCGGCCGGCTCGCGGGTGATGGAGGCGACCAGCAACGGGCCGGCGGCAAGCATCGCGCCGTCGCCGAGGTTCGAGATGATCGAGGCCGGCCAGATCTTGCCGAAGTCGGAACCGAGTTCGGGCGGCAGCAGGAACGTACGGAGGGATCGCATACGAACTCCAGAGAGCATGACGGGACAACCTGACAACCGGCGCCGCTCCGACGCCGGCGGGTGGTCCGGTCAGCTACTGATCAGGCGGTACTGATTCAGCGCGGTGACCGGACGGTGCGTGCCATGTCCTCGAACGACCGAGACATTGCGCTCACCTCCGTCCGCATACTGGGCGGCCTGTCCGCCTCTCCGCAGACCATACAGTTCACTCCCCGTCCCCGCACTCCCGTTCGCCCCCAGCAGACCGCCGCGCTATCCTCAACGATCGGCGACCACGTCGCCTGGAGGGTTCGCATAGTGGCCGAGTGCGCTGGTCTTGAAAACCGGTATGGCGGGTGACCGTCATCGTGGGTTCGAATCCCACACCCTCCGCTCAAACGGTCCAGAAAGTCGCTCTGACCTGGGTTCGAGTCGTGGCCTGGCCGCCGTTCGGACGTTGGCGGCTGTGGCGGCCGCGCGGCTCTGCGGATGTAGCGCAGGCGGATCAGGGGACTAAGTCCCATCGCCCGCCTTCATCGCCGATTTGAGGTAGGCGATGACGGCGTCGTGTGTTGGGCTGCTTGCGCCCTCCGTGCGGGAGGCTTTGACGGCCCAGTCCAGAGGAGTCTCGCCGGAAGTGTCAGATCGCGCCGTCAGGTCAGCGCCCTTCTCCACAAGGTTGCGGACCTGTTCGAGGTCTCCGCGCCAGGCAGAAATGTGAAGCGACGTAGCCGGCCACGGTGGACGCTCCAGCGCCTGCTCGAACGCTTCGCGGGTGTGGACGGGTTCGCCGTGGGAGATGATCACACGCTCGAACGGAAGGTCCAGCATCGCCCGCAGGTCAGGCCGGGCACGCTCCTCGTGAGTGGGTGACATCCACACCCGCAACGATCCAGCTCGCTCCGTCATGCTGTCGCCGAACACCAAAGTCTTGTGTTCGGGAAGGTAGAGCGGCGTCTCGTGCCACCCGCGTGGATCCCGGAAAGGCATCAGGCCTCCCGGCAGCTCCTGACCGGGCTGGATCTTCTGTACGTCGGTCTCGAGCGGCCCGCCTTTCTCGATCATCTCCGGATCGAAGGCGTTCGGGCCGAAGGCGCCGCATCCATAGCGCTGGACCAGCGCATCGACGCTCCAGGTCGTCCGGTCGTCCCAGGTCTCGCGCAGGTGATCGCCAATCAGGACCGCGACCGCGGTGGGCGGTCTGTCGGCGAAGCGATCCCATACCTGGGTCGCCTGCTCCGGCGGGAGCAGCGGGTCGAGGACCCACCTCTCGGCGCCTGCGTCCACGCAGACGCTCGTCACCACTTCCTGCCAGTCGTGGCCTTCGCTCCAGTTGGGATGCTCGAGTCGCCAGATCCAGAGAGCCGGCGTGAGGTCGATGACCTCCACAGTCGGCGAGCTTTGCGGATCCATCGCATCACTCCTTCGCTTCTGGACCTGTCGGATAGCCAGCAGAGGCTGTGTTGCAAGTCCTACCGGACACCCTTGCATCCAGCGATGCCGCGCACCTCAACATATGCCTGACCGCGCGGCGTCCCCTGCAACAAATTGCAAGTCACTGGATCGGCAGACGCGACCGTCGGCCCGAGCCATCTGATCCGTAGGAGCGTCCCGCCCCGATTTCTCACCCGACCCACCCGCAGAGACGATCGCGTTGCTTCGCGCCGAGGGCGTAGGGCGCGGGCGGCGGAGGAAGAGGTCGAGGATCAGCACCGGCGGGGCGGCGTACGCCCAGGCGGGACGCGGAATGCGAGCGACTGGTCGCCTCGAGGAAATCCGGGCGGCGGTGTCGGATCGGGGGCGAGGTGTTCGTTGGAGGGGTGAGCGGCCACCCACGTGGGCTGGCCACGGACTCGAGGAGAGCGTCATGACCGCGACCTACACCTTCGACATCTTCTGCACCCTCGACGGGTTCGGCTCGTACGACGGGGGCGACTGGGGCGGGTATTGGGGTAAGGGAGGCCTTGAGTTTCTTGATCGGCGCCTTGCCTTGTACGAGGAGGAGCAGCGGATGGTGCTCGGGGCGAACACCTATCGGCAGTTCGTGGAGGTGCTCGGCCCGAGCCCCGAGGAGTCCACGCTGGACGACCCGGTGAACATGCGGATGATGACCATGCCGACCACCGTGGTGTCGAGCACACTCGAAGGGCCCCTCGAATGGTCGAACGCGACCCTCGCGAGCGGTGACGCCGCCGACGTTGTTGCCCGGCTCAAGGAGGAGTCCGAGGTGCCGTTGCGCTCACACGGCAGCCTGACGCTGAACCGGGCCCTGATGGCCGCCGGCCTGGTCGACCGCGTCCAGGTGACGATCTTCCCGGTGATCACCGGTCAGACCGGAGTGGACCCGATCTTCCAGGGCGCAGCCGACTTCGACCTCGAACTCATCGAGACCCGCACCCTCGACGGCCACACCCAAGAAATCATCTACCGCCCCACCCTGCACGTCTGATTCCGTCCCTGCGCCCGTCACCCACGACGAACTGGCTCCGTGAGGTGTCAGGGTGGGGTTATGGAGCTGCGGATTCCGGTGGGTGGGGGCGAGGTTTGGGCTGAGCATGTGGCTGGGGCTGGGGTGCCGGTGGTGTTGTTGCATCCGGGGGTGGGGGATTCGCGGGTGTGGGATCCGGTGATGCCTCGGTTGGTGGATCGGCATCGGGTGGTCCGGTACGACGTACGCGGGTACGGGCGGTCCGCGTTGCCGACGAGTGAGTTCTCGTTGGTCGAGGATCTGGTGAGTGTGCTCGATCAACTGGGGCTTGAGCAGGTGGTGCTGGTCGGGTGCAGCATGGGCGGGGACACGGCGCTCAGTCTGGCGCTGAATGATCCGGCGCGGGTACGGGCGCTCGTACTGCTGTGTCCGGGGGTGAGTGGCTTCCCGTGGCCGGACGAGCCGGAGCTTGATGCGGAGTACGACGCCTTCGCCGAGGCCCGCGACGTGGACGGGCTCATGCAGCTCGGACTGCGGTTGTGGGCCGCAGCCGGAGCCGACGAAGCAGCCGTCGCCCAGCTGGAAGCCGCAGTGCCCGCGTGGTTCGACCAGGCCGACTACCTGCGAAAGGACCCGCCGGTCTACGACCGCCTCCACGAAATCCAGGCCCCGTCCGTGGTGATGGTCGGCGACAAGGACCGCCCGATCCTCGCCGCCGTCGCCGGCGCCGCGGCCGCCCGCATCCCCAACTGCGAGTTCATCTGGCTCCCCGGCGCCGACCACCTCCCAAGCCTGCGCACCCCGGACCAGATAGCCGAAACCATCCTCCGCCTAGCTCTTTGACGGGTAGGAGAGGTGTTGGTGGATTAGTTGCCAGGTGTTGTTCACGCGCTGGAAGAGGCGGGTTGAGCGGGACTGAGTGTCGACTCCGGCGGCATCCACGTGGTCGATACCCCAGGCGACGGCCAGGGTGCCGGAGGCCTTCACGGTGAGGTCGGTGGTGGTGAAGGTGATCTCCTCGGTGGTGGCGTCGAGGCCGGACTTGCAGACTTCGCGGACTGCTGGTTTGCCGGTGTATTCGCCGTCGAGTTCGTAGGAGACGACGTCGTCGGCGATGGGCTGCATGAGCGCGTCCAGGTTGCGGGCGGTCGTGTCGGCGGTCCATTGGTTCAGCAGGTCGCGGATCTGTTCCGAAGCAACGGCGGGTGGTACGTCGTCGAGGGGGAACGAGTGGTGTTCGTGGGTGACTGTCCAGCGGTTGTTGAGGCGGCGGAGACCGATGGTCAGGCGGAGGCGGAGGGCCGGGTTGGCCTTGTGTTCGTCGGGGGTGCCGCAGAGGAGGAGGGCGTGGGCGAAGGCGACGTCCTCACCTGCGGTCACGTCGAGGGACTCGAGTGCGAAGGACGCACCCGAGCGCTGCCATTCGAAGAAGCCGGGCCAGGTGTCGCGGTAGGCGTCCAGCCCGCGCACTCCGTCGTACGGCGGGGGCACGTCAAACATCACGATGTCCGGGGCGTGGTCGGCCAGAACCGTGTCCAGGTCGCCGGCGTGGACCGCGGTGACCCAGTTCTCGATCAGCGTGCGGACTTCCTGCTCGTTCGTCATGTTTCCGTCCTAGCTCGAAGAAGAAACCGTCACCGCTAGAACCCCGGCCCAAGGCGGAAACTCATCGCGCCAGCAGGAGAAAGCTCAGAAAACCTCCGCCGGCAGCCCGAACGAGTCGAAGTCGGCCTCCAGGAACGAGACGACCTCGACGATCTCCGACCCGCGGACGCCGATCACGTCCAGCCCGCCCGGAACGTACCGGTCGACATCCCACAGGTACGTCCCGAACGCCAACTGCCCGTTCGCCCGCGTCGGCAGGAACCGCCACTTCTCCCGCAGCGGTCCGTCCAGCAGGAACCGCCGGATCCCGGCCCGCCCCGAGAACCACTGCAGCAACGGCGGCATCGAGTACTTCGCGTCGTCCGCGAGCATCGCCACGATCGCGTCGACGTTACCGGTCTCCCACGCAGCCATGTACCGCCGTACGAGGTCCCTCTCGGCAGACTCGCCCAGGTTGCGCAGCGTCTCCTGCTGTGTTGGCTGCAGAGAGCTCAACACCGCCCGAGCCCGCTGCAGCGCACTGTTCACCGCGGCAACCGACGTCTCCAGCAGCTCGGCGACTTCACGGGCGGCAAACGTGTGTACGTCGCGCAGCAGGAGGACTGCACGCTGTAGCGCAGACAGGTGCTGCAGCGACGCCACAAACGCCAGCTCCACCGACTCCAGAGCCACCACTCGCGCCTCGGGGTTCAGCCGCGTGGTCCACTCCAGCCGGCTCGTCGGGTAGGGCTCCAGCCACTCAGCCTCGAAGGAGGCGCCCAGGTCGGTCGGCAGCTCCCGCTTCGCCCGCCTCTCGATCAGAGTGAGGCACCGGTTCGTGGCGATCTTGTAGAGCCACGCCCGGATCGAACCACGGTCCTGATACCCGTCGAGACCGCTCCAGGCCCGGACGAGCGTCTCCTGTACGGCGTCATCCGCGTCCGCGTCGGACCCGAGCATCCGGTAGCAGTGAGCATGCAGCTCCCCACGCCACGGCCCCACCAGCTGTCCGAAGGCGTTCGCATCACCGCGTCGTGCGGCATCGAGGAGCTCGCGCATTACCTGCACGCTAGCGAGTGACTGGTCCAGCGTTCCACCGCTGCCGTGGCGTTTCCGTTGTCCACAGCCTCCCGACACCGCTCCAGACAGTCAGCGAACTGCTCGAGCAGCAGCCCATTTCCAAGCTCCAGAGTCACCAGTGCAGCCGCGGCATTCAGCAGTACGACGTCCCGCACCGGTCCACGCTCACCGTCGACCAGACCGCGCAACACCCGCGCGTTGAACGCAGCATCTCCACCACGCAGCTCAGCCAATGACACCGGCGCCAATCCGAGCGACCGCGGGTCGAACACCACCTCCGAGGCAGTGCCGCCGTGCACGACCCACAAGCGCGACAGCCCGGTCGTGGTCAGCTTGTCGAGCCCGTCGTCGCCACGTGCGACCAGTGCGGACCGGCCCTGCGCAGCCAGCGCGCCGGCGATCACCGGCAGCATCCGTGGGTTGGCGACCCCCACTAGTTGGTGCTGAGGGTCTGCCGGGTTCAGCAACGGCCCGAGCACGTTGAACGCGGTCGGCACCGCCAACTCACGTCGGACCACTGCCACGTGGCGCAGCGCCGGGTTGAAGCGTGGTGCGAACAGGTAGGTGAGTCCGACCTCGGCAGCGACCTGCGCGGCCTCGTCAGCGGACAGGTCGAGTGGCACACCCAGGTGCTCGACCAGGTCGGCAGAACCACCAGCGGACGACGACGCCGCGCGGCCACCGTGCTTGACCACCGTCACGCCAGTGGATGCCACCACCACGGCCGCCATGGTCGAGATGTTCACCGCACCGGTCCGGTCGCCACCCGTCCCGACGATGTCCACGAACGGTCCGGGGATCCGCACCGGCGTTGCGTGCGAACGCAGTACCGAAGCAAGGCCGGCGATCTCCTCGGCCGTTTCGCCCTTGGCCCGCAGGGCGATCAGGAAGCCGGAGATCTGGGCCGGTGACGCGTCGCCCAGCACCAGTTGGTCCATCGCCCACGCGGTGTCCGCCGCCGTCAGGTCGGAGCCGGCCAGGAGCGTGGAGATGAGCCCGGACCAGGTTCGGAGTGTTGTTGCCATCGGCAATCCTCGGGGTGCGGGGCCGCCGGCGAGGAGACATGACAACGGCCGCCTCGCAGGAGACGGCCGGGTGGTTACGCGGAAGCAGGACCGTCTACTCGACGGCCCACCAGCTACCCGCGGACAAGAACATGGCACCGACTATAACGTCAGGCGACGAGCTCTTCCGCAACGTTCCAGCCGCGGATGTGGTCGACGGTGAAGGTCGGGACGAGGTGTGCGTCGTCGCCGACGCTGCTGTCCGGGAAATCGAAGACGGCCAGCATCAGTTGCAGCGGGTACGACGGGGCGCCAGAACAACTGCGGATCGGAGTCCCGTCGACGAAGAACGTCGCCTCGCCGGAGACCCACTGGACGGCGTACGTGTGGAAGTCGGCCAGGTCGATCGGGAGGCGGATCGCCTCGAAGTCCTGCGGCACGGCCGGGTCGCGGATGGTCTTCAGGCCCATCCCGACCGCGGTGGACTCGCCGGGGACGATCGCGTCGCCGAAGATCTCCATCACGCAGATCTCCCCACACCGCTCCGGCTGGTCCTCCAGCCCGGCCATCCACAGCGACACCATGGACCGCGGACTGATCTCGGCACGGGCGTGCAGCTCGACGTACCCGCCGTTCGGCGTCCAGCCCCAGAACGGCTCCTGCTCCTCGCTGACGACCAGACCCTCCCGGTACGGCTGCTGACCGACCGTGCTCCCGACCGGGCCGGAGAAGTTGCCGGACTGGATCCCGGACACCCGCAGGTCCGGTTTGTGGTCGCCGCCGCACCACAGGCCCTGGTCCGGCGGGATGCTGAGCGTCAGGCAGGAGTCACCCAGCTCGTACGTCGCTGCTGACGCCGTACGCGAGCTCCACTGCGGCAGGTAGTACGGCGACCACACGGACAGGTCCAGCGAGGATCCGTCGAAGTGGTCCTCGAACACAAGGTCACCACGGGTCTCAGGCATGACCCCATCATGGGCCCTGGCCTCGGCCTGTCACATCATGGTGGCGCGATCCGTCAGGGGAGTTGACGGAGTACGACGGGAGACTGGGACCAGTGGACGAGCACGACCAGCTTGCGCGGCAGTTCGAGCACCACCGGGGGCACTTGCGGGCGGTGGCGTACCGGATGCTCGGTTCGCTGACGGAGGCCGAGGACGCGGTGCAGGAGGCCTGGCTGCGGCTGAGCCGGTCGGACGTGAGTGACGTCGGCAATCTGGCCGGCTGGCTGACCACGGTGGTGTCGCGGGTCTGCCTGGACACCCTGCGTAGTCGCAAGTCCCGGCGTGAGGACTTCGTGCCTGACCCGATCGTGACGCGGGAGGACAGCGGGCCGGGGCCGGAGGAGCAGGCGGTCCAGGCGGACGCGATCGGTCTCGCGCTGCTCGTCGTACTGGAGACGCTGGCGCCGGCGGAGCGGCTCGCGTTCGTGCTGCACGACATGTTCGGGGTCAGCTTCGACGAGATCGCGACGATTGTGGACAAGTCGCCGGCGGCGACGCGGCAGCTGGCCAGCCGGGCGCGGCGGCGGGTGCAGGGCAAGCCGGTGGGTGACGGGGATCCGGGGCGTCAGCGGGAGATCGTCAACGCCTTCCTGGCGGCCTCGCGGGGTGGGGACTTCGAGGCGCTGCTCGAGCTGCTCGATCCGGACGTCGTACTGCGTGCCGACGCCGGCGCGGCGACCGCGGAGTTCGCGGGCCCGGCCGTCTCGAAGCTGGTCCGTGGTGCGCGGGCCGTGGTCGAGCAGGCGCTGTTGTTCAGCCGGATGGCGCCGTACACCGAGCTGTCCCTGGTCAACGGCATGCCAGGCGCCGCGACGGTTGTCAACGGCCGCCTGATGGGGGTCATGGACCTCAAGGTCGTCGACGGCAAGATCACCGAGATCAACATCCTCGCCGACCTCGACCGCCTCGAGCAGCTCCCTATCCCGGCCTGACAAGCGCCAACACCCTCCCGGCCTGCGCTTCCGCCGTGCCGGGAGGGTTCCGCGCCGCACTCGGTCCACCCGGCCCGACCAACGTGAGCCAGAACGCGGCCCACAGGCACCGCGCTGCGTGGAATCGATCCAGGTCGACAGCAAACCGCTCGGCGAAGCCGGTCCAGTCGGTGTCGCGTGCGGACAGGTGCTCGACCAGATTGGCGAGCTCGACGGCCAGGTCGCCGCGCCCCGCGTCCTCGAAGTCGACGATGCGGACGCGGGTGCCGTCCCAGAGGTAGTTCTCCAGATTCGGATCACCGTGCGCGACGACCGGGTCCCGTACGTCTGTCAGCTCGTCAGCAGCACCATCAAGCCAAGCGCAGGCGGCTGAGCCGATCACACCTGGGACCTCTCGCAGTACGGCGAGCCCGGTGCGGACCCGATCGACGAGCGTCGGCATGTCGATCGGTGCCAGGTCGTCGGGCGGTGTGGACCACAGGGCGTGCAACGCGTGGGCCAGGGCGTCGAGCTGCGGCGGGGTGAGAGACCCACTGAGCGGGACACCCGGGACGACCGTCATCGAGATGGCGGGCGAGCCTGCAGCCCGCGTCCGGTCGAGGGGAGCGGGGACGAGATCGGGTGCGTGCCGGGAGACCAACTCCAGGGCCGCCCACTCGCGGCCGGGCTCGTCGCGGGGCCAGGAGAGGTACCGCTTCGTCAGGACCGCGCCGGTGATCTCGACCGCGTGAGTGGGTGCCATCCGAGAAGTTTGGCCGACGTGTCGATAACCGCCGAGCCCCTTCGACGTACCGGTAGAAACGGATAGCCGAAGGAGTGGGTGGGATGACGACGCAGACGGTGGCACCGGTTGCCAGCGACGTGGTGGCAGGGCTGTTGGGCGCCGGTTTCAACGGTGCGATCAGGCTCCCGGGCGACCCGGAGTACGACGTACAGCGGAAGTCCGTGATCCCGACGGTCGACTCGCGGCCGCTCGTGGTCGCGGAGACGTACGGCAGGACCGACGTCCAGGCCGCGGTCCGGGCGGCGCGTGAGTACGGGCTGCCGATCGCGGTCCAGGCGACCGGTCACGGTACCCGGGTCCCGGCCGACGGCGGCATCCTGCTGAAGACGACCCCGATGACCTCGGTCCTGATCGACCCCGAGCGCCGGATCGCCAAGGTCGCGCCGGGTGCGCGCTGGGGCGCGGTGCTCGACGCTGCCGGGCAGTTCGGCCTGGCGCCGCTGTCAGGTTCGTCCCGCGATGTCGGCGTCACCGGGTACACCCTCGGCGGCGGAGTCGGCTGGTTGGCCCGGAAGTACGGCTTCGCGGCCGACAGCGTGATCCGCGCCGAGGTCGTCACCGCCGACGGCCGATTCGTCACCGCCAGCGCCGAGCATCACCCGGACCTGTTCTGGGCCATCCGCGGCGGCACCGGGAACTTCGGCATCGTCACGTCCCTGGAGTTCCGGCTGTACTCGGTCCGCCAGGTGCACGCCGGCATCGTGTACTACGGCATCGACCGCGCGGCCGACATCCTCCGCCGCTACCGCGACTGGACCGCCACGATCCCGAACGACCTGAGCACCGCCGTCGTCCTGACCCGCGTCCCTGGCACCGAGCAGCGCGCGGTCGCGATCAAGGTCATGTACGCCGGTGCGGCCGACGTGGCCGAACACCTGCTGAAGCCACTGTTCGAGGTCGCCGGCGAACGGCTGGCCGGCGAACTGACAACGATCGAGTACGGCGACGCCGCGATGGGCGGAACGCCGGCCCGGCACCTGGACTTCCTTGACGTACTGACGGACGACGTGATCGACGTGCTGACCGGGTTCGCGGACGAGGACGCGCCGACCATGGAGATCCGGCACTGGGGCGGATCGATGGCGCACCCCGGTCCGGGCGCGGGACCGGTCGGGCACCGCGGAGCGTCGTACTCGCTGATCGTCGAGCGCGAGATGCACGGCCTGCTGCCGAACTCCGGCCGCACCTTCGTGAACTTCCTCGGCGACCCCGGCCGGGCGGACACGGCGTACACACCCGATGACCTGGGCCGGCTGCGCGAGGTGAAGCGGGCCTACGACCCGACGAATTTCTTCCACCTGAACGCCAACATCCGGCCGTAAGACAAAAGCGACCCGGTCCCCAGGAGGGCAGGGGACCGGGTCGCTCAGGGCGTCTGTCAGACCGTGCCGGAGTTGCCGTACACCGAGACGTGGACGTGGTCCATGTGGTTCGCGGTCGCACCGCCGCGATCCTCCATCCCACGCCAGCCTTCACTGCTGCGCTGGACGGTCCAGATCTGCTGCTGGTAGATCAGCTCGCTGACCCCCAGCTTCTTGTAGTTCGCCTTCAGCCACTCGGCGACCTCCTTGCCCTCCGAGCCGCTGACCATGATGTCGAGCGCGCGGCCGGTGGAGTGCTCGGAACCGCTGTCACCGGCGCGAAGTCCGCCGTACGACGAGATGTTCGGGAACTTCGCGCAGACGGCCCGGTGGACCCGGATCGCGTCCTCGGTCAGACCGCTCTCGACGCTCGAACCGGTCTTGCAGGCTGCCTGCGAGATGGTGCCCGCGGTGCTCGCGACCGGCTTGGTGGCGGACAGGTACTGCGCCTTGACCCAGCGGGACTTGCCGTCGCGGACGATCTCGGCCCAGATGCCGTCGACCTTGCCGGTGACGGAGACCTTGGTGGCCTTCGGGATGACGTCCAAAAGGGTGCCGACGACCGGCACGGACCAGACGTTCACGTCTGTGGTGGTGTACTTCGAGCCCGTCACCTTCGGCGGTGTCGCGGCCGCGGCAGCTGCGCGGGTCTTCGTCGCGGTGGGCTTCGGGATCGGCGCCTGCTTCTTCAAGTGCTTCGCCGTCGGAGCGGCGGCCTTGGGCTTCGGCTTGGGGGTGGTGAGGTTCAGCGGCGGACGGAGAGCGTCGCGGCTGATGGCCGACTCGCGCGCCAGCTGCAGGGACGAGCTGGCGATCGGGGTGTCGAGTTTGACCTCGTGGTCGGGAAGTGCGGCTGCCGAACCGGTGGCCACCAGGGCCACCGCCGCGCCGGGAATCGCCACCTTCAAGACTCCTGGCTGTATCACCTTCGGGCGCGGTTGACGGTGCCGCGCCTGTCTATGCCGTCCTGCAGTCACCTTCACACCCAATCTTGCCCGAGACCAAAACGTTATCGACCGGAGGAGTCAAGCACACAACCCGGAAAGGTTCGCAATCGGCCCGCACTCTTAACGCATTACGAACATGCCGAGCGCACGCCGACCGTGATCTGCACGCTATCCGGATGTAATCGGCCCGAGATCAAACGCTTGGGCAAATTTCGTGTCGTCGTTTCAGTGCAGAGCGTCGGTGATCGCTCGTCCGATCCAGGCGGCGTACCGCTCGAGCGGCCAGCCGCGCTGCAGGACCAGGAGCTCGTACAGCTCGACCGAGATGTAGGTCCACAGGACGTCGGCGACCTCCTCGACCGTGATGCCGTCGCGCAGTTGGCCGCTGTCGACCAGGTGGCGGCCGAACATCGTCATCCCGATCAGCCGCTCGTCCAGCAGGGTCTGCCAGGTCTCCCGCAACGTCTCGTCGTGATGACGGCCGTCCCGGATCAGGATCTGCACCCGGGCCGACCGCTCCTGCCGGAGCGACAGGCCGTCGACGTACAGCGCGATCTTCCGCCGTACGTCGGGCTCGGCCTGGATCGCCTGTGACTCGGGCCGCTCGGCCATCGGCACCGGCTCGTCGTCACCGGCGAGGACGAAGTCGAAGACCGCCTTGGCCAGAGCCGCCTTGGTGCCGAAGCCCTTGTAGATGCTCTCGGCCGAGACGCCGGCGCGCTTGGCGACCGCGGTGATGGTGGTCGCCTGGAACCCGTTGGCCTCGAACAGGTCCCTGGCGGCGACCACGACGTCGCGCCGCCGTTGCCGGGCCTGCGCGCGCCGGCCGGAGGCGTCGTACTGCCTCTTGACTTCTGTCATCACCGGTCCCATGGTTTTAGATACAGGTTCACTGTATCGAATTCTAGGGGGAAGCATGAGTACCACGGCAGGCGTGTCGGCGAGCGATCTCGCCGTTCGCTGCATCCGGATCATGGCCGACGGCGAGCGGGCCGACTTCGAGGCCGTCGTCCATCCGGACGCGGTCAACCGGGAGGGTGACGTCGAGCCGCCGGAGTGCCGCGTCGGCGGACCCGCGGGCTACTACGCGATCGCGCTCTGGTTGCGGACCGCGTTCGCGGACCTGGCCTACGAGATCAACCATGTCGTTGCCGACGGCAACCTGGTGGCGATCCACTCGACCATGAGCGGCCGGCATGTCGCGCCGTTCGCGGTCTACACCACCGAGGGCGTGGACACGGTGTTCCCGCCGACCGGGAAGACCTTCGCCATCACTCAGTCGCACTGGCTGCGAATCCAGGACGGCAAGGTGGTCGAGCACTGGGCCAACCGCGACGACCTCGGCCAGGCCAAGCAACTCGGCTGGGTTCCGCCGACCCCGGCGTACCTGTTCCGGATGGCGCGCGCCAAGTCCCGCACGAAACGCGCCGCCGCCTAGGTGTGATCCAGCCGGCGGCGCGCGGCGCCGCCGGCTGGTTGACTGCGGGGGTGGACGAGCTGGGTTTCCGGATCGAGGGCGGGGCGGTGGCCCGGCTGGTGATCGATCGGGTCGAGAAGCGGAACGCGCTGACGCGGGCGATGTGGGAGGCCCTGCCCGGGGTGCTGGCCGAGCTGGCCGCGGACGACGCGGTGAAGGTGCTGCTGGTGACCGGGGCCGGGCCGGGCTTCTCGGCCGGCGCGGACATCGGCGAGCTGATCTCCGGCGCCGATCCGGCCGATCCGATGGCGGAGCTGCGCGCGTTCAACCTGCGGGCGCAGGCGGCGTTGCGGGAGTTCCCGAAGCCGACGATCGCGGTGGTCCGCGGGCACTGCATCGGCGGCGGGCTGGAGATCGCGGTGAACTGCGACTTCCGGTTCGCGGCGTACGACGCTCTGTTCGGGGTGACACCGGCCCGGATCGGAGTGGTCTATCCGCCGGACGCGATCAAGGTGCTGCTGGACCTGGTCGGTCCCGCGACGACGAAGTACCTGCTCTTCAGCGGCGAACTGCTCACCGCTGCACAGGCTGAGCTCAAGGGGTTGGTGGATCGCGTGGTCGAGCCGGCCGAGCTGGATGCCGAGGTCGAGGCGTTCGCGGCGACGCTGGTGTCGCGTTCGCAGCTGACGATCCGCTCGGCCAAGGAGTCGGTCAATGCGCTACTCGCGGGTGCGGACGCCGACGTGCTGGCCTTCAAGCGCTATCAGGAGACGATCGCGACCGGCGAGTTGGCCGAAGGCATCGCGGCGTTCGCCGGGAAGCGCCGGCCCGAGTTTCCCTCAGGCGCTGATTAGCGTTCCGCGCAGTTCCACCCGGTCGCCGACGAGGGCGGAGATGCGCGCGGCGACGGCTGCCGCGCGGTCGTCGTCCGCCACGTCGATCAGGACCATCCCGGACACCTGGTGATCGGTCGGGACGAACGGGCCGGCGGTGACCGCCGGCGCGTCGTCGCGGATCCGGACGATCCGGCCTTCGCTCGGGAGCTGGAGCTCCTCGGCGCTGACGAGCTCGCCGGTCGCGGCCAGCTCGGTCTTGACTTCGGGTATCCGGCGGGCAGCATCCGCCCCGTAGATCATCACGACGTACTTCATGGGCTGGTCGCGGGAAGGTCCGTCCGTCAGGGCGACGAGGATCCGCGACTGCCTCCCTTCGGCGATTGGCGACTGTCGGTCCCAGCTGATTGGATGGATTATCGCGGCCGGACGGGCCGTCAGTGCACGCCGAGAGACGCCGGTACGGGTCTCGTCGAAGCGTGAACCTCAACACGCTGCGTCCGCGTAGCTGTTGGAATCCTCGCCCTTAGGTCGGGGAGGACGTCAAGGGCTCACCGTAGCCATGCAGAACCCCGCGGGACCGGATGGCCCGCGGGGTTCTGAGGTCTTCCAACGGATCAGTACCAGTGCCGTCGTCCGCCGACGGCGCGGCCAGTGGACCCGAGCAGCAACAGCACGGCCCCGACGATCAGCACGATGATGCCGAGCGTCCACAGGATCGAGATGTTCAGCACGAGACCCAGGACCAACAGGATCAGTCCGAGGATGAGCATGAAGCCTCCTTCTAGAGGGCCGCCGGGCGGAGGGTGGCGGCCACATTGAATCCGGTGCCCACTCGGCAAACCTCCAACAAGTGTTTGACCTTATGGCGCGGCGACTGTCTGCAACGGTGATTCCACCGGTCGCTTCCGGCTGACGAGGAGACCGCATCCAGCGATGCCGACGGCGATGAACACCCACACCGCCCAGAACGCGATCCGGTAGCCGTGCGTCAGTGCGGTCGGGGTTGCGCCCGTCGTACTGGCTGCTGCGACGGCGGACAGGGCTGCGATGCCTACCGCACCACCGATCTGGAAGCTGGCGCTCTGCAGCCCGGATGCGACACCGGAGTCGTCGCCGGCCACATCACTGAGCGAGGCGATGGAGCCGGCCACGGTCCCGGCGCCTAGTCCGGCGCCGAAGATGGTCAGACCCCAGAAGGCCAGCTCGAAGTAGCCGGAGTGCACTGTCAGCTGGGTCATCAGCGTCGCACCGACTCCGGACACCAGTAGCGATACGAAGGCGACCCGGCGCGGTCCGACCCTCGTGACCAGGTGCTGGCCGATGATCGACGCCACGACCGCGGCAGCCGCGAGTACGGCGGACATGAGGCCATAGCGGACTGCGGAGATGCCGAGCGCCAGCTGGGCGTACTGCGTGTAGATGTAGTTCAGCCCGTACGCGGACAGACCCCAGCCGACCGTGATGAGGTTCCCGCCGACCAGAGCACGCGACCGGAAGATCCGCAGCGGCACGAGCGGTGCGGCCGACCTCTTCTCCACCAGCACGAACAGCGCGAACAGCAAGCCCGACAACACCAACAGCGCGATCGTCCGTACGACTGGGGAGTCCGGCGCCTCGATGACGGCGTACACGAGCACGATGAGCGCACTGGTCACAGTGACCGCGCCGGCGACGTCGAACCCGCGTCGGCCAGGCACACGGCTGTCCAGCAACAGTGCAGGCGCCAGTACGACGACCAGCACGCAGACCGGCACGTTGATGAAGAAGATCCACTGCCAGCCGAGTCCGTCGGTCACAGGGCCTCCGATCAGGGACCCCGCCGTACCGCCGACCCCGCTGGTCGCTCCCCAGATCCCGAGCGCCTTGTTGCGATCCGCGCCATCCGGGAACGTCGTCATCACGATCGACAACGCACTGGGCAGCAGTACGGCGGCCGACGCGCCCTGCAGCCCACGTGCGAGCACCAGCGCGTCACCACTCCAGGCGAACCCGCACAGCAGTGACGACCCGGCGAACAGCAGCAGCCCGGTGATGAACACCCGACGCCTGCCGAGCAGGTCGGAGATGCGTCCACCCAGCAGGAGCAGGCCGCCGAACATCAGCGCGTACCCGCTCGGCACCCACTGCACGCCACCGCTCGAGAACGTCAGTTCACGTTCGATCGACGGGACCGCGACCAGCACGATCGACGCGTCCAGAATGATCATGAACCCGGTCAGGCACAGCAACGCCAGTGCCCACCAGCGCTTCGACTCTGTCACCATCTGACATCTCCAGTGCGGCGGAACGCCCCGGCTGGGCGTCACTCGGTGGGGACGTCGGGGCGGCCAGGACCACCTCGACATTTCTGTCGAAAGTCGTCCACCGGGTCCGACGTACCGGGTGAGAGGGGGTCACAGCGGCCTCCGCGAGCGTCAGGATGGTGCCTGTGAAATATGTGCTGCTGATCTACAGCAACCCCGACAGCTGGGCGAGCCTGTCCGCCGAGCAACGCGAGGGTCTGGGGCGGGCCCATGAGGAGCTGACGCGTGAACTGAGCGAGCAGGGCCTCCTGGTCAGTGCGGCCGGCCTGGCCGACCCCATCACCAGCCGGACCGTCCTGGTGCGCGACGACACCACCACGACCACCGACGGACCGTACGCTGAGGCCAAGGAGCATCTGGCCGGGTTCTATCTGGTCGAGTGCGATGACATCGACCAGGCGATCAGCTACGCGGCGCGGATGCCGGACGCGAAGTACGTCGCGGTGGAGGTGCGGCCGGTGATGGACACCTCCGGGCTGGAGATGTGAGCGAGCGCAGCGAGCGAACAAATGGGTGGAGCACCGTTCTCGGTCGCGCCGGAGCCGAGCGAAGCGAGGTGAAGGTGTGACCGACTTCGAGCTGCTGCTGCGCGAGCAGGCGCCGCAGGTGCTGAGTGCGCTGGTCCGGCACTACGGGCACTTCGACCTGGCCGAGGAAGCGGTCCAGGAGGCGCTGCTCGCGGCCGCTCAGCAGTGGCCGGCCGAGGGGGTGCCGGACAACCCGCGCGGCTGGCTGATCCGGGTCGGGTCGCGCCGGCTCACCGACCTGCTGCGCAGCGAGTCGGCCCGGCGCAAGCGTGAGGAGAACGCGGCCCAGCTCGCCGCACCGGAGGAGTTCGTTGCCTCCGGCCCCGACATCGACGATCCGGGCGGCCGGGACGACACACTGACTTTGCTGTTCCTGTGCTGCCATCCGGCGTTGTCGCCGGCCTCGCAGATCGCGCTGACGCTGCGCGCGGTCGGCGGTCTCACCACCGCGCAGATCGCGGCCGCCTTCCTGGTGCCGGAGGCAACGATGGCGCAGCGGATCAGCCGGGCGAAGCGCAGTATCAAACAGGCCGGCAGCACGTTCGAGCTGCCACCGGAAGCCGAGCGGGACGAGCGGATGGGCGCCGTACTGCATGTCCTCTATCTGATCTTCAACGAGGGCTACACGGCCTCGTCCGGTACGTCGCTGCACAGTGCTGAGCTCACCACCGAGGCGATCCGGCTGGTGCGTGGTGTGCGCCGACTGCTGCCTGACGACGGTGAGGTGGCGGGGCTGCTGGCACTGATGCTGCTGACCGATGCGCGGCGACCTGCTCGTACCGGGCCTGACGGCGCATTGGTCCCGCTGGCCGAGCAGGACCGGTCGAAGTGGAACAAGGAGACCATCGTCGAGGGTGAGGCGCTGGTGACCGACGCCCTGTCTCGGACACAGCTCGGGCCCTACCAGGTGCAGGCAGCGATTGCCGCAGTACATGACACCGCTGGACGAGCCGAGGACACAGACTGGCGGCAGATCGTCGCGCTGTACGAGGTGCTCGAGCAGATGGTGGACAACCCGATGGTGAAGCTCAACCACGCGGTCGCGGTGGCCATGGCGAACGGTCCGAAGGAGGGGCTCGCCGTACTCGAGCCGCTCGAGTCCGACGACCGCCTGGCCGGGCACCACCGGTTGGAGGCTGTGCGGGCTCACCTGCTGGAGATGTCGGGTGATGCCGCCGGTGCTCGCGAGAGCTACCTGCTGGCGGCCCGCCGTACGACGAGTGTGCCCGAGCGCAACTACCTGCAATCGAAGGCGGACCGGCTCGCCTGAGTCGCGATACACCCCGGCTTGTGCCAAGTTTGAGGGGTGGATCTCACCAGAGCGTCACTCCTCCGCGAGATGCTGACCGGGACAGAGCTCGGCAGCCAGACCACGGAGTTCGCCCACTCGCTCCGCAGGTTCACCACCCGGACCGGCGGCCTGATGCTGTTCGGGCCGGCCGACGACGAGCCGTGGCACCTGACCGCACACCTCGACGACGAGCTGCACCGAGCCGGTGTCGAGCACATCCGCCCGGCACTCGTCCGCTGGTCGCCGCCACCGGGCGCACCGCCGCACCTGTCGATCGGACTGGACAGGTTGCGTGACGCGGGCCGGGGCGAGTCGCTGCTGGTCGTGGCCGAGGAGGACCCGGCTGACACGCTGCTGGAGCGCATCAGCGACGTACGGCGACGTGGTACGACGATCTTCAGCATCGGCAACGGTGACCAGGAGTTGTCGTCACTCAGCCACGAGTCGCTGGTGCCGGAGCTGCTCGTGCCGGACGGGTTCGGGTGGACCACCAGGCGGATCGAGCTCGACCACGACGAGCCGCAGGCCGCCGTACCGACCGACCTCGAGCCGCGGACGTCAGAAGGCTTCGAGATGGCGCAGCATTTGGTCAGCCTGGCCGCGGCGGACGAGGACGCAGGGCAGCCCGCCTGGCGCCGCCGCCTCCGCGCCGCGATCGAACGCCTCAGCGGCGAACCGGGTTAGCTGTCCAGGTAGAGCGCGGCCAGCCGGGGTAAGTGGGTGTGCAGGTCGTCCTCGTCGTCGAAGTCGATCTCCTCTCCGGCCGGCAGGTCCGGCGTGTCCGGCGCCTCGGCGTCGACCGCCTTCCAGTACGCCGCCTCGTCGCCGGTGACGTTCTTGTACGCGTGACTGCCGACGTGCAGCAGCCCCTCGCCGTCGAACCCCTCGAAGCCTTCCGGCCGGTCCTCGTCGACCACGTCGGCCAACGAGTCCGGAACGGCCAGCGCGGCCTCCCAGACCTCCCGGCCCTGCGCGATCAGCCAGCCCCGGAACGAGTCGAACCCGTCCTCCGAGGCCCCCGAGTTGATCAGGTACGCCGCCGCCCACAGGTCCCACCGGTACGACTCGACCTGCAACCGCGCGAGTTCGGCCCCGAACCCCGCGATCGCCTCGGCCTCCAGCCCACCCAGCAGCTTGGTCAGCGCGTCCGCTACCCCGTCCGGATCCGCGACGGTGTCATCCACCCCACCGCGCGCATCCTCGACCAATCCCCAGAACCCATCCCTGTCCACCCCCACAGCGTCTCACCAGCCCCCGGCCTAAGGGGAGCGCTGATTCAGATGATTTCAGCCCGACGTCTCACCCGTGCTCGGCCAACCCGGACGTCAAGGCTTGGGATGAGCCGAAGCAGGCACCGGAACCGCGGTATCGGTAGTGATCCTGGACAGGATCTGCGTCGGCTCGTCGTCACCTTCCGCAGTCGAGCCGGCCGCGGCTTCGTCGGGTTCGGTGCCGTCCTGAGAGGAGAGCGCCGTCGAGGTCAGGGCCGGCCGCTCGTCTGGTTGCGCCGGTGCCTCGCGGAGACGCGGCGGGGCCGCCGTCCAGGCCCGCAAGTCCTGAACGATGTCGCCGTAGAAGGTGTTGATCGCATTCTCGATCGAATCGATGAAGGCGCCCCGGCCGCGGCCACGCTTCGTGCCGAGCGGGAGCCCGAGTGCCACCCGGAACGACCGCAGTTCCTTCTTCGGATCCTCGATCAGCAGCGCGGGTTGCTCACGGACAGCACGCAGGAGCTCCGCCGTACCCGTACCGCGGGCGTGCATCACGAATGCCTCGATGCGAGCGGTGTCCGGTGCGTGCCGCAATTGACGGACCAGCCAGTTGACCCTGGTCGTTGCCCGGCCGTCCCTCGGCGCCGCGATATCGACATGGCAGGTGACCACACCGGCGCGGAGATCCGCCGTCACGACCAGAGGCCCGACAGCGTTCGGGATGTTGATCGAGCCCTGCAGGGTTCCGTTCGTGCACATGGACTGCACGAGTGCCTGCGATCGCAGTGCGGGCTCGGCGAGTTCCTTTCGGCTGAGTGTCGGCGTCACATCGTCACCGAGCTTCCGGCCGAGCTGGAGGCTCACGTAACGGAGCAGGGCATCGAACCGCGCCGCCACCTCCGGAGCACACTTGTCCCCGACGCGAAGCGTGCCTGAGGCAACGGCTTCTCTGGTCGTCACCCAGGACGGTCCCATGTCGTCGAACTGAAGTGCTCCCGATCGTGGATGCTCGAGATAACGGATCAGCTCGCCGAGGATCCACGCCTGATCGGGATCTGCGACGCCGCGATGCTCCTTCTGCAGCACAGCGTCGGCCAGCACCATCGACCACGACCAGTGATGCATCGCGACGCGCTTCAGCTTCCGCTTGTCAACCTTGGTTGGGTGCAGGCCGGCGATCGCCGGGATCTCGTTCGAGATCGTGATCACGGCGTCGAAGTCTTGCTCTCGGGCGATGTCGAGATAGGCCTCGAGCTGTTCCGTGCTCAGCTCGTTGACACCGGTCTTCACCTCGACCAGCGCCGTCCACTGCTTCTGCCCCCGTCGCGCACGCAACAGTCCATCGGGATAGAGGCGACGTTCGCCCAACTGGAAGGGGACCTGATTCGAAGAGGTCACCACACCTCGTCCAGCCGGGCTCGGTGCTCGGGGGTCAGGGTGAGGCGGGCACCGCGGAGGGCGGTGGTCAGGTAGGTGTGGTTGCTGATGCCAATGATTGGGGTGACGGCGGGGGCGCCGGAGGTGAGCCAGGCCAGGACTACCTCGGAGTGGGTGACGTTGAGGGCTTCCGCGACCCCCGACAGGGCCTGGAGGCGGCGGGTGGTGCCGGGGTGATCGAAGGCTTCGGGGATGGGGCGGTCGGGGCGGTTCTCGTAGGCGCCGGACATGAGAGGGCCGTAGGCGAAGAGTTGTTGCGCTGGGTTGGTCTCGGCGTAGTCGAGGACGTCGTCGGTGATCCAGCCGAAGCGGTGGTCGTGGGCGTGGTCGCGGACGAACGGACGCGGCTGGAGGTAGGAGTAGCGCAGTTGCAGCGCGGTCGGGCCCTCCACACCTTGCTCCAGCGCCAAACCGCGCATCCGTTCGGTCCTCCACAGCGCGTAGTTCGATAGACCGATGCGGCCGATCGTGCCGGCCGCTGCGTGCTTGCCGAACGCGGCAACCGTCTCCTCGAGTGGCGTCGAGCGGTCGTCCCGGTGTGCCCAGTACAGGTCGATGTGATCAACACCGAGCCGCCGCAGCGACGTCTCCAGAGCAGTCTCGATCGCCTTCGCGCTGAGCCCTTCCGAGTGCGCCGGGTAGCTGCCGGGCCAGAGCGGTTCGCAGCCGACCTTCGTCGCCAGCTTCACCCGTTCCCGCACGCCCGGCCGCGAAGCGAACCACCGGCCGAGCAACTCCTCACTCTGCCCCCCGTGTCCGCTCGGGTGCTGCCAGAACGCGTAGCAATTCGCCGTGTCGATCCACTCCCCGCCGGCGTCGACGTACGCGTCCAGCAACGCGAATGACTCCTTCTCCCCGATCCGTGTCCCATACTCCATTGCACCCAGCGCGATGTTCAGCATGCCGAGAACCCAACCTCCTAGAGCGCTCTCTAGGTCAAGTCGTCAATTGGTGGAGGCCGTCGGGGCCGGGCGGCTAGCCTGCCGGGTGTGACGATGCAGCCAGGTGACCTGGGCGAAGGGAGACACAGCGCGCGGTGAGTCCGCGCGTCCGTCGTCCTCGTCCTCGGTTTCCACGTCGGTGTCTGGGCGGTCCACCGCCCGGTCCTGCTACTCGGCTTCGGCGGTACGTCGGTGGCGTTCGCCCTCCTCAGCCAGGTCCATGACCTGTTCACCGGCGCCGGCGTTGCCGCCTACCACTTCGCGTCCCTGATCGGACGCATGCTGGCCGCGGTCCGGACGGGCGGTGCGGTCACCAAGTCGGCGGGGTACAGCTCCTTCATCGTCAGCCCGGTCCTGGTCGGTTGGGTGGCCGGCCACCCTCAGGACCGGGCTTGCCGTCGTGGTCGTGACGGCTCTCGGCATCGCCGTACTGGGTGCCCGCTGGCCAGGTCAACGGCTGCGCTGAAAGACAGTGATCAGCACGCCCTCGCCGACGGTCAGTGACTTGATCAGCTGCCACCGCGACTTGTCCGGGGTCTCGCCGAAGAGTTTCCGGCCGGTGCCGAGGACGACCGGGAAGATCATCAGGTGAATCTCGTCGACCAGGTCGGCGGCGATCATCTCCTGGGCGAGCTGGATGCTGCCCGGGACCTGGATCTCGCCGGCCACCTCGTCCTTGAGTTTGGCGACCTCGGCGCGGACGTCGCCGGACAGCACGCGCGTGTTGTTCCACTTCGGGTCGGTGAGCGTGCTCGAGACGACGTACTTCGGCATGCCGTTGTACTTGTCGGCCAATACACCCTCGTACTCCGGCCAGGCGGAGGCGAAACCCTCGTAGGTCTTGCGGCCGATCAGCAACGCCTCGGCGCCGAACGCCTCGTCTTCCTTGAACTTCTCCCCCTCCTCGCCGCGATCGAACTCGAAGCTCCAGTTGGGGTACTTGAAGTCCTCCCCGCCGGGCGCCTGTACGACGCCGTCGAGCGAGCTGAACGTGGTCACCACGATCGTCCCCATCGCGATCAGAGCTCCTGGGCGAACGAGCGCAGGACCGGAGCGAGCACGGGCGGCTCGACGTTGTGGTTCTCGCCCGTCACCGGGAGCAACCTCGCGGTCGGCAGCAACTCGGCCACGGCCTCGGCACCGGCCTGCAGGTACGGCGGAGTGGCGTCACCGTGGATGACCAGGACCGGGACGTCCACCGCGGCCCAGCGCTCGGCCGGGAGCGGGTTGCCCGACATCGTCGTGCCCATGATCCGGCCGTCGTACGCGATCGTCGCGGCGATCTCCTCGACCCCGGTCCAGATCGGCGTCCCCCGGACCATCTCGACGAACTCGGCCGGCATGTTCGCCGCCGCGGTCATGAACAGCTCCACCGCCTCGCCCGGGCGCCCGGCCTCGACACTGGCCTCGAGTCGCTCGACGTAGTCGGCCGGCAGCGGCGGACGGCCGTCGTCGGTCACCACCGGCGGCTCGAACAAGGCCAGCGCGGTGACGGGCAGCCCGGCCGCCGCGGCGTCCAGTGCGAGCAATCCACCCGAGGACCAGCCGAACAGGATGACCGGCTCGCCGGCGTCCTCGATCAGGGCGGCCAGATCCTCGATCTCCCGCTGGATCGCGTACGGCTTGGCGTCGGTGCTCTCGCCCCGGCCGCGCCGGTCGTAGGCGTAGGTCCGGAACTCGTCACTCAGCAGCTTCGCCACCTCGGCGTTCGACGGGTTCACGGCCCGGTGGGCGGTGGCGCCGTCGATCATGATCAGCGGCCGGCCCTCCCCGATGGCGTCGAAGGCGATCGTCGTACCGTCTGCGGATTTCATTGTGCTCATCGGAGCCTCCCTGTGGTGTCGTCCGGAACTAGACCGTACAGTACTCAGAAGAGAACTGGACTGTCTAGTATGATTTTCGGGAGCACAAAGGAGGACTTCGTGGATCAACGCCAACGGGCTGCTGTCTGGCAGCCGGAGCAGGCCGTCGCCATCGAGGGAGAGGGCCGGACACCGCGCAAACGCCGGGCGATCCTGGCCGCGGCGACCGAGGTCTTCCTGCAGCACGGGTACCTGGGCGCGAGTATGGACGAGGTCGCCGCCAAGGCGGGCGTCTCCAAACAGACCGTCTACAAGCAGTTCGAGAACAAGGAGCGCCTGTTCGCCGAGATCGTCCTCGGCACCAGCGATCAGTTGCTCGACGGACTGAGCCAGGCGTACGCCGAGACGCTCGACCAGGCGACCGATGCGCGCGAAGCCCTCCGGGCGCTGGCCCGGCGCTTCCTCGACAGCCTCACCACCGCCAGCGTGCTGCAGTTGCGCCGTCTCGTCATCGCCGAGGCCGATCGCTTCCCCGACGTCTGCGGTCGCTGGTTCACCGTCGGCTTCGAGCGGTCGCTCGAGACGCTGGGTGAGGCGCTGACCCGGCTGACCGAGCGCGGTCTGCTCCGCGAACTACCCGATCCGACCCTCGCGGCGTACCAGTTCGCCGGCCTGGTCATGTACAAACCGATGAACCGGGCCATGTTCGCCGGCACCGCGGCGGCCCCGGTCCCCGGCGAGCTCGACAAGCTCGCCGACCAGGCGACCGACGTCTTCCTCGCCGCCTACGGCCTAGAGGGTGCCGCGAGTTGACGTCCGGACGACCAGCTCAGGCGTGAACGTGACGCGCTGGTGCTCGTGGTCCGGGTTCGACGACTCGTCCAGGAGAAGCTCGGCCGCGGTCCGGCCGAGCAGCTGACGCGGCTGCCGGACCGAGGTCAGTGGTACGGCGGCCGCGGCGGCGAACTCGATGTCGTCGTACCCGACGATGGCGAGGTCCTCGGGAACCCGCAGGCCGAGGCTCACGCACTGCTGCAGCAGGCCCAGCGCCAACAGGTCGTTGGCGCAGAACGCGGCCGTCGGGCGGCGGGCCGCCGGCAACCCGGCAAGTCGTTGCCCTGCGCCCCTGCCTTCGGCGACGGTGAGGGCGCCGGTGGTCAGTTCGATCAGGTTTTCCGGGGGTTTCCCGGCCTTCCGCAACGCGCGGCGGGCGCCGTCGCGACGGTCGATGACCTGTCCGATCGTGTTCGGGCCGCCGACGTACGCGATCCGGTCGTGGCCGAGCTCGAGCAGGTGCGCGATGGCGAGCTCGCCGCCGAGGATGTCGTTCACCGCGACCGAGCAGTGCTCGCCGTCGTCGATGGCCCGGTCCACCACGACGACCGGCGTACCGCGGGCGGGGAGTTTGCGCAGGCGGGACGAGTTCTGGTCGATCGGGGTGATCAGCACCCCCTGGACCCGCTGCTGCTCGAGCAGGTCGAGGTAGTCGGCCTCGCGGTCGGCGTCCTCGTTGCTGTTGCAGAGGAAGACCGAGAGGCCGGCCGCGCGGGCAGCCTCTTCGACACCCTTCGCGACGTCGGTGAAGAACGGGTTGCCGGCGTCGAGCATCAGGTACGCGAGGATCCGGCTGCTGCCGGCCCGGAGTTGGCGGGCCGACTCGTTGCGGACGAACCCGAGTGACGCCATCGCCGCCTCGACCTTGGCCCGCGTCACCGGGCTGACGACCTCCGGCCGGTTCAGCACGTTCGACACGGTCCCCAATGAGACCCCAGCCGCCGCCGCGACCGCCTTCACCCCAGCCGCATGCTGCTTGGCCTTCCGCCGCCGCCCGCCGGCGGCGCCAGCCTTACGACTGCCGGCCGCGCGCGACGAGCCCGTGACGCTTGCCGCGGAGGCCTGCTCAGGCGCGCTGTCCGCTGCCATGCTCGACCTCCCGCGTCAAGGCCCTTGGTGGGCCGGCTTTGAAACGTCTTAGCGGCCAGAGCGTACCTGTTTTCCCTCGGTTTCCCGCAGTGTCCGTCCGGGATCGGCCTCGAAACGCGAACCACCTCTTGACGCCCCCAGCCGCCCGCCCTTACGTTCGTGCAATCTTCTTGAAACCTTTCAGCAACTCAGCCGCCCCGAGTTGGAGGTGACCATGACCGACGGCACGCCCCTGCTGCGGGTCCGCGGGGTGTCGAAATCGTTCGGCGCGGTCGCCGCCGTCCGGGAGGTCTCCTTCGACCTGTACGGCGGTGAGGCGCACGCCCTGGTCGGCGAGAACGGGGCCGGGAAGTCCACGATCGTGAAGATGCTGGCCGGTGTGCATCGCCCGGACGCCGGCACGATCGAGCTGAACGGCGTACCGGCCGAGCTGCACACGCCGGCCGACGCGAAGGCGGCCGGGATCGCCGTCATCTACCAGGAGCCGACCCTGTTCCCGGATCTGACCGTGGCCGAGAACATCGCGATGGGCCGCCAGCCTCTGGGTCGTTTCAAAACCATCGACCGGGCCGCGATGGTCCGGCAGGCCGCCCAGCTGTTCACCCGGCTCGGCGTGTCGATCGACCCGAACCGGCCGGCCCGCGGCCTGTCGATCGCGGATCAGCAGCTGGTCGAGATCGCCAAGGCGCTGTCCGCGGACGCGCGCGTGGTGGTGATGGACGAGCCGACCGCCGCGCTGACCGGGGTCGAGGTCGAGCGACTGTTCGCGGTCGCCCGGTCACTGCGTGACGACGGTGCCGCGCTGATGTTCATCTCGCATCGGTTCGAGGAGATCACCGCGCTGTGCGAGCGGGTCACGATCATGCGCGACGGCAAGCACGTGTCCACCGAGTTGCTGACCGACATCACCGTCGACGAGATGGTCCGCAAGATGGTCGGCCGCGAGCTCGGCGCGCTCTTCCCCAAACAGGACGTCGACGCAGGTCGTGCTCGGCCCGCCGACCGAGTTCACCGCGACCAACATCGACCAGTTCAACTTCTGAGGCTGCCCCGTGAATCGCTACTGCTTCTGTCTCCAGGTCAAACCCGAGCGCCTGGAGGAGTACGTCGAACGCCACCGTGACGTCTGGCCGGAGATGCAGGCCGCGTTACGCGACACCGGGTGGCACAACTACTCGCTCTTCCTCCGCGACGACGGCCTGCTGATCGGGTACGTCGAGGCCGAGGACCTGGAGGCGGCGCAGAAGGCGATGGCGGCGACCGAGGTGAACACCCGCTGGCAGGCGCAGATGACCGAATTCTTCACCGGGATCGATGGGAGGCCGCCGGACGAGTCCTTCCTGCTGCTCCCCGAGATCTTCCACCTGAAAGAGGACTGACCATGACGACCGACGCTGTCAGGAACGCACTGAGCCGCCAGGAGATCGAACTGCCCTCGTGGGCGTTCGGGAACTCGGGCACCCGGTTCAAGGTGTTCAGCCAGCCTGGTGTGCCGCGCTCGCCGGAGGAGAAGATCGCCGACGCCGCGATGGTGCACAAGTACACCGGTGTCGCTCCGAGCGTCGCGCTGCACATCCCCTGGGACAAGGTGGACGACTACGCGGCGCTGGCGGCGTACGCGAAGGGACAGGGCGTCCGGCTCGGCGCGATCAACAGCAACGTGTTCCAGGACGACGACTACAAGCTGGGCAGCGTCACCAACCCCGACCCGCGGGTCCGGCGGAAGGCGACGGACCACCTGCTCGAGTGTGTCGACATCATGGACGCGACCGGGTCTCGCGACCTGAAGCTGTGGTTCTCCGACGGCACGAACTACCCGGGTCAGGACGACATCCAGGAGCGGCAGGACCGGTTGGCGGCCGCGCTCAAGGAGGTGTACGACCGGCTCGGCGACGACCAGCGGATGCTGCTGGAGTACAAGCTGTTCGAGCCGGCCTTCTACACCACGGACGTGCCGGACTGGGGTACGTCGTACGCGCACTGCCTGGAGCTGGGGCCGAAGGCAACGGTCTGTATCGACACCGGGCACCACGCGCCGGGGACCAACATCGAGTTCATCGTCGCGTTCCTGCTGCGGGCGAAGAAGCTGGGCGCGTTCGACTTCAACAGCCGGTTCTACGCCGACGACGACCTGATGGTCGGCGCGGCGGACCCGTTCCAGTTGTTCCGGATCATGAACGAGATCGTCCGCGGCGACGCCCTCGATCCGGACCGCGGGATCGCCTTCATGCTCGACCAGTGCCACAACATCGAGGTGAAGATCCCGGCCATCATCCGGTCGGTGATGAACGTCCAGGAGGCCACCGCCAAGGCGCTGCTGGTCGACCGGGACGCGCTCCGGGCGGCCCAGGCCTCCGGTGACGTGCTGGGTGCGAACGCCGCACTGATGGACGCCTACAACACCGACGTCCGCCCGCTGCTCGCCGAGCTGCGCGAGTCGCAGGGGCTGGACCCGAACCCGGTCGCCGCCTACCAGCGCAGCGGGTACTTCGAGCAGATCGTCAAGGACCGAGCCGACGGCCAGCAGGCCGGATGGGGAGCCTGAACCACTATGACCGACACTGCAGCCGAACTCGTTGCGCGTAGCAACAGACTGGGTGCCGATCCGCGCAATACCAACTACGCCGGCGGGAACACCTCGGCGAAGGGAACGACGACCGACCCGGTCACCCAGCAGCCGGTCGACCTGGTCTGGGTGAAGGGCTCGGGCGGCGACCTCGGCACGCTGACGGAGTCGGGTCTCGCCGTACTGCGGCTGGACCGATTGAACTCCCTGGTCGACGTGTACCCCGGCGTCGATCGTGAGGACGAGATGGTCGCCGCGTTCGACTACTGCCTGCACGGCAAGGGCGGCGCGGCCCCGTCGATCGACACCGCCATGCACGGTCTCGTCGACGCATCGCACGTCGACCACCTGCACCCGGACTCCGGGATCGCGCTGGCGACCGCGGCCGACGGCGAGAAGCTCACCGCCGAGTGCTTCGGCGACCGGGTGGTCTGGGTGCCGTGGCGTCGACCCGGTTTCCAGCTCGGTCTCGACATCGCCCAGGTGAAGCGCGAGAACCCGCAGGCGATCGGCTGCATCCTCGGTGGCCACGGCATCACCGCGTGGGGCGACACCTCGGCCGAGTGCGAGGCGAACTCCCTCGACATCATCCGTACGGCAGAACGGTTCCTGGCCGAGCGTGGCAAGCCCGAGCCTTTCGGTGCCGTGGTGCCCGGCTTCGAGGCGCTGCCGGCCGAGGAACGACGACTGCGTGCTGCTGCCCTGGCTCCCGTGATCCGCGGTCTCGCGTCGACGGACAAGCCGCAGGTGGGTCACTTCAACGACTCGGACGTCGTACTGGAGTTCACCGCGCGGGAGCGGCTGGCCGAGCTTGCCGCGCTGGGCACGTCGTGCCCGGATCACTTCCTGCGGACCAAGGTCCGGCCGCTCGTGCTCGACCTGCCGGCGACCGTGCCGCTCGAGGAGGCCGTGATCCGGCTGCGGGAGCTGCATCTGCAGTACCGCGAGGACTATGCCGCGTACTACGACCGGCACGCGCAGCCGGACAGCCCGCCGATGCGTGGTGCGGACCCGGCGATCGTGCTCGTGCCCGGTGTCGGCATGTTCAGCTTCGGCAAGGACAAGCAGACCGCGCGGGTGGCCGGCGAGTTCTACGTGAACGCGATCAACGTGATGCGTGGCGCCGAGGCCGTGTCGACGTACGCGCCGATCGACGAGAGCGAGAAGTTCCGGATCGAGTACTGGGCGCTGGAGGAGGCCAAGCTGCAGCGGATGCCTCGACCGAAGCCCCTGGCGACTCGTGTCGCCTTTGTGACCGGTGGTGGTTCGGGGATCGGGAAGGCGATCGCGCAGCGGCTGGCCGCCGAGGGTGCCTGTGTTGTGGTGGCCGATCTGGACCTGGCCGCGGCCGAGGCGGTGGCGAAGGAGATCGGGTCGACCGATATCGCGGTGGCCGTGGGTGCCGATGTGTCGTCCGCGGAGGCCGTCGAGGAGGCGTTGCGTGCTGCCGTACTCGCCTTCGGCGGGGTCGATCTGATTGTCAACAATGCCGGATTGTCCATCTCCAAGTCGTTGCTGGAGACAACGGACAAGGACTGGGACCTGCAGCACAACGTGATGGCGAAGGGGTCCTTCCTGGTCTCGCGGGCGGCCGCGAAGGTGCTGATCGACCAGGCCATCGGCGGCGACATCATCTACATCTCCAGCAAGAACTCGGTCTTCGCCGGCCCGAACAACGTCGCATACGGCTCGGCCAAGGCCGACCAGGCGCACCAGGTCCGGCTGCTCGCCGCAGAGCTCGGCGAACACGGTATCCGCGTCAACGGTGTGAACCCGGATGGCGTCGTCCGCGGTTCCGGGATCTTCGCCAAGGGCTGGGGTGCACAGCGGGCCGCGGTGTACGGCGTACCGGAGTCGGAGCTGGGTGCGTACTACGCGCAGCGCACGCTGCTGAAGCGGGAGGTACTGCCGGAGCACGTTGCGGCGGCCGTCTTCGCTCTGACCGGTGGAGAGCTGACTCACACGACCGGTCTGCACGTTCCCGTCGATGCCGGCGTAGCCGCCGCGTTCCTGCGTTAGGAGTCGCAATGACGGAGCTGGATGTCCGCCCCGGGCTGGAGCGGATCACCACACGCAAGACCAGGATCGGGCTGGTCGCGGGCGGTCTGGGTGCCTACTGGCCGCAGTTCCCCGACCTGTTGCCGCAGTTGCAGGCGTCCGCGCGGCGGGTGTCCGAGCGGTTCTCGGCGCTGGACTGTGAGGTCGTCGACGTCGGGTTCATCTCGGACGCGCAGGAAGGCGCCGCGGCGGCCGAGAAGCTGCGGCTGGCCGACTGCGACCTGATCGTCGGCTTCCTGACCACCTACATGACCGCGTCGATGCTGGTGCCGGTCGCGCAGCGCAGCGGTGCGCCGGTGCTGCTGCTCAACCTGCAGCCGACCGAGTCGATGAACCACGCGACCTTCGACACCGGCGCCTGGCTCGCGTACTGCGGTGCCTGCCCGCTGCCCGAGATGGCGAACGCGTTCGAGCGTTGCGGGATCGACTTCCGGTCGGTCTCGGGATACCTCGAGGACGAGCGGGCGTGGGCCCGGATCGACCGGTGGATCCGGGCGGCCGGCGTACGGGCGGCGTTCCGGCACGGCCGGCACGGTCTGCTCGGACATCTGTATCCCGGGATGATGGACGTGATCACCGACCCGACGCTGGTGTCGTCCCAGCTCGGTGGGCATGTGGAGATCCTCGAGATCGACGATCTCCGGGTCCGGGTGGAGAAGGTCACCGACGCGGAGACCGCGGCCCGGATGGACCTGGCCCGGGACGTCTTTACTTTGGACGACTCGGTGGTCGAGGAGGACTTCCGCTGGGGTGCGACGGTGTCGGTCGCGCTCGATCGGCTGGTCGAGGACTTCTCCCTTGATTCCTTGGCGTACTACCACCGCGGGCTCGACGGGGAGATGCACGAGCGGGTCGCGGCCGGGATGATCCTCGGTGCGTCGTTGCTGACGGCAAGGGGTATTCCGGCGGCCGGCGAGTACGAGCTGCGGACGTCGCTGGCGATGCTGGTGATGGACCGGCTCGGCGCCGGCGGGTCGTTCACCGAGCTGCAGGCGCTGAACTTCCACGACAACGTGGTCGAGATGGGTCACGACGGGCCGGCGCACCTGGCGATCAGCTCGAGCAAGCCGTTGCTGCGTGGGCTCGGGGTGTACCACGGCAAGCGTGGCTGGGGCGTGTCCGTCGAATTCGATGTGAAGCATGGGCCGGTGACGGCGTGCGGTCTCGGCCAGCGCCGGGACGGTTCGTTCAACCTGATCGCGTCCGAGGGCACCGTCGTACCCGGGCCGCTGCTGCAGATCGGGAACACCACGTCGCGGGTCGACTTCGGGTGCGACCCGGGTGAGTGGACCGACGCGTGGTCCGGGTCGGGTGTGGCGCATCACTGGGCGCTCGGCACCGGTCACCGGGCCAAGGACCTGGAGGCGGTCGCGGACCTGCTGCATCTCGACCTCACCGTCGTCTCGCCATGAAGCGTGTCGCGGCGGTGGATCTGGGCGCGTCCAGCGGACGCGTCATGCTCGGCTCCGTCGGTGACGGTGTGCTCGAGCTGTCCGAGATCCACCGCTTCTGGAACGGCCCGGTGCAGGTCCGGGACACCCTCCACTGGGACATCCTCCACCTGTACCGCGCAATCCTCGAAGGCCTCCGCACGGCGGGCTCAGTCGACGGCATCGGCATAGACTCCTGGGCCGTCGACTACGGCCTACTGGATGCGTCGGGCCGCCTCCTGGGCAACCCGATCCACTACCGCGACTCCCGCACAGACGGCGTGATGGAGCAGGTCCTGCAGCGGGTGACCGCCGCCGAGCTGTACAACATCACCGGCCTCCAGCAACTCCCCTTCAACACCATCTACCAGCTGGCCGCCGAGGGCATGCTCGGGCAGGCAGACATGCTGCTGATGATCCCGGATCTACTGGCCTACTGGTTGACCGGGCAGGCCGCGGGCGAGCGGACGAATGCCTCGACCACGCAGCTGTACGACGTGCGGACTCGGGCGTGGAGCCCGGTGCTGGCTGAGCGTGTTGGTGTATCGATGAAGCTCTTACCGGAGTTGCGTGAGCCTGGTGACGTGATCGGAACGGTGTTGCCGGACGCGACTGGGCTAGCTGAAGGTACGCCGGTGATTGCGGTTGGGTCTCATGACACTGCTTCGTCGGTGGTTGCCGTACCGGCTGTTAATGAGCGGTTCGCTTACATCTCGTCCGGGACCTGGTCGCTGGTCGGGCTGGAGCTGGATGCGCCGGTGCTGACCGCGGAGGCGCGGGAGGCGAACTTCACCAACGAGGGTGGGGTCGACGGGCGGATCCGGTTCCTCCGGAACGTGATGGGGCTCTGGATCCTGCAGGAGTGCCAGCGGATCTGGGGTGCCGACGATCTGCCCGCGCTGCTCGCCGCCGCCGCCGACGCCCCGCCGTTCGCCGTCCTGATCGATCCGGACTCCCCCGAATTCCTTGCCCCCGGCAACATGCCACGCCGGATCGAGGAGCACTGCCAGGCCGCCGGCCAGGAGCTGCCGCGGTCGCAGGCGGCCACGGTCCGTTGTGTGCTGGAGAGTCTCGCGCTCGCCTACCGCCGGACGTTGCGGCAGGCGCAGACGATCGCGGACCGGCCGGTCGACGTACTGCACGTCATCGGCGGGGGATCGCAGAACGAGTTGCTCTGTCAGTTGACCGCCGACGCCTGTGGACTGCCCGTGCTGGCCGGGCCGGTCGAGGCGTCCGCGCTCGGCAACATCCTCGTCCAGGCCCGTGCCCTGGGCGAACCACTGCCGGACCTGGGCGCGATGCGCGCCCTGGTTCGTGCCACCCATCAACTGCGGCGCTACGAGCCGCAGGGAAAACCGGCCGACTGGGACGCCGCCGAGTCCCGGGTGTTCGGAACAAGTTGACTTCCTCCTCGCCGTGAAGGCTGAGGATTCCAACGACTACGCGGAGGTAGCGTGTTGAGGTTCACGCTTCGGCGAGACCCGTGCGGGCGTCTCTCGGCGTGCGCTGACGGCCCGTCCGGCCGCGATGTTG
>NZ_JBICSZ010000021.1:0-35490 GCF_043197365.1 Kribbella sp. NPDC049174 | reverse complement strand
CGCCAAGACCCCTGAATCGTCACCGATGTCCTGACACATCGAGTGTCACCGATGTCCTGATGCAGAACTGTCACCTATGTCCTGAGACATCACAACTAGAGTCCCGGTGTGATTCGTTGGCGTGACGGTGTGGTGCGTGAGGTCGGGCGGAGCTGGGCCGGAGCAGTTGAACTGAGTGTGACGGTCGGTGAGCAGACTGTGCGCGCCCTCGCCTACCCAGAGCTGGTCGGTACCCCGGTCGCCGGCGACCGGGTGTTGCTGAACGTCGGAGCGCTCGACAAGGGCCTGGGGACGGGCGGGTACGCGCTGGTGGTCGCCGTGCCGGATCGGCTGCCTGCTGACCCACCGGAGCACGGTCACCTGGTCAAGGCTCGCTATACGCCGTTGCAGACGATGGTGCTGGGTGCGGACGAGCAGGACTCACCGGACCACGACGTACTGCGTGATGCGGACGACCTATTCGGTACGCCGGTCGTCGTGGCGGACCTGCACTCGGCGCTGCCCGCCGTACTGGCTGGTGTTTACGAGGCTCGGCCGACCACACGGGTCGTGTACGTGATGACTGATGGTGGGGCGCTGCCACTGGCGTTCTCGCGGACTGTGGCGGCGTTGCGGGACAGTGGGTGGCTGAGCGGGACTGTGACCGTTGGGCAGGCGTACGGCGGCGATCGGGAGGCTGTCACGGTTCACACCGGGCTGCTGACCGCTGTGCATGTGCTGGCGGCGGAGATCGTCGTACTGACGCAGGGGCCGGGCAACCTCGGTACTGGGACTCGGTGGGGGTTCTCTGGGGTGCAGTCGGGTGAGGCGGTCAACGCGGTCGGCACGCTGGGTGGTCGGGCTGTTGCGTCGCTGCGGATCTCAGAGGCCGACCCGCGACCGCGGCACCGGGGTATCTCGCATCACAGCCTCACTGCGTACGGCCGCGTGGCGCTCCAGCCGGCGGATGTCGTCGTACCGGATCTGCCGGGTGAGTTCGGCGATGCGGTCCGGGACGCCGCTGAACCGCTGAAGGCACGGCACCGCGTCGTACGAGTCGGAGTCGACGGGCTGTACGACGCCATGCGGGCAGCGCCGGTGAAGCTGTCGACGATGGGGCGTGACCTCGACGGAGACCGCGCGTACTTCGAAGCCGCCGCGGCCGCCGGCCGTCACGCGGCCGGTCTGGTGGACGTACCACCACCGAGGATGGGGTCTCAGTACTCCTGATTCACAGGGCGTTCGCGGCGACGCTGGAAGCATGGCAACCGTTGCTCCTCCTCAGACACCGCTGACCGCTCACTGGGCGACGTGGATGTGGCTGCTCGCCGTTGGTGCCGGCGTCGCCGAGTCCGTTGTCGGCGCGGTCGTCGCGGTCGGCGACGGGATCTCGATGCCTGCACTGGCCGCGCAGCTCGCCGTTCGCACCCTGGTGTACGGCGGTTTGTTCGTCACCATCGACCGCTTCTTCCGTCGCGGCGTGGCGTGGTCCCGCTATCTCCTGGCCGGTCTGTTGGGCACCGTGGGGCTCGCGTCCCTCGTCTACCAGCCCGTCTCGTGGCTGGCGGAGAATGACCTGACGCAGCTCGACTGGTCCGCCTCGTTCCTCATCTCAGCCACCCTCCGCACCATCCACCTCAGCGCCCTGCTCGCGGCGCTGATCCTGACCTTCCACCCAGACACCAACCGCTGGTTCCACCGCTAGAAAGCCCGAGGGCGGACCCCCACACGGGGAGTCCGCCCTCGAACCACGTTCAACCTGGGGCGGAACGCCACCCCCACCACCCGGCCGCAGGCCGGTTTACTGGCCTTGCTGCTTGGGTGCCGGGAACGCGTTCAGGATGTCGATGACCGCGAAAGCGTTGATCGCCTTGCCCTTGGCGTCCTTCGACGGCGGGAGCTCGACCAGGACACGGCTGCCGACCGGGATACCCGCCAGTCCGTCCAGCGCGCCTGCCTGGCCGCCCGGGCCGGGGCCTACCTGGAGCTGGTCGGTCGGGGCGCCGGGCTGCGCGGGCTGACCGTTGGCGGCCGGCTGGCCGTCCCAGGTGCTGGCCTGCTTCTTGCCGGTGTAGTCGTACACGACGTACCGGCCGACCAGCTGGCTGCCCGCCTCGATCGGCTTGCCCTTGCCGAGCGCGAACACGACCGGCTTACCGGGCTTCGCCGGCGCCTTGGTCCCGGCCGGCACCGCGACCTTCGGCTCGGCGTTCAGCTCGCCGGTGACCTTGATCTTGCTCGCCGCGGAGGTGGCCGGCGTCGCGTCCAGCGGGGTGTCGTTCGCCGCCGCGCCGACCAGGTCGACGACGAAGATCAGCGTGTCGTCACCCTTGATCCCGGCCTGCTCGTTGCCGGTCTCCTTGTAGCCCTTGTCGGACGGGATGGACAGCATCACCCGGCTGCCGATCTTCTTGCCGACCAATCCCTCGTCCCAGCCGGCGATGACACCGCCGATCCCGATCGGGAACGACGACGGCGCACCCCGGTCGTAGGAGTTGTCGAAGACCTTGCCGTCCCGCCAGATCTGGCCGAGGTAGTTCGCGGTGAGCAGCTCGCCCTTCTTGACCTCCGGCCCGTCGCCCTCCTTGAGGACCTCGGTCACCAGTGTCTTCTCCGGGTCGCCCTCGCGATGGGTGACGGTCGGCTTCTGGCCGAACTCCGAGGTCACCTTGATCCCGCCGGCACCGAACTCCGGTTCCTCGGAGCCACAGGCGACCAGCCCGGACCCGAGCGCCGCCACCGCGACCAGACTCAACAACTTGCGCACGAACGAGCACCTCAAAACATCCCGGCGCGGTCCGCGCCGAATCGACTCAGGGGCAACAACGCCGCCCACCCTAGCCTGCACCCCCAACAACGCCACTGTCCGCATGCGTCACCGTTAGGTCACACCACGTACGGTCACAGCCCGACGGAGACCGGGACGAGCAGCACTCACATGCTGGCGATGAGTTTTTCGACTCGTTCGTCATGGGACTTGAACGGGTCCTTGCACAAAACGGTGCGCTGGGCCTGGTCGTTCAGCTTGAGGTGGACCCAGTCGACGGTGAAGTCGCGGCGGCGCTCCTGCGCACGCTTGATGAACTCACCGCGCAGCCGCGCCCGGGTCGTCTGCGGCGGCACCGACTTGGCCTCGAAGATGCGCAGGTCGTCGACCACGCGGGTGACCGCGCCCTTGCGCTCGAGCAGGTAATACAGACCGCGCGGCCGGTGGATGTCGTGGTACGCCAGGTCGAGTTGCGCGACCCGCGGGCTGGCCAGACCGAGGTTGTTCTGCGACCGGTAGCGCTCGATCAGGCGGTACTTGATCACCCAGTCGATCTCGCGCTCGATCCCGCTCAGGTCGCCGGACTCGATCGCCTTCAGCGTCCGCTCCCACAACGACAGCGCCCGCTCGACGGCCGGCGTCCCGAGCTCGCGGCGGTCGACGAAGTCACGTGCCTTGCTCAGGTATTCGCCCTGGATGTCGAGGGCACTCGCCTCGCGACCGTTCGCCAGCCGGACCTCGCGGCGGCCGGTCATGTCGTGGCTGATCTCACGGATCGCCCGGATCGGGTTGTCCAGGGTCAGATCGCGCATCACGATGCCGGCCTCGATCATCCGCAGGACCAGGTCGGTGCTGGCCACCTTGAGCAGCATGGTCGTCTCGGACATGTTCGAGTCGCCGACGATCACGTGCAGCCGGCGGAACCGCTCGGCGTCCGCGTGCGGCTCGTCCCGGGTGTTGATGATGGGGCGGGACCGCGTGGTCGCGCTCGAGACCCCTTCCCAGATGTGCTCGGCGCGCTGGCTGACGGAGTACACGGCACCGCGCGGTGTCTGCAGCACCTTGCCGGCGCCGCAGATCAGCTGGCGGGTGACGAGGAACGGGATGAGTACGTCGGCCAGCTTGGCGAAGTCGCCGTGCCGGCTGACCAGGTAGTTCTCGTGGCAGCCGTAGCTGTTGCCGGCCGAGTCGGTGTTGTTCTTGAACAGGTAGACGTCGCCGAAGATGCCCTCGTCGTGCAGCCGCTTCTGCGCGTCGACCAGCAGACCCTCGAGGATCCGCTCACCGGCCTTGTCGTGCGCGATCAGGTCGGTGACCGAGTCGCACTCACCGGTCGCGTACTCCGGGTGGGAGCCCACGTCGAGGTAGAGCCGTGCCCCGTTGCGGAGGAAGACGTTGCTGCTCCGCCCCCAGGACACGACGCGCCGAAACAGGTACCGCGCCACCTCGTCGGGGGTCAGTCGGCGCTGACCGCGAAAGGTACACGTGACGCCGTACTCGTTCTCCAGACCGAAGATTCGCCGGTTCACACACCCACACTACGTGGCAGCTCCGACAACCGGGCCATGTCTCAGGCGCGCCGTTTCACGGCGTTATCCCTTTGATGTCAACCGTCCCTGGATCGAGCACGATGTCGAGGCCGGTCCAGACCGGTGGGTGGATCTTCGGGTGGAGGTCCGATCGACAGTAGTGACGACGGTGGTTGCGACTGCCAGCGTCGACGTCATGAGGAGACGAACCTTCACCATCGCTGTCGCATCATCCGTTCTGGCCGGCGCTCTGTCGGTACCGGCGTACGCCCGGCGCGCTGACCTGACACTGAGGCTGCCAGCACCGACTGGACCGTGGAGAGTCGGTACGACGACTCGCCACCTGGTGGACCGTGATCGGTCCGATCCTTGGAACGGTGCGACGACGCGTGAGCTGATGACCACGGTGTTCTACCCGCCGGCCGCCGTACGCGGGTATCCGCTTGCTGCTCACCTCACGCCGGCCGCGGCCGCGTTGTTCAAGGGTCTCGACGCCGGCATCCTGCATCCGGAGCTGCCGACCAGTGGCGTCGACTGGGCGGCCACGATGACGCACTCGTACGTCGATGCGCCCGCGATTCCTGTACGACGTCCCGTCCTGCTGTACAGCCCGGGGGGCGCGGACCCGCGGACGATCGCACCTCGGGCGGCACCTCGATCGTCCGGTCACCAGCGCCGGCTGGGCCAAGCGCGCGGTGTACACCGGGTACACGTCGGTGAAGACGATGGCACTGATCAGCCAGACCGCGACGTACGACACCTTGCTGGCCAACACGTACGGCGGCGCGCTCTACACCATCCGCATCCCGCTGTCGGGGACTCGGTGGTGAAGAAGTACTACCCCAACCCGCCGTACGACGGAAACCTCTTCGGCGAGTGATCCCCTGACCTGCCGTCAGAGGTCGACCAGGTCGAGGAGCTGGCCGAGTTCTTTGGGGTCGAGTTCGCGGAGGTCGCCGGTGTGGAGGTTGCCGCGGCGGACCGGGCCGATGGCGGTGCGGGTGAGGCGTTTGACCGGGTGGCCGACGGCGTCGAACATGCGGCGGACGATGCGGTTGCGGCCCTCGTGCAGGCTGATCTGGATCAGGGTGCGGCCGCGGATGCTGGAGACCACCTTGACGGTGTCGGCCTGGGCCGGGCCGTCGTCGAGTTCGATGCCGTCGAGGAGGCTGCGCAGGACAGCCGGCTTCACGTTGCCGTCGACTTCGGCGACGTACGTCTTGGAGACCTCGTACGACGGGTGCGTCAGGCGGTGCGCGAACTCGCCGTGGTTGGTGAGCAGCAGCAGGCCCTCGGTGTCGGTGTCGAGGCGGCCGATGTGGAACAGGCGCTCCGGGCGGTCCTGGACGTAGTCGGCGATGCACGGGCGGCCTTGCGGGTCCGACATCGTGGTGACGACGCCGCGGGGTTTGTTGAGCACCAGGTACACGTGGGCGCTGGTCGGCGGGATGCGTTCACCGTCGACCCGGATCACCGAGACAGCCGGATCCACCCGCATCCCGAACTCGGTCACCACCGCACCGTCAACCTCGACCCGGCCTTCCTCGATCAGGATCTCAGCACTCCGCCGGCTGGCCACCCCCGCCTGAGCCAGCACCTTCTGCAGCCGAATCCCCTCCTGCTCACCCATCCCGCCGCCCATCCCCAAACCCGGAATACTCAGCGGTCCCACGGTGGCCGGCAGCCTCGCCTTCCTCAGACGGCTGAAGCTCGCCCTCGTCCGCGGTCGACCCGGCAGGCTCGACTTCTTCAGACGGCTCGAGCTCGCCCGGCTCATGCTCAACATCCAACTCGACCGGCTCGTCGGTGCTCAGATCACCATCAACCCCGGTGTCACCCTCGCGTGACTCGTCGGTGCTCAGATCACCGTCGACCCCGGTGTCACCCTCGCCGGCCTCGTCGGTTGGCTCCTCGGTGGGGGCGCTCTCCTCGGGGGATGCCGGGGGGAGGGTTTGGGCGGCTAGTTCGTCTTCTATGTCGTCCATGTCGGGGAGGTACGGCGCCAGCTCGGGGAGGTCGTCCAGGGACTGCATGCCCATGCGTTCCAGGAAGTACGACGTGGTGCGGTACAGGGTCGCCTGGGACTCGGTGTCGGCGCCGGCCTCCTCGACCAGGCCGCGGGCGACGAGCGTACGCATCACGCCGTCGACGTTCACCCCACGGATCGCGGAGACCCGGGCGCGGCTGACCGGCTGCTTGTACGCGACCACCGCGAGCGTCTCCAGCGCGGCCTGGGTGAGCCGCGCCTGCTGCCCGTCGAGGACGAACCGCTCCACGTACGGCGCCGCCTCCACGCGCGTGTAGTAACGCCAGCCGCCGCCCACCTCACGCAGGTCGAACCCACGCCCCTGCTCGTTGTACTCCTCGGCCAACGCCTCCAACGCCGATGCCACATCTCCGGTCGGCCGCCCGACCGCCCGAGCCAGCGTCAGCACCGGCAACGGCTCGTCCGTCACCATCAGAATCGCCTCGAGCGCCCGCCGCATCGTCTCGTCATCGATGACAACTTCATCCCCGACCGGCACCTCGGTCTGCCCAGGCGGCAGGTAATCCTCGTCCCCCGGTACGTCGGCGACGTCGTCAGCCGTGGAGTCACCCTCGGCGGACGAGGTGCCAGCGTCCTCGGCATCCGTAGCACCAGAATCCGTGCCGGCAGCCTCGGAGGCAGGCGCATCAGCCGTCGCCTGCTCAGCGTCCGCGGCGTCTCCAGCCGCTTCGGCGTCCCCGTCCGCGTCATCATCCTCAACGCCTCCGTCGACGAAGCTTGCGGTTTCGGGTTCCGACGGGTCGACCGTGTCCTCGGCTGGCTCGGGCGTGGTGTCCGGGGCGGTCGGGGTGTGTTGTTCGGTCACTGGTTCACCGTCTCGTCGGGTCCTTCGGAGGGCTGGGCGGTGTCCTCGGGGTTGTCGTCTTCGGTCAGGCTCTCACCGGATTCGAGGAAGTCCACCTCGTCGGAGACCTCGGGTGCCTCGCCCTCCTCGGATTCGGGTTTGGCGACCTCGTCGAACTCGTCGCTGACGTCGATCTCGCCCTCGTCCGAGCCGGTCCAGCGGATCGTGAGCTCTCCCAGCGGCGTCACCTGGTCGAACGAGACCGCCGCCTCCCGGAACAGCTCCAGCAGCGCCAGGAACCGGCACACCGTCGTCACCGTGTCCGGCGAGTCCGACACGAGCGCGCGGAACGTCGTACTGCGCTGTCGCCGCAACCGGTCAACGATCACCAAAGCCTGCTCGCGGACCGTCACCGCCGGCGCATGCAGGTGGGCCAGCGACACACCTTCGGGTACGTCGGTCTTCGGCGCGAGCGCACGTGCCGCCAGCGCCGCGAGACCGGCCGGGTCGATCCCCAGCAGCACCTCGGGCAACAGCTCCGCGAACTGCGATTCCATCCCCACGGCCCGTGGGAAGCGTTTGGACTCGGCCGCCATCCGCTCCTGCATCAGCGCCGCGATCTGCTTGAACGCGCGGTACTGCAGCAGTCGCGCGAACAGCAGGTCCCGTGCCTCCAGCAGCGCCAGGTCCTCGGAGTCCTCGACCTCACCCTTCGGCAGCAGCCGGGCCGCCTTCAGGTCCAGCAGCGTCGCCGCGATCAGCAGGAACTCCGACGTCTGGTCCAGGTCCCACTCGGACCCCAGCGCCTTGATGTGCGCGATGAAGTCGTCGGTGATCACCGACAAGGCGATCTCGGTGATGTCCAGCTTGTGCTTGCTGATCAGTTGCAGCAGCAGGTCGAACGGGCCCTCGAAGTTCACCAGGTGAACACTGAACCCCTTGCCCTCGGCAACAGTCGGCACGGCGGCATCGTCCGCCGTACCCACCGACGACGGCAGGTCCAGCGGCAGTGACGCCGAGTCCGACGAGCTCATTCCGAGGCCTTGAGCCGCCGTACCAGCACCGAGTCCGGCCCGTGGTCGACGAAGTCGGCCAGCAGGACGTCGATCGCCTCACGGACGATCCGGCCGCGGTCCGCGGACAGACCGTGCTCCTTGCGCAGCGCGAGGCGCGCTTGTTCCAGGCCGATCAGCTCCTCCTCCGTCACGTACACGGTGATCTTCGTGTCGTGCCGGATCCGGCCGCTGGACTTGCGGTCGTCGACCACGGCCGTGCTCGACCGCCCGTTCGGTGACGGGCGGTCGGCCAACGCCGATCCGTCTGGAGTGGTGCGCTTCTCGGGTCTGGTCTGCTTCGGTGCCGCACCCCCGAAGAGTTCACTGGCACCTGGCAGGCTCACCCGGCGGGACAACGCGCCAGCACCTCCTTGGCAAGGTCGCGGTACTGGGTAGCCGCTTGGGACGATGGCGCGTACGTCGTGATCGGTTCGCCGACGACCGTGGTCTCGGGGAACTTGACGGTACGCCGGATGACAGTGTGGAAGACGCGTTCGTCGAACGCCTGGACGACCCGGTCCAGCACCTCGCGGGCATGCGTGGTGCGGCCGTCGAACATGGTGCCGAGGATGCCGACGATCTCGAGCTTCGGGTTCAGCCGGTCCTGCACCTTGCCGATCGTGTCGGTCAGCATCGCCAGTCCGCGCAGCGCGAAGAACTCGCACTCCAGCGGTACGACGATGCCGTTGGACGCGGTCAGCGCGTTCACGGTGAGCAGGCCGAGTGACGGCGCGCAGTCGATCAGGATCACGTCGTAGTTCGGGATGATCGGCTCGAGCACGCGCTGCAGGGTGTACTCGCGGGCGACCTCCTGGACCAACTGCACCTCGGCCGCGGACAGGTCGATGTTGGCCGGCAGCAGGTCGAGGTTCTCCACCCGGGTCGGCCGGATCACCTCGTCCGGGGTGATGTCGCGCTGCATCAGTAGGTTGTAGACCGAGATGTCCAGGTCGTGCGGCTGCACGCCGAGGCCGATCGAGGCCGAGCCCTGCGGGTCGAAGTCGATCAGCAGCACCTTGCGGCCGGTCTCGGCGATCGCCGCGCCGAGGTTGATCGTGGTGGTGGTCTTGCCGACGCCACCCTTCTGGTTGCACATCGCGATCACCTGCGCCGGGCCGGTCTTCGTCGGCGGCAGCGGCACGGGCAGGTCGGGAACGGGCCGACCGGTCGGCCCGATCTTGTTCCTCGGGCCGTGCGCGTCATTCACAGGTGCGATGTCCTCCGCGGTCAGCTTGGCCGTTGGCCGTGGCATCTCCGCATAGTTCTCGGGTGGGGTCAGGTTGCGCTGCGGCTGGGGCGTGGCAGCAGGCTGGGTGACCGTCGGCGCGATCGGTTGGGCCGGCGACGGGAACTGCTCGGTGCCCGGGAATGTCGACTCGTTCATGACTCGTCAAACCTTTCAACCGATACGGGCGATCCCAGCGACTGTAAGCGTGCATTCAAGCACTCTCAACCAGCCACTCCGCACCGGGGTGGGGTGGTTTGTCGACAAAGCTCCGGACCCGGCCGATCACCGCCTCAGCGTGACCAACCGTAACCAGATGATCGCATACCGTCCCCGAATTGCCCGCATCGGGTCCTACCGTTTCACGACCCGGTTGTCCGACGCGAACCAGGTCGAGCAGACCCTACGACGACAGGGCGCGCGGGTGGGAGGTCGCGTAGACCTCGCGGAGTTTGTCGACGGTGACGAGGGTGTAGACCTGGGTCGTGGTGACCGAGGCGTGGCCCAGGAGCTCCTGGACGACTCGGACGTCGGCGCCGCCGTCGAGGAGGTGGGTGGCGAAGGAGTGGCGCAAGGTGTGCGGTGAGATCTCCTTGGCGATGCCGGCTCGTTGGGCGGCACGTCGCAGTACGGTCCAGGCGCTTTGGCGCGACAGGCGGCCGCCGCGGGCGTTGAGGAACAAGGCCGGCGTGCCGCGACCGCGTCGTACCAGGTCGGGACGGCCGCGGACCTGGTACGCCGACAGCGCGTCGCGGGCGTAGGACCCGACCGGGACCACGCGTTCCTTGCTGCCCTTGCCCCGGAGCAGCACCGCACCGGCCTCGAGATCGACGTCGTCCACATCGAGCCCGACGGCCTCCGAGATCCGCGCACCCGTGCCGTACAGGAACTCGAGCAACGCCGCGTCCCGGGTCGCCAGTACGGCGGGCTCCGCTTCGGCACCCGCGGCCGCGGTGAGGATCCGGGTGACCTCGTCGACGGAGAGGGCCTTGGGCAACCGTTGCGGCGGCGCCGGCGGCTTCACCGCAGCCGCCGGATCCACCGCGGTCAGACCCTCACGCAGACAGAAGCGATGAAACCCCCGGACGGCGACCACGGTCCGGCCGGCCGATGACGCGGTCAGCGGCTGATGATCCGCATCGCCTTCCCGCAACCGCATCAGGAAGTCGCTCACCACGGCCTCCGAGATCCGCCCGAGCGCATCGATCCCGGCGTCCGCGAGATAGGCGTCGTACCGGCGAAGATCCCGCCGGTACGACGCCAACGTGTTGGCGGCCAGCCCGCGCTCGACCGTCAGATGGTCGAGGTACGAGCCGATCGCACGGGTGATGTCCCGGCTCAGACCAGCACCTCGTCGAGCTTCAGCTGGGACAGGTCGTGGGCGTCGGCAACAGGTCCGTAGGTGACGTGCCCCTCGAACGTGTTCAGGCCGAGCGCGAGGCTGTGGTCCTGCTTCATCGCCTCCCGCCAGCCCAGGTTCGCCAGCTCGATCGCGTACGGCAGCGTCACGTTGGTGAGCGCGTACGTCGACGTGTTCGGCACCGCACCCGGCATGTTCGCGACGCAGTAGAACAGCGAGTTGTGGACCTGGTAGACCGGGTCCGCGTGCGTCGTCGGGCGCGAGTCCTCGAAGCAGCCGCCCTGGTCGATGGCGATATCGCAGAGCACGCTGCCCGGCTTCATCCGCCGGACCATCTCGTTGGTGACGATCTTCGGCGCCTTCGCCCCCGGCACCAGCACCGCGCCGATCACCAGGTCGGCCTCGAGCACCGCGCGCTCGATCTCGTACGAGTTCGCGGCGATCGTGAGCAGGTGACCCTGGTAGATCCGGTCGGCCTCGCGCAGCCGGGCGATGTTGCGGTCGAACAGCTGCACCTGTGCCTGCATGCCGAGCGCGATCGCGGCCGCGTTCATCCCGGCGACACCCGCGCCGATGATCACGACCCGGGCCGGGTGCACGCCTGAGACGCCGCCCATCAGGACACCGCGACCACCACCGCTGCGCATCAGGTGGTAGGCACCCGCCTGCGGTGCGAGCCGGCCGGCCACCTCGCTCATCGGGGCCAGCAGCGGCAGCGAACCGTCCGGAAGCTGAACCGTCTCGTACGCGATCCCGGTGATGCCGGACTTCAGCAGCGCCTCGGTGCAGTCGGTGCTCGCGGCCAGGTGCAGGTAGGTGAACAGGACCTGGTCCCGCCGCAACCGGTGGTACTCCTCCGCCACCGGCTCCTTCACCTTGAGCACCAGCTCCGCGTCCAGCCAGACGTCGTCCGCGGTCGGCACGATCCGTGCCCCCGCCGCGACGAACTCGTCATCGGGGATCAGCGAACCGTCCCCCGCGCCTTGCTCGATCAGAACCTCGTGCCCGCTGCGCACGAACTCGTGCACTCCGGACGGGGTGATGGCCACCCGGTACTCGTGGTTCTTGACTTCCTTCGGAACTCCGACCTTCACAACTCGCCCTTCTTTCCATTCCAGGTGTGCGGCCCACGTCGTTGTGTCCGCGGCCCGGCGGTGAGGGGTGTGCTGCCAGGTCGCTGCCGAGTGTAAGCCCGCGAGGTCCATACCACCTGACCGGATGGTCCTATCGGGTGGAGACTCGCGGAACCGTTGCCCAGCGGTTCGGTTACACTCCTATAAGACGCTGTCGCGCGCCGTGACGTTCACACCGGAATCCCTTGCCCGGCAGGCTTTGCGCAATCTTGACGCAATCTCTACCTCCCCCCTTAACGCCAGTTTTGCACTGCGCCCAAGAGCAGCCGTCCGCGCTCTTCGGTACCCCTGATTGAAACGCTTACTGGAAGGTTCTGACATGAGCGAGGAGATCGCCCTCCCGGGTGGCAATGTCGGCGGCGCGGTCCGGGCCGGCGACACGGTCCGCCGCGCCACCGGTCCGTGGACGCCGGCGGTTCATGGATTGCTCAACTACCTCGCCGACGCCGGACTGACCGGCGTCCCGCGGGTCCTCGGCTTCGACGAGCGCGGCCGCGAGATCCTGGACTACCTCCCGGGTACGTCGTACGGCGAGGACGTCCCCGACGACGTGCTGGCGGACGCGATGTGCTGGCTGGCCGAGTACCACCGGGTCGTCGCGTCGTACCGGCCGCAGGGCGAGATCGTCTGGCGGACGAGTCGTGGTGAACTCGCGGCCGACCAGATCATCTGCATGCACGACTACGGTTGGTACAACTGGATCGGCACCGCGGCCGGGTTCAGCGGCGTGATCGACTGGGACATGGCCGGACCGGGCGTCCCGCTCGACGACATCGCCTTCACCGCGTGGAACACCGCGCCGCTCGCGATGCCGGGCGACCCGGCGTACCAGGCCGCTCGCCTGCGGTTGATGGCTTCCGCGTACGGCGACACCTTCACGCCGCTGCAGATCCTCGAAGGCGCACCGATCCGCGCGCAGCGGTCAGCACGCGTCATCCGTGCCGGGCAGCAAGCCGGCGACCCCGGCATGCTCAACCTCGGCAAGGTCGGCGAACCGGACCGCACCGAGCACCGCCTGAAGGACCTCCAACGCCGCATCCCGGAGATCGCCGCACACCTGTAGCTACAAGACCGGTCCACATGATGGTTGCGGGAGCAATGATCATTGAGTGCCGGCTTGGTCGTCGGGGACACTGGCGCTGGTGTCGAAACGGCCGCTCTCCGCCTGGAGCTGCACCACGGGAAGTGACGAGAGGAGTACGCGTGGCGGTAGAACTTGGACGCTTCGGGGTCTGGCACGGGCCCCAGCACTGGGGTCCGGAACTGGCGGCGGGGCTGGAGCAGGCGGGGTACGGCGCGCTCTGGCTGGGCGCCTCTCCGGACGCCGGCCTGCGCGATGCCGAAGTGTTGCTGGCGTCAACGAACTCGGTTGCCGTCGGCACCAGCATCGTGAACATGTGGAAATCGCCGGCGGCCGACGTGGCCGCCTCGTACCACCGGCTGGAGGACGAGCACCCGGGCCGGTTCCTGCTGGGCGTCGGTATCGGTCACCCGGAGCGCACCGGCGAGTACAAGTCGCCGTACGAGACGATCGTGAGCTACCTGGACGATCTGGACGACGCCAAGGTGCCGGCCGACCGGCGGGCGCTGGCCGCACTCGGCCCGAAGGTGCTGCACGTCGCCGGTGCACGGACCGCCGGCGCCCTGCCGTACCTGACCACACCGGAGCACACCCGTGAAGCCCGTCGTACCCTCGGCGGCGGTGTCCTGCTCGCACCTGAGCAGAAGGTCGTCCTCGAGACTGACGACGAGATCGCACGGACGACGGGCCGCGACTACCTGGCGTCGTACCTGCAACTGCGCAACTACCGGTCGAACCTGAAGCGCCTCGGCTTCACCGACGCCGACCTCGACGACGGCGGCAGCGACCGGCTCGTCGACGCGCTGGTCCTGCACGGCTCGGCGGTCGAGATCGCCGAGGGTCTGAACGCCCACCTGCAAGCCGGCGCCGACCACGTCGCGGTCCAGCAGCTCGGACGGGAGGGGATCGATCTGCTGCCCGGGTACGAGGCGTTGGCAACCGTTCTCCAGTAGGTCGTGACGGGACCGTCCGGCGAGGCGCCTGTTCGCCGGACGGACCCTCTTGACGGCCGCCCAGAGCGGAGGAACATCAGCAGTAGACGCACCGTATTTCGCGGTGTGTCGCGCACTGGAGGTGTTTCCCCATGACTGAGCGACACGAGTTGCGTTGGGGCGGCTTCGCCGGACTGGCCTTCGTCGTCCTGGCACTCCTGGGCAGGTTCCTGCCCGGCAACCTACCCACCGTCGACGAGTCCGAGGGCACGATCACGAGCTTCCTCAACGACACCCGGACGTCGATGCTGATCAGCGCGCTGGCGTGGACCGCCGCGGCCGGACTGATCATCTGGTTCGCCTCCGCCTTCGCCGAGGCGATGCGGGAGCGGGACGAGCGCAGCGATGTCCACCTCGCGCTGCTCGCCGGATCGGTGCTGGTGGGCAGCGCGATCTTCGTGACCGCGGGTCTGACCGCCGCGACCGCCTACAGCATCGACGGCCGGGGCGCCGCGATCACCATCATGTTGTACGAACTCACCGCGGTGATGACGACGATGATCGGCTTCGCCGCCACCCTGCCGCTGGCCGCGGCCGGGATCGGCGTACTGCGCACTCACCTGATGCCCAACTGGCTCGGCTACCTGGCCCTGGTGGCCGCGGTGGTGTCGTTCCTCGGCGCGTTCGGCGTGTTCGCGACCGATGGCAACTTCGTGGCCGGCGGCTTCCTGATGACCGGCGTCCCGTTGCTGCTGTCGGCGGCCTGGATCGCCTGCGCCGGCGGCTACATGGTCCGCGAGCACTTGCCGGAGGTGACGGCGGGCGAGGGCATCGTGCCGCAGACCTGAGTCCTGGCGTCCTCCGGGACGATGTGCCCCTGACTCGTCCCGGAGGGCCCTCCCTAGCGCAGGGTGAAATCGGCGAAGTCGAAACCCGGCGAGACGATGCACGACACCAGCACCGGCTGATCACCGGCCGGCCGCGCCGCCTGCCAAGCCCCCGCCGGTACGACGACCTGCGGGCGCTCCCCCGCGCCGACCTCCGGGCCCAGCGTCACCGTCGCGACCGGCTCCTCGCCGTACTCCAGGATCAACGGCCCGCCCGAGTGCCACAACCACACCTCGGCCGACCGGACCCGATGCCACCGGGACTCCTCGCCCGGCGCCAGCAGGAAGTAGATCGCGGTCGCACTGGCCCGCTCGCCGTCGTACCCGGCCGGTGTGAAGGTGACCTCCGACCGCCAGGTCTCCTTATACCAACCGCCTTCGGGGTGCGGGTCCATCTCCAGCAGCTCGGCCAATTCAGGCTTGTCCATGAAGTCCATTGTCGAACCAGGGCAGGTTCGGCAGAGTGCGTCGCATGACTGAACTCCCATCCGAGTACCACCGCAGGCTCCCGTACGGCGAACGCATGTCCCCCGACCCACTGGTCGGCAGACCGTTCTTTCCGTTTGAAGGGGACGTTCAAGTGGTCCCGCTGGCCGAGCCGGTGTTACCTGAGCCGCCACGTGGAGGTGCGGCAGGTGGTGAGCCGTGCGTGACGTGCACCGCGCCGGACCGGTTCGTGATCTGGCGGGACGAGCAGTGGCAGCTCAAGGCTGGATTCGAGCCGAACGGTCTGCCGATGGTCGCGGTGCTCGAACCACGCGAGCACTACCGCCTCGACAACCTACCGCCGGAGTTGACCGCAACATTGGGCCTGATGATTCAGCGCGTGGCCACTGCGATCCGCGCGATCGACGGCGTCGGGCGCACTCATTTCAACCGGTGGGGTGACGGGAGCGAGCACTTCCATCTGTGGTTCCTGGCGCGGCCGCTCGGCATGATGCAGTTCCGCGGCGCGATGATCGCGGCCTGGGACGACATGCTCCCGAAGGTTCCGCAGCAGGAGTTCGAGGCCAACTCCCGCACCGTCGCCGCCGCCCTCAGCGAAGGCGGCGGCGAGGCGGTCGGGGTCGGCCGGGCGGGTTAGTGGCCGCCGAGGGAGCGGGCGATGAGGATGTCGGTCTTGAGTTGCGGCGGGCCGTCCACCGGCGCGGGGTCGTCTGGGGTCGGTGTCACGCCGCCGGCCGCGACCTTGTCCAGGACCTTGAGGCCGAGGCGGTCGACGGTGCCGAAGACGGTGTAGTCGGGGCGGAGGCGGGAGTCGGCGAAGACGAGGAAGAACTGGCTGCCGTTGGTGTTCGGGCCGGCGTTGGCCATCGCCAGGGTGCCGCGGGCGTAGACCTTCCGGGTGCCGGTCGGGTCATCCGGCCAGTTGGGCAGGTCGGTGGGGAGCTCGTCCTTGTACGAGTAGCCGGGACCTGCCCAGCGCAGGTCGCGGTGTTACAGACGGTTCCGGAACCTCAGCGGTCCTTGGCCGGCCAGGGCGAGTCGGCCGGGCGGAGGGTGTCGAAGCCCGGGCCGTTGAGGGCGGTCCAGGTGGCCAGGGCGCCCATCACCAGGATGGGGTTGTGCAGGTGGCCGGCCAGGACGGCGCCGACGACGTCGATCAAGGGAGCCCAGACGGTTTCCATGTCGGCCTCCTCGTGGAGGCGGTCGTAGGCCTCGTCGGCCGGTGAGAGGTCGCGGGCGAGGAAGATCCGGACCGCCTCGTCGGTGAGGCCCGGGGAGGTGAAGGCGTCGACGAGGACGCGCCAGTCGGCCGCCTTCGTGCCGGTCTCCTCCCAGAGCTCACGCTCGCCGCCCAGGCGGTACTGCTCCCCCTGGACGTCGAGCAGCCCGGCCGGCGGCTCGAGCAGCCGGTAACCGACCGGGTGCCGGTACTGCCGGACCAGCAGCATCCGGTTGTTCTCGTCCAGTGCGACCACCCCGACCGCGCCGGGGTGGACGACCACGTCGCGCACGAACGGGTCACGACCGGGTGGGTCGATGTGATCCCGCCGTACCGAGATCACCCGGCCGGTCTGGTGCACCACTTCGGACGAGGAGACCGGCCACTGCTCCGGTACGTCGGCCAGGCCGGCACCGAACCGTAGTTCGGGGTGTTCCTTCATCGAGCCTTGACCGCTTCGGCCTTGGGCTTCCCGGCAGCCTTCTTCGCCACGGCCGGCTCCTCGACCGGCAGCCGGGACTCGCGCTGGCGGACCAGCGCGGCGGCGATCAGGCCGGAGAACAACGGGTGCGGCTTGGTCGGCCGGGACCGCAGCTCCGGGTGCGCCTGGGTGGCGACGAAGTACGGGTGCTCCGCCTTGTCGAGCTCGATGAACTCGACCAGCTCGTTGTCCGGCGACAGGCCGCTGAACACCAGGCCGGCCGTCTCCAGCTTGTCGCGGTACGCGTTGTTCACCTCGTAGCGGTGCCGGTGCCGCTCCTGCACCGACGGAGCGCCGTACAGGTCGCGCACGATCGAGCCGTCGGCCAGGTTGGCCGGGTAGAGCCCGAGCCGCATGGTGCCGCCGAGGTCACCGGAGCCGGAGACGATGTGCTTCTGCTCCTCCATCGTCGCGATCACCGGCTGCTCGGCATCCGGGTCGAACTCGCTGGAGTTCGCGTCGACCAGGCCGGCCAGGTCGCGGGCTACCTCGATCACCATGCACTGCAGGCCGAGGCACAGCCCGAGGATCGGGATGCCCTGCTCACGGGCGAACCGGATCGCGCCGATCTTCCCCTCGATCCCGCGGACGCCGAACCCGCCCGGGATGCAGACCGCGTCGACGTCACCGAGCAGCCGCGCGGCCGCCTCGGGGGTGGCGCACTCGTCGGAGGCGATCCAGCGCAGGTCGACCTTCGCATCGTTGTCGAAACCGCCGGCCCGCAGCGCCTCCGCGACGGACAGGTACGCGTCCGGCAGGTCGATGTACTTGCCGACCAGCGCGACCGTGACGTGGTCCTTCGGCTGGTGCACGACCCGCAGCAGCTCGTCCCAGCGGGTCCAGTCGACGTCGCGGAACGGCAGGTTCAGCCGCCGGACGACGTACGCGTCCAGACCCTCGGCGTGCAGCACCTTCGGGATGTCGTAGATGCTCGGCGCGTCGGCGGCGGCGACCACGGCCTCGGTGTCGACGTCGCACATCAGCGAGATCTTCCGCTTCACGCCGTCCGGGATCGGCCGGTCGGCGCGGCAGACCACGGCGTCCGGGGCGATACCGATCGAGCGCAGCGCGGCCACCGAGTGCTGGGTCGGCTTGGTCTTCAGCTCGCCGCTCGGGGCAAGGTACGGGACCAGCGAGATGTGCAGGAAGAAGACGTTCTCCCGGCCGACGTCGTGCCGGACCTGCCGCGCGGCCTCCAGGAACGGCAGTGACTCGATGTCACCGACGGTGCCGCCGATCTCGTGCAGGACGACGTCGACGTCCGGGCCGGCCATCGCCAGCATCCGTTCCTTGATCTCGTTGGTGATGTGCGGGATCACCTGGACGGTGTCGCCCAGGTACTCGCCGCGGCGTTCCTTCGCGATCACACTGGAGTAGACCTGCCCGGTGGTCACGTTGGCCACGGCGGACAGATCACGGTCGAGGAAGCGCTCGTAGTGCCCGATGTCCAGGTCGGTCTCGGCGCCGTCGTTGGTGACGAACACCTCGCCGTGCTGGAACGGGTTCATGGTGCCGGGATCCACGTTCAGATACGGATCCAGCTTCTGCATGGTGACCCGGATGCCCCGTGCCGTCAGCAGACTGCCGAGGCTTGACGCTGTCAGCCCCTTGCCGAGACTGGATGCCACGCCACCGGTGACGAATACGTGCTTGGTCTGCTGGAAGTTCGAAGCCCTGTCCACGGGCCTTCAGCCTACCTCTTGTCAAGCAGTGGTCGCGACGAGACCCGCATAGATGTCGAGCAGATTCTTCGCCACCGCGTCCTCGTCCGGCCATCTGGCGGCCAACTCCCGGCCGCGCGTCCGCATAGCGTTCGCCGTCTCCGGCTCGGCGAGGACCGCCCGGACGCCGTCGGCCAGCCCGTCGGCATCCCCGGGGAACGCAAGTACGGCGCTGTCGTCCACCAACTCCGGTACGCCGCCGACCGCCGTCGCCACCACCGGTACGCCGACCTGCAGGGCCTCCTGGAGGACCAGGGCCCGGGCCTCCCAGTGGGAGGTCAACAGGAACACGTCAGCCGCTCCCAGGAGGTCTGCGACGTCGTTCCGGTGACCGAGGAGCCGCACCGGGAGGTTCTCCGCGTCGATCCGCGCCTGGAGGCTGTCACGCAGCGGACCGTCGCCGACGACCGCGAAGACCACATCCGGGTTCGACTCGCGCACCATCGCGGCCACGGCCAGTAGCGTCGGGTAGTCCTTCTGCGGCGCCAGCCGGCCCACGGTGAGGACCAGCGGGCTATCGCCAACACCGAGGGCGTGTCTGACGTCGTCGCGCGGTGTGCGGATGTCAGGCATGGCTGGAGCTGAGACAGGGGCCAGGCGGGCCTGCCGCGCGCCAAGGCTCCTGGCCAGGTCCACGAGGTCGCTGGAGGCTCCTAGAGTCAGGTCCGCTCCCCTGGCCACCAGTCGCTGGCCGAGCCGCATGACGAGCCCACGCGGCCCCGGAGCGATCACTGCGTTGTGCCAGGTGACCACCAGCGGTCGGAGCCGCGACCTGTCCCGCAGCGCGGTCATGCCGGCGCGGTAGCCGTGGGCATGGACCACGTCGACTCCACGCAGTGCAGTCGCCTGCGTCACGACCTCCGCGGCACCGAAGTCGAAGTGCTCGGCGGTCCCGGGTGGCGCGCAGACGACCACCTCGTGCCCGGCGTTCAGGAAGCGCGGTACGAGGGAGGCGACGTGCTGCCCGATCCCGCCCCTCGACTCCGCGAGCAGCAGGCCGATCCTCATTGCGTCTCCTCCACAAGTCCCCGACGTCTCAGTGCGCGAACGTCCGCGCGATCCAGTGCCACCGCGACTGCGGCGTACACGACCACCACGGCCAGACCGGACAAGACCGAGAACAGAACCGCACTCCCCAGCCCGGCGTCGCTAGCAGGCAGGGACACCGCCCAACCCGCAGCACCGGCTAACACCGCACCGGCCAGGGCAGCAAGCGTGGCACGAGGCAGTCCGGCCAGCGCACTGGGCCCAGCCTCCCGACGTAGCACGAGCACGAGGGCTACAGCGCCCAAGACCATGCCGATCGACATAGCAGCCGCCAACGCCGGCACCGCGTCCCATTCAGCGGTCAGCACCACACCGGTAACCGCCACCACGACCCAGGCCGCCGACGTCACCAGAGCGACCTGACGGCCAGCATGCCGTGCGTAGAGGACTCGGCCGACGTGCATCAACACGGCAAAGCCAATCGCGGCTGGAGCAAAGGCGATGAGCCCGTTGCTCAGTGAGGTCGCCTGGGCCTCCTGCACCGCGCCGTCGTCGTACGCGAAGACCCTCGCGACCGGGATGGCGGTGCCAGCCAGCAACGCGGCTCCAGCACCACCAGCCAGCATCACTGCCCTGGTCGACGCGGCTGCGTAGAAGTCGAAGCGTTCCCCCGAGTCGTACGCCGCAGCGAGCCGTGGGAACACCGCTGTGGTGATCGGCACGGCCAGTACGGCGTACGGCAGCAGATAGACCGCGTTGGCCCACGAGTAGACGGCAATGCTGCCCGCAACGCCCCTGTGGTTGGCCAGATAGGTGGTGACGATGAAGCTGAGCTGTTGCGCGATCAGTATGGCGAGACCAGCAAGCGCCAGCCTTCGTAGTACTGGACTAACTGCTGGGTCGAGTCGCAACGTCGGTCTGACCGGGAGTCGCAGGAACAGCATGGGCACCAGCACAGTGAGCGCCAGCGCTGCGACGCCGGCCGTCGTACCCCAGGCCAGCAGATCGGCCGCTCCACGCGATGCCGAGTCGGCGTCGGGAGCTGAGGCGGCGAACGCGAGATAGGTGGCCACGACAACGAGACTGGAGATGAGCGGAGCCAGCGCACCGGCCGCGAACCGCTTGTGTGACTGCAGTACGGCGGTGGCGATGACGGCGATCGCGTAGCCGAACACCTGGGGCACGAAGATCGCCAGCATCCGGGTCGCGGTCGCGACCGAGCCGGTGCACTCGGCACCCGGATCGAGCATCGCGTCGGAATAGGTGGACGCCAGAACCCAAGCCAGTAAGGCGAAAGGCGCCAGCAGCACGAAGGACCAGGTCAGCAGCGCACCGATGATCCGGCCTTGGGCAGCACGGTCGCCACGAGCCACCGGCCCGGCGAGCACCGGAATGACCGCGCCGGCCAACGCCCCACCGGCGACTACCTCGAAGAGGATGTTGGGCAGTTGGTTCGCCGTCGCATAAGCCTCGGCGAGACAACCGGCCCCGACAGTCTTCGAGAAAACGAGCCACCGGCCGAACCCGACCACTCGGGCCAGCACAGTGACCGCTGCGACAAGCAACGCGGCTTGCGCGATGCGCGCGCCGGTGCCTGAGCCGCCACCTTCCCCGGCGCCGGCCGGGCGCTCCGCGCCCGAGCCGTCCGTACTCACCTGGGCCGTCGGCCCCACTGGTCGATCTTGTCCAGGACCGGGTTCTCGGCGATGACCTTGGTGAAGCTGACCTTCTCGCTGGCCAGGTTCAACGCGACGACCGCACCGAGCGCCAGCGCCTTCAGCGGACGCGGCAACGATGCGGCCAGCGCCGTACCGGTGATGGCACCCAGACCGTTGGCACCACAGTCGCCCAGCATCGACCGCTCGCCCAGGTCGGACGGGGCCGCGGCGGCGGCCGCACCGACGACCGCGCCGGCCGGACCGTTCACGACCGCCAGCGGGGCGTTCACCGCCGTGACCGCCTTCAGGGCGCGCCCGGGGCGCAGATCGAGCAGGTTGGTGAGGTTCGCCGTACCCGCGATCAAGGCGCCGTCGGCAACGATGCCGACCACCGCCTTCACCCCGGACGACTTCCGCGGCAACAGTGCGGCGGCAGCGAGACCGGCGGCGCCGACACCGAGGATCTTCACCGCGCCACTCGTCACCTCACCCCGCTTCAGCGCGCTGAGGTGACCCCGGAATCCCTTCGCCTGCGTGGTTCCGCGCAGATCGTCGTACGCGCCGACCGCGCCCGACACCGAGCCGGCGAGCAGAGCGGCAGCCTTGACCTTGCCCGGCGTCGACGGCGAGGCCGCGACACCGGCGAGCGCGCCGAGCACCGCGACCGGGCCCTCGAGCAGCGTGACCGGCTCGCCGCGGTGGTTGGTCCGCTCGAACGGCTCGCGGTTCTCCTTGGGCAGTTTCGCCGCAGCCCGTTCGAGCGCGGCGGTGGCGGCTGCCGCGACGGCAGCGCTCAGAATTCCCACGTCAGTTGTCCTTCGTCTGTACGTCCGACGGCGCTACGCCGTTCTTCGCGTCGAACGCGCCGTACTGCCCCGCCTTGCCGCTCGCCTGCTCGGCCAGCGAGAAGACGACCGTCGCCTGCCCGGCGGGGATGTCGGCCACGTCCACCGAGGAAACGATCTTGGTCGCGTCGGAGTCACTCCGCAATGCCTTGACCAGACCGCCGGTCTTCGCCGTCACCGGCGTACCGGCAACCACCACCCCGCCGCTGCCCTGGTCCAGACCCTCGATGAAGTCCACCGAGTCGTTGTACGACGAGTTGTCCGGGAGCGGCGTCGGCGGCTTCGCGGCCACCACGACGAACAGGCTGGCCCGGTCCTTGACCTGCGACGGCTTCAGCGACAGCAGTTTGGATCCGGTCAGGCCGCTGACGATCTTGGTCGACTCGGCGTCGGCGGCCTTGCCCTCTTCCTTGGCCGCGAGTCCGCGGGCCAGGATCAGCCCGGCCCGCTCGTACGTCGTGCTGTCCGCGGGGATGTCGATGTCGGCGGTGACGAGCTCGGTGACGAGCTGCTCGACGAGCTGACGCTGACCGGCGTCGAAGAGCTTGCTGTCCAGCGCGACCCGGGTGGTGACCTGGCCGCCGGCCGTCTCCAGCTCCTCGGTCAGCGTGTTGGCCAGGTCGCCGTCGGCGTTCGGCATGGTGACGACGACGATCTTCTTACCGGTCAGCTTGCCGTTGGTCAGCCCGGCGGTGACCTTGGCGACGTAGTCGTCGCGGTACTTGTCCAGCGACTTGACGTCGGTCAGCTCCTGCCGCGCGTCGGCGAGCTGCTGGCGGTCCTTCTCGGCCTGGCTCGCGACAAGCTCGCTGCCGGTGCCTTTCAGCGGGCCGGCACCCAGCACCACACCGGCGCCCAGGGCGAAGAAGATCGCCACGATCGAGACGATGTGGTAGCGAAAGTCGATCACGTGAACAGCTCCCGGATCCAGTAGACGAAGTCGCTCCAGCGCGCCCGCAGGATCGACCAGAGCACGTCGTCGCCGCCGATCGCGACCAACGCCATGCCGAGTGCGAACAGGCCGGCCACGGCCAGCGCGACCACCTGAAGGGTCGACACCCGGCTGCGATACAGCCGGCCGACACCCTTGGCGTCGACCAGCTTGGCACCGACCCGCAAGCGGGTGATGAAAGTGCTCGCCATCCCGGCGCGCCCCTTGTCGAGGAACTCCACCAGCGAGTTGTGGGTGCCGACCGCGACGATCAGCGAGGCACCCTTGGAGTCGGCCAGCAGCATCGCGACGTCCTCGCTGGTGCCGGCCGCCGGGAACTCGATCGACTCGACACCGAGTCGCTCCAGCCGTTCCGAGCCGGGCGCGCGACCGTCGCGGTACGCGTGCACGACCACCTCGGCGCCGCTCTTCAGCGTCTCGTCCTTGACCGAGTCCATGTCGCCGACGATCAAATCCGGGACGTAGCCGTTCTCCACCAGCGCGTCGGCGCCGCCGTCGACCCCGATCAGCACCGGCCGGTACTCGCGGATGTACGACCGCAGCGCGACCAGGTCCTCGCGGTAGTCGTACCCACGGACCACGATCAGCACGTGCTTGCCGTCCATGTGCGTGTGGACATCGGGTACGCCGACACCGTCGAGGAGCAGGTCGCGTTCGCGGCGCAGGTACTCCAGTGTGTTGGCGGTGAACGCCTCCAGCTGGGTGGACAGACCGGACCGGGCGTCATCCATCAACTCGGCGACGGTCTTGCTGTCCTGCCAGACGCCTTTGGCGACAACCTCCTCGCCGCGGTACAGGCAACCCTCGTTCAGCCGGACCCGCTCGCCCTCGTGCAGGATCGAGAACACCTCGCGGCCGACCCCGTCGACCAGCGGGATCCCCGCCTCGACGAGGATCTCCGGACCGAGGTTCGGGTAGCGGCCGCTGATCGAGTCGGCCACGTTCACCACCGCGGCGACCCGGCAGTCGACCAGCGCCTCGGCGCTGACCCGATCCAGGTCGACATGGTCGATGACCGCGATCTCGCCCGGCTTCAGCCGTTTGGTGAGATTCTTGGTACGGCGATCGAGCCGGACCACTCCGGCGATCCCGGGCAGTTCAGTGGGTCGTGCTCTCCGCAGGCTGGGCAGTTTCATCGCGCTCTCATCCTGCCATGTCAAGAGCCCCTTCCCGGTTCATTTACCCGGGCAGGGCCTTGTTGACGCACAGAAACCAGGGTCACTGTGCGTCAAATCATCCTTTCGAACGACTCTTCCTGCGTGGTTTATGGCGCTCGGCCGCAAGTGCGAGCAATTCCTCGGCGTGCGCCTGGGCGGCATCGGAGTTCTCCAGGCCGGCCATCATCCGGGACAGCTCCTTCAACCGCGCGTCGTCGTCGAGCGCGACCAGACCACTGGTGGTGACGGAACCGTCGTCACTCTTGAGCACGACCGCGTGACGATCCGCGAACGCGGCCACCTGCGGCAGGTGTGTCACCACGATCACCTGGGCCTTCTCGGCCAGGCGGGCCAGGCGTTTGCCCACCTCAACGGCGGCGCGGCCGCCGATGCCCGCGTCGATCTCGTCGAACACCAGCGTCGGCACCGGGTGCGTGTCCGACAGGATCACCTCGAGCGCGAGCATCACCCGGGAGAGCTCACCACCGGACGCCGCCTTCTGCAGCGGACGGGCCGGGCTGCCCGGGTTCGCCGCGAAGCAGAACTCGGTCTCGTCGATCCCGTACGGGCCCGCCGCGCTCTCGTGCACCTCGATCGTCAACTTCGCATGCGGCATCGCCAGGCCGGTCAGCTCCTCGGACACGGCGAGGCTCAACCGATCGGCCGCCTCGATCCGGGCCGCGCGGACCTGCTGACCGAGATCTGCGAGCTTCGCGTCCAGCTCGGCGAGCTCCGCGGTCAGGAGCTCGACCCGCTCGTCACTCCCGTCCAGCTCAGCCAGCCGGTTCGTGGACCGCTTCACCCACTCCAGCACCTCGTCCACGGTGCCCTGCTCAGCGCCGTACTTGCGGACAAGGCCGGTCAGCAGCGACCGCCGCTCGCTCACGACCGCAAGCCGTGCCGGGTCGGTGTCGACATCAGCGGCATACGACGAGAGCTCGCCGGCCAGATCGGCGGCGAGGTAGCCGAGCTCGCCGGCTCGATCCGCGAGCTCGGCCAGCTTCGGGTCGTGCTGGCGCTCCGCGTCGAGGACCTGCTTGGCAAGTGCGAGCAGCCCGAGTACGTCGCTGGGCCTGGTGGAATCGAGATCCTCCGAGGCCAACGCGTCGCCTGCCGTGGTGGCCGCAGTACGAAGGCCGTCGGCGTACGCGAGCCGATCCTCCTCGGCGGCCAGCTCCGCGTCCTCGCCCGGCAGCGGCTCGGCCTTCGCGACCTCGTCGAGCCCGAAGCGCAGCAGGTCCGCCTCGGCGAGACGATCGCGCTGGCGCGTGGTCAGCTCGGTCAGCTCGGCCTCGACGTCACGGTGGCGCTTGTAGGCGGCGGTGTACTCCTGCAACGGCACGAGCACCGGCTTGCCGGCGAACGTGTCGAGGGTCTCGCGCTGTCGCGACGGCTGAAGGAGGCGCCACTGCTCGGCCTGGCCGTGGATCGCGACCAGGTCGCCGGACACCTCGGCCAGCACGGACACCGGGACGGACGCGCCGCCGAGGAAAGCCCGGGAGCGGCCTTCGGAGGAGAGCTCGCGCGCGATCAGCAGCTCGTCGTCGTCCAGCTCACCGCCGCGGTCCTCGGCCTGCTGCACGATCGCCTTCGGTACGCCGCTGGCCCTGCCCTCGACCCGCGCGCGCCGGGTCCCGTGCCGCACCAGGCCGCTGTCCGCGCGGCCGCCGAGCAGCATGTTCACACCGGTCACGACCATCGTCTTGCCTGCACCGGTCTCGCCGGTGACCGCGGTGAACCCCGGATCGAGGTCCAACGTCGCGTCCTCGATCACGCCCAACCCGGTGATGCGGATCTCCGAGAGCATGTCTAGGTCTCCTGTTGATCGTTGTCGCTGGGGTTGCCGTTGTTCTGTCTGTTGTTGTTATTGGCTTCGCCGTTGCGCTTGCGCTCGGCGGCGCCGCGCCAGCCGAGCACCGGGAGGTCGAACTTCGCCACCAGCCGGTCGGTGAACGGCGCCTCGTGCGCCCGCGCCAGCCGGACCGGCCGATGGCCGCGCCGGACCTGGATCTCGGCGCCCGGCGGCACCTCGACCATCCGGCGGCCGTCACACCACAGCACGCCGCGACCATGCCACGACGGCACCAGCTCGATCGACAGCTGCGACGTCGGCGCCACTACGATCGGCCGGGAGAACAATGCGTGGGCGCTCAGCGGCACCATCAAGATCGCCTCGACCTCCGGCCAGACGATCGGTCCACCCGCGGAGAAGGAGTACGCCGTACTGCCCGTCGGCGTAGCCACCACGACCCCGTCACAGCCCCACCGCGACAGCGGCCGGTCGTCCACCTCGACCATCACCTCGAGCATCCGCTCGCGGGCCGCCTTCTCCACACTCGCCTCGTTCAGAGCCCAGGTGTCGAAGATCAGCTCACCGTCCAGCCGGACGTCGACCGCCAGCGTCATCCGCTCCTCGACCGTGTAGGTGCGGTCGACCACCACCTGAACGATCCGCTCGAGGTCGTCCACCTCGGCCTCGGCCAGGAACCCGACGTGGCCGAGGTTCACCCCGAGCACCGGCGTACCGTGCGGGCGGGCCAGCTCGGCACCGCGCAGGATCGAGCCGTCGCCGCCGAGCACCATGATCAGCTCGACGTCCAGGGCCGCCTTCTCGTGGTCGTCGACGAGCTCCACGGGGTCGAGCTTCAGCGCCTCGGCCTCGTCGGCGAGCAGCCGGACCTGCATCCCGGCGTCGGTCAGCAGCCGGTGCGCGTCGCGCGCCACCTCGACTGCCTGCTCCCGCCCGGTGTGCGTCACCAGCAGCACGCGCCGCGGCTCGTGCTCACCCACTGTGATCCCCACTTCTGCTCACTGTGGACCGGCCTCGATGGCGGTCTGGAGCATCGTCTCATCGAGAGGCGGCGCAGATCGGCGTATCCACAGGAAGTATTCGACATTTCCTGACGGACCAGGCAGCGGGCTGGCGGCGACGCCTTCGATTCCCCAGCCCAGCTCGGCCGCCTTGGCCGCCACTCCCCGCACCGCGTCGGCCCGCAACTCCGGGTCACGGACGACGCCGCCCTTCCCGAGCCGCTCCTTGCCGACCTCGAACTGCGGTTTCACCATCAGCACCAACTCGCCGTCCGGCTTCACCACCCCGATCAGCGCGGGCAGGACGAGCGTGAGCGAGATGAAGCTGAGGTCGGAGACGACGAGATCAACCGGTTCAGCACCGATGTCCTCGAGGGTGAGCGAACGGACATTGGTCCGGTCCATCACCGTGACACGTTCGTCGGTCTGCAACGACCACACCAACTGGCCGTACCCGACGTCGACCGCGATCACGAGGGCCGCATCGTTGCGCAGCAGTACGTCGGTGAAGCCGCCGGTTGACGCGCCCGCGTCCAGCGTTCTGCGTCCCTTGACCTGGACGCCGGGGAAGGCTTCGAGGGCCCCGATCAGCTTGTGCGCACCGCGACTCGCGTAGCCGGGGTCGTCGGTCTCGGAGGTGTCGACGACGATCGGCGCGTCGGTGCCGACACCGGTCGCGGGCTTGGTGGCGACGGTGCCCGAGACCTTGACCTTGCCGGCGGCGATCAACTCGCTCGCGTGCTCACGGGACCTGGCCAGGCCCCGTCGTACCAGCTCGGCATCGAGCCGCGACCGCTTGACTCCCTTGGCCACTCAGACCTTCCGTTTAGCTCCGGTCACCGGGGTCGGCGTCCGCCTCGACCAAAGCACTCTGCAACCGCTCGTGCAGGTCGGCGTACACCTCCGCATGCTCCCCCACCGACCGATCCCGCAACTCGTCCAGCCGCCCCATCGTCTCCTCCACCAACGGATGCGCCCGCTCGTCCTCAGGCACCTCCTCAGCGCCCGGATACTCCGGTACGGCGTCCTCGGCCGGTTCCGGGTCGTCTACTACCTGCTCGTCGACTGCCTGCTCGGCTACCGCCGACTCCGCCGCATAGGGATGCTCGTGCTCCTCCCCCGGTGCCCGGGCAAACTCCGGCCCGAACTCCACCTCAGCCGGATCCACATGCACGGCCGGTGCCCCATGGCTGTCCGCCTCCGCCGCGACCGGTTCGCCGTACGCCCGCTCGACCTCTCCCTCGCGCGAGAAGTTCTCGGGCTCGGTGTCGTAGTCGGGGGTGTGCGGGGTTTCCTCGGGCGGGTAGGGGTCGAAACCCGGCTCGACGTCGGGGTCGACGTCCGGCGGGAACTGCTCGCCAGGATGCTCGGTCACATCAAGCCTTCTTCGCCGTCTTCGCCGCGGACTTCTTCGCGGCCTCCTTGGCCGGAGCCTTCTTGGCGGCCTTCTTCGCAGCCGCCTTCTTCGCCGGAGCCGGGCCGTCCGCCGCGAGCACATCACCGGCCGGAGCAGCCGAACGCGCCTCGGCCAGCTCACTCTCCAGAGTCTGGACCCTGCGGGTCAGCGCCGCGACCTCCTCGGAGCGGACGAACCCGAGCCGCGAGACCGCGCCCTCGACCTCGTTCGTCACGATCGCCTGCAACAGGTGACGGTTGCTCTTGCTGGTGGCAACGATCTCGTCGGCCAGATCACTCACCTTGGTGGACAGCCCGGTCGTCAACTTGTCGGCACCGGTCTGCTGCAGCAGCGCCTTCGCCGCCGCCTCGGCCCGTTGCCTCGTGACCTCGGTCAGCCCGCTCGCCAGCTGTACATAGCCGCGCAGTGCGTCCAACACCATGACTGCCTCCTCGCTTCGTTCCAGCAACGGTATCGCCTCACCCCTGCAATACCACCCACCCCCACCACCCCGTGCGGCGAGGGCCTGCTACTTCTCCAACCCGATGCGGTGCAAGGCCGCGTCGATGGCGATCGAGCCGGGTGTCGGGGCCGGCTTGGGCAGGGGGCGCCGACCACGGCCGGCGCTCTTGGCTGCCTTGGCGGTCGGCTTCACCGGGGCGTCCACAGCGGCCCACACCGCGGACAGGATCGCGCGCAGACCGTCGTACGGCTCGCCTTCGCCCTTCACGCTCACGGCGTTGTTCACGACCTCGGCGGTCCAGCCCTCGCACGTGTGCCGCCCGCCCTCGACCGTCACACCGGGCTGCTTCTCCGCCAGCGCGCCCAGCCCGGCCGCGATGTACGTCGGCCGCTGGTTCTTCGGCGCCCGGGCGAGATCGTGCGCGTCGTGGACGCCGGTCGCCACCCACAGGCTCGCGATCCCGACCGCGTTCGCACCCTCGATATCGGAGTCCAGCCGGTCGCCGATCATCAACGGATTCTCGGCATTCAGCCGCTCGATGCTCGTCTCGAGCAACGGCCGCTCCGGCTTGCCCGCCACGATCGGATCGACCTCGACGGCGGCCCGGATCGCCTGCACCAGCGTCCCGTTCCCCGGCGCCATGCCGGCGGCGGTGGGGATGGTCAGGTCGAGGTTGGTCGCGTACCACTTCGCGCCCTCGTTGATCGCGTGCGCGCCGTCCGCGAGCATCACCCAGTTCACGTCCGGGTGAAAGCCTTGTACGACGGCCACCGGGTGCGCGTCGCTGCTGCGGACCGGGTTCAGCCCGTACTCCTTCAGCGCCGACGTCAGCCCTTCACCGCCGACCACGAGCACCGGCGATCCCTTCGGGAACTCGGTCGCGATCAGCTTCGCGGCCGCCTGCGCGGACGTCACCACGTCGTCGGCGGTCACGTCGAGCCCGAACGACGCGAGGTGCTCGGCAACGATCTGCGCCGGCCGGCTCGCGTTGTTGGTGATGTACCCGATCCGCAGGCCCTCCTTGGCCGCCTTGCGCAGGTTCTCCGGCGCGTCCGGCACCGGGTCCGGCCCGACGTACACGACCCCGTCGAGGTCGAGCAGCGCGACGTCGTACCGGCCGGCGAGCGGTTCGTCACACGCCGACAGCGGCGCGGGCGCCGTTCGTTCCTTGCTCATGCTTCCCCCCGTACGATGCCGCCCATGCCAGCAAGCGGGCCGGAACCGAACGGGAGCGTGTTGCGGCTCGAACCGTTGCGCGCCTGGCGGTTCGTGGCCGGCAAGGTGAGCGCGCTCGGCGCCGTCACGTCCCCGCCGTACGACGTCCTGGAACCCGCCATCGTCCGGCGGCTGACTGACTCTGATCTGCACAACATGGTGAGGCTCATCCTTCCACGCGATCCGGAGCTCGGTCCCGGCCGGTACGACGAACCCGCGCGACGACTGGCCGAGTGGCAACGGGCCGGTGTGGTGATCCAGGACCAGCGGCCCGCGCTGTACGTCTATGAGCAGCAGCTGGGTAGCGCCGTACTGTGCGGACTGGTCGGCCTACTCGGCCTGGACCCGGCCCGGCAAGTGGTGCTGCCACACGAGGACGTGATGCCGCACTGGGTCGACGACCGCCTCGAACTGATGGAGGCGACCGACGCCGACCTGGAGCCCATCCTGCTCGCGTACGGCGATGGTGGGGCAGCCAGCGATGTCGTCGACAACGCCCGCGCGGGCGAACCCTGGGTGGTGGCCGACACCGACAATGGCGCGCACCACCGGATCTGGCGGGTCGACGACCCGTCGACGCTGGCGATGATCGCTGCCGAGCTGGCCCGCCACCAGGCCCTGATCGCGGACGGGCACCACCGGTACGCCGCCTACCTGGAGCGACGACGGCGCGAAGCCGGTCGACCGGGCAGTGGCGTCGGTCTGGCCATGCTGGTCGACTACAACCGCCACCCACTGACGCTGGACCCGATCCACCGCGTTGTACCGGGTCTGGACCTGGCCACTGTCTCCTCTCGTACGCCGGAGGGCTGGCAAGTGCTGCCGGGTCGGGTGGAGGACGTGCCGGACCGCATTGCGGTGACCGACGGGTCGTCGTGGGTGACACTGCGGTCTACCCGTGGGCAGGAGACTCCGACTGTCGCGATGCTCCATGACCTGTTGCTGCCGGCCTGGGGCGTTGTCGAGGCGGAGATCACCTTCCACCACGCGCTCGCCGACGCACTGGCCCTGGCTGGACCACAGCAGGCTGTTGTGGAGCTCGCCGCGCCCCGGATGGACCAGGTACTGCGGTCAGCCGTGCAGGGCGTCGTACTGCCGCAGAAGGCCACGTCGTTCGGGCCTAAGCCGCGGGTGGGGCTGCTGTTCCGGACTCTCTGAGTGGCTAGGGCCGGTGGTACAGGGTGAGGAACTCCTCGCGGAGGGGCTTTCGGGCCGCGCGAAGGCGTTCTGTGAGCCGCCCCAGGGTGAACGACAGCTCTGGGTCGTCCTGCGCGGCTGCTTCCCTGGCCATCGCGGTCAGCGCGTCTGCGGCGGCACAGTGGTCCTGGTGCTGGCCGAGTAGCTCCTGGTACTTGGCCGCGTGGCTGGCTGTCTCCTTGGCCTCGTCACCGAGCACGGCAGCACTGGTGTCAGCGGCGTACCGGACTCGCTTGGCCAGCAGACGTACCTCGTGCCAGTCGTCGTCCACGGTCCACGGCTTGAGCTTGTCGGCCTGCTGGGTGAACGTGTGGTTGGCCGCGTCCAGCAACTGAGGCAGGACCTCGCCGCACGGCTGCTTGGCCTTCGGCTTGAGGAGCGGTGACGCGGCAACTGCCTCCAGAGTCTGCAAAAGCGCCGCCGTACTCTCACCGTTCACAACCTCTGCCGACCGCGCGGCCGCACGGTCGAGCCCAACGGTGAGCGTCGTCAGGATCGTCTCGACATGCTCCTGATCGTCCTCGCTGCTCGCGGTCTCCCGCACGAGCGCTGCGATCACCTCAAGATCCCGCGCTTCCCCACACGCATTAGCCAGCGCGGCCAAATCCGTCCGAAGCTCCTGCGCCCAGTCCCCCGCCAGCAACTTCCGGAACAACTTCAAATCGCTCCGCAACCGCCGACACGACACCCGAACCTGGTGGATCGCGTCGTCCTCCCCCTTCTCCACCATGAGAACGGCCCCCTGCAGCCGACTGGTCCCCTTAGTCAGCGCATTCCCCACCAACACCCCAACCGGAGCCTCCGCCGACAAAGCCCCACTCCACCCACCCAAACTCTCCACCATCGCCCCATTCTCCCCGCAATCCCGAACCACCCCCACCCCACCAGCGCGCCGCCCACCCCCACGGGCTCCCACACGCAGGCGGGTCGCGCCGCACACGCGCACCCGCGCGCTCTCACACCCACACGCAGGCGGGTTGCCCCGCGCGCTCTCAACTCCAGGCGGACCCGTCCCGCCCGAACGCATTCCCGCCCCCGCGCGGCCGCGCGGGGGCGGTGCCGCCCGCACGGATTCTGCCTGCGCGGCTGTGCAGGCAGAATCCGCTCTGTGGAGCCAGCCTCCTCGACCCGGCCACCTCCACAGAGCGCAGTTCCACACCCAACCCCGCTTACCCGCGTGCAGCGCGAGCGTGCGGTCAGTCTTCGGGCTTCTTGGCGGGCAGCTCGACCTCACCGTCCAGCGCGTCGTCGACAACCGATTCGTCGACGCCACCTTCGAGCTCCGTGGTCTCGTCGTCCACGACCTGCTCATCGCCCGCGAGCTCCGCGACGTGCTGTTCGTCCGCAGCCTCAGCGGTCCGCTCGTCGTCAAGTTCCGCAGGCGACTCCTCCTGCTCGAACTCCACAGCTCGCTCGTCCTCGAGTTCCGCGGTCGGCTCGTCTTGCTCGAGTTCCGCGACCTGCTGGTCGTCGAGCTCTGTGATGTGCTCTTCGCTCGCGAGCTCTGCGGTTACAGGCTCGTCCGTGAGTTCCACGTCGGCCGAGTCGTCGAGCTTCACGTCGTACGCGTCGTCGAGCTTCTCGTCGTACGTGTCTTCGGGCTGCTCGTCGTCTGTCTCGTCGTAGTCGTCTTCGTCGAGGTCGGTGAACTGCAGACCTTCCAGTTCAGCGGCGCGTTCGGCGGCTCCGGTGGAGCCGTCGGCGTCGGCGCCGGCGGCGCGGTGGAACCAGATCAGCGCGTCGTCCGTGCGACCGGCCTCGTTGAGAGCGTCGGCGTACGCGTACCGCAGCCGCGGCAGCCAGTCGGCCCGGGTCCTCTTCGTCAGCTCCGGCACCTCGAGCGTCTGGATCGCAGCCGCCGTCTGCCCCATGTCACGCCGCGCGCCGGCCGCCACGATCAGCAGCTCGACCTGCGTCGCCTCCGACAGGTCACGGGCGTGCTTGTCCCGCGTCAGCGTCAGCGCCTTCTCCGGCCGCCCGAGCGCGCGCTCGCAGTCGGCCATCATCGCGAGCACCTCGTGGTTCCCGGTCATCCGCCGTACCGCGCGGAACTCGGTGAGCGCCTCGTCGTAGTGCTCAGCCAGGTACGCCGTGATCGCCACAGCCTCCCGTACGCCGCCAAGCCGCGCAGCCAACCGTCGTGCCGTCCGGGCATGCAGGTACGCCCGCTCCGGGTCGTCATCAAGGAAACGCCCCGAAGCGACCAGGTGCTGTGCGACCAGGTCAGCCAGGCCCCGCGGCAACGACCGCAGCTCGGCCTTCACCGACCGGTCCAGCTCAGCCCCGGTGATCCCTTCCGGAATCGCCGGATCGTCGCGCCTCGGTCCAGCCTTCTCCTCGCCGTCCCGCTCTACCCGCCGAGCTCCGCCCCGATCGTCCCGACGCGGTCCACCGCGCCCGCGCTCGTCCCGCCCGCCACGCTCATCACGCCGGAACCCGGACCGACCACCGCCACGCGAGTCATCACCGCGGTCATCCCGCCGAAACGCCCCGCGCTCCCCACGCGCCGGCGCCGCACCCCGATCCGCCCGAAACCCATCCCGCCGCTCGCCACGCCCGCCCGCACGATCATCCCGCGACCGCTCATCACGCCCAGACCCACCGCGGTCATCACGCCGGTAACCGCCGGTCGACCCCGCCCGGCTGTCACCCCGGTAGCCACCGCCGGAACCCGCACGGTCATCGCGCCTGTAGCCACCGCTCGAACCAGTCCGGTCGTCACGCCCGCCACGGTCGCCGCGGTCATCGCGCCGGTAACCGCCACCCGACCCCGCGCGGTCGTCGCCTCGGTAGCCACCGCCGGAACCCGCGCGGTCGTCACGCCTGTAGCCACCGCTCGAACCAGTGCGATCGTCACGTCCACCACGGTCGCCGCGGTCATCGCGCCGGTAACCACCACCCGATCCCGCCCGATCGTCGCCCCGATAGCCACCGCCAGAACCCGCACGGTCGTCACGCCTGTAACCACCGCTCGAACCAGTCCGGTCGTCACGTCCACCACGATCGTTGCGATCGTCGCGCCGGTAACCACCGCCCGAACCGGAGCGGTCGTCGCGTCGGGAGTCTCCGCGGCCTCCTGAGCGGTCGTCACGGCTGTCGGTACCTCGGTAGCCTCCGGACCGGTCGTCACGGCCGGCTCCACGTCCACCGCGGTCGTCACGCTCACCGCGGCCGGACATCTGACCGCCGAACGGATCCCGCTCAGACTTGTCATCCCGGCCGGACCCGGCAAAGCCACGCCTCTTGTCGTCACCACTGCGCTCGTCGCGGTACGACCCACCCGAGCGCGGTCCACCACTCCGCGGCGCGCCCGTCCGCGGGCTGTCGCCCCGGCTGGAAGCGCCACGAGGCCCACCAGACGCCCGCCCGCCGCCAGAACCCGCACGACCGCCGGCGCCGCCAGAGCGTCCGCCGCCGGAGCCACCAGCACTCGAACCGGACCGTCCGCTGCCGAAGCCCGAACGTCCGCCGGAGCCCGACCGCTCTCCGCCGAAACCTGAACGACCGGAGCCGGAGCCAGCACCATCGCGACCAGAACGGCCGCTACCTCCGGAGGAACCGCGACGGTCCCCGGAACCGGAGCGAGGATTGCGAGGTGGCGTAGCCACGTTGACTCCTAAGATGCTGTAGCTCGATCGAGCAGCTGTGCTGCAATCATCTGCAGCACACGGACAAAGGACTAAGGTACCGCCGCAAGCCCCACCCCAAGACATCCAGGTGGTACGCCGCCCACGAACAGCCGGCCGCTCACCGCACAAGCGGACTCTCCAGCCACCAGGTGGGGCCCAAATGAGTCCAACAGCCGACCGCAGCACCAGGCGCACTCCACCGAGGTGTGGCACAGGGATCGTCGTGGCGCGGGGACAGTCTCAGGGGTTCGCTCGACTGGCTGGCACCTACCGCCACAGGCACATGCACCCTGGTCCGCGGTCGGAGCAGCTGGGTGAGGTGCTGCCGGCGCGGCCGAACACACACAGATGAACGGCCGTCCGGGGCAGGAACACGCATCCAGCCATGCACCACGCCGAACGAAAACTACCCATACAAATGTTAAGGGCCACCCCGGATGGGGGTGGCCCTTAACAGTGTGAATGTCCGGCGGCGTCCTACTCTCCCACGACCTCCCGGTCGCAGTACCATCGGCGCTGTCGAGCTTAACTTC
>NZ_JBICSZ010000020.1:0-48214 GCF_043197365.1 Kribbella sp. NPDC049174 | reverse complement strand
ACCTGTCCCCGAACACCTACGAAGCCCTCTACCCCGCTACGCTCCCGTCAGCGGCGTAATCCACCACCCGTGTCCACGAACCGGGGGTAAGGCCCGGGTGTGGAATTGGCCGACAGCGTAGTCGACGAGCCGCATGTCGGAATCGAACCGACGACCTTCTCATTACGAGGAAGACCTACACCGTCGCATCCGCTCTCTACCGGCGTTTTCAGCAACACGGCCATCCCCAGCGAGCGCGAGAATCCCCATGCGTATCCGTCGTTTGGTGCCACGAGTCATGCCATGCATCTCGGCCACCCCAAGACACTGCTCACGCCGGGACCGGCGACCAGGCGCGCGGAGCGTCTGCCTTCTGATCCGTAGGAGCGAGCAACAGACGGTTAGCTCCTGGGCGCAGCGTGAAGGATGGGCTCCGAGGTTGTCCGATGGCGGTTCGTGTGGACCTGTTGGGGGCAGACTGCTGCGCGCACCGAGCACGAATGCCACAGCAGTGGCTCGGATCTGGGGCCGTCAAGGTCTGGGTCTGGGATGGTGCCAGATGTAACGTCGCAGCCTGCCCAACGTCGGGTGCCAGATCACGTACGTCAGGGTGTCCAGCGCTCGCCGAACCTCGGCCTCCAGCTCATCATCGCCGGTCAGGATCGGGCCGTTTTCATCGTGACCCAACGACCGAAACCCCCGCCTAGACCTGATCGCAGCTTGTATGTAGTCGTCCACTGCCCAGCGGGGTGCACGCGCGATGAGGGCTGTCGACTGAAGCGTGGTCGCGGATCGCCTGAAGGATGCGTAGTGATCAATCTCGTTCCACCGCTGTTCGCTCACTACGCCGATCGCCTCGAGCAATTTGGCGCGGGCTGCCCGTCGATCGCGGCTGTTGGTGACGTACGGCGCGACGATGCCACCCACAACCGCCACTCCCAGGGTTCCTGCGACCTCTAGCCAGGTTGGCATCCTTCTGACCTCACGACGTAGGCGACCAAGACCGCGCTCATTCTTGCGCCGCGTGCACGGTGGTTGCCATCCTCTGAGCGGCGCGGCGGAATGCAACTAGGCGTCGGGCTCGTCCCGCCCAGGCTCGATCTCGGTGGCAGTCTCTGCCTCAATGGATGCCAGCATCTCCTCTGACTCGGTGATGGCGTCTTCGTACTCCCGGAGAAACGCCGGCGTCTGAGGCTGCTTGCTGCCTCGCAGGTGGGCGCTTAGTACTTCCCGGCCCCAATCGCAGAGACGTTGCCTGACCGGCAGCTGGTAGTCGCGATGCAACGCGGCAATCGCATCACTGCGAAGAAGTAGCCCGGCGACCAGATCCTCAAGAAAGCCAACCGTCAGAGGACCTGAGACGCGGGGCACTAGACACTCCCTCCGGCACCCACTTCTCGGGGCCCCGGATCTAACCGGCGCCGGACAGCGCGTTGCGCATCTCTGTCTCTGTCAACACACGCCGCGCGCATTGGCTCTGCGGTGACCACCGTGACGGACGAGGCTGACGAGGTTACAACTCTCATCGCCCAGGGTGAGAGGTCGACGCTCGAGTTCTACCGTTATCGTCAGCTAGTGCCGCTCCTCGACCGATACGCCACAAATTGTCAGTTCAGACATAGGAATCACTATCCCGACGTTCGATCGCATCCGCGAGCGCGCGAAGCCGGCGTGTCGCTGCCGAGGCTTCACCGAGAACGTAGGTCGCGAATCTCGGATCGTCCGCCGCGTCGACCATCCGTAACGCGTCAATCTGCAACTGCGACATCGTTTCAATCGCAACTACGATCTCTTCGACGCTCGGCGCCAGTTCGGTCTTACGTCCATCCCTATATATATCTCGGGCAGAAAGCGCCTCTCCGGTTTCGCGCATCTCCTCAGCGAGTTTGGCAAGCACAAACGACACGATATTCAACTCTCTTTCACGCGCCGCGATCAGGTCGTCGAGTTGAGAGAGTCCGTTAGGCGCGAGGAATAGACGCCCAACTTCGTATGGTCGAAGGCCCAGGGCAATCGATGACTCAGAGAGCGTCCCCAATCGCTCGGCATCCAGGAGGACCCATTCCTTCTGCGAAGCCATATTCTTGATAGTGTCACCACTGAAAGAGGGACCCACGATCGCCACGAGACTTGCATGATGGCGGTGCTTGTGCGTCTCGATCGCCACATCGCTGACGTCGGCGTGGGTGACATGGCCGCTCGATCGCGCCTTTGCTTCGATGATTGCCGTTGTTCGCGTACCGTCAACATCACACCAGGTAATGAGGACGTCGGTATCACCAGACCCGCTAATCAGACGTGCCTCGAATCCCATAGCGAGAAAGACGTCGCGTACAGCATTCTCGAATGCTCGACCCGAAGCCTGGCCTCGCGCGAGCGGTTCTCGAGAGAGTCGGGTCAGTTCGTCACTCAGCCCGACTGATGGAACCTCGGTCGTTCGCCGAGCAACTCCGACGTGATCGCTGACCTTCGCAAAGGTAGGCGGCGCTTCCGCAAGCGGCAGTTCGGTCACGAGCGCAGTTCCAAGTGCCGTCGCTCGCAGACTCCCGTATCGCGACTCCTCGATCAACTCGGTGTTCAGGAGGAAACTAGCGATCCAACGGCTCTTTTCTGTGTTGAGCCCGAACAGCGCGGCTTCCGCATACATCTCATTCCGTGTGACATCGCGCTCGACAGCACGGATCATTTCACCAACGAACCGCATGTTCGCGTGGAGGATCCGTATGAAGTTCAGGTCGTCCCCTGACTCAACCCAAGCTCGTGCCGCAGGCGTGGCCTCAAACACGCCCCGGCCAACCTCAATCAGAATCCCTGAGGCACGCATGAACGGTAGCATGGACTCGACACTGCTGGGCTTAAGGCCGAACGTCTGAACGACGAACGAGAACAATTCTGCTCGCTCGATCCTTTCTGATGCAGCATTTATGATGGTCCTGAGATTCTCAACCTTGTTGGGATTCGATGGAGGACTCGGAACCCAGATGTTGTAGGTGCTGCGCGCCTCGTGCGGGCGGGTTGATGTCGACAATTCATCGAGCAGCGCCGCGATCTCAGCAGGGGGATTCGGAATATTGACCGCGCGCTCATCCTCGCCGTCAAATGCCTCAGGCGTCACGATCATGCGACCCGCAAGCAACGAGCGTCCCGCCGGCGCGATCTGCCATCGTCGATTGCCCGCAGGTTCGATCAGGCCAAGCACCTCCTGCCAGTCCGTTCGACTGCGGGTGCCACCGTTGGTCCGCCACGACAACTTGTAACGCGATCGAATACGCTCATCGACATCGTCGATCGTGAGCGGTTCCTCTGCGATCACGGCCAGGACCTCTGCGAAAAGCCGAATACGATCGGCCAGGATCACCGCAAGGCGTTCGGGCGTCGGATCAGATCGAAGCTCTGACCCCGCCGCGGCGAGGCGTAGTTCGCCTCCGTTGTTCTCGACGAGTCTGAGAGCTCGAAGGAAGCCGTTATATTCGCGCCAAGTTGCAGGCTCTGCCTTCGGAGACGCGCCGACCGACCGAGGCTGAACGCCCCCGGCATCGAACGACAACTCAGGCCTCATGTCGAGGTCGAAGGCGCGTCCCTCGCCGACCTGTTTGACGAGTTCGAGGACCAGCGGCAACCACACCGCCTTACCACCCAGGAGACCCGGAATCGAACTAGCCTGCCCACGCCAGAGGGCCTTCTGCTCTCCAACTTCACGGGACGACATCGCTGACGGACTATCCGGTGTCATGAAGGAACTATATGAGATCGTGTACAGCGTCTGTGCAAGAATCGCGGATTGATAAATGCAGCTGCGCATCGATCGCCGTTGCGTCTCGACCGTATGACAAGCGGACGAAATCTCGCCGCCGAGGCGGCGTCCCACCGAGGGCCAGATCAACTTGTCGCCCCCTTACCTTCCCCCCGACAAGAACTGCGTCCACAAGCGAGTCCACCTGTTCTATGCCGCCCTTGGCGATCTCGACCCAAGGATTCGCACGCACGCTCGTTGGTGCAGAGAAGCTGTTGACAGCGTTCAGTCGTCGTCGGGGCTGTCTGTTGAGCCTGCTACGTTCTGCATCTGAAAGGGCTGCACAGAGGGGGATCGAATGAAGCTGGACATGGACAGGACGACCGTGGTCCTGGAGCAGTTTCGGGACGGCGGCGCGGAGCCGCCGCGGGACGTGGTCCAGGCGCTGACGGTGCTGATCGGAGACGCGATGGTTTCGCATGCAGTCGCCGTCTACGACTTCGGCAAACCCACGATGGGGAGTGTGGAAACGGTCGCGAGCTGGGAGTGCACGGGGATCGCCGGTGACGTGCTGGTCCGGGTATCGGCCAGTAGGCCTGGCGGGGAGTGGTTCCTCGACGACTTCGATTCAGGGTCCGCGGCGCCGACGGTCTACGGCGAGCTGGTTCCGCTCGGCGAGGTGGCTGGGTGCCGGCTGCTCAGCCTCCAGTCCTACGGGGATGCCGAGTGCCTGACGCGTTGGCAGGTGCAGCTGCGAAACGGCGACAGTTTCCAGATCCCGTGGCCCAAGGACCGGCTCGCTCAGACACGCCACGAAGCGCTCGCCCTCGAGGTTGCAACGCGGATCCGCTGAGGTGTAGCCAGCCCGGACCTGCCTACCGACTGGAGGTCCGAACACCTCGACGCTGTGCGGGTGCAGGCTTCCGGGGGGGACTTTCGGGTCGCGGGCTGGCGACATGCATCAGTCTGCCGCCTTCGCTCGATCGGCCACAGAAGTTGTCCACAGCACGAAGGAGCGCCCATCTGCTCAGGGACCTTGGTGGGCGCGTTGGCTGTCATGGATCAATGCCTATCCCGCGAAGAACGCGTAGTAGATGAAGCCGCCGACGAGGAACAACACGAACGCGACTGTCACAAACCCCTCGGTCCGGTGACCTTTGTCCCCGAATAGCCAACTGACCAAGGTTCGCCGCTCCATCTTCTCGCGGAGCAACTCGTTGCGCTCCTCCAGGATTTGCTTGAAGAGCTCAGCGCGTTCCCGCTCTCGGTCTTCGGCGGTTCGGTCTTCCATCGTTGCACCTCTTGCATCTCGGCTTAGCGTTCGACTGTTCCGCCCAGCTTGCCGGCGAGCTTGTCAGCCCCTGGCGCATTGATGATCCAGTTCGGCCCGATCAGCTGGGGATCGACCGGGACGTTGTTCTCCTTCGCCATCTCGTTCATGCCCTGCAGGTTCTCGAGCGCGAACTGCAGGTCCGCATCGGTGGCATAGGTCGACAGGACCGAGTCGTCGGAGCATGTACCCGACTCGGCGGCAGCCTGCACAGCGTTGTCCTGCACCCACGACGGGCACGAGAGTCCGAAGCCCACGGCGGCGTCCTTGAGTGCTTCTACGGTCTGGTACTTCTCCGCTGTCGGCGGACCTGCCGGCGACGTCGGTGCCGGCGTGCTTTCCGCAGTCTGCTTATCGTCGGTACCGCAGCCTGCCAGCAGCAGGACAGCGGCGATGATGGTTGCGAGCAACCGCATGATTTGTGTTCCTCCCCTTGCCGCTACATCGAGCGGCGGTCACTTGGCGTTACATGGATACGCTTCGCGGCAGGCCGCCAGTCGTTCCAGTCCGAGACGTAGAAGGCCTGGCGGCCCCGTGGCCCGCCGACCAGGGTTATCACCGGTTGGCGCAGCTGCCCGGACGCTACGACGACCCGTCGGCATGAGCGGCGCCATCGCTGTGGCTGGCTTGGCGGATGTCGTTCTGGTCGAGCCATGCGACGCGACGGTCAGGGAGCCGGACGGTTCCATGCCGAAGGGCTACGGGTCAGCGTCTGGCGCAGCATTTCAGACCCTGAGAGCTGGCCGCTTACAACAAGCTGGCCGGTCCGGCCGTCGAGGCCGCGGGCGGTCGGATCCTCGCCCGTGGCAGTCGGGTCCTGGCGCATGACGCCGGGATCGCCGAGAGCGCTGTTCTGGTCGAGTTCGACACCCTCGAGCAGGCCGTCGCGGCGCAGGAGAGTACGGCCTACCAGGACGCGCTGGTCGCCCTCTCCCACGGCGTCGAACGCGACTTCCGCATCGTCGACGGCATTGACTGACCGAGGTCCAATCATCACTGCACTAAAGCAGATACCCACTACTTATGTTCTACAGATTGCGGAAGGGTGGATTGCCTGCCTCTCGACTGGCCCGTTGGCGGGGGCCCGGGGAAATTGTCGGCGGCCTGTGGGATCGTGTTGTGGCATGAAGCTGATGGGCCGGGATTTCGACCGAATCCGACGGGAACACCTGCGTGGCGTGAAGGTGACGGAGTTCGCTCATCTGTGGTGGCAGGCGGAGCAGCGCGGCGATGCGTTGCGTGGTGAAGACCAGGTCGATTGGTACCTGGTCGGGGTGCTCGCGGCGTGCCGGTGGATCGCCAGCGCGTGGATTCCGTACGACGGCCCGATCGACGGTCGCAACGGTGAGATGGCCAAGACGCCGCTGACCCTGAAAAGTGCGTGGGTCATCGAGGAGCTCATCGAGGAAGAGACGATGCACGCCGAGCGGCTGGTCGGGCGGTGGGAGTGGCCGGATCGGCCGGGTTATGTCGAAGGGGTCGCCGCGACGTTCGCCTGGATGTGGCGACGCTCGGGGGTACCGCCAATCCAGGTTGAGCAAGCGCACGCGAGCTGACCAAAAGCGCATCGAGCAGGGCCTCAGGAGAGCCATTGGGTGGCGTTCCTGAGGCCCCTTTTGCGGCCTGGGCAGGTCTATGCGTTGCGTTGGCGGGGGTGTCGTTCGCCGGCGTCGAGTCCTGAGGTGATGGTGCGGTCGGCTTCGTGGCGGGGTAGGCCGATGCGTGCGGCCGCGGAGACGAGTTCGTCGCGGATGGTTGCTTCGTCTAGGAGGTGGGCGCCGACGAGTTGGCCGAGTGCGAAGGCGGCGCGGTTGAGGGTGTCGTTGCGGTGTCCTGGTGTGGCTGCGAGGACCTTGTCGAGTTCCCTGGTGAGCGCGGCGAGCGTGTAGGCGCTCGCGTTCCTTCGGTCGGGCGCGTCCCTCGGTGTGAGGTCTGGCTGCGGGGTGAGGGCGGTGGCGATCCAGTCAGGGAGGGTCGCGGGGCGGCGGATCACGTCGGCCCGGTACCGCTGCCCGTGGAGGACCGATCCGGCGCCGACGACATACCCGCCGTTTCCTCGAGTGTCGATCTTCCAGCCAAGTCGTCCGGCAGTGTTGCCGAGTTCCGTGCCGTCGGGTTGGCGGTAGTACAGGTGTTGTCCCCGGCTGGGGGTGCTGACGGTCCAGGTCCGGGGCATCATGTGGCCGGCGTTGGCGGCGAGTTGGTCGAGCACGTCGCGCCCGCATGTCGCACCGCGGGAGTCCCATGGCTCTGGAACCACTTCGCCGTCTTTGGGCTGGTCCAGGTCGATCACCAGCAGCCCGGACGGACCGGTGGCGATGCCGATGTTGTACGGGGCTTCGCGCCACCAGCGCGTGATCTGCTCGGCGTCGGTGGTGGCTTGGTGTGGCCAGTCCTCGATCGCTGGGGTCTTGGAGCCTGGTCGGAGGGGGAACACGGCCAGTCCCCGGGCGGCGTGCCAGTGCGCGGCCCTCCCGAGACGGTCGGGTCCCGTACCTCGAGCCCCAGGCCGCTTGATCCTCGCCCTCGGATCCGTTGAGGTGCTCACGGTTCGATCTCCTCGTGGCTCGGGTTCACACGCTCACCGGGCACGCGTCGCTTAGGCGGCTGGTCTCCGCGGGGGCGGACTTCGAGGTAGACGCGGACGCCCAAGGATCCCCGGTTCGGGTAGGCGCGATCCCCGCCGGCCACCTCGAATCCTTCGCACAGGTGCGCGACCAGTTCCTCGATTTCGTCGGGTTCTCCGGACAGCCGGACCTTGATCGTCACCGGTCCACCTGGCCTCGGATGCCGTCGTGTACCTCGTCTTGGCGCCCGCCCAGTTCGTCCGGGATCGCCTGAATCACTTTCACGAGGGCCAGTTGGACCGCGACCATCCCGTGACCCTTCAATGACTCGTCCAGCACGTTCAATCCGTAGGCTTTCAGCACGAGGCCTACGTCGTAGGCCATGCCGAACGGCAGGTCGCGAGCAGGTGTACCAGTCGTTCTGATCGTGAGCGTGATGGTGCTCGGTGTGTCGCTTGCCGCGTTGCCGCCATTGGCAGAGTCACTTCGGAACTCGACTGGCTGCGCGGTGATGGGCTCCGGTGGCAGTGGTCCGGTCAGGTGCGAGTCGCCGGGGTTCTGGGGTACTGCCTGCATCATCGATTCTCCTTGGATGGTTGACGGTTGCGTGTCAGTGGCCGGGTGGCCGAGGGGCCGGACCTGCGGCGAGGTCCGGCCGACTGCGGCCCGGTCAGGCGGCGTTCAGGTCGCTGAGGTCGTGGCCGAGGGATTCGGCCACGGCGGCGATCAGGTCGCGCGCAGCCGGTGGGGTGACGGCGTTGCCGAGCTGACGGACCTTCTCGCGTTTGTTGCCCAGCACCACATACCCGGGCGTGAACGCCATCCCGGCAGCGACCTCGTGCGGCTCCAGCATCCGGAACAGGCAGTCCTCCACCGCCACCGTCTGCGGCTCCAGCAGCGACTGGTGCCCGGCGGTGGTGAGGGTGCGCAGCGTCTGGCTGGCTGGGGTGCACATCTCGGCGCCGATGTAGCGCGATCCGTTGTTCCGCATGATCAGCGCGTACCGATCCCGGGTGGTGAACGTCCCGTGCGGCTCAGCCGTGGTCCGGGTGGTGGCGTTGCCGTAGTAGGGCATCAGCAGCGCGTGGTGGTTGCCCGCTGCCGCGAACGTGTCGAACGGCTCCGACACCTGCTTGGTCGTGTTGTTGTTGCGCAGCGGCACCACCAGCGCCTCCGACTCCCGCGTGGTCCTCGTCCGCATCACCTCACTCAACGGCGTCGCGGTCTCGTTCCACGTCCCACCGGCAGGAACCAGCAGTCCGGTCTCGTTCCGGGTGGTCATGGTCCGCATCGGCTCGGCGATCGGGGCGGCGGTCTTGCCGTCGCGGCCCTCGACCGGCACCAGCAACTCCGGCCGCACGTAGCGGGCGAGCCCGGCGCGGATCCGCTGCATGGTCTTGTCGGCCAGCGGCCTCGCCCGGTCCCCGATCCGCTCCCCCACCAGGCTCCAGTCGATCGCCGCCGCGGCCGGGAGCCACCCCGGTTCCACGGTCTGGTTGCGGCAGGCAACGTTCGGGCAGCGCCACACGTACTGCGCCCGGTACCGGCCCCAGGTCCGCTCGGGCTTCTTCCACGCCTGCATCGCCCGCACCACCTGGTCACATCCAGCGCAGTACGCCGACGGGCGGGTCCACCGGTTCAGGTCCGGACAGGTCGTCGTGCGCTGGTGGGCCACGACGTAGAGCCGGTCGCGGGATTGCGGCGCCGGGAGCCCGCTGGCCTGGGCGTGCATGCTGTTGAGATAGACCACGTGGGTGCAGTAGCCGAGCGCGTCGAGCCCGGAGCGCCAGGCCGGCCACAGCACCCACAGCGCGGCATCGACCACGTTCTCCACCACGATCGCGGCGTACCTGTGGTGCTCGGCGAACCGGACCACGTCCCACATCGTCGCCCGCGACCGCTCAGCCGCCTCGTCCGGCAGGGTGTCGCCGAACAGGTCCGGCATCGCGTCTACGTTCCGCTTCTTGCCCTTGGCCTGGGAATGGTTCGTGCACTCCGGCGACGCCCACAACACGTCCGTGCGCGGGTAGCGGGACGGGTCGACCTGGGACAGGTCCGCGCAGTCGTGGTCGGTCGCCGGGTGGTTGCTGTTGTGCGTCTCCACGGCCAGCTTCCAGTGATTCGCGGCCATCCGCACCGTCACGCCCGGCACCTGCACGGCGCCGGTGCTGGATCCACCGGCACCGCAGAACAGATCAGTAATCGTCAACGTCATCGGTTCAGCTCCTCTCTGGGTGGTGCGGGGAGCGCCGTGGGTGCGTGGTCCGTCACCACGACGCTCCCCGAGCCGGTCGGTTTAGTTGGCGGTCTTCAGGGCGTTGTCGATGTGGTCGATCAGCTGCCAGTCGGCGTGGTCGGGGTCGATGCCGATGAAGCTTTGGCCGCACGCGCACACGCTGACGACCTGGCCGTTGCGGATCGGCTGCGGCGCCGGGGTCACGTCCCGGTGGTCGGGCCACGCGAGATCGCTGCCTGCGGAAGTCGGTGCGGTGGTCGGTGGGGTGAGGAGGTAGGTCTGGTTCGTCACGGTGGTCTCCTTGCGACTGGTCCGTTTCGCCCGTTGGTGGGCTTGTGTGGCGGCAGCCCCGTCCTTTGGGGCCTGCCGGCTACTGCCGCCTACCGGACCGGCTAGAGGCTCCGCGCGAAGCGGTTGCGGAAGTTCTCGGTTGATGGACAAGGAAATAAGCGAGCGCAGCGAGCGCCGCCGTCCAGCAGGCGAGAACTTCCGCGACCGGTTCGGGTGGAGGGGGCCGGTCTGGTAGCCGCCCGCCAACCCCAGCCAGAGAAGGGATTTACCCGGCCGGAGGCCGGGGTGTTCTCCCGCCCGCCAGGGGCGGGAGAACCTCGGACTACGCGCGGCTATTCGCCGTCGTAGCTGCCCAGCTCCAGAACCGGTCCGCTGTCCTCGCTCGCGGACTCGGATGCCTTCGCTGCCGCCTCGCGACGCTCAAAACTGATGTCGTCGGCGTGCCACCGGGCGAGTTCCTCGTCGCGGGCTTCGGCTTCGGCGGCGGCGAACCGTTCCTCGGCTTCGCGGCGGTGCTGAATCTCGATCAGTGCCCGTTGCGCCCGCCGGACCGCCTCCGCGGTCTCATCGGCAGACGGCACCCGAGGTGCGTCGGACTCGCTGACCCCCTCCTCGCCGGCCGCGATCTCGCGAATGTCAACCGGAGCCTGCTCTTCGTGCACGGTCTGGTCGTCGGCGGCCACCCAGACTGCGGTCGTCGCGTCGTCGGAGCTGGTGTTGTCGTCGGCAACGATGTCCGCGTCGGGGATCTCGTCGGCGGCTACGTCGCGTGTCGCGGCCTTACTGGGTAGCTGGTCGTTGACCAGTTGGGCCTCCACGAATTCGGCGCCGGGCACGGCTTCGATCGTGTCGGCGTCGCGCTGCTGCGCGATGTCGGCCAGTTCGTGTTCGTCGGTGACGGGCCGGTGCTGGTCGTCGGCTTGATCGCTGGCGCGGTGTGCGGCGAGCCATTCGTCGGGGGTGGTGCCTTCGTCGGTGTTGTTGATGCCGCGGTCGTTGAGTTCGTCGGCGGCGCGGCGTGCTGCTTCGCGGGTGGCGGCGGTGTGGGCGTACCACTCGGCGCGGGCCTGGTCGACGATCGCCAATTCCGCCGCCCGGGCATCGAGAGCCTGCGCGAGAGCCTTCGCCTCGCCTGCTTCTCGGCGCAACCGTGCCGCGGTCTCCGCGTCGCTGCTGGCGTCGGCCTCGACGGCACGCAGGGTCGCTGTGCGCCGCTGCTCGTCGGCCTGTTGCCGGGTTCCCGCGAGTTCTTCGGCAACCGATGGCGGCGACCAGGCCTGTTCGCGGTCGTAGGCGCGGACCCGGACACGGAGCTGGCCGTTGGACATCTCGGCCTCCGCGCGGTCGGTCTCGGGGCGGCCGAGGGCGCGCCACGCGGCGCGCCATGATGCGTACGCCTCGACCTGGCCAGGCTTCGGCGCCGGTCCGAGCGCGGCGGCATCGTCGGTGACGCCGGCGAGTTCGCGGTGGGCGACGACCACGGCGGCCCGCTGGACCCATTCGGCGCGGCTCTCGGGGTCGGCCGCGAAGTGGCCGAACGCCTCGACGGCCCACGCTGGCGGGTCGTTGGCGAGTTGTTCGGCCATGGTGGTGGCGCGGTGGTCGGCTTCGGCGGCGAGCTGATGCAGGTAGCTCGACCAGGCCGGGTCCTCGAGGCGCGGCAGCCACGCGGTGTGGGTGTCTCCGACCGGGTCGAGCCGGGTGGTCTTGGTGATGCGGTCGTGCAAGACGTACGTCAGTCGGCGCGCGCCGGTCAGCGTCCGCGCCGTGACCGCGTCGGCGAGCACCTGGCGCGGGTCGTGCCCGGCCAGCTCGGCGCGCCGCAGCAGGGTGGCCAGGGTGCCGGCGCCGTCCTCCGCGGCGAGTTTCGTTCGCTGCTTGTCGGTCAGCAGGCCTTGCTCGGTCAGCTCGTCGAGCCACTGCGCGCAGCGGCCGGCGGTGGCGACCGAGATGCCGTCGGTGAGCAGTTCGGCCGGTGTGCGGAGGTGGCCTGCTTCGGCGGCCGCTTCGGCCTGGGCCTGCAACGCGGAGATCTGCGGCTGGTCGAGGTCGAACGCGGCGCCGAGCACGGCCAGCGGTGACCGCTTCGCCGCCGATTTGGTCTCGCCGATCTCGGCTGAGGCCGCGATCGCTTGGGTGACGACGTGGGTCGTGTTCGCTACCCGGCCCCGGGTCATCGCCACATACAGCGCATACAGCGAGGTGTTCTGCGTGGTCACCGAGTGGACCGTGTCCACCGTCAGTCCCTGCGAGGAGTGGACGGTGGTTGCGTACCCGAGTGCGACTTGCTCGCGCACATAGCTCGCGGGCAACTCCAGCGTTTCCCCGGGGACCCGGCGCCGGGTGCCGCGCTCCAGCGGCGCGACGATCAGACCACCGTCGGAGCGGGTCTCGATCACCTCGAACTCGTCGCGGTTGAACACCGCCCGCCGGTTGTCCTTGTAGCTGGCGAGCCGCCAGTCGTTGCGGCGAGTCTGGATCAGGTCACCGGCGCCCGCGTGAGTGCCCTGTGCGGCAAGGAACGCGGTGGTGGTGTCGTCGACGCGGCCGTATTCCACGAGTTTGGCGCGCAGCTGGGCGCTGACCTGGGCGGCCTGGTCGTTGGTGTCCACGATCAGCAGCGAGTGCAGACCGTCCAGGTGATCGGCCAGCCACGCGTCGGCGGCGGTGCGCTGGGCGCGCTCGATGGTTCCGCCGTCCAGGATGCGGCCCTGCTTGTGGTACTCGGCCAGCACGCTCTGGTCACCGGCCCGCAGCCGCAGCGACGCCGGGCCCTCCCAACCGGCATGGAATCTGCGGGTCTCGGTCAGCTCGTGCGTGAGGGCGCCGGAGGCAACCAATTCCATCCCGCCGGCCGCGCCCACCGCGGCAAGCTGGCGATGGTCACCGACCAGCAACAACTTGGCCCCGGCCTCATCGCACAGACGGTTGATGACGGCCAGATCACCCGTTGCGGCCATCGCGGACTCGTCCACGACGACCAGGTCGCCGTCGCGCAGTTGCCAAGCCAGTTCCTCGCGGCTGGCGGAACCGTCGGCGATGCGCTGCTGCGTCATCAGCCACCGGCTGATGTTACGGGCAGTGACACCGTCAGCGGCCATGACCTCGGCCGCGACCTGGGAAGCCGCGAGCCCGATCATGCGGTGCTGCTTGCCGAACCAGAGCGCGGGGTCTTCCCAGGCCTTGGCCAGGGCGCCGATGACGCGGGATTTGCCGGTGCCGGCCGGGCCGATGAGAGTCTCCACCTTCGCGCCGGAGGTGAGGATGCCCCGCACGGCCGCCTCTTGGTCGGCACCGAGCTTGAGACCTGCCGTGGCGAGCTGGCCGCAGAACGCCTCGGCCAAATGTGGTTGCATCAGCGCGGCACCGCGGGCGTAGCCGGCACGGGCGAGCTGGCGCTCGGCCTTGAGGTGGTCGCCGGTGGCGTAGCGGGTGCCGCCGGGTGCCCGGTACGCCGAGGTCCCGTTGGCCAGGCGCAGCTCGCGGGGCAGGATCGATTCGCCGGGCCGCTCGGCGGCCAGCACGACCGCCTTGCGCAGACCGTGCTCGGTGAGCTGGTCGAGCAGCTCACCGATCTGCTCCGGTGTCCGGTCGCCCAGATCGTCGGGCAGCGCGTTGCTGATCTCGCGGGTCAGGTCGGGCGCCTCCCACTCGGCCTGTTTGCCCTGCACCTCGGCCAGCGCCATGTCCAGCACCTTGGCCTCGTTGAACGTGTGCGCTTGCGGCGGCTGGCCGGTGGTCTCGAGGACGGTCTGCGCCACCTTCCCGAGTCCCCCGCGGACCTCGGCGCGCAGTTGCTGGTCCCACCGCTGGAGCCGTTCGGCGACGGTCTCGCCGTCGTGGGACTTGGCCTTACGGGTAGCGAGCGTGGCGGTCTGCTGCAACCGGGCCAGCTCGAGGTTGTTCGGCTCACGACCGAACTGCGTCTCGAACTCGCGGACCAGGACAGCGGTCTTCTTCGTGATCGCCTTGCGACGCGAGGAGAACAGATCCATCACGGCCTGGTCGATGCCGACCACCTCACGCGACTTGCCGTCCGGACGCATCTCGAACCGGACACCCAGTGCCTTCGACAAGTGGTGCTCCATCACCCGCTCACCAACCGCGCCGGCCGCGGGCTGGTAGCGGTGCAGCGCCTCACCGTCGACGGTGCGCCACTTGCCGTCGGACCCCTGAACCCGGTTCAGGATCGCGTTGTGGATGTGCAGCTGCGGGTCGTGGTCGCGGGAGTCGTGCTGGAAGAACGACGCGATCGTCCAATCGTGCGCGTCGTCCCACCGCCCAGCCGCGCCGCCCCAGTGACCGATACGGGTGTAACCGGCCTTGTCCTGCAAGTAGGTCAACGCGGCGTTGTTGCCCGCCCAGATCGCGTCCTCGACCGCTTGGCGGTACTGCCCCCACGACGCGGCCTCGGTCTCGGCCCGGTGCACCGCCTGCGTGCACCGGTGCACCGCTTCCCGGTCACCGGTGCGGTGCGCCTCGGCCAGTGCACCACGGGCCGACTCGACCGCACCGAGCGCCTGCACCTCCTGCGCCTCGAACGCGGTATGCAGCACCGTCACCGACTTCTGCACCGAGAACGTCGCGTCATGGAACGCGACGTTCTTGCGCACCGACTTGCCCGCCAGTGCACGCAGCTCGGCACGGCGCTCCGCGTCCGCACCGGGCTCCTTGGCCAGTGCCTCGGCGTACACCTGCTCCTCGCTCTTGTAGGCCCGGCCGGTGTGGCCGAGGGTCTCGGCCTCGTCCCACCGCGCCGGGTCCCGGAACGCGTCATCGCGCGGGTCAATGAACCGCTCGTACAGCGCGGTCATGTCCTGGGTGTCGACCTCGCCGTGCAGGCCGAGCGGTTCGGCGCCCTTGCCGAACCAGCGCCCGGGAGGCTCGCCGGCCGCGACCGCCCCGGTGTAGTAGTTCTCCCGCCCGGCCGCGACAGCGCCGGTCAGGTAGTCGGCGCGGTGGCCGCTGTGCACGCTCAGCACGGGGCACCTCCGCAGGCTCCGGCCCGGCCGCGCCCTGCGCTGGCACGCAGGGCGAAGCCCGCGCACCGCCTGCGACGCGAAGCGGAGCGACGGCTCCACTTGATCGTGATGCATAGGTGTGCATCATCAATCTTTGGTCTGTGGCCTTTGCTGCTGGCTGTTGCTCGGACGGATTCTGGGGCGATGGTTGCTGAGGTGCTGGTTGATTGGTGACTGTTGGTAGCTCGGTTGCTCTTGGGCTTGTTCATCGGCTGCTGCTCGATTCGAGTTCGCGGCTGCTGGTGGTCTCGGTGGTGATCGCCTTGTTGTTGTCGGGGTCGGTTTCACCGGCCTCGGTGACGAGCTGGAGCTGACCGTGGATCTGCGGCGTCGCGGGATCGCGGTCGCCCGTCCCGGAGCCAGTGGGATCGGCCCACCCGGCGAGTTCGGCGAGACGCTTGGCGCGGGCGGTGCCGACACCGGTAGCGCGGCGGATGGCACGCTGACTCATCGGTCCGCCGTTGTGCTCGGTCGCGGAGTGGTGGCGCACCACCGCTAGCAGTTCGTCGTCGGTGCGCTCGTCGCTGGCCGAGGAGTGCGACCCGGGGGTCGGTTCGGTGCGGCTGGCGGTGCGGTGCGGTTCGTGCACCGGTGCGCTCGTACCGCCAGAGATGCTGTCGTGCACCGGTGCAGTCGGCATCGTCGGTGCGGTGCGGCCCGGGTGGTGCACCGGTGCACCGGGCGTGATGGTGGCTGGTGCACCGGTGCGGAGTGCACCGAGCAGGTAGGCGAGCAGCCACAGCTGTGAACTCGCCTGCTCGCCACGGGCAGGCAGGTCGGGGGTCGCGCCGGTCTCGTCCGGTGTGCTCGTCGCGGTCAGCCCGAGCGCGGCGGAGTCAACCAGCGCGAGCAGCTCACCCGGTGTGAGCCGTCCGGTGGCCGGAAGCAGCGCGGCCAGTTCGCCGGCCGACAGCAGGCCGTCGCGAATCGTCTGCAACGCGGCTGTCCGGGCGGCCCTGGCCGCATCGAAGGGCCACAGTTTTTGGCTGGGGCACAACGTCGCGAGCCGCGACGCCATCCGGACGACCTGCTGGACCAGCGCCCGCGCGGCGGCCGGGTCTGCGTCGTGCTGACCGCCGGTCCGCGACAGGTGCAGCCACACGCGGGTCGTGATCACCGGGGAGGTGATCCAAGTCAGCGCAGACAGCCGCGGCTTCGCGGGCTGCGCGAGTCGCAGGTGGAGCCGCAGCAGGTGCGCGAGCATCTCGACCAGTACGGCGTAGGCCAGCGGAGCGAGCGCGTGCGCGACCGCATCGGCGATCCCGGTGGCGGTGTCGATGTTGAGCCAGACGGTGCCGCCGATGAACACGTACGTCGTGACCGGCGCGCCCGGAATCCGCCACCCGCGCGTCAACGCGGCGAGCCGGAGGGCGGTGCAGGCCACGATCATGCCGTCGGCAACCAACGGCACCAACGGGCTGTCGAACTTGTCCGACACGGCCTCGAAGGAGCGGGCACCGCCGATCCCGGCAACGCCGAGCGCGGCGACGACCGCCACCACGATCAGCACGCGCCTGGTCGTCAGCCGCCCGGCCTCAAACGCCGCGGCAACGCCGCGAGCCGTGCGCCGTCCGGTGAAGATCAGCCCGGTGAAGACTGCACCGAGCAGGAGCACGCCCGCGACGCCGGCGGCGATCATCGGCCAGGTGATCGCGCCCAGCTGGTCGAGCCTGTCGAGCAGGTTGATGGACAGGGTGGTCATCGCTGGCCTCCAGCGGTTGAGTTCGGTACGGCGGCCAGGCCGTGCGAGCCGCTGCGGTCACCGCGGCGGCCGGCCTTGATCTGTTCGGGGGTGGGTGCCGGGCCGGTGTCGTGAGGCGCGTTGCCAGGAGCCGTTGTGGGCTTGGCCGGTGCGGAGTGCGGACCAGCACACGCCGCAGCGGTGGGGTTGGTTGGGTGAGTAGACGAAGGCTCCGCAGTCGTGGAGCCAGCCGGTGTTGCCGTTGGTGTCGCGGACGGTGGTGAAGGCGTCAGCGGGGACGGGTTTGACGGTGATCATGCGGCCCTCCGGAGATGAGCGGCGCGGCGAACGATCTGGTTGACGTGGTGGTCTTCGAGAAGCGCCGTTTTGAGGCGGCGCGGGAATCCGCCTTCGGCGCGGAGCAGTCCGACGCCGAGGGCTTCGGGTTCGATGTCCACGGCGGTGTGGCCTTGGGAGGCCCAGCCGGTGCCGAGGATGATGTCCGAGCTGGAATCGGTGGCGCACCGGAATGCGAGCCGGTAGCCGAAGAGGTCCCGCAGTGAGGTCGGGACGATGTCAGCGCTCGGGCGCTGTGTGGATGCGATCGTGATGATGCCCGCAGCGCGGCCACGGGCGACGATGTCCCGCACCAGGGTGCGGAACTCTTCTTGCTGGTCCTTGGTGCCTACGGTGACGGTGAAGTAGGCCAGCTCGTCGATGCACAAAAGCTTGGCGCGGAAGCCGTCGCCGGGGACGATCTTCTTGCGGCCCGTGCGGGCCAGGTGTAGATAGCGCTCGTCCAGGTCGGTCTGGAGGCCACGCAGGACACGCAGGCCTTTGGTCATGTCGTTGCCGACGAACTCTTTCGCGACCGGTGCGTACGGCAGCAGTTCAACGATCTTGCCGTCGATGAGGATGAGATCCACATCGGTGCACAGTGCGGCGTGGGCGACGATATTGCCTTGGGCAACGGACTTCCCCGCGCCGGGTTCGCCGCCGATGAGGATGTTGCGATACATCAGAGTCACGCGGACTCGTCTGCCGCGTGTGTCGAGACCCAGATAGACCGGGTCGTAGATGGACAGCGCACCCTTGGGTGCGGGGGTGACCCCCGGCGTGCGCCGGGGGAACACCGATTTCGGTTTGAAGCTAGACATAGTCGGACACGTCTTCTCCGTTGGAGCCCAAGATCACCGTCTGGCTGTCGTTCACGGCGGCGGTGGTCTTGGTCTTGGATGTTCGAGTGCGGGTCTCACCAGCGGTGCCGGTTTTGGCCGGCGGTTGCGGGGTGGACTCGTCGGGGGCGTTGTCTGGCGCGAGGAAGGCCATGACAGCGTCGTCGGCGACTGCCGCTTCGGGCATGTCGCTGGTGTCGTTGAGCAGTGGTGAGGTGATGTGGGTCTTGGCCAGCGGGTCGCGCCGGTTGATCTCGATGCGCACGACAGCGGCGTTGCGCTTGGAGCGGGCGATGACTGCTGAGCGTGCCCAGCAGGCCGACGCGATGGTTTCGGCTTTGTTGTCGAGGTCTTCCATCGACAGGCCGGGACGCATCCATAGCCAGACGATCTGGCCGGTCTTGGTGGACAGGCATCCGAAGATGAACGGCAGGTTCCCTGAGTAGTTCAGGGTCCGCATCTCGACCAGGCAGGCGCGGAGCCGGTGCCGGGTGATGACACACCAGATCCGGTTCAGGACGAACCGGCGTACCGGGTTGTCAGTGATGATCCATCCAGACAGGACGATGATCAGCAGGGCGTTGAGCCACAGCGGGTTCGACTGGAAGTAGCCGGTGATCGCCGTGCCGTGGGCGATGGTGATGTAGGCGATCGTGGCCAGGACGAACAGCTCCCAGCGCCAGCGCCAGACCGCGAGCAGGAACTTGACCGGCGCCGACTGTGACGGCCGGGTGATCGTTTCGATGGTTCCGGTTGCGGTGCGTCCGCGGCTTGCTCGACGTGTCGAGCGCGTGCGGGTAGATTTGGACATGACAAGACCTCCCGATCAGGGGGTTGAGTCAGGAAAGACACCAAGCCGGGACAGGTTTCCTAGGCCGAAGGCCCGACTTGGCGTCTCGTTTCCAGGGAGCGGCCCTTTCGAGGGCCGTTCTTGGTTCCAGCAGTTGTTCTAGTGGTTGTTGACCGACGTTGACACGTAAGCGTCAACCGCGGAGGCTTCACTCGAAGCCGACTTCCACACCGCGTATGCGTAGTCGCGTGCGGCGTACAGATCGAGGCGACGATCGGTGGCCTCGCGGTACAGGTCCAGCAGCTGCCAGAACGCCTCCGAGGCGTACACGGCAGTGATATCGTTGCTGATTGCAACGACAGGTTCAGCCCGGTTCAGGCTGTCGGCGATGGCCTTGTCGAAGAAGACGATCACCAGTTCGATCTCGATGATTTCATTGCACTTGGCCACGTACTCGGACCGTGCTTGATTCGCTGTGACGGTTCGATCTTCCATCGATTGCGACATGACTACCCCTATCTGAGCAGTGCACGAATCACGGGACGAGTGGAGAACTACTTCGCCGAACCCGACGCGGCGTTCAGGCTCTTCGCCTTGTACGCAACACCGTTCCGCCCGTTGGTGGCCCACGGCATGGCCTCCAGCTCGACCGGCACGACAACAGCGCCAACGTTGACCTTCGGCATGGCATTGCCCGCCAGAGTCACGTTGATCACCTCGCCGCCCGTCTCGTCGAGCGCCATCACCTGAACCGACCAGAGCAGCTCGTTGGTGTTCCGGTCAGCCTTCTGCCGGCCGTTCTGGTCCTTCTTCTCCTCCACACCCTTCGTGACCGTGAACGTCTTACCCGTGGTGTCGATCTGCAGCTTCATGAGGAATCGCCCCTTCTAGGCGTCCGACCCGCTCCCCTTGAGCGGGTGTTCTAGTTCGAATACTAGAACACCTAATCCGAGCAGGCAAGCACCAAGAGCGATTAGTTGATAACTGGTTGTTGACGCTTAAGTGTCAACGCGAGACGCGGTGGGGGAGTCGCCGAGTCGGCCCCGATAGGTCACGCGCCCAAAGGTGACGCTTTCGCCGTACTCCAGCACTTCGCCGGTGTCGTCGTAGATCCAGTTCCGGCCGACCATGATGAGAGCACCCTCATCTAGACCGAGTCTTTCCGCTTGCTCAGCGGTAGCCGATGCTGGCTCGAACTGGTCCTGCCACGCGTCGACCTCGCGCTTGAGAATGTTCGCGATATACGCGAACGTGCCTTCCTTGATTCGCTCGGCACTCAGGAGCAGCGGTGCCTTCTCGGCCAGATGCCCGCGGTAGTACGAGGTCGAAGCAGAGGCCGGCTTGTCGTCGGACCTATAGGTCGTCCGAACGCGGCGAATCACAGGAGCGCCAGGCTTCAGACCCAGAGCGTCGGCAACCTGCTCTGATGCCTCGATCATCGCAGCCTCAGTGATCTTCGCGTAGCTCCCGGTGGGATAGATCTTGCCGGTGCGCCGAGAGTTGTCTACACGATCGTTGGCGGCTCGACCGCGCTCCTCCTCGGTCGTCACGATGCTTCCCACGCCACGCTCGGGTTTGACGTATCCCTCGGCCCGCAGAGTGGACAATGCGCGTTGCGCGGTAGCGATAGCCACGCCGTAGTCACGCATCAGCGACCGCACAGACGGCACCAGATCGCCAGCCTGCAACTCACCACTGGAGATCCGGGTGCGAATCTCGGTGGCGATCTGCTGATACGGCGGAGCGGGACGCTCCAGCTTGGGGGGCATGACCAGACCTCGACTTCTCGCGCTCAGTGTTCTAGAACACCGCTAGCATAGGCGCGAGGCGACGCGATGGTCTAGTAGTCGTCCGGCGCGTTGATCCTGTCGATGCCGCCATAACCAGTCGCGGCAACCGAGCGAGCGATCTCAGCGTCAGCCGGATCGGGCGCAATTCCCTGCTCCTTGGCTGCCAAGAGGCGCCTATGCACTCTCTGCAACTCAAGCACCTCGCTCAGGCGAGCCTGCTGAATCTCGTCCCAAGTAGCCATCGTCAATCCCACTTCTGCCCGGTGATCCGTTCGTACATAGCAACGTAGCGAGCCCGAGTCTCCGCAACGACCTCGGGCGGGATCTCTGGCCCTGGTGGCGTCTTGTCCCAAGTGCCCAGGTCGCGTGCCCAGTCGCGGACGAACTGCTTGTCATACGAGATCTGCCGCTGCCCAGGTTTCCAGTCTTCATCCCGCCAGTAGCGCGAGGAATCCGACGTCAGAACCTCGTCCGCCAGGATGAGCGTTCCGTCTTGGGCGAGACCGAACTCGAACTTCGTATCCGCCAGGTGCACGCCACGGTCTTTGGTGATCTCGGTAGCCCTCGTGAAGAGCTCGAGCGTCTTCTCTTCGAGCGTCTTAGCCAGCTCTGGACCAACAGCCTCCGAGACCTCCTCAAAGGTCATCGGCTCGTCGTGCCCATCCTCAGGTGCCGTCTTCGTCGTCGGCGTGAACACCGGCTGCGGAAGCTTGTCGCCCTCGCGGAGCCCAGAAGGGATCTCAACGCCAGAGATCTTGCCGGTCTCCCGGTACGCATCCCAGCCAAGGCCGGCCAGATAGCCGCGGGCGATGCACTCCACCTGCACTATGTCGACCTGCTGACACCGAACCGCACGACCCTCGAACTCGGCCGGCACATCGGTAGCCGAGACGACGTGGTTCGGCATCACATCCGCCAGCTGCTCGAACCACCACAGCGACAGACTCGTCAGCAACTTTCCCTTGTCAGGGATCGGCGTCGGCAGCACCACGTCATAGACCGACACCCGATCAGTCGCAACCAGGATCACCTCCCCCGGGCGATCGCTGTACACATCCCGAACCTTGCCCCGATGCAGCAGCTCCACGACCACTGTTCTAGCACACCTGAGCTGGGAGTTGCGCAGTGCCTGTAACGATCACACTGCGTCAGCGGATGTGCCATATGTCCCGTCCGCATCGTAGAACGCGGCGGTGCCCGTCCGACTCAGAGTCTCGAACTCTCGAACCCGCAAAGCTAGGTCACCATGAAACTTGTTTCGTTTTCCATTGAAGGCTACCGACGATTCGTCGCCAAAACCTCAGTAAAGCTACATGGGGACCTAATTGCCTTCGTCGGCCCAAATGAGGCCGGCAAAAGCTCGCTGCTTCAGGCACTAACCCATCTCAATGACGACAGGCCTTTCCTGCCATCAGAACTCCCCCGCCGATCGACAGCAAAACCGCGCTTGGAATGGCATCTTCAACTTGAGCAAAAAGATAAGGCTCTGCTTTCCAAGATTCCTGGCGTAAAAAACGTAGAACGTATCGTCATTGCTAAGGACTCAACGGGACGGCGACTGTGGGGATTCGAGCCTGGCTGGCCGCAGAGAAATAAAAGTCAACGAAATGAGCTGCGGCGAGCATTGGCTCGCATTGAGCAAGAGCCTGCCTATGTGATAGCAGATCGAGATGAACAGGCATCATTCACATTCAGTGCATATGAACGTGTCATGAATCTGCTTAGCAAGAATGATGACAGCTATAGACCTGAGGATCTCAAGTTGATTGCGGGCTTCACTAACGCAGTGACAGACGTCAATTTTACCATTTCCACCACCGACGCAAAGGCCGCTACGGGACCGCAGCAGAAGACATTCAGGTCCAATCAGAGTCGAATCGTATCGCTACTCCGGAAGCTGCTGGAGGTCGAGAGCGAGCCCAGCCCTGCTAGGTCGGCCGTGAAAACGCTTCGGGATCACATACCACCGATCATCTACTTCTCGGAAGATGACCGCGTGCTCGCTTCCGAATATTCCTTAATTGAAGTTGCTTCGGACCCACCGAAAGCGCTGAAGCACATCGCCGATTTGGCCGGCCTCGATCTCGTTGCCCTGGTGAAGGAAATCGAAGACGGCAGAATGGCTGATGTCGGCACACGGCGCAACGCCGCCAACAAGACGCTGCTGTCTGCGTTCGACGGAGCATGGAATCAACAGGGGATCGCGGTGCAGTTCGAAGTGCACCGCGATACATTGCACATACATGCCACCACTCCGGAGGATGGTGGATTGTCTGAGATTGATGAGCGCAGTGACGGCATGCGCTGGTTTACTGCGCTACTTGCATTCACGCAAACCTGGAAGACGTCCCCAATTCTTCTCGTCGACGAGATTGAGACCCACCTCCACTATGACGCTCAGGCTGACGTGATGGCCGTCCTGTCCAAGCAGGAGTACACATCAAAGGTAATCTACACGACCCATTCATTTGGCTGCCTTCCTAACGATCTAGGCACAGGCGTTCGCGCAGTCAGCCCTATTGATTCGTCGACCTCCAAACTCGAAAATGGATTCTGGCGCAACGGCGCGGGATTTTCACCTTTGTTAGCATCTATGGGGGCAACTGCTGTCGCATTCACCCCAACCAGATACGCCCTGATAGCCGAAGGGCCGTCCGATGCGATAGTACTTCCAACCCTCTTCAGGCATGCAATCGATGCGAGCAAACTCTCGTTCCATGTGGCCCCGGGGGTTTCCAATGTGTCTTCTATTCACGTACCAGGACTGGATGCGGAGGCCGGAAGAGTTGCATTTATTGTTGACGGCGATGAAGGCGGGCTGCGTCATCGCGAAAAGCTCATCAATAACGGAATCGCAAGTGACCGAATCATCGTCCTGCAAGATGCATCGGCGGCGTTGCCTTATGAAACTGAGGATCTGATTGATCCTGAGATCTACGTAACGGCCGTCATGGACGAACTCCGATGCTGGCAGACGGTCCAATCAACGATGACGCCCGAGGACCTCCCGGGCAATTTGAGAACGAAGGCCGTTACTGCATGGTGTGTCGACGCCGGGTTGTCGTCTCCGGACAAGGTGGCTGTCGCACAGCGCGTGGTTGATATGGGAGCCGAGACGTCCGTTGTCGATCCAATCCGGCGCCAACTGGTCACCGACACATACGAGGCTATCCGTTCTGTCCTGCACCTGACGTGACCGCTGCCATCGATTCCCCGCTGGGCTGGTTGCCTGACAAGTTTCTCTACGTCTTCAAGTTTCTCTACGTCTTCAAGACGGGCCCCTCCAGGGCCCGAATGCGCGCCGCCACCGGAGGGCGGGCCGCCTGCCCCGCCACTCCGCTCCGCTGCGTTCTGGGCGCGGCCCTTGGCTTGGCGCGCACGTGCCAACAGGGTGCCGGGTCGAAGACAGCAGAACTCGCCATCACCGATCGAACACCCTGTCGTTCCACTACTCGCGGAAGTGGCCGGCCAGCCGCTTGTCCGCGGTTGACGAAGGCCGCCGTCTGACCCTGGGCTTCGCATCGCCCCGCTAGCAATCATTGAAGGGACGGTCCGGCACGGCACGCGTCAAGGGCGCCTGCGGCGTCGCAAGCGATCGAGCAAGCTCGACCCTTGACCCCCACCGTGCCGAACCTAGGGTCGGCAGCTATCGGGGCGATGCGGAGGACTGTCCGCCCGTTGACACGTAACCGTCACGAGCCTTTGCCCGCTGAAGCAACAAGGCTTGCAACTTCAGCCTCAACCAAAGGCAGTTTTGGCTGCCGCTTCAGTCGGTCAACTGGGTATGAGCGTGCCGCGCCGAAGAAGTGCGCGGGCGCCTGCGTCCGGGACGAGGCGGATCTGGATGCGACCATCAGATGCGACCGGCCCCGATTCTACTCGTTCAATCCTGACAGGCTGAGTGACCACATTGCACAGCCCGAGATGAATCTCTTCCCCCATCAGCACTTGCGTGCATACCGCCTCCACTCCCAAGAATCCTTGGTCGTTGTCCGCGAGCAAACGCTGCAGCTCGTCAGCAGTAACCATGCATTCAATCGGCTCAGATTGGACCGCAATGGACTCGCCATCCAGCAGTCGGACAAGGCGGCGCAGCGCTGAAACATCTTCCATGGCGATTTCTTCGGGTAATGAGAATGGCGTATTTGTTTCTGTTTGCACTCGAGCCAACTGCTCGACGAATTCTAGGTACTCGCTCGAAACCAAATCAACATCGGGCAACTGCCTCGGCTCGCGCCAGAGATCGCGCCCCCCGACTATAAGGGATGTCTTGTGTGGGCTACGGAGAGCGTACGCGAGACGAAGGACCGGCAGAAGAGTGGCTGGAAGTAGTCCTTCGACTTGTCGAACCGCGAAATTGACGGTGACCATTTGTTCGGTTTCATCCAGACGGATAGACACTTGCAGGACGCCCGTCGAATCCTCTCCCATGATGGTCACCCCTCGCCGGCCGCCTTGACGCCTAGTGAACCTGATGGGCAACGAGGCGAGCTGGGAACCAGCTTCATCCAAGGCACCCAGCCTAGATTCGAGGAGAAATTGTGTATCCTCTGCAACAGGACCGACTCTTACGGTACCAGGAGGTAATACGCCGCCGAGACCACCCGGGGCCTCGACGGTCATTTCTTGGACATTTTCCGCGGCGATAACCGTCGGGTCTCCAAAATCCAGGAAATCTCGGAACCTGCTGGCAGCCTCCTGGTCTACCTCAGAATCAGAGAATACGAAATTCCCACTGATCCGAATCGGCCGATCTCGCGTAGCGTTCCGGTATCTAGAAATTACGGCAACTGTTACCGGACCGTGTGCGCCGAGCATCTGAGAATACATTTCGGCACGCGGAAATGTCTGCATCGCGGCTTCTGCAGGTCCCGCCACAATCTCAAATTGATACTGGGGATCGAGTTCGTTGAGTCTAGTGCGAAGTCGATCAAATCTATCAATTGCGTCCGCCACGCCCCCGTCGAGAACGCTCTGTTCCGCATTCAGTTCGCGGAGCAGGTCGACCACCTGGTGATGAGCGTCATCCAAGTAGTATCGCGGGATGTCTGGGAAGGCGGACATCTGGTCATCAAGCCATGTGCGCCCAAGCCAAGACAGCGCGAACGGGAACCGGCCACTGAGCTCGTCGAACCACCGCAACTCGTCAGGGTTATGATCAATGGGAACAACGAGGCTCCAGCTATCAGGCTGCAACCCGGCGGCAGTGCGCAGGGACTCCTCGACCTGCCGCCGTCGGTCAGGGCTCCTAGCGCTTAATCGGCCAGTGAACGATTTCAGCTCGAACAGGTCGAGTCGCTCACCTGCACGCAGTTGCACATCCCGCCCGCCGTCTCCACCGATGCCGTCGATTCGCTCAGCATCAGGATGGAGGCGGCTCAGTAGCACGGACACCATGTCCTCATACGACGGCGTCCGCTCAAGGTCCTCCCAACGCACCCTTACCATGTCGCTCCGCCAATCGAGTTGTCCTATCAGCGTTCCACGACCACAGTAATCTCGCTCGGCAACCGAGCTGCAGCGACCGCGCTTGAGGCGACTGGACAGCTGAGTACCTTCGTCAGCGCCACCTCTTTCACCACCACTTTGGATACGAAACGACGCAATATGACGACAAGTGGCGGTGACTACGCCGTGTGAGAGTTCCCAGGTCAAGTGGCGGTATCGGCGGCCGATACGCAGCGATCGCAAGTGCGGATTCCCAATCCGCGGGTTGTGGGTTCGAGTCCCACGGGGCCTACGAAGTCCGAATCGCCTTTAAAATAAGGAGATTCGGAGTGGTTGCGAGACCTCGATGGCCCAGCATCTCCGCCAGCGTGGGATCAAACGTGGTGCGAATCGCTACACTCGGCCGCATGGCAAAGGCTCCGAAGAGGCGCCAGCGCGCCCGCGGCTCCGTGGAGGAGCTGCCCAGCGGTGCGCTCCGCGTGGTCGTCTACGCCGGCATCGACCCGGTCACGAAACGCCGTCACTACCTCCGCGAGACCATCCCGGCGAACACGCCGAAGGCCGCCGAGGAGGCCGAGCGCGCCATCCGGCGGCTTCAGAGCCAGGTCGACGAGCGGCGGCAGCCTCGCACCAACGCGAGCCTGAGCCAGCTGATCGACCGACACCTGGAACTGGCAGAGCTCGACGAAACAACTCTTCGCACCTACCGCGGATACGTCCGGAACCACATCGAGCCGCTCATCGGCAAGCTCAGGTCGGCGCCGTCGACGCCGACGTCCTCGACTCCTACTACGCCGAGCTCCGTCGCTGTCGCCACCATTGCGACCGACGGCCCTTCACCGAACACCGCACGAAGATCCCACACGAGTGCGACCACCGCTGCCGACCTCATGAATGCCGACCCCTCGGCGCCTCCACGATCCGCCAGATTCACTTCATCCTGAGCGGCGCATTCCGCCAAGCCCTCCGTGGAAGTGGGTATCGGTCAACCCGATGCCCACCGGCAAGCCCCCATCTGCACCCAAGCCGAATCCCCACCCACCGACGGCCGCCGAAGCTGCCCAAATCCTGGGCGAGGCTTTCAACGACCCAGCGTGGGGCACATTCGTGTGGCTTGCGATGGTCACCGGTGCTCGCCGCGGCGAGCTGTGCGGTCTGCGCTGGTCCAAGGTCGACCTCGCCCAAGGCACGATCGTCGTAGACACCAGCGTGGCTCAAAACAGCAGCAAGAAGTGGCTCAAGGACACCAAGACGCACCAGCACCGCCGGCTCACGCTGGATGCCGAGACCGTGACTCTCCTACGCAAGCACCGGGAGACCTGCGACGAGAACGCGGCCAAGCTGAAACCCAAGCTCGGGCCTGATGCGTTCGTGTTCTCCCTTGCCCCACACAACAGCGAACACCTGGTGCCCGATAGCGTCTCGCAGCGCTACAGCAAGCTGGCGGCTCGGCTCGGCATCGATACCCACCTGCACAACCTTCGGCACTACTCGGCCACCGAACTCATCGCCGCAGGAGTCGACATCCGAACCGTCGCCGGCCGCCTCGGCCACGGAGGCGGCGGCACCACCACGCTCCGCGTCTACACCGCATTCGTCTCCGAAGCCGACCAGCGAGCCGCAACCGCGCTCTTCAACCGCCTCCCGAGCCGCCCCGAACAGCTCAGCGAGCGCGAACGGATCATGCGCAACCCGCGCGCCCCCTACGAGGCGATCGCCGCCAAACTAGGCGCCGCAATCGAGTCCGGCCTACTTCCGGAAGGCACGCCCCTGCCGCCCACAAAGCAGCTCGCCAGTCAACACGAGGTCTCTGAAGGAACCATCCGGCGAGCCCTCGACCTCCTACAGGCCTGGGATCTCCTCGACAACTCACGCCAAATCAGGACCACGGGATAGCACTCACATGTTCGGGTGCGTGCTTCCGTAGACAGTCGCCGACAGTTAGATCATGCGTATGATGACGGGTTGCTCAACGACTACGGGACCGTCGCACGCTCAAGGGGGCGAGACATGGTTCCGCGTCCCGTGGATCGCTGGGCTCGTTCAGTTGCGCGGTCGAGAGCGGCTGCCGGGTCTGGGGACCTGGTGGCACGGCGGATGGCACGACTGGTACCAGGCTCGAGAACGTCCTTACGGCGAGCTGGTTAGCCAGTCGGGTAGGAGCACATGCGGAGTGGAGCTCGCCGGAAGGCCTACAGGCGCCTTGCCGGGCACGCCTTCAGACTTCCTGCTTGGGCCGTTGAACACTTGATACGCGATCACGGCGTCAGTTAGGTCGACGACTCCGCCATCGAACGTAGCTCCGTAGAACGTGACGTGGGCGGCGCCGAACGACGCGCCGCTGAAGCTGACATTCGAACCGGTGAACGTCGCGCGGCCGAAGTCGAGAAAGCCGTCCCAGAACTTCGCGACGCCGAAGTCAAAGTCGCCTTCGGCGAACTCGGCCCCGCGGAGGTCGACTCTGCTGCCACTGAAGCTCGCTTCGTAGAAGAGGACGACACTGCCTTTGAACTTGGCGTCGAGGTCGACTCTGCCGCGCTCGAACCGCGCTCTGGTGAAGTCGACCGTGCCACCAGCGAACACCGAACCCGTGAAGCTGACACGGTCGCTAGCGAACTCCGACCAACTGAAGGTGACCATGCCGGCAGCGAACTGCGCATCGCGGATATTGACCATGCGAGCAGCGAACTTCGCAAGGCGGAAGTTGACGACGGCGCCGGTGAACTCCGCTTTGCTGAAGTCGACGGCGCCGGTGAACTCCGCTTTGCTGAAGTCGACGGTGCCGCGGGTGAACCTCGCGCCGCTGAAGTCGACGTTGCCAGCGAACACAGCGCCGCGGAAATCGCCGCCGTCGAACACCGCACCGTTGAAGTCGAAATGGTGTTCCCGCCAGGAGGGCCAGGCCGTGGGTTGTAGATGGCTGCCGATGAGACCGATGACGCTGTACCGGACCTCAGGTTCACCGAGGTCGCCGGTGTCAGGTTCATAGGGCAGGCGTAGGTAGGCACACAGCACATCGATGCACTGCTGCCGTTGCTCGACCCAATCATCTGCGAGGCGTGCCATCGCATAGATGCCGGCGAGTCGGACGGCGGCCTTTTCGCTGCCGATCAGCTGGGCGGCGTCCTGGTAGCGGCTGCTGAACAGCCGCCGGTCGTCGCGGTGGCTGCCGGCCTCCTCGGTACGTGCGCGGCGATACCCAACGACTAGGGCAAAGGCGGCACCGATCCCTGCCGCTAACCCAAGGGCGACCTTGACGAGGTCAGCGAGCAGTTTCTGCTGGTCAGCGATTGGAAGGGCCGGCCGACCGGATCCCGTGCCCGACAAGTGGGGCGAGACGCCGAGCAACCAGGCAAGGAACAGGTAGAGCCCAACAGCGCCGCCAATCGCCAGCAGCACTGCTCCGAGCCCGTGCAGCACAAGCGGACCGAGCTCTGGCGTTCGGGCCAGATCACGGTCCCGCCGTGCGCGACGAATCGAGCGCCGAACTCCGTCACGTGGCATCTGAGTGGCTCCCTCTAGTGCGCCAATTGAGCGATGACGCGCTGCGATCCATCACCGTGCCCTACCGGGCGGCACGGTGTCTACGCAATGAGGTGTCACGCGGGAGAGCGCAGCCGGGCGGCACAGTCGAACCATTACACAAGGGACCCGAGACAGACCGACCTCGGTTGGATTTGGTGTCTGCCCCTGGGCTTTCTGGCGTAGCCGCCTGTCGGAATCGAACCGACGACCTTCTCATTACGAGGAGGAACGACAGGCCTATATCTCGTCTCTACCAGCGATTTTTGCCACACGGCCGCCCGCAGCGGGCGGGAGATCCCCCATGTGTACCCGCCATTTCGTGCCACGGGTGATGCCACGCAGCTCGATCCCACGGCGCACTCAAGCTTGGCATGGTCTGAGCCCCTCAGGCGCCGCCGGCCGGGGACCTGTCAGTCGAGGCGGCGACCGACCTGCAGCTGCGCGGTGAGTCGGCGGCCGGCGCCGGGCTCTTCGAGGTTCAGCGGTCGCCAGGTAGTGGCCGTTGCCGACGTTGACAGGCCGGAACACGACCTTGCACGTCCGCCCACGGTGGCGAAGACCAGGCCGACGTCGACGCGCATCTGCGGCGAGCCGCCTCGACCTGCGTCTTGGGCGTGCGCCGCCGGGACCCACCCGCGGCGGGCGGCTCAACACCCTCGGCCAGTCCCAACTGACCACTTTCCTCGACGCTTATGTCGTGGTCCTGGGCACCATCCTCGGCGAAACCCTGCTCACGTCCCTTCGCCTTCGAGCGCGCCTTGGCATAAGCGAAGTGCGGCCCGCAGGCGGTCCGGAGTCGAGGACAGCGAGCGTTGCCTCGTCCGCCGAGTGAGTCGCTCGCATAGGTGATCCCGAGTCAGCTCCCAGGCGCTTGGTCGTGCTGCCGTCCGAACCGAGCGAGGTAGTGCCACACCCGCTTGAGCGACTGCAGGTCATGACGGCCGGATCGTGCTGCCTGACCGAGGAGGTCGGGCGTGAGGTTGGAATGACCCTACTCGGCGGACCCCTGAACCCGCCTCCTTCACCATCCACTGCCAGGCCCATCTTGACCGCCGGGATGGCGTGCCCATGGATCCAGACCCGGTTGCTTCACTGGCCGGGCGGCCGATACCGGTCGTACGCGTCACGCGCTCACGCCGCCGTCGTCAGGCGGGTGGTGCCGGGTTGCCCGCAAGGCCGAGCCGGACTGCTTCGGCGGCGGCCTGGACGCGGGACTGTACGCCGAGCTTCTCGAGGATGTGCGTGACGTGAACGCTGGCAGTCTTGGGGCTCATGTAGAGCGTCGCGCCGATCTCGCGATTTGTCCGCCCGGCCGCGACCAGGGCAAGCACCTGACGCTCACGATCGGTCAACGGCGGGTGTGGGTCTGTGGTGGCCGCGCGGTGCTCGTGGTGCTCGGTCACGGAGTCGTCGAGATGGATCCGGGCGATCTTCGCTAGCCCCTGAATCTGGCTGAGCAGCGGTGCCGCGCCGAGCTGCTCGGCGATCTGTCGCGCCGCTTCGAGCTCGCCGCCCGCCCGGCCGCGGGCGCCAGGTTGTCCGCGATGAGCCAGCAGCGCCTCGGCTGCCCTCAGTCGGGCTTGCGCCTCCCAGTACGGCCGGCCGAGTGACGCCCATTCCTGTGCGGCGGTGAGCCACGGGGTCGGGTCGGGCGTGCCGCGGATCCGGGATCGTTCACCGTCGACAATTGCAGCCAGCGCTGCGGCCTCGACCCCGGACACGGCGCGCCGAAGGAGCGTCACGAGTCGATCGAAGCCGTCGGGTGACTGCGACGCGACCGCTGCTTCGAGACCGATGCGTAGCAGCACGCCGGACATCGGTTCCTCATCGGTGTCGTGGATGAGTTCGGCGGCGTCCAGTGCGATGGCCAGGGCCTCGCGTGGGCGTTGCTGGAGTAGGCGCAGCTCGGCCTCGGTCGCTGCATAGTCGAGCTTGTTCTGGGGCTGGTCGTCTACGGCGAGGGATTCCTGTCCTCGCTGCAGCTCGGCAGCGGTCTGTAGGTTCCCGCGTGCCATGTGTATCAGTGCGAATTGGGCGTCCTTGAACGCCGGTCCGGACGAGGGGCGGCCTTTGTCATCGCGGCTCAGCGCCTCGTCCCATCGGCCGGCCGCATAGAGCTGGTAGACGGCGTTGGACTCGATGATGCCCTCGAGCCAGTGCTCGTTGGCCATCAGGTGCCGGAGCTCGGACTGGATTGTGTTCGCGACGGCCACGACGTTGTCGGTGTCGCCGCCGATGCCGTACGCGTAGGTCAGCGTCACCCCCGCCCAGGCCAAATCCTCCGGCTCGGCGAGGTCGCGAGCGATCGTCAGCGCGGCCCGAGCCTCGTCGAGTGCGTCTTCGATCCGGCCCTCGTTTGCGGCGACCGCCCCCAGCGTCGCCCGAGCCTGTCCGACCGTCCTGATGTCGTCGGCTCGGGTCGCGTGCTCCAGCGCCATCCGGGCGGCCCGTGCCACCTCGGCCGAGCGGGCATAGGGGCCCAGGATCGTCGCGTGCGCGATGCACACCCGGCCCAGCGTTCGATCGTCACCGGTCGGCACCAGACGCCGTGCTCGCTCGATGTCCGCGATCGCTCCGGCGAGGTCGTCGGCAAAATGCGCGCGCAGCCTACCCCGCATCAGCAGGGCCGACAGCGTGCCCACCTCACCGTCGCCGCCGGCCACGGCCTCCTCGAGCAAGGCGAGAGCCTCGGCGTGATGACCAGCACTGCCGAGCAGCGAAGCCGCCCGCTCGGCGAGCACAAGGCGCTCCGGTACGCGCTCATCGGCCAGGTCCGACGGCCGCCACAGCGACGAAGCGACGGCGTACCAATGGCCAGCCTCCGAATACGCGTACGCCTTCTCGGCGACCCGAGCGGCCGCTAGAGCCCACGTGAAGGTCGCGTCTCGGTCGCTCGCGCGATGGTACTGCTCCGCGACCTCGGCGAGCTGTGCCGCGTTGCCATCGGTCAGAACGCGGCCCGCCAAGTGCTTCGCGAGTCGCGCATGCAGGTCGCGCCGCTCAGAAGACAGCAACTGTTCATAGGCCACCTCGGCGATCACCGGGTGCCGCGCAGTGCAGCCGGCCGCCGGGTCGCGAATCACCAAGCCCGAGTCGCAAGCCTCTCGTACGGCGTCGGCGGCACCGTCTACCGCGGCCAGCAGATCGTCGTCGTCGAGGGCTCGAGCCAGCGTGCCGGTGGCGGCGACGACCGTCCGGGTCGCCAGCGAGAGTGCTTGCAATCGTGCGAGCAGGATCTTGCGCAACGAGGCGGGCACGGTGGGATCACCGCGGATCAGCTCGGCGTTCAGGTAGGGGTTGCCTGCGCTGCGCTGGTAGATGGCAGCGATCGTGTCTGCCGTACATCCGGGTTGAAGACCGCTTACCTGCTCCGACGTCTCCCGAGCTGTCAGTCGGCGCAGCGGCATGTCGATCACGTCCGGGCAGCGAAGCAGTTCCGCCAGCCAGGTCAGGCGGTCGGGATGGGAAGTCTCGTCCCGCCATGTCAGCAGGACCAGCAACCGTCGCTCGGGCAGATTACGCGTCGAATGGGCAAGGAAGTCGAGCGTGGACCAATCCGCCCAGTGAACGTCCTCGACCAGCAGGACGGTGCCCTGCGCCGCGTCGCTGTCGAGCACGCCAGCGAGGGCCTGCATTGACCATGCCCGGGCCGCCGCAGCCGACGGGAAGTCGCCAGATGCTGCGGATTGGCTCAGCGCAGCCGTCACCGTGGCGCCGAGACCGCTATAGGCCGTCGCACCGGACATCGGCGCGCAGGCACCGCCAAGGATCCGCACACCGCTACCGGAATGCTCGTCGAGAACCGACCGGACGAGCAGCGTCTTACCGATGCCCGCCTCACCCCGAACCACCACGGCTGCGGAGCGCTCCGGCACATCCGCGATCAATCCTCGCAACACCGCAGCCTCGACCCCGCGTCCGACCACCAAGCCGGCCATACCCCATCATGCGCCCTCATCGTGGTGTGGCCATAAAGCGCCTACTCCCGCGCAATCTCACCAGCGCCGCGGCCTAGCAGCATGCAGCCTGATCCGGCACGGCAGCGCACATGATCCGCAGGCGGACTGCTCCGCCGCAGCCGTCGTAACAGTAGATGAGCGGCCGTTGGGCCCGGCCCATCGATCAAACCTGGTGGGCGCGACGCCCAAGAGCACGTACCGAACCTGCTCGCAAGGCCGGCACATCCCCCAGTCGCGAGGTGGCCGTGCCGGGCGGCCCCGCTCGGCACGCGTGACCGCAACTAAGACAGGGCCGATCCAAGTAGCAGCAATGTAAGGCGAACGACGGCGAATCTGAGCGCGGGTGCCCGATGTCGTCGGCGCTCCTTATCCCGAACAGTCATTGGCATGTCCAACCTAACGAAGGAGCGGATTCCAATGGCCACCGAGACCGTCACCAGAATCGCCGCCATCGCCGCAACCATCGGGATCGCCGGCCTCCCGCTGACTATCGCCGCGCCGGCCAGCGCCATCAACAAACCCGAACCCGGTGGGCCCGTCCAAGCAGAACCACTGGCCCCTCCCGCAGACAGCGACGACGGCAATCTGGACCTGGCGCAGCTCGGCGCCGGAACACTCGGCGGGATCGCCCTGACCGGAGCCGGGTTCGCCGCAGCTGCTCGGCTGCGCCGCCACAAGCCATTCAGTAACTCGACCAGCGTGAAGACTCCGACCGCGCGCTGAGAGTGGAGTCCACACCCAGCCTCGGCCGTGACGCCGGCGGCCGGCGTCGGATCGCCTCGCCAACCACCGGCCGCCTCAAAGCGTTTCGTTCCTGACCATACGGCGGGTGTTGAGAATCGGTGGTTCCCAACACCCACACCCGGCAGCCTCACATGTCGATGTCCGAAGTCGCCTGCACAGGCTCAGCGCTCCGAAGGACTGGTTTGCAGGCGAGTGCGAGTCATCGCGGTGTACCGAAGTCGTCTGCACTAGCCCGGCCTCGTGTTGACCCAGAACCCGCGTCGGCGGGTGTCCGTTAGCCGAACCCTCAACGGACACCACGCAGCGGACCGCAACGCTGCGAACCACACGCCTGGAATCTTCTCTCACATAAGGTGTCCGTTGATTTGTCCGGTGAGCGGGGGCTATCCGTTACGATCCCGGGCATGGCTGTGACGTCTGGGATCTTGATCGGGTATGCCCGCTGCTCCACCGACAAACAAGACCTCGAAGCGAACCGGCAGATCCTGCTCGAGCTCGGCGTCGCCGCCGAACACATCTACCTCGACAAGGCCTACTCCGGCACCAACCGCAATCGGCCCGGCCTGGACCAGGCGCTAGCCGCGGTGCGCGCCGGTGACACCCTCGTCACCCCGAAACTCGACCGGCTCGCCCGGTCGGTGCCCGACGCCCGCGAGATCGGTGACTCCCTCGCCGCGCGCCACGTCCGGCTCCAGCTCGGCACCATGATCTACGACCCCACCGACCCGATGGGGAAGATGTTCTTCAACATCCTGGCCACCTTCGCCGAGTTCGAGGTCGACCTGCTCCGGATGCGCACCCGCGAAGGCATGGCGATCGCCCGCGCGAAAGGGAAGCTCAAAGGCCGGGCACCGAAACTATCCCCGGCCCGGCAGGCCCACCTGCTCAAACTCCACGCGGCTGAGGAACACACCATCGCCGAACTGGCCGAACTGTTCGAGGTATCCCGGCCGACTGTGTACCGAGTCCTTGAACGCCACCGCACGAGCACCGCCAGCGCCTAGTACGACAGCCGGACTTCGTGATGTTGGGCGTGGCGACGGGACATGGAGCGGCCACCGCGTCATCATGCCGGGTTTGTGTGGAACACAGCTGATATGGCGGTGGCCGCGGGCCACAGCATAGACCTGGATCGTTGGCGGGCGGAGTTCGACGGATTGATGGCGCGGATTGCGCCTCGATTCGCGCGGGTGGAGCCGCGGCAGTTGGCGCGGGATGCCGTTGCCGGATTGATGTCGGGGTTGGCGGTGAAGAACTGCTGGACGCTGGCCGAGCACGCGGGCCATGACTCGCCTGATGGCCTGCAGCACCTGCTGCGCAAGGCGACGTGGGACACCGACGGCGTACGCGATGACCTGCGCCGGTTTGTCCTGGAACGGCTTGGCGCCACCGATGCTGTGCTCGTCGTGGATGAGACTGGGGATGTGAAGAAGGGCGTCCACACGGTCGGTGTGCAGCGCCAATACACCGGGACGGCCGGGCGGATTGAGAACGCCCAGGTCGCGGTCTATCTGACCTACGCCAGCGCCGGCGGGCATGCACTGATCGATCGGGAGCTGTATCTGCCGCAGGTCTGGGCCGACGACACCGACCGGCGCGAACTGGCCGGTGTCCCGGCCGAGGTGAAGTTCGCGACCAAACCAGCGCTGGCCACCGAGATGATCATCCGCGTCCTGGACGCTGGCGTGACCGCACCCTGGGTCGCCGGTGATGAGGTCTACGGGGCCAACCCGAAACTGCGCCAAGCTCTTGAAGATCGCGGCATCGGGTATGTGCTGGCGGTCGCCTGCAGCCACCCGGTTCGCACCGGTGTCGGCAAGGTTCGCGCCGACGAACTCGCCACGGGACTGCCCCGCAAGGCATGGCAGCAGATGTCGGCCGGTGAGGGCTCCAAGGGGCCGCGATTCTACGCCTGGGCCTGGATCAGCATCGACCCCGACGACGACGCCCAGTCCTCACAGCAGCGGTGGCTGCTGGTCCGGCGCAACAACGCGACCGGCGAGCTCGCCTATTACCGCTGCTGGTCACCGGCACCGGTACCGCTGCGTGACCTGGTCCGCGTCGCCGGGCGCCGCTGGACGATCGAAGAGTCGTTCCAGGCGAGCAAGACCCTCACCGGGCTCGACCAGCACCAGGTCCGCCGCTGGACCAGCTGGCACCGCTGGACCATCCTGGCGATGCTCGCCTACGCACTCCTCGCCATCCTCGCCGCGACCGAACGAACCCAGAACCCCACCCCACAACGGACTTCTCTGATCGCGTTGACCTGCAACGAGATCCACCGCCTGTTCAACACACTCATCGCCGGACCGATCCGCGACATACGACACCGGCTGCACTGGTCGACCTGGAGACGCCGCCACCAACACCGCGCCCGAACCAGCCACTACCACCGTCGCCAAACCCCTCCAGCATGACGATCACGAAGTCCGGCTGCCGTACTAGTTCCCCCTCGGTTGCCGCTGGTGACACGTTTCTTACCCGTATAGCTGGGTTGTGTGCGGCTCGAGGCAGACCGGGAAGACTGGCGATCGCGCGCCAGGCATCTAGTGCGGCGTCAGCACCGCGGCTCACCGCGCCCCGACGACCGCCGCCTGGCCCGGATCCCCTTGTACGCGAGCCTTTCGTCGCCGTCCTGCCGCCGGCGCATCCAGCCGCGGACCATGACCCGATCGAGCTGAGCATGCTCGCAGACGACGACTGGGTGATGACCGCGCCCGGTAACCGATCCGAGACGTCGTCCTGCTCGCCTGTGAGCAGGCGGGTTTCCAGCCGCGGATCGTCCACCAGTCCGACGACTTCCGCGCGGTCGCCGCGGGTGGCGGCGTGTCGCTCGTCCCGCGCCTCGCCGTACCGGAGTCGACTCTCGCGCTCACCCGGCCGCTCTCCGAGCCCGCGCCGACGTGGCGGGTGTACGCCGCCGTCCGGGCGAGCCGTGCTGAGCACCCTCTGATCACCGCCACGCTCGACGTACTCACCGAGGTCGCCGAGAAGCTGTGACTTAGTCGTCGTCGTCCTCCGCCAGTTGGTGATTGGGTACGGCAACGCGCAGCTCGGGCGCAGCCGCGCCTCCTGGAACGACGATCGTCCCGCGGCTGACCCAGTTCGTGACGTTGGTGACCATCGTGGTCACCACCCGCCGGGACTCGACCGACTGCGCGGGCATCCCCAGGTTGGACGGACACCGCCGTACCAGGAAGCACCCGTAGGCGAACGTCGAACCGTTGAACACCCGGGCCCCGGACGGCGCGACGTACGCGGTGGCGTGCATCGGCGTCGACCGACCCGTCGACTTGCAGAGAGCGCTGCCGGCCGCGAGGATGCCCAACCCGGGATGCTTGTACAACCCCGGCCAGAGGTAGTCGACCTCACCGGCGAGGAACCCTGGTACGACGGTGCCGACCGGAATGCCCCGGAACAGCCAGCTGCTTCCGGTCCTGAGGTTGCCCGCGTACACACCGCAGCTGTACTCGGCGCCCAGTAGCGGCTGCGAGGCGTACGCATCACCCAGGTACCGCCAGAGCGTCGAGCTCCCGCCGGCGGTGTACCGGTCGAGGTCGAAGTACCGCCGGGTGCTGTCGGTGAAGGTGATCCGCCGGTACGTCGCGTTCGCGCCGAAGCTGGCCACGTTGACGCCGCGTTTGATCGCCTGACTGATCGACGCCCGCATCCGCAACGAGTAGTACTCGTCATGTCCGGGCAGGAAGATCGTCCCGGCCCGGGCGGCGAGCTGACCGCCGTACACGTCGAGGTCGTTGTCGGTCCAATAGGTGACGTCCAGGCCCTTCGACTCGGCCCACACGATCAGGCCCTGCTCGAGCGGCAGGAACTGCCCCGATCCTTGCCCTTCGGCGTACGGGCGGTTGAACGTCAGCCGGCCGGAACCGGTCGTCGCGCTGCTGTAGAAACTCCGGCCGCCGTACCAGTTGTAGGCCTGCCAGGTCGTCGTCGCCTGCTGGATGAGGAGGCTGTGCTTCCGGCCGGTGTCGTCGCGGACCGTCAGCGGCACGTAAGCGGCATACCTGCCGTCGCTCACCTTGATCAGGTAGGTGCCGGGGATCCAGTTCCGGTCGACCGGGATGGTGAGCGTCTTCGACCAGTTCGCCGCCGACGCCATCCGGAGCGGGTGACCGTTGGCCGTACCACCAATCGTCGGAGCGGGTTGCACCACGGTCGGCACGCCGTCGCGGCGCCAGACCTCGCGCCCGCCGAGGCCCTGGTAGTACCCGATCCGGTACGCCACCACGCTGACCGGCCGGCCGGACGTGACCTTCAGGTCGACCGTGGTGCCGCAGGTCGCGGAGACCTTCGTCAGGTACGCCGCCAGCGGCCCGTTCATCGTAGTCGGGATGACCCACGCGCCGGTGCCCGGCTTGGCGTTCTCTACGGCAGTCGTCGGCCAGGCCGTCGGGCATCCCGCCGGTCGTACGGGGAACGAGCCGGCGAGGATCGTCGGCATCGGTGCGGGTGGCGCGATGAGCGCGAGGGTGCCCGTGCCTGCCATCAGCTGGACGCCGGTCGACGAGGTGGCGGTCATCCCGAGTCGGAAGATCCCGCCGTACTTGGATAGGACGGCGCCGTAGATCGGGATCGCCAACCGTACGCCGCCGCGGACGCTGATGCCGGAGCGCGGTCTCCAGGTCGCGTATCCGCTCGAGACTGTCAGCGTCCCGTTGACACTCGTCAGCGTTCCCCGTACGCCGGTCGGCAGCTTCATCCGGACGGACGACAGGATGCCGGGGCGGCCGACCGTGCCGGCGTACGTGAGCGTGGTCTTCTGGCCGGGGATCGGGTTGCTCGCGGTGATCCGCACGTCGGCAGGGCGGATCAGGGTTCCGGTGCCGGCTGAGAGGGCGACGCCGGTGGTCCCGATCGCCCGGACGCTCAGCGTCCACGGGCCTCCGCTCGGCAGCAGTACGCCGTACAGCGGGATCGAGAAACGGGTGCCGACGGCAACGGTCAGTGTCCTGCTCGGGCGCCATTGCAGGACGCCCGGCGAGATCGTGCGGACCGCGCCGTTGACCGAGGTGATCCGCCCGCCCGATCCCGGCGGGATCGAGACGAGGATGTACCGCAGGGTCCCCGCATGGGTCGCGGTGGCGCGGTAGCCAAGGGTCGTGGTGCCGTTCGAGGCCGTGGCCCCCGTGATCGCGACGCCGGCCACGACCGCGGCGGCCGGCGTGGCAACAGTCAGCGTCGCCGACGTCAGCAGCAACGCCACCGCAGCCGCGACATACCTGCGCAATCCGTTCATCGTGCCCCCCACCCGGCACTTGCCCGCCCACCCCCGGGCGCGCCCCCAAGCGCCGACTAGCAGCAAGATCGCACAGGTCGGCGATTCCGCCTAGGGCCGATGGCCCCTGGCCGCGCGGCGTACAGCCGGACTACAAGTCCGGCCGCCGCGAGGGAAGTGATCCAGCGTTTCCGCAGGTCACACCGAAGACCGGTTTCCGGTCGCCGGTTCAGTGCGCTGAGGTGGGAGCCTTGTGGCCATGGTGAGTCCAAGTGCCCGGTCGTACGGCCAACAACTTGCTGGGCCTCTCTCGAAGTTCTGGCATGCCGGGGAAGGGCCGACCGCGGCCGCAATCGACAGTGCCTTCCTGTCGGTGGGGATCGACCCGCGAGCCCTGCAGGGCAACAACAAGCAGCAGCGAGTGCAACATGCGCTGATGACTGCCGACAACCAGACGGCGGTCAACCTGACCGAGGAGCTACTCGAACTGCTGCGCGATGGCGGGCACATCGGCCGCGTCGGCTATCCCGATCAGCAGCAGCTGACCGAGCGGTTGCGCCGGGCACTGCTACAGCTCGGCGGTGACCTCGACCCTGCGGGGTACGTGTCCTGGCCGGCCGGGGAACTCCCCAACACTGCGCCAGTCGCTCCGCTCCCGCGCTCGGAATTCGCCCCGAACCGGCCCGGCGAGCTCGCCGATCTGTTCCAGCCGCGCCCGGCCGAAACGCCGCTGTTGGGGGCGACCGCTCCCGCCGCCGCACCATCACCTGTGCCGGTCACGGGACCGTCCATCGACCTCCTTGTGCAGATGCTGAGGCATGCCCGCAGCGGTCCGAAGCCTGCGGGTTCGGCCTCGTGTGGGCAAGGAACCGCTACCACTCGAGGACGAGTACGACCTGCAGGACCTGACCTCGTTCGCGCTCCGGCTGCTCTACCGCGACGTGCGGCCGGAAGAGCACACTCCCAGCTACGCAGGGAAGTCGACGAGGACGGACTTCCTGGTCAAGGATCTCCGCGCCACGGTCGAGGTCAAGGTGACGTACCCGCGCCGCGCCGAGCGCGAGATCGGTCCGGAGATCGTCGTCGACCAGCGGTACTACCAGACGCATCCAGACGTCAGCGGTGTCCTGGCCGTCGTCTACGACCTGGCCGGCACCTTCACCAACATCACTGGCTTTGAACAGGATCTCTCCGGAACGTACGACGGACTGTGGACCCGGACCGTCGTCGTCGCCTGGCCGCCAGCCACGCCCTGAACCGCCAGTCCGGCGTCATGCCTCAGCTGGATCCTGGGTTCGATCGGCGGGCGAGTTCGGCCGGCGTCGATGACGCTCCGGACTCGTCGCCGATCTTGGTCAGCATTCGCCGCACCTGCTGCTGTGCGGAGGCCATGCGGACGAGGGACCGGATCTTCCACCTTGGGGGCACTTCGAGCGCGGTGGCGATCGGTGTGCCGAGGTCGGCGATGTGCGCGGCCTTCCGGCGGCGCGGCCGCATCGACAGCATGATGCCGTGGACGGTGGTGGCGTAGCCGATCAAGACGTCGTCGTCAGAGCCACCGGGCAAGCTACCGGCCAGCATCGACATCTTCCTGAAGCTGCGGCGTGTGCAGACGAGTTCGGGCATCCGTGCAGCCGACTTCGAACATCGACATCACAGATCGCGACACACCCGCACCTCCGGTGTAGAGAAACGTGTTGCAAACCCGGAGTGTTCAACAACTCCGCGCGCACCCCTTTCCTTACTGGCCGGGGCGTGACGGCAACCGGGTTCGATGCCCGCACGGCACTGCGGCACGGCAGTACGGCTAGATCCCGACGCGTTCGGCGCCAGTCCGCCGGTCATCTGGGGAACGCCCGTGCCGACCAAGGAGTCTGACGAGTTGGATCCGGACGACCTTCTCATTACGAGGAGGACGCTCAGCGTCGCATACGCTCTCTAGCGGCGGTTTCGCTAACACGTCCGCCCGCACCACCCCAAGATTTCCCCAGTGGTATCCGTCATTTCGCACCACGACCCGCACCACGGATCTCGGGCATCCCTGGGACTCTGTAGACCCTGTTTCGACCAACCACGCCCGATCATTATCTGACCAGCCGCACTGCCATCGGCGTAGTCGCAGTTCAGTGCCTGCAGCGCGAACTGCACACCCGTCTCAAGCGTCTCCTCCCCGCCCTCGGCGTCGCGCAGCTCGACGGCCAGAGGCGGGCGAACGCATCGGCTGCCTCGGCGGCGGGATCGATCGCAGGCAACTCGGCCTCGGCCTCCCGGGCGGCTCGCGCGCTGTTTGTTAGTCGCCGTGCCGTCGAATGGCACTGTGCAAGGTTCTGCGGAAAGCTCGGCTTCAGTAGGAGACGGCGGTTGAAAGACTCGACTGCCGTGCATTGTCAGGCAGCACACCGCAGTGCGGGTGTGCGGTGGGCGAGCGCGGTTCGCAGTTGCTTGCGTGCACGGGTGCAAACGGCTGGCGACCGTCCCATGGGGTACGCCGAGGACCACGGCGATCTCGTCGTAGGTCAGGCCGTCGATGTCGTGAAGCAGCACGGTCGCGAGGTGTCCTGGTGGTAGGGACGTGAGAGCGTCACGTATGTCCGGATCGAACGTTCGCCACTCCAGGTCGCGTTCGGGGCCGGGGTGCACGAAGCGGAGATGGGTATCGGCCAGTGGCTCGAGTCGTGCCGCGCGGCGGCGACGAAGCTGGTCCAGGAAGAGGTTTTTCGTGATGCGGTATAGCCAGCCCTCGAAGGTTCCCTCCGCATAGTCCTCGAGGTGGCGGAAGACCCGTATGAAGACCTCCTGTGTGAGGTCCTCCGCATCGGCCCGGTTGCCCATCAGCCGGTAGGCCTGGCGATAGATTCCCGCCACGTGTCTTCTGGCGACCTCGTCCCAGGTCCGCGGTACATCCACCATGTTCGAGGCTGTTGGGGTCCATGTGATTCTCCGGTGGACTGGTGCGGTGGACGGACGCTGAGTGTCGGGTTGGGAACGCCCGCCCACCGGTCGGTGTCGGCGTTAGCTCACGGCCTGGGTGTGCCGGGCGCCGGTCGTTGGTTATGAGGAGCCCGAAGAAGCGTCGGCCCATCGCTGCTGCATAGTGGCTTGCGGCCGGCGCCGGGGCGGTGAGCTCGGCGATCACGTGCTGTCCGAACCAGACGCGCACGGTACGGCACGGGGGTGTCGGCCGCTCGTCGTCGGTGGTTGTCGGCGGTTCGCCACCCTGCGCTTGATAAGTCATGGGTCGGGCCCCGCTATCCGAAGGTGAAGGCGTAGATCTCGGCGCCGGGGTCTGCGAAGGTGACCTCGACCGTTCTGTCCGAGATCGGCCCTGTTTGCCGAACCAACTGGTACAGCCGTTGCTCTGCGAGGGTCCCGTTGCCGTCGGCGTCCACATCAGAGCCGGCGTCGGAGCCCGGTGGCCGCCCATCGACAAGAACGCGGAACGGCACCGGCGGCGGGTAGACCGACGGCCCCATCACCAGGTTGACGTCGCGGGCATGGAACCGGTAGCTCACCCGCGCGTTCGTTGCCCTGGATACCGCGGCTTCATGGCCCATCGACCATTCACCCGAGAGCGCCCACTGGTTGAGGTGCAGGACGGCGGGCCTCGTGTAATCGTGCCGCTCGCCCAGTACCGCGCCACCCGCCGATGCGAAGTTCCACAAGCGTTGATATCCGAGGTACGTTTCCGGCGTCCTCAGGTTGTGCCAGTCGGCGGCGGCCTCGACGCTGGAGGCGACAGTCGGCGACACTGCGGCCGGGACACCGGAGCCGGCGACACCGAGCAATTGTCGGATGACCATCTCGGACTGGCGGTACTCGCCTTCCCCGAAGTGGTGATGGCGTACTCGGCCGCTTGCGTCCGCGAAGTACAGGGCCGGCCAGTAGCGATTGTCGAAGTCGCCCCAGACGCCGTAGTCGCTGTCGACAGCGACCGGATAGTCGATCTCCAGCTGGCGCACTGCTCGCCTGACGTTGCCTGTGTCGGTCTCGAAGGTGAACTCCGGGGTGTGGACGCCGACCAGGACGAGGCCGGCGTCACCGTACGTCCGGTGCCAGGCGCGGAGGTAGGGAAGTTGCCGGAGCCAGTTGACGCAGGTGTAGGTCCAGAAGTTGACGACGACTACCTTGCCGCGCAGTCCGGCCGCCGTCAGTGGCGGGGTGTTGATCCATGCGGTCGCACTGTCGAACGCCGGGAGTCGACCGCGGACGGGAAGCTCTACCAGTGCGGTATGCAGACCTGTTGGTTGAGATTGTTGTGCAGTCATTTCGAACCTCCGAAAAATGAGCAGAAGACGCGATGACGGCGGGTGGCGGGCCTCTGGAGGACCGGCCGAGCCACCTGCGGCTCATCAGCGCAGGGACCGGAGGCCCCTGCGGACCTCTTGGATCCACAGTTTGGGTTGCCCCCAGGCGGCGAAGTGTCCGCCCTTGGGCAGCCTGTTGTAGTGGATGAGGCCGGGGTAGGCCTGTTCTGACCAGCTACGCGGGGCTTCGTAGATCTCGTCGGGGAAGACGCTGACGGCAACTGGGATGGTGACGCCCTTGGCTGCGAAGAAGGGGTCCTTGTTCTCCATGTCGAGCCGGGCCGAGGACACGCCAGTCCTGGTGAGCCAGTAGTGGGTGATGTTGTCGAGTACGTCGGTCGGGGACAGCCCTTCGGTCTGGCCGGCGAAGGAACGAGAGATCATGGCCATGCTCTTGGCGTCGTTGTCGAGCAGGAACGCGGCGAGTCCGATCGGGGAGTCGACCAGGCTGGTGAGGGTCTGCGGGCGGTCGCCCATGAGGTAGGCGTAGTAGACGTGCTTGTAGAAGAACCGCAGTTGTTCGACGCAGGTCTTCTCCTCCCCGGGGGCTGCTGCCGACCGACGACTCGTGGCGGCTACGTGTGTCACCCGCTCGTGTCTTAGCCCATGACTGGCAACCACGGCCCCTGATCCGGGCGGAAGGCGTTGTCTTGTACTCGATCGCGCACCCTGAGCAGCGCCACCACCAGACAATGTCGAGCCAGTCGGTCCAGTTCTCGCCGGCGACGGCCATCGGCAGTGAAGGCCGGTGACAGCACCGCGGGGGTCATCCGCCGGCCGCCACCGGTCTTCGTATGGCACGATGGCTGCTGCCTCAGAAGTCCTTGCGCAGCGAGCGGAGCCCTGCGCGCACCTCCTGCGTGTATAGCTTCGGCTGCTCCCAGGCGGCGAAGTGGCCGCCCTTGGGGACTCGGTTGTAGTAGATCAGGTTCGGGTATGCCTCCTGCGACCACGTCCTCGGGGCGGGGTAGAGCTCCTCGGGGAACACGCTGACCGCGACCGGCACGTCCTTGACGCCCTTGACGACGAAGAAGTCGAACTTGTTTTCGGCGTAGAGACGACCCGCGGACACGACGGTATTGGTCAGCCAGAAGTGCGTGACGTTGTCGAGGACGTCGTCGGGCGTCATGCCTTCTGGGGTGCCGTGGATGGAGCGGGTGATCATCGCGAGGCTCTTGGCGTCGTGGTCCATGAGGTAGGCGGCAACGCCGACCGGGGAGTCGGCCTGGCCGTAGATGACCTGCGGACGTGACGCCATCTGGAGGGCGTAGGTGGCGCCGCCGGTCCAGACCTTGTCGAGTTCCTCGCAGGCCTTCCGCTCGTCGTCGGTCAGGTCGGCCGGCAGGTTGGGCAGCACGGGGGCCGCGCCGATGATGTTCTTGTGGAACATCGACTCGATCTCGGGCGGGATCACTCCCGCCATGTTGGTGTGGATGCCGAGCAGTCCCTCTGGCGCGTCTACGGCCATGAGATCCACGACGATGGCGCCCCAGTCGCCGCCGGCAGCGACGAACTTCTTGTAACCCAGTCGCCGCATCAGCTCGACGTAGGCACGTGCGATTCGGTCCGGTCCCCAGCCCTTGGCGGTGGGTTTGCCGGAGTAGCCGTAGCCCGGCATCGATGGAACCACGACGTGGAACGCGTCCGCGGCGCTGCCGCCGAATGCGGTCGGGTTGGTCAGCGGTTCGATGATCTTCAGCTGCTCGACGATCGAGCCCGGCCAGCCGTGGCACACCACGACCGGGATGGCGCTGGCGTGCTTGGAGCGTGCGTGGATGAAGTGGAAGTCCAGGCCGTCGAGCTCAGTGATGTAGTGCGGGAAGGAGTTGATTTTGGCCTCGCATTTGCGCCAGTCGTAGTTGTCGTACCAGTGGCGCGCGAGAGTCTGCATCGTGGCGAGCTGCGGGCCCTGGGACTGGTCGTCCACGGTCTCCTTCTCGGGCCATTGAGTGTCGCGGATGCGTCGCTTCATGTCGATGAGCTTGCGTCTCGATTCGTGAATGTGGAACTTTCGCACGGAAGTCCCGGTCGAGCTCCGGCGCGCGGGGCTGACTGCGGCTGCCGCGGTGGCGAATCCCTGCGAACCGAGCGAGGTCAAAGCAGCCGCGGTCGCCACTGCGACCGATCCGGACAGGAACCCCCGACGTGTCGGGACCGCACCAGGTCGGGGTGCTTCTGAGGCGATGTCGGAGGGATCGGGCTCGTTCGACTTATCGGTCGGGGACATGGCTGACGGTTCGGACATGACAACCTCCGGTTTGAAGCTTGAATGGGGAGTCGCTCTGGGCGCGACCCCAGGGGGATGGATGGTGGATGGCGTTGTCGACGGGATCTGACAGGTCGCGTGGGGCTCGGTGGGCGAGCGCTGTGCGCAGCTGTGCGTGGGCTCGGTGCAGGCGGCTGGCCACGGTGCCGCACCGGATGCCAAGCAGGGCAGCGACCTCGGCATAGGTCAGACCGTCGATGTCGTGGAGGGCGATGACTGCTAGCTTGCCGGGAGCAAGGGAGTCGAGCGCCGAGCGCACATCGGCCTCGAACGTTCGGTATTCCAGATCCTGGTCGGCCGGCCCGGCGCGCTGATGGATGTCGGTGAGTGGTTCGAAGCGGAGTCCACGACCCCGGCGGAGCTGGTCGAGGAAGAGGTTGACGGTGATGCGGTGGAGCCAGCCCTCGAAGGTTCCGGGTTCGTAGTTCTTCAGATGCCTGAACACCCGGACGAAGACCTCCTGGGTGAGGTCTTCCGCATCGGCGCGATTGCGGGTCAGTCGGTAGGCGTGACGATAGATCCGCTTGGCGTAGACCTTGGCTACATCGTCCCAAGCCAGGGCCTGATCGTGGTTGGTGCAGTGCTCCATGGCGGGACTCCACCGTTGGTACGGCGGACGGGCGCTGAGTGGCTCGGAACGCCCGCCCACCGGTTCTGGGGTCATGTCGACGCCTGCTCGGCCGGATCCGAAATGGGCTCGTTCGTGATCGGCAGGCCGAACCGCCGGTCCATCGCCGCGGCATACCGGTCCGCGGTCGCGGGTACGGCGACAAGCTCGGCGATCACGTACCGTCCGAACCAGACTCGCACTCGTCGCCGCCGGGTGTCGGTGGCTGCATCGGCGCTAACTCGATCTGACATGGCCGGACCTCCTGACTATCCGAAGGTGAAGGCGTAGGCCTCCGCCCCTGCTGTGTGGAATGTGACCTCGATGGTTCTTTCGCGGACTTCACCCTGCTGACGGACCAGTTGATAGAGCCGTCCTTCGTCGACAACCCCGCGCCATCGGTGGATACATCGACTCCGTGCCACGGGCGGAGAAGCCGCGATCAGACGCCCACGGCTAGTTGCAACGGAAGAGGCTGGCCTACCGCAGCGACCGGAGTCCTGTGCGGACCTCGTCGACGAGCAGTTCCGGCTGCTCCCAGGCCGCGAAGTGGCCGCCCTTGGGCAGCCGGTTGTAGTGGATGAGGTTCGGGAACGCCTTCTTGGTCCAGGTCTCCGGGGCGGGGTAGAGCTCCTCGGGGAACACGCTCACCGCGACCGGCACGTCCTTGACGCCCTTGACGACGAAGAAGTCGAACTTGTTTTCGGCGTAGAGACGACCCGCAGAGACCACGGTGTTGGTCAGCCAGAAGTGGGTGACGTTGTCGAGGACGTCGTCGGGCGTCATGCCTTCTGGGGTGCCGTGGATGGAGCGGGTGATCATCGCGAGGCTCTTGGCGTCGTGGTCCATGAGGTAGGCGGCAACGCCGACCGGGGAGTCGGCCTGGCCGTAGATGACCTGCGGACGTGACGCCATCTGCAGGGCGTAGGTGGCGCCGCCGGTCCACACCTTGTGCAACTCCTCGCAGGCCTTGCGCTCTTCCTCGGTCAGGTCGGCCGGGAGGTTGTCGAGCGCGGGAGCAGCGCCGATGATGTCGCGGTGGAATAGGGCTTCGATCTCGGGCGGGATCACTCCAGCCATGTTGGTGTGGACGCCGAGGAGCCCTTCGGGCTCCTGCACGGCCATGAGCTCGACGACGATGGCGCCCCAGTCGCCGCCCTGGGCCGCGTACCGGTCGTAGCCCAGGCGCTTCATCAGGACGTCGTAGGCCCGGGCGATCCGGTCCGGCCCCCAGCCCTTGGCGGTGGGTTTGCCGGAGTAGCCGTAGCCCGGCATCGATGGGACCACGACGTGGAACGCGTCCGATGCGCTGCCGCCGTGTGCGGTCGGGTCGGTCAGCGGTTCGATGATCTTCAGCTGCTCCACGACCGAGCCCGGCCAGCCGTGGCAGACGATCAGCGGTAGCGCGTCCTCGTGCTTGGATCGGATGTGGAGGAAGTGGGGCCTTACCCCCGGTTCGTGGACACGGGTGGTGGATTACGCCGCTGACGGGAGCGTAGCGGGGTAGAGGGCTTCGTAGGTGTTCGGGGACAGGT
>NZ_JBICSZ010000019.1:999-54973 GCF_043197365.1 Kribbella sp. NPDC049174 | reverse complement strand
CCGAGCCTCAGTGCGGAAGTGTCACCACCAAGAACCCTCAGAATGTCACCGATGTCCTGATGCAGAACCGTCACCGATGTCCTGCGACATGACAGCCGCGGTGACAGCCGCGGTGGCCTTCATGGGCGGCCAGGATCTTCGAAGGCGCGCTCCAGTGCTTCGGCTGCGGCTGGGTTTGCGGCTCGGCGGCTAGGTAGACGTCTTGGGTGATGGCGACTTTGGCTTGGCCTAGTTGGTCGGCGATCTGGCGGGCTGTTTGGCCTTGTTTGTCGAGGGCGGTGGCGGTGGTTTGCGGAGGGCGTGGGAGCGGATCCAGGCGAGTTTGTCGGGCTCGACCGGCTGGGTGGCGTCGTGGAGTTGGGCGAGTAGGGGGTGGTGGTTTCGAGGCGGATGCCGTAGGTGGCGACGAGGGCGGTGATCTGCTGGTGGTCGACTTTGACGCGACCGGTTTCGATCAGCTCGATCCTGGTTTGGGGCCAGGTGAGGGTGTCGGCCAGGTCTGCAGTGGTTCGCATGGAGCTTGACTGTGAGCGACACCTGTCGGACACGCTGCGGACGACAGTTTGCTGTGACGTGGCGGGGCTCGGTCTGTGGGTCGTTGCGATGGGGCGAGTACGGGTGTGTCGGGGCGCGCGGCAGGCGCTGCCGGGATCCACAGCGCTGCACCTGTCAATCGCTACGCATCTCGCCTGGAACGATCGTCGTGACGGAAGTGTCGGTTGGATCGCCCCGACAGACCGCGTCGTGGGTGTGCTGACGCACGTCGCTCCAGCTACCGGACCTGCCGATGAGCGCTCGTCCTGCGCGCCTCGGAGTTCATCCGCATGGGGGGATGCCTGATCCGGCTGGACTGCTGAAGGCTGGATGGATCGGGCAGTCGGCGAGGAGAAGGGAAGCGGATTGTGGACGGGGAACTCGCGGAGATCATCGGTATCGAGGGCTACACATACTTGTACCCGCTCGTCCTCATGGATTTGACACGGCTGCAGGTCACCAACACCGAGAAGGTGAGCTACGCGCCGCTACGAGTCCCGCCTGACACGTTCCTCAACGTCCCGGCGTTCCCGCCGGCGGACTTCCGCGTGGTCGTTCGGCCGAACTTCGACACGCTCTACTCGACTGCGTTCCTTGATCTCCGAGAGGAGCCGCGAATCGTCTCGGTGCCGCCCGCGGAAGGCAACTACTACCTGCTGCCGTTCTACGACATGTTCGGAGAGGTGTTCGCGTGCCCCGGGACCCGCACCACGGGCGACGAAGCCGGCAACTTCGCCATCGTCGGCCCTGGCTGGTCCGGCGATCTCCCCGCCGGCGTCCGTCGATACGACGCGCCGACGAGCTGGGTCTGGATCATCGGCCGGACCGAGGCCAGCGTCGCCACCTATGACAAGGTGCACGCGTTCCAGTCCCAGCTGAAAATTACTCCCCTGTCCGCCTGGGGAAGCGAACCTCTGGAGGTCGTCGGCACGGTCGACCCGTCGGTGGACAACACGACGGAACCTCTCCGCCAGGTGTTCGCCATGGACGCTACGACGTTCTTCCGGTACGCATCGGAGCTGCTGCAACAGCACGCGCCGCACATCCAGGACTACCCGGTGCTGGACCGGCTGGCCCGGATCGGATTCAACGTCGGAGACACCTTCGATCTCAACCAGGCCGATCCAGTCGTGCAAGGCGCTCTGGCGAAGGCCGTCCCCGCCGCCCAGCAGAAGATCACCGACCGCCAGAAGCGACTCGGCCGGACCGTCAACGGCTGGGAGATGACGACCGAGAACGTCGGCAACTACGGCACCGACTACCTCCAGCGGGCCTGCGTCGAGCTGATCGGCCTTGGCGCGAACCTGCCCGACGACGCGATCTATCCGCTTGCCTACGTCGACGTCGAAGGCCAGCCGTTCACGGGAGAGCAACGCTATGCCTGGCACCTGGCCAAGCAGGAACTGCCTCCGGTGAACGCCTTCTGGTCGCTCACGCTCTATGACGCGGAAGGCTTTCAGGTCGCCAACGACCTCAACAGGTTCGCGATCGGCGACCGCGACGACCTGCTGTTCAACGACGACGGCTCTCTGGACATCCACATCCAGCACAACAGGCCCGACAGCGGCACCTCGAACTGGCTCCCAGCCCCCGAGGGTGGGTTCAACCTATGTGCCCGCCTCTACTATCCGAAACCCGAGGTGCTCGACGGCACCTGGACACCGCCACCGGTGACAAAGGTCTAGGAAGACCCAGGCAAACAGGCACCGGTCACAGGCCGCGGTGAGCAGGGCCACGCGGTCGGCTCCGGTGAGCACCAAGACACCGAACGGTGTAGGTGCCGGCGATCATCAGGAAGATGTTCGAGTGGTCCCGACACCGCAGCAGCGCCGTGGCGGGCGGACTCCAGTGGCCACGGTGGTACAGCGTGGACACACCGAACCGCAGCGACGACGCGATCGTGAAACCACTGCCGCGATCCGTGGGGTAGCGGACGGTGCGGCCACGATCAGCACCACCCCGGCCGCGGCCGCCAGGGGGAAGGTGCCCCGCGTGCAGCCGGCCGCGCCGCGAACGTTTCAGTGGCGCGACGGCATCGCTGACAGCGTCGCGTCAGTGAGGTCACGATCCTGGTTGCCGGGCATGGGCGGGCTTCTCCTTTCCGGCCTAGCCGTTTCTCTTTCGCCGATACCCATTCCGCGACAAAGAGAACGGTCGCCGCACGACCATGACGATCCCCGTGCAGGCCGACTACGACAAGACCTGCCGCGTCGGCCACCGAGCCAGGTACCTATCCAGTGTGCACAGCGACAACGGCTGCGGCCCTCCACCATGAAACTGGTGGAGGGCCGCAGCCAAGACGTCTGCCGATTGTCAGAGGCTCAGAGTGCCTTCACGTACTCCGCCTGCTGCCCTTTGGGGCCTTGGGCGACGTCGAACTCGACACGCTGATCCTCTTCCAGGCTGCGGAAGCCGTCGGACTGGATCGCGGAGAAGTGCACGAAGACATCCTCGCCGCCGCCGTCGATGGAGATGAAGCCGAAACCCTTGTCGGCGTTGAACCACTTCACAGTTCCCTGTGCCATGTTGTTGCTCCTCGTGAGAGATGGAGGTGCTCCGCGATCGCCGAGCACCCGGCCGGTTGTCGCAGCGGCGGCGGCCCCACCATCTCTGGCAAGAAACAGCAACACGCCCGCAGAACATCCGCGAGCGTGAGAGGTAAACCACGTACACAGAACTTCGACCTATCCGTGACAACCTGCGCACCCGAGGATTCATTCCCATCTGCGCGCCGATCCTGGCCGCTGACGGCTGCCTACGTCTCCATGCGCATGATGGCCACGACAGGCATGATTGCCTCCATGGAGCGCTCAGAACGCGGTGGCACCAGCGAGGAGGGAGGCCCTGGAACCTTGTGTCGGCCGGCTCGACCCGAACGATCCGCACGTGGCCGAGCGGTTCGCGCAGCTCGCCCTTGAATTGCACCACCAGCCTGGCCTGGCCGACACCGAGGATGCGGTCCTCCAGTTCGTCCTGCAGGCTGTGGGCTGCCGATATGCCGGCATCGCGTTGGCCGTCAGCGGCGGCCACGCGGAGATCGGTACAGTCACCGACCCAGGCGTGGAAGCGCTCTACCATGTCCAAGCCGACACCGGCGAAGGGCCGATGCTGACTGCCATCGCCGCCGGGATTGCCGTCTCCATCCCCGATGTGACCACCGACACACGCTGGCCTGGCTGGCAAGTCCAAGTGGCCCGGCCTCGGCGTCGGCAGCGTGCTTCACATCCCGATGATGACCCACGATCGAACGATCGGCGTCTTGTCGCTCTACCACGACAAGCCACACGCCTTCGGCGACGACGACGAGGCCATCGCCCTTCTCCTGGCCCAGCATGCCGCCGTCGCCGTCGCGAGCGCCCGGCAGGACGAGACGATGGCCCAGGCAGTCGACGCCCGCAGACTCGTCGGACAGGCTGTGGGGATCCTCATGGAACGCTTCGACATCGACCAAGATCGCGCGTTCGCGATCTTGAGGCGCTACTCCCAAGACACCAACACCAGGCTGCATGATGTCGCTCAGCACCTCATCGACACGCGCACGCTCCCAGATCCGACCTGGTTGGCGAGTCTGGCCGTCGATCTCCGAGTCGAACCGCGTACGGGAGGGTCGCCCAGCTCTGCGTTCGACTGTTGTGCGCTGGTTCCAGTTCCTGCCCTACGGCTGACGCAGTGCGAGCGGAGCGCTGGATGTGCGCGAGTCGAGAAGTGGTTGCGCGAGGCACCGAACCCGCGACGGCGACACAGGATTCGCCGCGGCCGGGAGCGGCAAGCAATGAGGCCGCGCCTCACGCAACTCGAAATCGGTCGACCACTTCGCCGGACGCAGCCGCGAGTAAATGATCGTGCTTCGGGGCACCTGTGGATACGGCCTCGGTCCGCCGGGGGCCGATGGAGACGTCGGGGCTTCGGCGTTCGGAAGCGACACGCCGGAGCGCGCTCAAGACGCGGCTCACCAAGCCCCGGCCGTGCTCGGGTGGCGGTCCAAGGAGACCAGCATCTAGGAGTGAACAGTGACTTCAGCAGCAGGTTCCGATGATTCGCCTCCGGCCGAATTCCAGCCCGTCGGTGGCAAACTCGAGCGCGGGCTCATCTGGGTGTTCATCGTCGCGCCTACCCTCGCGCTCCCGCCAGGGATCTTCTTCGCCTGGGGCGGCTGGATCGGCTGGCACGACATCGTCCTGCTGGTCGTGTTCTACGTGATCACCACCACCGGCATCGGCGCCGGCTATCACCGAGGCTTCACCCACGGATCCTTCAAGAGCAAGCGTGGCCTCAAGATCGCACTCGCTGTCGCCGGCAGCATGGCTCTCGAAGGACCCGTCATCCGCTGGGTGGCCGACCACCGCAAGCACCACAAGTTCTCCGATCGAGACGGCGATCCACACTCGCCCTGGCGCTACGGCACCACCGCGTGGGCGGTGACCAAGGGGTTCGTCTTCGCCCATGTCGGGTGGGTGCTGTGGGGCGAGGATCGCGCTGACCCGAAGCACTATGCCCCAGATCTCCTGAAGGACCGCGACATGGCGTCGATTTCACGCCATTTCCGAGGGCTGGCGGTGGTCTCTCTGCTAGCTCCCGCGCTCATCGGTGGACTGTGGGACCGATCGTGGCACGGTGCCGCTACCGGGTTCTTCTGGGGCTCTCTGGTCCGTATCGCCCTGATGCACCATGTCACGTTCTCGATCAACTCGATCTGTCATGTCACCGGCGAGAAACCCTTCGAGGCTCGTGACCGGTCGGGGAATGTGTGGTGGCTTGCGATCCTGAGTCAGGGCGAGTCATGGCACAACCTCCACCACGCCGACCCCACCTGCGCACGCCACGGCGTACTCAAGGGACAGGTCGACATCAACGCCTGGCTCATCAGGCGCTTCGAGCAGTTCCGCTGGGCGTACGACGTCAAATGGCCGATCCGGGAACGCCTCGAGAAGAAGCGCGCGGCCGCCGATTGACCTGATGAGCTCCAGCCACCCGCGACTCGGCCGTCGGCTCCACAAGCTGGGCACAGTCGCCCCTTGACCAGTGCGGTGAACGCGTCCGAGCGGCGAGTCTACGCTCGCCTGGGCGGCTGTTCGAGGTGTGGCGGGACAAGTCGCGGCCCGATGACGACCCGAACAAGACGGTCCCGACATACATGATCGTCACCATCACCGCGACCGACCCCCTCGGCCGGGTGCATGACCGGATGCCGATAGCAATCACTTCGGCGCACTGGTCATTGGCTGGACCAGCGCAATCACGAAGTCGACCAGATGCATGCCCTGATGGCCCCGGCCCCGTCAGCTGCCGTGTTACACCGTACTTCGGATTGTCGCCGTCGACCTGGGGACGGGTAGGAGTCTGCGAGCGCTGAGCCGCGGGGATGCGGGGCACGCGGATCACTCCGAGGCGAATCTGCCGGATTCTCTCGGTCTCGATGATCGCAGTCATCTCGACCTCCTCGCATCTTCGACAGCCCTGAGTGTGCGGCCGACGCCATCGCACCCGGCGTCGCCGCCGCCCGCAACCATGTCTGACCTCCACACAACCACCATCTGCGGAGAGTTCGCTGCGCAAGCCTCTGTCGCTCGACCGTTCATCGCCGACCTGCGCAACGTCGAACTGGTCGGCAGCTGCGAACGCATCGAAGACCCCGAGGCTCCGGTCTGAGCTCGGTCGACCTCGAGTACGTCGAGGCCCTAGGCGGCGGCACCCTGGCGTACGACAAGTTCGGCTGCAGAGATCCGACCCCATGCCACGTCTCGGTCGGCCTCAAGACCCACTCAGCCTCCGGCTACACCAGCCACCTGCTCGGAGTACGGTGCAATTCCTCACGGAGATGTACGTCGTCGAGGTCGCCGATCCAACGTGGACTCGACCCCCCAATCCCGCCCTGTGCTACGTACCTCTGCTGAACTTCGACGCCTAAATCAGCGAGACCCTTCGCCTCGACCGTGCTTCACCTCGCCGTGCACGGTCAGCTCGCGGTCTCTCCACTCCAGCGCGAGGGCGTCGCGGGTCGCGCCGGGCAGGTCGACCACGACGATGGAGGCGTCATCGTCTCTTCGACTTCGACCAGAAATGGCGGCGATCCCGTTCGGTCGAACGTCGGAGGGATGCTCGCATCATCTGGTCCATCCGCCGCCAGATCTCCTCGAGGCTCGCGAATGGATCGCTCGGCAGTCACCGCACCGGCTCACTGACCTGACGCCTGCAGCGTCGACGAACAGGAACTGCCATCCTCCTCACCTCTCGTCACGACATCGCTTGGATCTCCGAAGCTACGAATCCGAGACGCGCTGACCCAGACCAGCCGCCCATAGCAGTCGATCAGTATTTGTCGGCCGCGGCGGCTTTCGCGGACCGCGTGCGCCCGGGCGGTCAGCCATCGGCCACCGATCAACACATGAACCGGCTCCGGACGCCGGCGGTCGCCTGCCACTGTCGTCCCCTTCCCCGCCGCAGCCGCGAGCCACCCCACCATCACCACCGCCGTGCGACCCTGGTGCAGCCGGGGTAGGCCAGGCGGCCTTGATGACGAATGAGCGGGCCGCGCTGGTCATAGCATTCCGGCCGTGTTTTCGGTTCGGAGCTGGTCGGTGGTCACGTTGATGTCGGCGACCTGTCCGGCCAGTTTCGGATGCGTGTCCTCGAGTTGCGCCCCGGCCTCGGCCAGTGGCGCCAGCAGCGTTGCGGTGTCTTTGTCGCCGAGTGCGTGCAAGACGCGGTCGACGCTCTCCTGGCTGGCGGGGTCGAGGCCGTCCAGAGCGGTGATCTGCGCCGCCAGCCGGCGCAGCCTGGCCGCGTTGTCCCGCGCCCACTGGGTGACCGCGCGCTCACCGGCCCGCCGGTCGCGGGCTGCCTGGACTCGTTGCTCGCCGGTCATTCCTTCGGGGTCTGTGGCGTGCGGGTTGAGCCGCAGGTAGCGGCGTTCGGCGGCCTGCCGACTGGCCACCCCAAGCGCGGGCGCGATCGCGGCCCAGCTCGCCCCGCGGTCACGGGCCGCGCCGATGAGCAGCGGCTCCCAGGCCGCGAGCTGATCCTGCACGACCCGCAGCTCGGCCAGCGCAGCGAGAACATCCATTGGGCTGAGGGTTCCCGGTCGCGCGCGCCCGCGATCGCCGACTGGTGGCGCGAGCCGCCGGACGGTGTTCTCCACGGCCGCGAACGCGGTCGAGGCGACAGATTGCGCGCCGTCTGTCGTGTCATCGGCTGCCATGCGTCACCTCTCTCATCTTCGAGCGCGTCAACGATTAGATGACGTCGTAAACTTGTCATCGTTTTGATGACATGGTATATCGGAAGTGCGTGTTGACACCACTCATGAATCGACAACGAGGAGGTGCAGGGACGATGTTGATGCGCACTGACCCGTTCCGCGAGCTGGACCGGTTCGCGCAGCAGTTCTTCAGCAGCCAAACACCGGGCACGTGGTCGCGGCCGACTCCGATGCCGATGGACGCCTACCGGCAAGGTGACCAGTATGTGGTGGCGTTCGACCTGCCCGGCGTCTCGCCCGACGCGATCGATCTGGACGTCGAACGCAACGTGCTCACGGTGAAGGCTGAACGCAGGCCGCTCGAGACCGGTGAGGGCGTGGACCTGCAGGTCTCCGAACGGCCGCTCGGGGTGTTCTCCCGGCAGCTGTTCCTCGGCGACACCCTGGACGCCGACATGATCGAGGCCAGCTACGAGGCCGGCGTCCTGACGCTGAAGATCCCGATCGCCGAGCAGGCCAAGCCGCGCAAGATCGAGATCGCTAACATCGGCGGCGACCGCAAGCAGATCGACGCCTAAGCCAGCAACCAACCACGCCGACCATGGAAACCCCGCCCCGGTTGAGGAACGACGAGGCACGACGAGATAGTTGTCGAAGGGGTGAGATCGATGACTGCGACCCGACAGCGGACAGCCGACGAGACTGAGGTCTTCGTGGACCTCGTGCTCGGCGACGACGAGCTGGTGCGGGCCGAGTTCGACGCCCTGATCGCCGCCTGCTGGGAATCACCCTGCGAGCCATCCTCCGACGAACTCGGCCCTTCTGACGGCGGGTGGGCCGCGCGGCCACCCTCGAGGTGGCCGCGCCGGCCCGGCATCCAGCTCGGTCCGGTGCCGCGGCGACAGCCTCGCAGCCGTGAGCGAGGCCCTCCGCGGCACCGGAGCGACTGACGCACCTGACCTGACTCCGGCGTGCCCGGGAAGGGAGGTGAGCACAACCCGACAGTCGACGGAATCACTGACCCGGTGATGCGGCCGCCCGCCAGTCACACCCTCGACCCAGCGGCAACACCCATTTCTGCCGCCTGTCCTTCCTAGGACGATGCTCGGCGCGGGCCGCCGCATCACTCCGGTCCATCCCGACCCGGGACCCGACCCTCGTGACCCAAGCTCCAGCCGCGGAGGCGGTGAGTGCCATGACCGACCGAATCACCCGGCAACCGGCAGCCACATGGCACCTGCCGACACCGCCGTACGCCGCCGAGGTTCAGACCACGATCCACATCGACGGCCCGGGTGCCACAGATGGAGTGCAGCCATGAACGTGCCAGGCCCCGATCCGTACGCGCTGCTCGGTGTGACAGCCGAAGCCACCGACGACGACCTCGACCACGCCTTCCGCTGCCTCGTCCGCCAACTGCACCCTGACACCCGGACGTCATCGGGGCTGGACGCTGACGCCGACCAGCACCTGCAGGAACTCCTCACTGCCTATGCCACTCTGCGCGACCCGATCCGGCGCGCCGCCTACGACCGCGCCCGGACAGGACCGGCACCCACGAACGGCGCGCCACAGCGCGGACCCGCACAGCCGAGCCTCGGACCTCTGCACCCGTCCGGGCCGAACCGGCGATCCGGATCGGGCCCGTGCACTGGGAGCCATCACGCCAATCCAGCACCGAGGTGGCGGGCGATGTTAGCCGTCGCCACCCGGGAGGCGACCGCCATGGCCATTGACGACATCGAAACCTACTGCAAGAACGGCACCTGGAAGACCCGCTGGTGCAACAGCACCAAACCCTTCGCGGCCGCCGCCTCTGCTGCAGAACTCGCCACCAGCGCCTGGCTCACACGGGTCAAGCAATGCGACGGTGAACGTTGCTGGGTGCTGTTCGTTGATACCGGCAAGAACGCGTCGCGACGGTGGTGCCAGATGCGTTACTGCGGCAACGTCGCCAAGAGTCATCGACCAGCCGCCCAACGCCGCCAGGTCCGAGCGGCAAAGCCCCGACACTCATCATCTGAACGGAATCCCGCCTAGCCATTGATGTCACGGCAGCTTGACACAGGAGTGCAGGGTCCGCTGGTTCCTGGTGCAGGACTGCCACACGCCCACGCGCGACCTGGGCCGGCCATGGGCCGAAACTGTGGTCATGGGCAACTTGCCGCCGGAGCTCACCGGGCCGATTCAGTTTGGAGCTTGCCGGGCGGTGGAGCAGTTGCCCGGGGAACACGGCATGCCGGGCGGCTCGAGATATGAGCTGGAGTGGGACGGCTTGCCGCGGTCCTTCTTCGGCATCACCACCGCTGGGCCGCTTCCGGCAACCGCATATCCGCTACGACTCGTCCATGCTTGTTGGGCGATGACGATGCCTTGTGAACAAATAGGTGGACCGGGGTACTTGTTGCGCATGAACCACAGGAGTGACGGTGAGTGGCCGGAGCTGTTCGCCGCTGACGTCGACGTTGCTGAGCCGCCGCCCCTGGAGGACTTGGACGAGCTGGTCAGCTTCGTGCAGAGCCATGCCGGTGTTCTGTTGCGGTACTCCCAGGGGCCGCGGAGGGACGCCGAGCGTGGCCCGAGCCGGGATTACGAGGCCGGAGTCGATCTTCCGGGGCTGTCCGTGACCACCGTCGAGCCCGAGCCGTGGTGGCCGCGCCCGGCCGACGACTGGATCGCCAGGCGAGTCTGCAAGTACGCCGAGCTCGGCGAGAAGGAAGACCGCTATCCGTGGCTCCTCACCGGGGAGGTGAACGGCCATGGTCCGGACCACGAGCCGCTGGTGATCCAGGTCCGGCCGCTGGCGCGCATCACTCCCAAAGCCCTGGCCCAGGCCAAGGCGCTTTACCGCCAACGCTTCGATGTGGGCCAGGGTTCGGTCTGACCTCCTAACCGATCCCTGTTGGCGAGAGACGACCCCAGCCGATCCGGCCAGATTGCGGTTCCACTGAGGTGAGGGACAGCGACTGGAGCCGGGCACGGGCGAGAGCAGGCACCTTCGGTGCCGCGTCGCCGGGCGCGGCACCGGAATCGTGCTCGAAGGTTTCGGGGCGCGGTTGTTGCCGAGCGCGCGGTCGGTCAGCTCTCGGCTTCCTTCTCGACCTTCTTCTTCAGCGCATCTTTGCCGAGTCCCGATGTGCCGGAGATGTCGGCGTTGCTCGCCTGCTGGCTCAGCTGCTCTCGCGTCATGTCACCGGGCTGTTCGCCCAGGTGTTGCTGCCGGCTGGCAAGGAACGCCTCACCGAGGTCGGCGCGTCGCTCATCGGTGAGGTTTGAGCGCATCCCCGGCAGAACCTTCGTCTCTTCTTCCTCGACATGGTGCGACACGGCGTCGATCAGATTCTGCAGCACAGTGTCGAACTCGAGCGACGTCGGATCGGTCTTCGCGAGTTTGGCCAGCAGTTGGTCGGCCTCGATGTGTTCTTGCTGGCTGTGCTGGATCTCCTCTTTCTCACCGGCCTCACTGGCGGCGACCGGGTACACCTCCGCTTCCTCAGCGCGGCTGTGAGCGGTGAGGAGAGTGGTCAGTACCGGAAGAAGTCCGGGGCGCTTCTCAGGACTGTCCTTGAGCTCGTCGAACAGTCGTTCGACCTCACGGTGGTCCTGCATGATCAGATCGACAACGTCCGCGGGCATCTGGACTCTCCTTTCAGTTGGTTGCTGGCGCCCCGGTACCCAGCCGCAATCAGTTGCTGAGGACGACGAGCGCGAAGTTCAGCGCCACAGTGCGTTGAGCGCACCGGTGCGGCAGCTAGCCGCCTGGCTCTGGCCGGCGGCTCTCATTTGGAGGTCGTGGATGTGGGAGTGCCGTACCGCTCGTCGAGTTGGCGGGAGATCTTGTCGACCTTGGCCTCAAGTCGTTCCATGTCCTCGGCATCGACGCCGAAAATGATGTGCTTCGCGCCGAGTAACAGGATGCCCTGGAGCTGGTGGAGAGGGCGACCATCTGCATGCTGACCACGATGACCGCCGACGGCCGGCACATGTCACGGCCGATGGCGCTGCAGGAGGTGGAGTTCGACGGTGACCTCTGGTTCTTCGCCGCTTCGGACTCCGCCAAGGTCGATCAGGTTCGGTCGAACCCTCAGGTGAACGTGAGTTTCTCCAACAACAAGCACAGCGAGTGGACATCGATCGCGGGGGCGGCCGAGGTGGTCGACGACCACGGTAAGGCAGAACAGCTGTGGTCGCCCACACTCAAGGCGTGGTTTCCCGATGGCCTGGAGACGCCGGAGTTGATTCTGATCAAGGTCCACGCCGACGGCGCTGAGTACTGGTCGGGTCCGAGCAGCAAGCTCGTCAGGCTCATCGGTGGCATCCGGGCCGCTGTCACGGATCCGGACAAGTTGCCCGCCGAGAACGAAGAGGTCACCCTCCCGGACAGTCCGCGCTGAAGGCTGCGCGGGACGAGATGCTGGCCGCGGCGACCTGATGCCGTTTGATCTCGTCTGATGGGACGCCGTACCAGGAAAGCCGGACTGTGCCTCGACGGCCTGGACTGGAGCGGTCATGAGCGGACACGACATCGATCACTTCTTCGCCCAGTTGAGCGAGTTCCGCTATCTGAGCAACGGCGAGCGGCTCGATGACCACCGGATCGACTGAATCCTCGCGACCGACACTCCGATGGGGTGCGATTCACGAGTAGTAGGTTTTTTGACGAGGACCGATGACTGCCCCTTCGGACCACACTATGCGTCCGGCAGCGACGTACTCGTGGCCGCGCTGGAGCCTGGACCGGAAAACGTCTGCGACCCTCGCTAGCCAGCCCTCAGCGCAGATGTACGTCGCTGGACACCGAAGGCGTCACGCCGGGCCACCCGCGAGCTGGGTGGGCAGCAGTTTCCACCCGCTCGGAAGGGTATTTGCAGCCGGCAGGAATGTGCGGTGTGCGCTGGGGCACTGTCCTGAGCGTCGGAGTACAAGGTCTCTGAAGATTGAGGTGTTCGACATGACGACCGCACGTGACCTGATGACGGCCGGCGCCGAGTGTGTCGGCGAGAACGAGACACTGATCGAAGCGGCCCGGAAGATGCGCGATCTGAACGTCGGGGCGTTGCCGATCTGCGGCGAGGACAACCGGCTCAAGGGAGTGCTGACCGACCGTGACATTGTGGTGAAGTGTCTCGCCGATGGCGGCGATCCGGCGGCGGCGACCGCGGGGCAGTTCGGGCAGGGCAAGCCGGTCACGATCGGTGCCGATGACAGTGCCGAAGAGGCGCTGAAGACGATGAGCGAGCACCAGGTACGGCGCTTGCCGGTGATCGACGGCCATGACCTTGTCGGCATGTTGGCCATGGCCGACGTCGCACGCAGTTTAGGCAAGTCCGACACAGGTGATGTCGTGGAGGACATCTCTCAACCCTGATACGTCGCAACGAATCCGGAGTGATTCCGTTGGTGCCTGCGAACCGGCCGCGTGGCGCGGAGGCGCCAGACCGTTGGGAAGTCATGCGGGTTGCTCCCGCCGCGAAACGAATGCGCCAAACCCGCATTCGTTGAGCGGTTCCAATGGGTGCTCTCGTTCCGACTTGATGCGGGTCCATCGGGCACAGGGCGTGCGTCGGGCGATGGAAGGGGATGCGATGCGCAGCGTGGTGATCACCGGTGCTGGGAGCGGGATCGGAGCGGCGTCGACGATTGCGCTGGATCGCAGTGGCTGGCGCGTGTTCGCGGGCGTCCATTCCCGGGAAGACGGAGATGTGCTCGACCGGCAGACGTCGGACCATGTGACGGTTCACCAGCTCGACGTGACCAGTCCGGACCAGATCAAGGCGTTTGCCGGGGAGGTCGACCTGGCGCTCGGCGGCGACGGATTGCATGCGCTGGTCGACAACGCGGGCAAGGGATTCTTCGGTCCGTTGGAGATCTTGCCCATCGAGAGTCTGCGGGACCAGCTCGAGGTCAACGTGATCGGTCAGGTTGCCGTCACCCAGCAGTTCCTGCCGATGCTGCGGCGTTCCGAGGGATCCAGGGTGGTCTTCGTCGGGTCGGTTGGTGGTCGCGTCGCGGCCGGCTTCGCAGGCGCGTATCCCGCGCTGGGCCGAGCTGGCCAGGGACGAGGCCGGCCGGGTAGGGCTGCACCCCACCACCTCGACGCTCACGGCAACGGAACGCCGAGTGGCCGAGCTCGTTGCCGCGGGCCGCTCGAACCAGGAGGCCGCCGCCGAACTCTTCATGTCCGTCAAAACCGTCGAAGCCAATCTCACCCGGATCTACCGCAAACTCTCGGTCCGCTCCAGAACAGAGCTCGCCAACCACCTGAACAAACCCGACCACTAACCCAAGACCCACCCCTGCCAGCGAACCTGACCGGCTCGCTGGCGGTGGTGAGGGGTCTTGCTTATGAGTTCTTCGAGTTCGCGGTCAACGACTTGAGCGCGGCGACGTAGATTTCGGAGAAGGTGGGGAACGGTTGGATGGTGTCGCGGAGGATGTCGAGTGGGACGCGGGCGCGGATCGCGAGTGTGGCCTGTTGCAGCCATTCGCCGGCCTCGGGGCCGAAGGCGTAGGCGCCGGTGAGGCGTTCGCCGTCGCTGAGCAGGGTCAGGAATCCGTTGCTTTCGGCGTACTTGTGGGTGTAGGTCGCGGTCTTCGCCACGTCGCGCAGCGCGATCGTCGCGCTGTAGGGGGCGTCGGTGGCGCCAACCGATGCGGCCGCTGGGTCGGTGAACGCGGTCCTGGGTACGGCGTCGTAGTTCGCCTCGCGTGGTTGGCCGAGGATGTTGGCGGCAACGATCCGGGCCTGATACTTGCCGACGTGGGTGAGTAGCCAGATCCCTGTGACGTCGCCGACTGCCCATGTCCGCTCGGCGACCTGCAGGTGAGCGTCGACAGGCACCCCTCGGGCGTCGGCCGTGACTCCGATCGTCTCCAGGCCGATGTCGTCGACCCGGGGCCGGCGGCCGGTGGCGACCAGCAGCCGGTCTCCGCGAATCTCACGACCGTCGTCCAGGTCGAGGACGTAGTCGTCGCCGGCGCGGCGGGCAGCGGTCGCACGCGACCCGAGGATCAGTTCGATCTCGTCGCGACGCAGTACGTCGCCGAGTGCCTCGCCGAGTGGCGCGGCCTCGCGCGGCAGGAGTTGGCCGGCGGACTCGACGATGACGACGTCGCCGCCGAGTCGTCGTACCGCCTGCGCCAGTTCCACGCCGACAGGTCCGCCGCCGAGTACCACCAGGCGTCGCGGGATCGCCTTCATGCTCGTCGCCTCGCGGCTCGTCCAGATACCTTCGAGCTCACGGAGGCCCGGGACGGGCGGGACGACGGGGTCGGAGCCGTTCGCGAGTACGACGTGATCCGCGGTGTACTGGCGGCCGTCGACCTCGACGACGCCGGTGCCGGCCAAACGGCCGCTGCCGCGGATCAGGTCGATCTTGTTGTCGGCGAGCCACTTCTCCTGGCCGGCGTCGGAGTAGTCCGACACCATGTAGTCGCGCCAGGCTAGCGCCGCCTCGACGTCGACCGTCGCGGGAGCGGCGGCCTCATTCGCAGCCTGTGCCGCCTCGCCGGGGCGCAGCAGGGATTTGGATGGGATGCAGGCCCAGTACGAGCACTCGCCTCCGACGAGTTCACGCTCGACCACGGCGACTCGGAGGCCGCCGTCGGCGAGGGCCCCGGCGGCGTGCTCACCGGGGGAGCCGCCGCCGATCACGATGACGTCGTAGTCGCTCATTGCGGAAGTTCCTTGCCGGTGCGCTCGGCGACCATGTACGTCGCGTACCACTCTGGCCACTGCTCGTCGAACTTGCCGCCGTTGCGCTTCTCGTGTTCGCCATGCGCTGTCGCGGCACGAATCAACGCCTGCTGCAGGTCATCCACCGAGGTGTACGTCGTCTCAGCGGGGTCGACGCGGCCGGGTAGGCGCTTGGTGACCTCCTGCAGCAGCCAGGTGTTGCCGTCGGGGTCGTTGAACGTCGCGAACGAGCCGTAGCTGGCGCGTTCGTCGGCGGGTCCAGCGACCCGATCGCTTGCGTCAACGGGCTGGAACTGCGCGCCCGGCGTCGCCGGGTGGAAGGCCTCGCTCACCTCGACACCGCGGGCGGCGAGTTCGGCGCGTGCGGCTTCGATGTCGGAGACGATCAGATACAGGCCCTGCGCCGAGCCTGGTTCGGCTGTGGTGATGTTCGAGCCGAACTGGACCGACGCCGGCGAGCCCGGTGGGGTGAACTGGACGACCCGGAAGCCGTTGTCGAAGGCGAAGTCCGCGTCCAGCCGCCACTCGAGCTGCTGGTAGAACGCCTTCGCCTTGTCGACCTCGGTGACGGGAATGACGACTGCTTCGAACTTGTAGTCGGTGCTCACTTTTCCTCCTGTGGTGGGTGGTTCACCTCCGACTATGGAGGGCTCCCGGCCTCGTCGCATCAGTGGTGATCACTGGTGTGCTGCGACAGGCCAGTGATCGGCCGGCCGGTCCAGTGGTGCACCAGTGTCCGCTACTGGGGTGACGCGTCAACTTCCGGCGCACAGTGGCGCTATCGGTACCCCTTCGAGGAATGGAAGACGCATGACCACGATCCACTTCACCGAGGTGACCACCTCGACGCCCGAGCAGTTCGTTGCCGGGCTCACGGACTTCGGGCCCGGCCGCTCGAAGCTCTTCGCCAACAGCCAAGACGACTATCTGAAAGTACACAGTCAGGGACCGACCACGGCCGACGTGACCGAAGGTTCGCCGAGCGCCTGGGAGCGCCTGAACTACGACTGGTCCGACCCGAACCGCGTCGTCCTCACCACCACCGACTCGAACCTCTGGGGCGGCGACTCGGGTCACACCTACACCTTCAAGCGCCGGGCGGACGGTGCGACCGAGATCGACGTCGTCATCGTGCGCGACGGCAAGAACCTCAAGGGTCGTCTGCTCGGCTGCGTGCTGGCGCTGTTCGGCAAGCGCGTTCTGGGCAAGGCCTTCGACGACACGGTCCGGGCCATCGAGGCCCGCACCCTCTCAGCAAACACCACAATCCGGACGGAGATCTGACAACCATGACAAAGCTGATGCTCAAGGCAAGGAACATCCTGGTCGCCCTGACCGGTGCCGGCCTCCTGCTGGCGGGTGCGACGACCGCACAGGCGGCAGAAAGCCTGCAGGTAACGGAAAAGCCGACGATCGTGCTGTTACACGGGGCGTACGCCGATGGCTCCAGCTGGTCCGAGGTGACCAGCCGGCTCCAGCGCGACGGCTACAAGGTCGTTGCGCCCGCCGTACCGCTGCGGGGGATCGCGTCCGACACGTCGTACCTGAGCGGCGTACTCGCGACCGTCTCCGGGCCGAAGGTGCTGGTCGGTCACTCGTACGGCGGTGCCCTGGTCAGCGAACTGGCCGACACGCCAGGTGTGAAGTCGCTGGTTTACGTGGCGGCGTTCATTCCCGAGGCCGGCGAGACGTTGGGTGCGCTGAACTCGCAATTCCCGGGCAGCGAGCTCGGTCCGGACACGACTACCGTGATCAGCTACCCGGGCGGCGTCGACCTCGCGCTGAAGCCGGAGACGGCTGGTCCGGTGCTCGCTGCTGACATCCCGGCCCGGCAGGGAGCTGTCTTCCTCGCCGCGCAGCGGCCCGTCGCGGCGGCAGCCTTCTCCGAGCCGGTCCAGGAGACCGCCCCGGCGGCCCTGCCGAAGTACGCGGTGATCCCGACCGGTGACAAGGCCATCGCGCCGGCGGCGGAGCGGTTCATGGCGACCCGGGCGGGTGCGACGAAGGTCGAGATCCCGGGCGCGTCCCACCTGGTCGCAGTGTCCCAGCCCTCTGCAGTGACCCAGGTGATCGAGCGAGCCGCCCGTTGATCATCCATCCTGAGAAGAGCCGGCCGGAGCATGACGCTCCGGCCGGCTCTTGTGGTGTGCGTCAGGCGGGTCCGGCCAGCGCCGTGCGCAACTGCCGGCGCGAGGTGATGCCGAGCTTGGAGAACGTCTTGCGCAGGTGCCACTCGACGGTGCGTGGACTGATGTAGAGCTGAGCCGCGATCTCGGTGTTCATCAGACCGTCGCGGGCCAGCCCGGCGATCTGCGCCTCCTGAGCGGTGAGGTCGTTGAGCGTGTCCGGCCGACGCTTGCGGACCGTTTCGCCGGTCGCGAGTAGTTCGTGGCGGGCCCGCTCGGCGAACGCCCCGAGCCCCATCTCGTCCAGGTTCTGATGGGCTGTTCGCAGTTGGTCGCGGGCATCCGTACGACGTCCCTCGCGCCGCAGCCATTCGCCGTACAAGAGCTGGGAACGGGCTTGCTCGACGCGGAGGCTGGTCCTGCTCAGGTGCTCGACGGATCGGCGGTAGGCGTCCTCGTCCGAGTTGAGCAATGCCTGGACGCGTGCCTCCATGCCGAGTCCCCACTCGGTCGGAGTGGCCGTGGTGCGCTCGGTCAGCCAGCTGAGTGTGCTCTCGACCAGCTTCGTGTCGCCGGTTCGGGATGCCGCCTCGGCCAGTTCACCGATCACCAGCACGCCGTACCCGACGATGTCCTGCTCGAACACCAGCTGGGCGGCGTCGCGGGCCACCTCGTACCGGCCGAGACCGTTGTGCAGGATGGCTTTCGTGTACGTCGCGAAGGCCGCCATCCGGCCCTGGTTGTGTTCGGTCGCCTCCCTGATCGTCGCGTCGATCAGCCCGATCGCTGTCGTCTCGTCGCCGCGGAGTGACGCGAGCAGCATTTCGCCGTACCTGATCCTGGGATTGCCGGTTGCTGCGGCGATCTGGCGCTCCTCCTCGACGTAGGAGGCGATCGCGGACAGATCGCCGGTCAGGAACTGGACGTTGGCGCGGAAGTTGAGGGCGAACTGAAGTTGCAGAAGCGCGCCGGTCTCGCGAGCCATCCGGTCCTGCCGGACGGCAAGCTCGAGAGCGGTCTCGTAGTCCCAGACCTCGATGGCGATGCTGCCGCTCGCCCGGTTCCCGGCAAGCCACAACCAACTGCCGACGTCGTCGGCTCCGATGTCCGCCTCGCGAGCCTGTGCGAGAGCCTTGGTCAAATGCGGCGCGGCAGTCGTGTAGCCGCGGGTGAAGCGCAGGGCGAGTGCTTGGAGCAGGAGGTCGGCCGGTGGGTCGGATTCGACTGGGGGAGGGGCTGCCGCCGACGCGTAGGCAAGGACGCCGGGGGCCTCAGGCCCGCTTGCCCACATCGCCGCCGCCATCGCCTCCAGATAGGTCACCCTTGCCCGAGCCGGGTCGTACGAGTCCAGTTGCCGAGCCGCACTGAGCAGCTGGCGAGCGGCGTCCCGGGCGTGGCCTTGGTCGAAGGCGATCTCCCCACGCAGCCGCTCGACCTCGGCAGCTCGGAGTGCGTCCGGTGGACCGGCAGCCACTCCGCTCAGCAGACTCAGGGCTGAGTCGAGAGCACCGGCGCTGCGCTTGGCGGCCGCTGCGGCCAGCGTCCGTTCCGCCCGGCGGTCCGGCTCCGGGGTCAGCTCCGCAGAACGGACCAGGAAGTCGGACGCAGCGTTCAGGCCACCGCAGCCCTGAGCCCTCCGGGCCGACCGCTCGAGCTCTGCAGCGACCTCCTCGTCCGGCAGGGGCGTCGCCTGAGCGCGGTGCCATGCGCGCCGGTCCGGGGAGGTGTCTGGATCGGTGACGTCTGCCAGCGCCCGGTGTACGGAGTACCGCTCCTTGGGCGAGGCCATCCGGTACGACGCCGACCGCACCAACGGATGCCGGAACCGGATGTTCTGCCCAAAGGTGATCAGGCCCGACTCGATCGCACTCGCTGCCGGGTCCGCGCCCAGTCCAAGCCGCTCGGCAGCTCGCCAGAGCAAGGTGGCGTCGCCGAGCGGCTCGGCCGCGGCTGTCAGGAGAAGCAAACGGGTATCGGGTGGAAGTGCTTCGAGACGCCGTATGAAGCCCTCTTCGATCCGGCTGGACAAGGTGCCCGCGGGGTCGCTGTCCGCGAGTTCCGTCACGCTCCACGCCCGCGGCAACTCGAGCAAGGCCAGTGGGTTGCCACGCGTCTCGGCCACGATGCGGTCCCGGACACGGGGGTCGACCGGACCTGGGAGAACCGAGTCCAGCAGCGCTCGGGCGTCCGCGTCGCCCAGGCCGCGGATCTCGAGCTCCGGCAGGGCCGCGAACTCGTGGTCCTCACCATGGCGTACGGCGAAGATCATGACCACCGACTCGGCCGCCAGGCGCCGGGCAACGAACGCCAGCACCTGAGCAGACACCCTGTCGAACCACTGGGCGTCGTCGACGATGCATAGGACCGGCTGCTGCCCGGCCGCCTCGGACAGCAGGTTCAGGACGGCCAGTCCGACCAGGAATCGGTCCGGAATCGGACCGGACTGGAGGCCGAACGCCGTACCGAGCGCGTCTTGCTGTGGACGCGGCAGGCGGGCGATGCGGTCGCGGAACGGCTGACACAGCTCCTGGAGCCCGGCGAAGGCCAGCTCCATCTCGGACTCGACTCCGACGGCCTTGGTGACCTGGCAGGACTGGGCCCGCGTCACCAAATCCTCCAGCAACGCGGACTTGCCGACTCCGGGCTCGCCACAGAGCACCAGAGCGTCGCTGTGGCCGGTCCGTGCGGCGTCGAGCATCGCGTCCAGTACGGCGGTCTCCTGCCGCCGGCCGCGCAGTTCGCGATCTGCCATGCCCACCCCGCCGTCACCAGGGCGCCCGACTCGATAGGCGCGCGCCGCAACGAAGTCAGGTTTGCACCCACAACCGACCCAGCGCAACGGTGCCGGTCCCACCTCGATCAGCGCGGCCCTTCTCGACGGCTCAGGTGGCGTGCATCATCGCGGTATGACGACATCGACGCCGGACGGACCCGCGCTGGCAGGGCAGACGGTCGTAGTCATCGGTGGGAGTCAGGGGATCGGACTTGCAACGGCCCGTCGCGCCCGAGCGGAGGGTGCGTCCGTGATCATCACGGCACGCAACGAGGAACGCCTGCAGCAGGTCGGCAAGGAGCTCCGCGCTGACACAGCCGCCTTCGACGCGACCGACTTCGAACTCCTCCGGATGTTCTTCGACGCGCTCCCCACGCCGATCGATCATGTCCTGGTCACTGGACCAGGGCCGTACTACGCGCCGCTGGAGGCGTTCGACTTCGACGAGGCACGCCGCGACATCGAGTCGCATCTGTTGTTGCCGTTGCAGATTGCCCGATTCGCGATCGGCAAGGTCCGCCCCGGCGGATCGCTGACCTTCATGGGTGGCACCGGCGGACGCCGTACGGCGTCTGGCCTTGTACTCATCGGTGCGCTGACGGCCGCGATGCCGGCCATGACTCGGAACCTTGCAATCGAGCTCGCGCCGATACGGGTGAACCTGATCGCGGCCGGATTCGTTGACACGCCGCTGTCGGCCACCCTGCTCGGCGACCAGCTGGAGGCACGCCGCGAAGAACTCCGTGCGACGCTACCGATCAGACGCGTGGTCGGACCCGACGACATCGCGTTACTGGCACTCCACCTGATGACCAACACAGCCTTCACCGGCGCAACGATCGACATCGACGGCGGCCAGCAACTCATCTGACTCCTGACTGCCCCGTCAGTTGCCGGGCAAGGTGCCGATCATCTGGGCGAGGTCCATTTCGCTGTCCCGGGTCTGGAGACCACGTTCGAATGCGGTTCGGATGAGCCATTGTGTCTCGGCGTCGTGGACGCCGGCTCCGAAGATGTCCGAATCGCGGCGGAAGTCCTCGGCGGGTGCGAGGGCGATCGCGTTGACGCGGTCCTTGACCGCGGCCTGGCCCGAGCCTGGAAAGCGGGCGATCCGGTGCGCGAGCGCGCCGACGAAGGCGTCGATCTCGTCGGCCGGCAGGGCTCGGTTGATCCAGCCGTATCGTTCGGCGAACTCCGCGTCGTAGTCACTGGCGCTCAACATGACCTCAAGGGCTCGGGCGCGGCCCATGAGGCGAACGAGGTGCTGGGTGGCACCTCCGCCGGGGAGGAGTCCGAACGCAGGCTCGAACTGACTGAAGATCGCCGATTCACGTGCGGCGAACCGCATGTCACAGGCCAGCACGAACTCGCTACCTGCACCGCGTACTCGTCCCTCGATCTGGGCGATGGTGACCAGGCGGCTCGAACTCAGGTGATGGAACAGGAGTGCGATGGAGGGCTCGCCGACCAGCCGCGCCGCCTCTGCCCGATACTCCTCGACCTGGGTGAGATCGACGTGAGGGATGAAGTAGTCGGGGTCTTCGCTCTTGAATACGAGCACCTGGATGGACTCGTCGGCCTCGGCTCGCTGAATCAACGAGACCAGGTCACGGACCAATTCGGGACCCAGAAGATTCATGGGCGGGTTCCTGACTCCTAGGAACAGGACGGCCCCTTCCTTCTGTACGGCGAGCGTCTCGTAGGACGGAAAGTCAGTCTCGACAGGCATTCAGCTTCACTCCTCGAGCTCGGCACAGCGTTGCGGTCGGTTCTGCCTCGCGTTCACGCGGCCTCGTCGCCGTACTTGTAGAAGCCTTCTCCACTGGCTCGGCCAAGCTTTCCCTGGTCGATGTAGTGCTCCTTGAGGTAGCGGGCGTTCGCCAGGGATTCCTCGTCCCCGGCTACGTCGATGTTGTAGACAGTGGTCAGCCCGATGACGTCGAGGGCCTGGAACGGGCCGTGCGGTGCTCCGGTCGCCGTACGCCAGGCCTTGTCCACTGTCTCTGGGTCAGCCACGCCCTTGACGACGAGAGCCTGGGCGGCCTGGAGGAACGGGACTTGGAGCGAGTTCACGACATAGCCGGGCTGCTCCTTGCGGAGTTCGATGGGCACCATCCCGATCCGGCGTGCGAAGTCGACGACGGCCTTGTAGACGTCTGGGTCCGTGTCGGCGTGGCCCATGATCTCAGCGGTGTTGTGGACCCAGATCTGGTTGGCGAAGTGCAGCGCCAGGAACCGTTCAGGCCGGCCCGTCGCGTCCGCCAGGTCGCTGGGCATCAGCGTGGAGCTGTTGGTGACGAAGATGGCCTTCTTCGGTGCGAGCGGCCCTAGCTTCGCGTAGAGCCCACGCTTGATGTCGAGGCGCTCAGGCGCGGATTCGACGACCAGGTCCGCGCCGCGGACCGCGTCTTCCAGCTGCGACGAATACCTGATCCTCGTCAGGGCTGCTTGGACGGAGCTGTCCGAGGCACCCGCGACCTCCTGCACGTATCGGGCCGCGAGGCCTTCGAACCCGTCCTTGGCCTTCTCGAGGATCTCGTCGCTGATGTCGTAAGCAGTGACCTCGAAGCCGGAGTACGCGGCCTGGTACGCGATCTGCGATCCAAGTACGCCGGTCCCGAGCACCGCGACCTTCTCGATGCGTGCCGTCATGTCGGTTGTCCTTCCTCTCGGACGGGATGCATTCCCATCGCGATGTAATTGACAACTCGACTATCGCCCGGGCAGCGACACATCGCCCCCGTGGTGGCCCCCAGTCACACCACTAGGACGCGATCATCGCCAAGCTCGCAGAACGCCCTCAAGGAAGCCCTGCCCACAACGGCCGTAGCCTCACTCGCGCCGCCTTTGCCGCGTCCCATGTCCGAGCCCGATCGCGAGAACGGCGACCTCCACGCCGTAGCCGACGAGGCTGCCATGCGGGAAGTAGTCGAAGAGCGCGGTACTCGCGACAAGAACCACTGTGGTCGACCCGAGCAAACCTGCCCACCAACCACGGATGTGGTGCCGACGGTAGCTGACCACGCCCGCGACTGCCGCACAGATACAGATCGCGAGTAGCAGCGGAATCTCGGCGCCCCAGAGGGAATCCCAGGGCGGGCCGAGGTCGTGGCCGACGTAGCTGATGACCGTGATCGGCGCACCGAGCACTGTCAGCAGCGCCACCGCGCCAGTCCACCGACCCGCCACCCGCGCCGCCGGCACCAGGGCAGTCCCGATGAGCAAGAACGAAGGAGCCAGTAGTGCGCCGAAGAGCGCGTAGTCGTCGCTGATCTGTAGGCCGGCCGCGACGTCGCGGACCCAGTCGTAAGGGACGCTGCCATCGAGCCGCCGCGCCCATTCCGGCGCGCTAGCGCCGTCCCAGGCGACGAGTTGCGGCGGAAGTAGGAACGCCGCCCAGATCGAACCTACGACCGCCATCCCGCCGTAGCCCCATTGCCGCCGACTTCCAGGCTCCACCTGGGTCACGACCCCAGATTCGCGGATCAAGTTGCCGATGGCTACCTCACAGCTCGGGCTTGGTAACGAAGTACTACTTTCAACCAGTTAATGCTTGCTCGGAGCTCTGGTGCTGCTGTAGTCAAGCTGCACCAGGAAGGGAGTAGCCGATGGAAGCCGGAGGCAACGAGGTCACGGCCGCGCTGCAAGGTGCGTACGCCGGACTGCTGCGAGCCGTCGAACTGGAGAGACGGCGTCCTGACGACGCCATCGACGCCGTTGCGGTGGTCTCGGATTTGCACGAGCTGCGGACGATCATGTCGGCTGCGGGTCAACTGATGCGGTCGTTCGACCTCGCCCGGTACGGCGAGCTGGCGAAGTGGGGCCCGGACGGTGAGCCGGACAATCCGGACAACCTCACGCCGCGGCAGTTCGTCGAGGCAGCTGACGTGGACGTGAGTGCCGCCTTCGAGCACTTGCAATGCGCAGCCGAGAGTCTGACCGCAGCCCGTCGCCGAATGGCAGTCGTCAGCTGATCCGCGTTCAGTTGGACCCGGTTCCGACCATGACGACCGGGCCGCGGGCGAGTCGCAGGATGTTGTACGACGTTGAGCCGCGCACCAGTCCGTGGTCCGGCCCGATCACTGTCAGCGCGGCCGCGGCCGACTCGGCCAGGACTGCACTGTCGACCAGCCCGTGCGCGAACCTCCAGCGGACGTCAACCTCCGGATAGGCCATCTGCCAGAGCTGCACTGCGTCTTCGGCGTCGGCTGACGTCGAGGTGTGGACGATTGTCAGCCCGGTTCCACGACGCCGAGCGGCGCGGAACGCGAATCCCAGCGTTGCCGGGGGCCCGCCGTTGAGGTCTACCTCGACAACCACTCTGGATGCCGAGGGTCCGATCGCGTCCTTCTTCGACAGCCCGATCGCTGCGACCGAGGCCGTCGTACGGCGTGCCAACCGCCGGATCAGCGACCGTTCGAGCCGCCCCGACCGGCGATCATGGCCGATCACCACGAGTGCCCGGTCAGTGTTGCGGGTCTCTGCCACCAGCGCCGTGATCTGTCGGCCAGGGAAGGCGCGTGTCCTGATCCGCAGCGACGGTGCGATCCGGCGGGCACGGCGGACGGCCGCCGTGAGTGCTGCCTCGGTGGCTTCGCTGGCCCCTAGGTCCACCGTGCTGTTGCCGAACGGGTCGATGGTGCGCGGCCAGCGAAACGCGTGCACGATCCGCAGCTCGGATCCCCGGGCTGCGGCCTCGGCCGCGGCCCATTCGAGAGACTCGAGGTCAGGTGCGCCGCCGTCGACGAGCACGATGACCGGTCCGTTGTCCGGGCCGGCCGGCGTCGAGGTCGGGTCGGCGACCGGCTGGGGCATGTCGTTCGCCCCTTGCCACCCGCGGAACAGCTTCATGAGATGCCTCCAAGACGGTGCCTACGTGTTGTCCGGCTTCCACCGTCCCGCCTCAGACCTCCGGTCACACCAGTGACAGCCACGGGACCGACCCACTGGTCTCGCCGATCCGTGACGTCCTTCAGGCGCCGGTTGGGGCCGGCCAGCCGGCTTGGTTCACGGCCCAGGCCAGGACGTCGTCGGCGACCTCCTCCCACCCCTTCTGCGCGGGCAGCAGGTGCGGCATGCCTTCGTATTCCTTGATCTCGGTGATGGTCTTCGAGGACTTGTAGTGCTTGAGGTTGGATCGCTGCACGCTCGGCGGCATGAGGTGGTCCTCGCTGCCGGATACGAACAGCAGCGGTGCCCGGTCGTCGTTGTGGTAGTCGACGTGGACGTCCTGCGGGCCGGGCTGGAAGTTCGCCAGCACGCTGTTCCAGAAGATCCGCCCGGAAGCCGGGACGTGGTACCGCTGGTAGAGCTTGAGGGATTCTTCCTCGGTGAAGGTGTTGGCGAACGTGTACTTCCACTGCTCGGACGTGAGGCCGACGGCCTTGTGGTGGTTCGCCGGGTTCTTCAGCACCGGGAGCGACGCCTTGATCTGGGACAGCGGGAGGACGAGCACGCCCTCGGTCGCCGCGGAGTTGATGGCCACGCCCGCGGCGCCGTATCCGTGGTCCAGCAGGACCTGCGTGAACGCACCGCCCGCGGAGTGGCCGATGATGATCGGCGGCTCGTCGAGGGCGCCGACCACGGATTCCAGGTGCGAGATGATCGCCGGTGCCGTCACCTTCTCGATCGGCGTCGGGTCGGCGTTGAGTGCCTCGACCTCCACCTCGAAACCTGGGTAGGCGGGCGCGATGACGTTGTATCCAGCCCGCTCGTAGCGGTCGATCCAGTGTTCCCAGCTGCGTGGGGTCACCCAGAATCCGTGGACGAGAACGATGGTCTTCATGGGGGAGTGGCCTTTCCGGCGAGGTATCCGATCTGCGGACTTACACCTATGCGTCCGGACAGCGCGGCGAGATGTGACACGAACGCCCAGGCTGCGTCGGCTCGAGGCCGTCCCAGGCGCTGGGCGTGCACACCGCGACCCGCAGGTCGTCACCTCCAGTAGGGCCGGGTGCACTCGACAGTGCTCCCGTAGTCATCCCGTGGCTGTCCCGGCTACGGGATCGCCTACGGGTCTGCCAGGGCGCGACGGCGGCGCCGTCGACGGAATGTGAAGGGAGGACATTCCCGAGTGCAGGAAGGCCGGAAGGGTGAAGGAAGAACTGTCGGATCTCGACGAGGCACTGGCGATGTTCGTCGAGATGCGGCCGCAGCTGATGGCGATCGCGTACCGGATGCTCGGCAGCACGAGCGAGGCCGAGGACGTCGTCCAGGAAATTTGGCTGCGCTGGCAGAAGACGGACCACACGATCGTCTCGAACCCGCAGGCTCTGCTGGTGACGATGACCACCCGGCTCGCGATCAACGTGAGCAAGTCCGCCCGCTGGCGGCACGAGACCCCGGTCGATCGCTGGGCCCCCGTGTCAGGCAATGCCGGTGACGACCCGGCGGCCCAGACCGAAACCCGCGAGGCCGTCGAGGAGGCAATGCGACTGATGATGGCGAGACTGACTCCGAGTGAGCGTGCTGCGTACGTGCTCCGAGAGGCGTTTGATTACCCGTACCGGCAGATCTCGGAGTGCCTTCAGGTCGGCGTGGCCAACGCCAGGCAGTTGGTCAGCCGCGCCCGCGCGCATCTCGCCGTCGGCGGACGTACGGTGGCGAGTTCGGCCCCCCACGAGCCCTTGTTGCACGCGTTCCTCAACGCCGCTCAGGGCGGCGAACTCGCCGACCTGGAGGAGGTCCTGGCTGCCGATCTGGCGGCCTGACGATCGTTGCCACCCCACCACCCGCGGCTTAGGCTCGGCTATTGGGCGGTGGGCGATGGCGATTCAGCTGCAAGGCCGGGAGCGCGAGTGCGAGACGCTTGATCGGCTCGTAGTCAGTCTTCGAGCCGGGCAGAGCGCTGCGCTCGTACTCCGCGGTGACGCCGGAATCGGCAAGACCGCCCTGCTGGACTACGTGCAGGCGCACCCCGCCGCGAGCCGCGTGATCCGAGCGGCCGGCGTCGAGTCCGAGCACGAGCTGGCGTACGGCGGTCTGCACCAGCTGTGCGCCCAGCTACGGCCGAACCTGTCCGCCCCCGGGTACGAGGCCCTCAGAACCGCGGTCGGTCTGACCAAGGGTGACTCCCCCGACCGCTTCTTGGTGGGCGTCTCGATGCTGAACCTGCTGACCGAGGCCGCCGAAGACAACCCACTGATCTGCTTGATCGACGACGCTCAGTGGCTGGATCGGGTGTCCACTCAGACTCTCGCTTTCGTGGCCCGCCGGCTGCTGGCCGAGCGGGTGGCGCTCGTCTTCGCGGCCCGTGACCCCAGCGCCGTCGATGAGCTGTCCGGCCTGCCCGAGCTCGTCGTAACAGGACTGGACTTCAGTGACGCCCGTGCCCTGCTGGATCTGGAGCTCAGGGGTGTCGTGGACGAGCGTGTCAGGGACCGGTTCGTGGCCGAGACGCGAGGCAATCCGCTGGCTTTGATCGAGTTGCCCCGCGCCCTGTCGGCAGGCCAACTGGCGGGTGGCTTCGGACTGCCCGACGCACCGGACGCGCGGGCGCTGACCAGCCGGATCGAGGAAGGCTTCCGGGGTCGTCTCCAATCGCTGCCGCTCGACTCTCGGCTGCTCATGCTCACCGCTTCTGCCGAGCCGATCGGTGACGCCGCTCTGCTCTGGCGGGCTGCCGAGCGACTCGGGATCGGTCCCGACGCAGCCGCACCGGCGGAGGCCACCGACCTGATCGACATCGGTACCCGCGTACGGTTCCGGCACCCGCTGATCCGCTCGGTCGTCTACCGGGACGCCTCGCAAGCGGACAAGCGCCGCGTGCACCGCGCCTTGGCCGAGGCCACTGACCCAGCGGTGGATCCTGATCGACGAGCGTGGCACCGCGCCCACGCAGCGGTAGGTCTCGACGAGGCGGTGGCCGCCGAACTGGAGAGCGCCGCCGAGCGGGCCCGGGCGCGCGGTGGTCTGGCCGCCGCCGCTGCCTTCCTGGAGCGAGCCGCCGAGCTCACACCGGATCCGGTACGGCGCGCCGGGCGAGCGCTGGCCGCCGCCGGCACCAAGTTTCGGGCCGGCGAACCCGACACCGCCTACGACCTGCTCGCCACTGCGGAGATCGGCCCGCTGGACGACCTCCAGAGCGCCCACCTCGCGCGGCTGCGCGCCCAGATCGTCTTTGCCCGCCGGCGCAGCAGCGATGCCGGACCGTTGCTCCTGGACGCGGCCAACCGGCTCGAAGACCTGGGAGACCCGTTGGCGCGGGAGACGTACCTGGAGGCGCTCAGCGCCGCCATCTTCGGCGGCCGGCTCGGCGACGTCGTGAAAGCGGCCGAGGCGGCGCGCGTGGCTCGTCCGGCCCCTGCGCCGGCCGGGCCGATGGATCTCCTCCTGGACGGGGTCGCCGCGCGATTCACCGAGGGGTACGCCGCCGCCGTAAAGCCATTGCAGAAGGCTCTGCACGCTCTCCGCGCAGACGCCACTCGTGGCGCGGCCAGGCTCGAGCACTGGCTGTGGCTGGCCTGCCCGGTCGCGCCCGAACCGGTCGCGCCCGAGCTCTGGGACGACGAGGCCTGGCACGACCTGGCTGTCCGCGCGGTCGAGTCCGGCCGGGAACTCGGAGCCCTCGGCGTCCTCCCGGTGGCGCTGTCGTACCGGGCGGGCGTCCACCTGCACGCCGGAGAGTTCACTGCGGCGGCTGCGCTCGTCTCCGAGTCCGACGCCATCGCCGCGGCAACCTGCAGGGCGCCACTGCGTTACTCCCGTCTGATGCTCGCCGCCTGGTGTGGCGAGGAGGACGTGGGCCTCAAGACGATCGAGGCCGGCGTCAAGGACGCGACCGAGCGCGGCGAAGGCCGGGCGGTTGCGTTGGCCGGGTGCATGACCGCCGTGCTCTACAACGGTCTTTCCCGGTACGACGCCGCTCTCGAGGCAGCACGCCGAGCCTGCGAGCAGGAGGACCTCGGATACTTCGGCTGGTCGTTGGTCGAACTCGTCGAGGCGGCGGCGCGCAGCAACGCCGACAAGACAGCGGCCGAGGCGCTGCAACAGCTCGAGCAACACGCCGGCGCGGCCGGGACCGACTGGGGCCTCGGCGTTCTGGCCCGGTCGAGGGCGCTGCTCGCCGAGGGTCCCGCCGCCGACGCCCTTTACCGGGAGGCGATCGAGCGGCTCGGCCGTACGCGGATCGCCGTACACCTGGCCCGTGCGCACCTGGTGTACGGCGAGTGGTTGCGCCGCGAGCAGCGTCGCCAGGATGCCCGGTTCCACCTGCGCGTCGCCTACGACAGCTTCGGCGGCATGGGCGCGAAAGCGTTCGCCGAGCGCGCCCGCCAAGAGCTCGTCGCGACCGGAGCGACAGCGCGGAGGCGGCAGGTGGACACGCACGGCATCCTCACCGCACAAGAAGCGCAGATCGCCCGGCTGGCTGCCGGCGGGCTCACGAACCACGAGATCGGCAGCCAGCTGTTCATCAGTCATCACACCGTGGAATGGCATCTCCGCAAGGTGTTCACCAAGCTGGACGTCAAGTCGCGCAAGCAGCTCACCTCGACGGTGATCGACGCCGCGAGCCCGGTTGTGGCGGTCTGACCTATTTGACTCCGAGTGCCTTGCGGAGCACGTGGATCGCCTGCTCCATCGCACCGGTGACGGCCGCGGACTCACGCAACGGGTTCAGCATCATGAAGTCGTGAATCGTGCCGTTGTAGCGGACGCTCGTGGTGCGGACACCGGCCTCGGTCAGCTTGCGGGCGTACGCCTCGCCCTCGTCGCGCAGTACGTCGTTCTCGTCGACGACGACGAACGCCTCCGGCAGACCGGCGAGCTCGTCGAGCCCCGCCCGCAGCGGCGACACGGTGCTCTCGCCGCGCCGAGCGTGGTCCGGCAGGTAGGCGTCCCAGAACCAGGCCATTCCCTTGGCGGTCAGGAACGGTCCGTCGGCGAACTCGCGGTAGCTGTCGGTGTCCTGCGCGGCATCGGTCACCGGGTAGTACAGCGACTGGTGCACGAAGGTGACGTCTCCGCGCTGCTTGGCCAGGATGGTCACCGCCGCGGTCATGTTGCCGCCGACCGAGTCGCCCGCGATCGCCAGCCGGCTCGGGTCGAGGCCTTCGTAGCGACCATGGGCGGTGATCCAGCGGGCGGTGGCATACGCCTGCTCGATCGCGACCGGGTACTGCGCGTCCGGCGAGCGGTCGTACTCGACGAACACGATTGCGGCCTCGGCGCCGACGGACAGCTCACGGACCAGCCGGTCGTGGGTTCCCGCGTTGCCGAGGATCCAGCCACCGCCGTGGATGTACAGGACCGTCGGCAGCAGCCCTTCGGCTCCGACCGGCTTGACGATCCGGACCCGGACGTCACCGACCTCGGCCGGTACGGTGATCCACTTTTCGTCGACCGTGGGCTTGTCGATCGGAGCTGCCTGGAGGTCGTCCAGGACCTTCCGGGCACCGTCCGGGCCCAACTGATAGAGGAATGGAGGCTTTGAGGTCGCGTCGGCGATTCCCTGGGCCGCCTCCTCGAGAATGTGCTTCGTCATGAAACTGTCCTTCCTTTCATGCATTTCTGACGTGCTGAGGACACCGGGATCGGTGCCCGGTTGTTGATCAGTACGGCGAGCGCTGCCTAGCTGCGCGCAGCGTGCTCGATCACCTTGGTGACGACGCCGGGGGCGCTCATCAGGCCGAGGTGTCCGGCGTCGTACTCGGTGATGGTGGCGCCGGCTCGTTTGGACATGGTCCGCTGTGCACTGGCCGGGATGATCTGGTCCTTGGTGCCGATCGCGCTCCAGGACTTGATCGTCTTCCAGGCCGGGGCTGCGGACGGCTCGTTGAGTGCGCCGAGTGCGCCCGGTCGCTGGGTCGCGAAGACGAGGTCCTTGGTGTCGGAGTTCAGCCCGGTCGCGAACGAGCTGAAGACGGTCGACCGCTTGAGGTACACCTCGGTGGTCGGGGTGGGCGGCAACGTGGCGGGGACGAAGTCGAAGATGGTCGTCGGCTCGACAGCGAGCGCCGAGTCCGGCCCCACGAGCTGGAACGGGGTCTCACCGAGGTCCGGCGCGAAGGCGTTGACGTACACGAGAGCCTTGACGTTCGGAAGCCCGGTGGCCGCGTTGGTGATCACGAAACCGCCGTACGAGTGACCGACCAGCACGACCGGTCCCGGCACCGTTTGCACAAAGGCCCGCACCGACGCCGCGTCACCCGCTACCGAGCGCAGCGTGTTGGGGATGGCGCGCACCGTGTACCCATCGTCCTGCAGCCGCTCGGTCACGCGGTTCCAGCTCGAACCGTCTGCCCAGGAGCCGTGCACCAGCACGATCGTCGGCTTCGCTCCACGCTGTTCTCCAGCAGCGCTCTGCACCGGGTTGAAGCTCGCTAGGCCCAGCGCCACGGCGGCGAGCAGGAACGCCAGGGTGCGCCCGCGTCTCTTGGGACGGCGAGCCCAGTTGGTCAGGGGATTTCTCATCGATCTGTCCTGTTCCGTGCGATTGGACGGCCAGCCGCCTACCGGTTGGCTCACTCATTCGTCCGAGTAACACCCCGCGATGTGACAGGAGCCCGCGAGGTGACCAGGGTCCGGTACGGGCGCGATAGGCGCCGTACGAGAGCACGCTGGTGATCTGAGTCAGAGCTAACTGGAGGAGGAATCATGATGAGAGGTATGCGGCAGTTGAGGTCGGGCGGAGGCCGACCGCTCACGCCGCTGGGAGCCGTGATCCGCGGATCGGTGGCCGGTGCCCTCGGCACCCTCGCAATGGACGTGTTGTTGTACGGCCGTTACCGCAGGGACGCCGGCAAGAGCGACTTTCCGCGCTGGGAGTTCTCAGCCGATGTCCACAGCTGGGACGAGGCGCCTGCCCCTGCCCAGGTGGGGAAGCGGCTCTATGAAGGGCTGTTCCGCCGTGAGTTGTCCGACCGACGGGCCGCCCTGGTCAACAACGTCATGCATTGGGGTGTCGGGATCGCCAACGGTGCCGTGTACGGCGTCCTCGCCGGATCGGCGCCAGAGCCCAAGATCCGTTATGGCGCTCCCTTCGGTGCGGGCGTGTGGGGAAGCGGCTATGTGACGCTGCCTGCCGCTGGGCTGTACCAGCCGATCTGGAAGTACAGCCGCCGTGTGCTCGCGAAGGACCTCAGCGCGCACCTGGTCTACGGACTGAGCACCGCGGCCGCCTTCCGGGCTCTCCACGGAAGGCGGCGGTGACGGGTCAGAGGCGGATCTGGATCTCGCCGTCGGCCTCCTGTACCGCGTAGACGGTCAACGGTTCGGTGGCCGGACCGTTGACCACGGCTCCGGTCCTGATGTCGAACCGGGAGCCGTGGCACTGGCACATGATCGTCGGTCCGGTGCGCAGTCCCCCGGAGAGCGGGCAGGTCTCGGAGGCGCAGGTACAGAGGTCGCCGAACGCGTAGACGCGGCCGTCCACCCGCGCGAAGGAGACGCGCAGCTTGCGATCGCCCAGGGTCAAGTAATAGGGAGCGACGTTGTCGTCACCGATCGCCGTCGCGGCGTCGACCGTGCGGAACGTGCCCGCTGAGAGCTCGGTCATCGGGTGCTCCTAGTAGGGATAGTCAGGGATGACGTCGGACTTCTTCGCGTCGAGTCGTAGCTCGCCCAGAGCACCGGCGGGTACGGCGGGACGGTGCGGCATCACCGGGGCCAGGCGCTCGTAACCGGACCCCAGCGGGGGCCTCGAGTCGTCGTCTCCCTTGTTCGGCCACAGCGACAGCGCACGTTCGGCCAGAGCGGTGATCGAGAGCGACGGGTTCACCCCGGTGTTCGCCGGCATCACGCTTCCGTCGATGACGTGCAGGCCCGGCTGGCCGAACACGCGCTGGTAGGGATCGACAGCGCCGGTCTCGCTGCTGTCGCCGATCGGAATACCGCCGGTGAAGTGGGCCGAGGCGGTGCGGTTGATGACCTCGAACGGCAGCGCTCCTTCGTGGCCGCCCATCCTGGTCGCCATCCGATCGACGAACTGCTCGACGACGGGGATGTGCACCGACGGAGGGGTGCCGGTGTGGCGGCTCCGCAGTAGACCGTCGTGCCAGTAGAGCTCGATCGACGTGTCGGTCGTCTGGGAGCAGAGCATGACGACGGTCCGCTCGGCCCAGTTGCGTGCGTCGTCGAAGCTGAGAACGGTCGTCGGGTGTTCGATCAGTTGCTTGATCCAGCCGGCGGTCGGGTGCTTCTGCTCGCCGTGCTGGTGGTAGGTGACCAGGAAGGCGAACAGGTCGTTCCCGACGCCCCAGTAGACGGGCTCGATGCTCGTTACGGGGTCGGGCCACACGCCGGAGGTAATCGATACCGACCCTGGCGTGAGGCGGATCCTGTCCGGATCGCGCTTCCATTCCTCGTGTGTACGGGTGATCGCCAGGAGCTGTTCGGAGTTCGTCCGTGCGCGCTGACCGAGCTCGGTGGACACGTCCCTCAGCCGCCCCTCGTGCTGCATGTGCAGCAGGAGCTTCGCCGAGCCGTACGCATGGGCGGCGACGATCACCTGCTCGGCGGTGTAGGTGTGATGTCGCAGCTGCGCGGCTCGTTGCGCCCACCCCGGATGCCGCGCGTGCACCTCGAATCCGCCTCCTTCGAGCGGGAGAAGGTCGTAGACCTCGTGGAGTTCGTGGACCCGGGCGCCGAGCTTCTCGGCCAAGTACAGGTAGTTCGTCGTGAGCTTGTTCTTCGCGTTGTGGCCGCAGCCGATGTTGCACTTCCCGCACGAGATGCACCCCGTACGACGCGGTCCGGCGCCACCGAAGTACGGGTCTTCGACCTCGACTCCTGGGCTACCGAAGTACACGCCCACAGGCGCCTTGTTGAAGGTTTCCCCTCTTCCCATCTCGGTCGCGACGTGGTGCATCACGCGGTCGACGTCGGTCGGCATGTACGGGTAGCGAACAGCGCCGAGCATCCGGGTCGCCTGGTCGTAGTGGGGGGCCAGCTCGTCGGCCCAATCGGTGATGCTCGCCCACTCCGGTGCGTCGAAGAACTGTTTCGGGGGCACGTAGAGCGTGTTCGCGTAGACATGAGATCCGCCGCCCACGCCTGCGCCGCACAAGACAAGCACGTCATCCAGGTACTCGACCCTCTGGATCCCGTAGAGGTTCGCCGCGGGGAACCACAGGAACCCGGGCAGATGCCACTGGCTCTTCGGGATGTCCGCGTCGTTCCACCGTTTGCCGGACTCCAGGACGCCGACCCGGTATCCCTTCTCCGCGGCACGAAGCGCGGCAACACTGCCCCCGAACCCGGAGCCGACGATCAGTACGTCGTAGTCGAAGCTCGTCATCGAGATCTCCCTCCTAGGCCCAACCTGTCGCCGACCACGTTTGCGCTTGGGGGCTTACATCGCGCCCGTGGTAGACCCTGGTCTCCGCGCTGCCGGCCGTCGGCGGACTCGGGCGAGACGGGGCGCGGGCAGCGCCAACCCGTCACTGGGAACCAAGCGGGCTCGGAGGCCCAACGCCATTGAACAGCGCCGAGCGGTCGAGATGAAGATCGAACGGTCTCGTGAGGTGCGGCCTCGGTCCCGGCGTCACTTGTGCCTCTCGGGCCGGGCGTCAGTTCGAGCGTTCTCGGTCATGATGGTTGGAGCGACGGATGGGATCCGCGCACAGGAGGGGGATTGGCCTTGCCTGAGTCCCTGGCACGTACCCTCGCGACTTCCGGTGACCTGCATGAAGGTCCCGGGCGCAGCGCGCATCCGCCGATCGCGGATTACGCCTTCCTGTCGGACTGCGAGTCCAACTGCCTGATAGCGCCAAGCGGTGCGGTGGAGTGGATGTGCCTCCCACGACATGACTCGCCCAGTGTGTTCGGGGCGATTCTCGATCGTGCCGCAGGGAGCTTCCGGCTCGGTCCGTACGGCGTACAGGTGCCGGCTGCACGTCGATATCTGCCAGGCAGCCTGATGCTCGAAACGACCTGGAAGTCGCCGACGGGTTGGCTGATCGTCCGTGATGCCCTCCTCACGGGACCGTGGCACAACGTCTCCGAGCGGTCCGTGACTCATCGCCGTACGCCGACCGATTACGACGCCGAACACTGTTTGCTACGGACGGTCAAATGCGTCAGCGGTGCTGTGGATCTTTCGATGGTGTGCGAACCGATGTTCGGATACGGCCGCCTAGAAGCAAGTTGGCGTTACGACGGCCCCGGTTATGGCGAGGCTGTGGCCAGCTGCCCTGACCTGGATCCCGAGGTCACGCTGAAGCTGACTACCGATCTGCGCCTCGGTCTGGAGGGCCGGACTGCGCAGGCACGGACTCGGATGTCGCAGGGTGACACGGCGTTCGTTGCGCTCTCGTGGTCGGTTCTGTCGCCGCCGCGGACCTGGGCGGAAGCCCTCGAGAGGATGGCTCGAACGGCCGAGTACTGGCGGCAATGGATCAATATCGGTGTGTTTCCGGATCACCCGTGGAGCAGCTATCTGGTGCGCAGCGCACTGACCCTGAAAGGACTCACCTTCGCTCCTACCGGGGCACTGCTCGCGGCGGCGACGACATCCTTGCCGGAGACGCCTCGCGGTGAGCGGAATTGGGACTACCGCTACTCGTGGGTCCGTGACTCGACGTTCGCCCTCTGGGGGCTCTACACCATCGGGCTTGATCGCGAGGCGAACGACTTCTTCTCGTTCCTCACCGAGATGTGTGACCTCGATCAGGACATTCAGATCATGTACGGCATCGGCGGCGAACGCGAGCTGCCCGAGCAGACACTCGACCATTTGACGGGCTACGAAGGCGCGAGACCGGTCCGGGTCGGCAATGCCGCCTATCTCCAGGGCCAGCACGACGTGTGGGGAGCCATACTCGACTCGGTGTATCTGCATGCCAGGTCGCGCGACCAAGTGACTGAGAGCTTGTGGCCGTTCCTCAAGCGGCAGGCAGAGGCGGCAGCGAAGCACTGGCGTGAGCCCGACCACGGGATCTGGGAGTCACGCGGTGAGCCGCAGCACTTCACCTCGTCCAAGCTGATGTGCTGGGTGGCGATGGATCGTGGTGCCAAGCTGGCCCGGCTGCACGACGAGCCAGGATTTGCTGATGATTGGCAGGCAGTCGCCGACGAGATCCGCACGGACATCTGCACCAACGGTGTCGACGACAGAGGAGTTTTCGTCCAGCGGTACGGCGCCACCACCCTCGACGCCTCGTTGTTGCTCCTGCCGTTGCTGCGGTTCCTGCCGGCTGACGATCCGCGGGTCCGCGCCACCGTGCGAGCTATCGCCGACGAACTGACGCAGGACGGCCTGGTGCTGCGCTACCGCGTGTCGGAGACCGACGACGGGATGCGCGGTGCGGAGGGGACGTTCACGATCTGCTCGTTCTGGTTGGTGTCGGCGCTCGTCGAGATCGGCGAGCTGGACGAGGCCACCGCGCTCTGCGAGAAGCTTCTGTCCTACGCGAGCCCACTGGGCCTCTACGCCGAGGAGATCGACCCGCTCAGCGGACGCCACCTTGGCAACTTCCCGCAGGCGTTCACCCATCTGGCCATGATCAACGCGATCACGCACATCATCCGCGCAGAGGACGCAGCCGGCACGAACACCTTCGCCCCCGCACACCCGCGACTCTGACCGACAGGTTTGCGACAGGCACTGCGGTCGCCGTACGCGCGAGCCGTCCCGAGTTCGAACAGGCCCCGATCCGAGACTTCGTACCCCTCTTCGTCGAACGAGCAGCCAAACAACGCCTGCGAACCCACGCGTAGTAGCGACCCGCGTACGTCGTGCCAACGGGGTCAGGCTGCGTCTTTCAGTTGTGACCAGCGGGGGTCGTTGTCGGGCCAGTGGTTGACGAGGGCGTCGACGGCGAGTCGGTGGACAGTGGGGTCGAGGATGCCGTGGTCGGTTGCTGCTGTGAGTACCTCGAGGTAGGTGGCGACGGACTCGATCGGGAGGGTTGCGGCGGTCGGCGTCACCGAGGTGGCGACGTCACGCATGTCGACCAGGGTGAAGGCTCCGACGAGGATCGCGCCTTCGCCCTGCAACTCGTCGGCGAACGCCTCGAGTGCGGATCCGGATGACACGGCGTCGTCGACGAGGAGTATCCGTCGGCCGGCGACGGCTGCGCCGCGGACCCGTGGTTCGTGGTCTTCGTGTCCCACGTAGCCGGGCTTGCGGACGAAGGCGAAGGGGATGTCTCCGGCCAGGGCCGATGCGGTGGCGAGCGGGATGCCGCCTGTCTCGGCGCCGACGATGACCTCGGCGCCCATGCGGCGGGCGAAGGTCGCACCGGGTCCGGCGAGATCGTGCAGCAGCCGCGGGTCGCCGTACGCGTTCTCCACGGAGAGTGGGTGCAGCGGGAGGCGGGTCTTCATGTCCCAGTGCGAGATGCCGGGACGGACCAGGCCCGGTACGGTCGCGAGCCGATCGATGAGCTCCGTCCGGGACGACGGTATGGCTGTGAGTCGAGGGTGGTCGGCGAGCCTCACCCGGTGCGCGTTCGCCAAGCTTTTCTGAGTGGTGTTCATACCATCGACAGTGGCCCTTCGCCGGATTCGTCGCGCCCGTGGTGATGCCTGGCGACCGCCCTGGTGCGTTCGGGTCAGGCGGGTTCGGAGACGAAGAGCTCGACGGCGATGTCGTCGGGATCTTTGAGGTTGAGGTGTAGGCCGAACGGACTGGCTTCGATCGCCGAGCAGACGACTCCGGCGGCGATCAGGCTGGAGTGCCAAGCCTCCAGCTCCACCCGCGACGGCACCATGAACGCGACGTGATCCAGGCCGACCCGGCTCGGGTCGAAGCTCTTGTCGTTCGACCCGGGATGGTCCCGCAGCGCGATCATCATCCCGTCGCGCGCCACGATGATCAGGGCGCCGTTGTCGCCGGCGGTCGAGAACACGGTCTCGGTCCCGAGCACCCGGTTGTAGAAGTCGGCACTCTGCTCAGGATCGGTCACGGTCAGCGAGATGTGTGAGAACGCGTCGATTGCAGGCATCGCCACCTCCTGGCCACAGTAAGCAGCACCAGCCTGAAGATCTCAACTACTGGCCAGCAGCCACCTGTTCCCGTCGGGGTCCCGCAAGGAGACGTACGGCGACCCGTCCGGGCATACGGCGACCGTACTCGGCGCTGCGCCGCGGGCTTGCAGATCTGTGAGCGCTGCCTCGAGATCGGTGACGATCAGGATGCCGATCGTCCCACCGGGCTCGGCGGAGGTGAGGCCGGTGCCGATGATGATCGAGCACGACGAGCCTGGCGGGGTCAGCTGGACGAAACGGCTGCCGTCAGGGTCCGTCCGATCGTCATCCAGCCGGAATCCCAGCGCGCGATAGAAGTGTCGGCTCCGGTCTACATCGGACACGGGTACGACGACGGCTTCGAGTTTCTGCTCCACGGTTGACTCCTCTGATGTTCCTGCTTCGAGAGTCGCTCGTGGCGGACATCGTCGCGTCCGTGGAGAACACTGGTTTCACGGATCAGGCGGAGCCAGCGGCGCTCAGACGTCGGTCACAGCCAGGCGGAGGCGACGATCTTGGCTCTGTCGGCGGCCGGGTGCTCGCGGACGCCGTACTGCGCACCGGCGCCGGCCCAGAGGATCAGCTGCCCTGTGTAGTCGGGATAGAGCTCGATCATGTGGTTGAAGTAGTCGAGAGCGGTGGTCTCAGCCTTCAGGGCGGCTTCGGCGTCGCCGAGGTACCGGCGGGTGACGGCGATCTGGCGGACGGCGTCGTCGTCGCCGAGCCTCTTGAGGTGTCCGGCAACGATTGTGTGCGGTGCGAGTGCCTCGACGTTGTCGATCGCGGCTCGCCACGGTGTGAGACCGTCGGGTCCCAGGGCGTCGCCGACGTACTGGTGGGCTCCGTTGTAGATGACGTCCCCGGCGACAACCAGGCCGAGGTCCGGAACGTGCAGGACGCTGGAGTCGTCGGAGTCGCCGTGGCCTACGTCAACGATCCGGAGTTCGTGGCCCTCGAGGGTGAAGCGATTGTCTGGCACCGTCACCGCGGTGACCGGCGACGGCGGGATGTCGTCGTACGCCTTGTCCCACAGGAACGGCCGCGCGGCGACGTTGCCGTGCATCTGCCGGATGACGCCCGCGGACGCGACGATGCGCGCTCCGAACCGGTCGGCGAGGAGCTGTGCCGCGAACCAGTGGTCCCCGTGGCCATGAGTGATGTAGATGTCGGTCAGCTTGCGCCCCTTGCCGACGACCCAGTCACCGAGCTCGCGCGCAGTGGAAGGGTTGAAGCCGGGGTCGCTCAGTACGGCGTTCTCCTGGCCATAGATCAGAGTGCTCGCGATCGGGGAGAACCTCCTCGGCGCCCCATTCGGAAGCTCGCCACGCTGAGCAGGCGCCTCACTGACGAACACCTCATATGCGAGACCCCCGGCCGGCTGTGTGCTGTTCATAATCCTCTCCTACGAGTCGACGGACACCTCCGACGATCCCCTCCAACCCCGACGATCGCCCCCGCGCCCGTCCCTGGTCCGCGATCCGCTCGCACTGGCAATGGACAGACGTGTGGGCGATCCCGCCGGGACTCCAGAAGTGGACGGTGCGAGTCAGGGAAGGTCTGGCTCTTCGAAGGCTCTTTGGAGCGCTTCGGCGGCGGCTGGGTTGGCGGCTCGGCGGGCAAGGTAGATGTCTTGGGTGATGGAGACCTTGGCCTGGCCTAGTTGGTCGGCGATTTGGCGGGCCGTGTGTCCGGCTTCGTCGAGGGCGGTGGCGGTGGCTTTGCGGAGGGCGTGGGAGCGGATCCAGGCGAGTTTGTCGGAGTCGGCTGGCTGGGTGGCGTCGTGGAGCTGGGCCAATAGGGGGTGGTGGTTCTCGAGCCGGATGCTGTAGGTCGTGACGAGGGCGGCGATCTGTTGGTGGTCGACTTTGATGCGGCCGGTTTCGATGAGTTCGATCCTGGTTTGGGGCCAGTTGAGGGTCTCGGCGACTTGCTTGCGGGTGAGGTGGGCTTGGCGGCGGAGGGCTCGGAGGGAGAGGCCTAGGTCGCGGCGGGCGGTGCTGCCGACGGGGGACAGGGCGGTGCGGAGGGAGCGGCGGACGTTGGTGGGGTCGCGGAAACCGCCGATGGTGTCGGTGAAGATTGGGTCGTCGAGGCGGATGCCTGCGGCGTTCCTGGCGCGGAGGACTGCGGCGGCCCACTCAGGTAGGTGGAGGAGACGCTGGCCGGCTCTGGACTTCGTGCGCTTGCGGAGTAGGCCTTCGCCTTTGACGCGGACGATGGTGCTGGTGATCTCGACTGTGCCGGCATCGAGGTCGACCTCGGACCACAGGGCGGCGAGGGATTCGCCGATGCGGACGCCAGTGCCGAGCATGAAGGTGACCAGGTCAGGGAGGTCTGCCTGGACGGCGCGCTCGTCCGCGGCGAGGTGCTGTCGGAGGAGGATGACTTCTTCCGCGGTCAGCGACCGCGGCGGGTTCTTGGCCTGGGTTTCTATGGCGTCGACCTCGCGAACCGGGTTGACCGAGATGGCGCCGTAGCGGACCGCGAGTTTCATCGCGCCGGAGATGACGGCCCGGCATGTCTTGGCTGTAGGCGCGCCGGCCGTGCACTTGATCTGGGAGATGACCGTGTCGAGGCGTGGGGTGTTGGCCTCGCCGATGCGGATTTCGCCGAGGGCGGGGCGGATGTAGTTCTTGATAACGCGTCGATAGGTGTCGAGCGAGGTGGGTGATCGCTTGCCGTCGGCGACCAGGCCCTCGAACCGCTTCTCCCAGAGATCAATGAGGTGGCTGATCTTGTGCATCGCGGTCAGCTCGCCGGTCTGATTGGTCTTAGCGCGGTCCTGGAGCTTCTTGAGGAGAGCGCGCTCGGCCGTCGTCTTGTTCTTGCCGTAGGCGGACACCAGGCGGACATGGCCGTCGTGGTCGCGGAACTTGGCCTGCGACTTGTAGGTGATCGGCTTGCCCTTGTCGTCGGTCTTCGTAACCCAGGTGGAAATTTGTCCCCAGGTCCCGATCGGCAGTGGTGGCCTCGACATTTCAAGCCTCCAACCTGTGTCGTGGTTGGCTGCTCAACGCTGGAGAGGGTGGAGATTCCAGAGGGTTGGTAAGGATGCGAAGCGATGTGATGTGACACACAGTCACGATCGGAGCAAGACCTGAAGGTCGACTGCTAGCAAGAGATGGGACAGAGGATGGCGGATCGCCGCGAGGTGGTTGCTCGGCAAAGGAGTGCGTTTTGAGTGCGCTGACGGCATGAAGAAGCCCAGGACACTCGCGTGACCTGGGCTGTTGTGCGCCGCCAGGGACTCGAACCCCGAACCCGCTGATTAAGAGTCAGCTGCTCTGCCAATTGAGCTAGCGGCGCCTGTGTTGTGTTGTCTTGCGTTCGAACGATGAGGATCGTAGCAGGGGTGGGAGGGAGATGCGAAATCGGTTAAATCAGGGGTGCTGGGACAGCAGCGACATGGCGGCGTTGTGGCCGCCGAGGCCGGAGACGGCGCCGCCGCGGCGGGCGCCGGAACCGCAGATGAGGAGGTTGGCGACGTCGGTCTCGGTGCCCCAGCGGCCGACGTCGGCGTCGTCGGCGGCCCAGGGCCATTGCAGGTCGCCGTGGAAGATGTGACCGCCCGGCATACCGACGGATTCCTCGATGTCGTACGGCGTCTTGGCCTCGATGCAGAGGTTGCCGTCGCCGTCGCGGGCGATGCAGTCCTCGAGCGGTTCGGCGAGGTACGACTCCAGGCCGGCCAGCACGCGCCTAACCGACTCGTCCCGGGCCGCATCGTTGTCGGAGGCAAACAATCGGGCCGGGAAGTGGACGCCGAAGACGGTCAGCGTGTGGTGGCCGGAGGCAACCAGCTCGCGGGACAGGATCGACGGATCGGTCAGGGAATGGCAGTAGACCTCGGACGGCGGCACCCCAGGCAGCTCACCGGCCGAAGCTGACCGGTAAGCCGACTCCAGTTGACTGTAGTCCTCGTCGATGTGGAAGGTCCCGGCGAACGCACGAGTAGGGTCGTCGCCCGACTTCAGCGCCGGCAGCCGGGACAGCAGCAGGTTGATCTTGAGCTGCGACCCCTCGGGCTTGTCGCCGACCAGACGGCCACGCAACGCATCCAGCGTGGTCGGAGCGACGTTGGCCAGCACGTACGAACAGTCGACAGACCGCTCCCCGTCGCCTCCGAGCCAGGTGACCGAGGCGCTGACCCCATCAGCTTCAACCTTGGTCACAGACGCGTTGGTGACCAGCGATGCACCGGCCCGCCGCGCTGCATCCGCCAAGGCGTCCGTCACCGCGCCCATCCCGCCGACCGGCACCCGCCACTCGCCGGTGCCGTTGCCGATGAGGTGGTAGAGGAAGCAGCGATTCTGGATCAGCGACTCGTCGTGCAGGCTCGCGAAGGTGCCGATGACCGAGTCGGTCGCGACCACGCCGCGGACGGTGTCGTCGGCGAAGCGTCGTTCGATGGTCTCGCCGAGGGGGCGGTCGATGACTGCGTCCCAGAGGTCGGCGTCGATACGGGAGCGGAGTGTGGCGGCGGGTTGCAGCGGTTCGAGGAGAGTGGGAGCGAGGGCGGCGGCCAGGGAGCCGACTGCACCGTAGAAGGAAGTCCAAGCGTCGTAGTCCGCGTCGCTCCCGGTCAGCGCCGCAAAAGACTCACGCGTCGCCGCGCCCTCGGGCCGCTCGACCATCAGGCCGAGGTCGCGGCCGGAGCGTCGTACCGGTGTGTACGACGCGACGCCGCGCGACCGTAGTTCCAAGGACAGACCCAGGTCCGCGACGATCTTGTCGGGCAGGAGGCTGACCAGGTACGAGTACCGCGACAGTCGCGCGTCGACACCCGGGAACACCTTCTGGCTGACCGCGGCACCACCCGTGTGACGCTGCTGCTCGAGCACGAGCGTGGAGAGCCCGGCCTGGGCCAGGTACGAGGCGGCGACGAGGCCGTTGTGCCCGCCGCCAACGATCACGACGTCGTAGAAGTCCTTCATCCGACTGGCCAATCAAGCTTGTGGTACGCGGCGTCCCAGAACATCCATTCGTAGCGGCACGTCGTACTGAAGTGCCGATGACAACGCTCCCGCTCCGACGCGCTCACGTCCAGACCGTCGGTCACCGCCAGCACCGATTCGACCACCGCATCGAACTCATCGGAGCCGTAGGTCTCGATCCACTGCCGGTAGAGCGGGTCCGGCGACGACCGCTTCAGCAGTTCGCGGCCGACGTCACGGTAGATCCAGTAGCACGGCAGCACGGCGGCCACGGCCTCGGCGTACGTGCCTGTCGCGCACACCGCGGTCAGATAGGACATGTACGCCGTAGTCGTCGGGCCGGAGCCCGCGGCGTCGACATCGGCCGACGTGAGGCCCAGGGAGCCGAGCAGGGACGCGTGCAACTCGCGCTCGACCGCGATCGCGTTGGCCGCGTGCAGGGCGAACATGCTGACCGCGTCCTCGTCGACCGCGCGGCCGGCGACCAGGGTCAGCGCGCGGGAGTACGAGCGCAGATAGTGACTGTCCTGAACGATGAAGTAGCGGAACGCGTCGTGATCCAGCGTGCCGTCGGTCAGTCCGGTGATGAACGGGTGCCGGACGATCTTGTCGTACACGGGCGCGCCGCCGCGGTCCCACAGCTCGCTGGAAAGCGTCATCCCCAACTCCCTCACCGTCGACTGCGACGACCTTATCCACAACGTGGCACGACAGCACGAGACGAAAGTCACTCGGCGGATCTACCCTGACGCCATGACCATCCAGGGGGAGCGGGCTGACGCGACGGTCGAGATACCGCCCGATACCCCTTTGCTGCGCCGGATCCGGGCCTCGGTGATCGGCGACGACCAGGTCATGCCGGGGCCGTACGGTCCACGCCGGGTCACGTACGCCGACTACACCGCGTCCGGCCGTGCTCTCACCTTCCTCGAGGACTTCATCCGCGACGAGGTCCTGCCGCGGTACGCGAACACGCACACCGAGTCCAGCGGCACCGGTCTGCAGACCACCCGCCTGCGTGAGGACGCCCGCCGGATCATCCTCCAAAGCGTCGGCGGCGACGACGAGACCGCGGTGATCTTCTGCGGATCCGGCGCGACCGGCGCGATCGACAAGCTGATCGGCATCATGGGCCTGCGCATCCCGGCCGAGCTCGACGACACCTACCACTTCACCGACCAGATCCCGCTCGAGCAGCGTCCGGTCGTCTTCATCGGGCCGTACGAGCACCACTCCAACGAGCTGCCGTGGCGCGAGTCGATCGCCGACGTGATCGTGATCAGCCAGGACCAGGACGGCCACATCGACATCGACCAGCTCGAGTCGCGGCTGGTCGAGTACGGCGACCGTCCGCTGAAGATCGGCTCGTTCTCCGCGGCCAGCAACGTCACCGGGATCGTCAGCAACACCCGTCGCGTGTCGGCGCTCCTGCACCGGTACGGCGCTCTGTCGTTCTGGGACTGTGCGGCCGCGGCGCCGTACGTCGAGATCGAGATGTACGGCGGCCGCGCCGAGGACCCGCTGGCCTACAAGGACGCGATCTTCCTGAGTCCGCACAAACTGATCGGAGGTCCGGGGACTCCCGGCGTACTGGTCGCCCGTCGTGAACTGCTCCACAACCGGGTTCCCGACGTACCGGGCGGTGGGACGGTCGCGTACGTGAACCCGCTCGAGCACCGCTACCTCGAGGATCCGGTGCACCGCGAGGAGGGCGGTACGCCGGCGATCATCGGGTCGATCCGGGCCGGGCTGGCGTTCCAGCTCAAGCAGGCGGTCGGGATCGACGTGATCCGCGCGCACGAGGACTGGTATCTGCGGCGCGCGGTCGAGGCGTGGCAGGAGGAGCCGAACATCCAGATCCTCGGCAACCTCGACGCCGAGCGGTTGTCGATCGTGTCGTTCGTGGTGAAGGCGCCGTCCGGGCGGTATCTGCACCACAACTACGTCGTCGCGCTGCTGAACGACCTGTTCGGCATCCAGTCGCGCGGCGGCTGCTCGTGCGCGGGTCCGTACGGGCACACGCTGCTCGGGATCGACCTGGAGCGGTCGCACGAGTTCGCCGAGGAGATCCTGCACGGGTGTGAGGGGATCAAGCCCGGCTGGGTGCGGGTCAACTTCAACTACTTCATCTCGGAGGCCGTTTTCAGGTACGTCGTGGAGGCCGTCAAGTTGCTCGCCCGAGACGGCTGGCGGTTGCTCGGTGACTACCGCTTCGACCCCACGAACGGCCTGTGGCGCCACCACCGCGGTCCGGTCGAGCCCCCGATGCGCCTGTCCCAGGTCGGGTACGACGCCGACGGGACGCTGCGCTATCCACACCACGACCACACCGCCCCCGAGTCAGCCCTCGAGGACTACCTGGCCGAAGCCCGCGAACTCCTCTCCACCTGCCAGGAGAACCCCGACCACGAAGGTCACGTGAACGCGGACTTCGACCACCTCCGCTGGTTCGACCTACCGTCGCGCTGCCTGCTGGACCGGCCGGGAGGTCAGCCGTAGGTAGTAGCCGTCGGCATCGAACAGCCGGAAGTCGCGCAGGCCCCATTCCTGCAGCTGTACGTCGCCCTCCACCGGCCAGCCGGTCGCGCGCACCCGCTCGTACTCCGCGTCGAGATCGTCCACCTCGAGCACGATCTCGGTTCCGTGTGGAACCCGTCGTACCGCCGGATCGATGGGCTCCGTGGTGGCACCGATGCCGATCCGCGCGGTGCCGCGACCCATCCACAGGTAGCGGGATTGCCGGGACAGCTCCTCGAATCCGAGCACGTCCCGATAGAACCGGCCGGCCCGGTCGAGGTCGTGGGTGAAGACCTCGATCCGCAGTGTCATCTCCATGGTCCGGATTCTCAGACCTCAAGTCTCCTTGAGATCAAGTCGGCGGCGGCGATGGCCTGGTTGTTGTCTTTGGCAATCACTTGGAGGCCGACCGGGAGGCCTGAGGTCGGTAGCGGGATGGTGATCGCGGGGTGCTTGGTGAGGTTGGCCAGGCGGGTGTTCTTGAGGAGTTGGGTGCGGACGGTTCGGGAGCCGGCCGGATCGTCGACGGCGTCGATCGGTGGGGCTGTGGTGAGGACGGTAGGGGTGATGACGGCGTCGACCTGGTGGAGGAGGTCGGTCATGGCGGCGGTGATCTCGGCTGCCTTGGCGCGGGCGGCGTCGTACCGGGTGATAGGGACGGCTGCGGCTTCGCGGAGTCGTTCCTGGACGTCGGGTTGGTAGGGGTCGGTGTTGCGGCCGGCGTGGTTCGCGACTGCTTCTGGGCCCTGGAGGTCGGCGGCGGTGTGGAAGCTTTCGGCCCAGTCGGGAAGGCGGACGTCGATTGTCGACAATCGGCTGATCGCGGTCGACCAGGCGGCGCCGACTTCTGGGGTGTAGTCGAGGTACTCCTCGTTGATGACGACGCCAAGTCGTTCAGGTGCGGGTCGCTCGACTTGGGTGCGTCCGGTCAGCGCTGCGATCGCGTACGCTGCGTCGGCGACGGTGTTCGTGAGTACGCCGACGTGGTCGAGGCTCAGCGCGAGCGGGAAGACCCCGTCGATGGGCAAGGTGCCGTACGCCGGCTTGAAGCCGACCACTCCACAGAGTGCGGCCGGGATGCGGACCGAGCCGGCGGTGTCGGTTCCGATCGCCAGCGGGACGATCCCTGCGGCTACAGCTGCTCCGGCGCCGGAACTCGAACCGCCGGTCATCCGGGTCGGGTCGTGCGGGTTGCGGCAGGGGCCGACGCGGTTCGACGTACCTGTGCAGCCGTAGGCGAACTCGTGCGTGTGGCTGAGGCCGATGACGATCGCACCGGCCGCCCGGAGCCGCCCGACCACCTCGGCGTCGCGTTGGCCGATCTCGTCCATCGAGGCCGATCCACAGCGGTACGGCAGGCCCTCGACCTCGATGATCTCCTTCACCAGAACGGGTACGCCGGCAAGCGCGCCTGTCCGGGTGTGGTTCGCCGCAGCCTTACGGGCGCCGTCCGCGTCGAGGTGCACCACCGCGTTCAACTGCTTGGAGTCCTCGGCCCGCTGCAGCGCCTGTTCGACCAGTACGACAGGATCCAGTCGGCCGCTGCGGACGCCCTCAGCGATCTCCGCGAGGCTGCTCATGCGCTCACCCGGTGATCGGCGACGAGCTCTGCCGCCAGCGTGAGTGTTGCGTCGTCCAGCGGTTGCGGGTTCGTCGCGCCGTACGCATCGAGGACTTTTCGCTCGACGGTGTCGACAGTCAGCCCGGGCACCTCAGTCGCGAGCGAACCCACCGACGCCGGGTCGAACGGAAGCTCCAGCTCTCCGTAGACCTCGGACAACAGTGGTCGGAGACGCGCGTCGTCACCCACCACGATCAGCGCGCTGAACAGCCACCCATTTCGTACGACGCGCTGGCCGGTCCCCACCAGTTTCACCACACCGCGCGCGTTGACGCTGTGCGCACCAGGACAGTACTCACCTGGCACGGCCCCAACCCGCGCGTCGATCCCGAGGGTCTGCAGCACGTCGGCGTACCTCACCCCGAACTCCTTGAACCGGGTCTCCATCCCTTCGGGTGCCAGCCGCTCATGTTTGACGTGGTCAACCACTACAGCCTCGGTCGTGTACGCGACGGGTCGCCCACCCACTGCCCGGACCAGCGGCTCGAACCCAGCCGCCCGAGCAGCGCGCACCGCCGCCGCGAACCCTGGAAGCCGCGTATCCCGCCGCCCGAAGACCACCACCGGCGCCGCCGGCCGATACACCCGCAGCGCCTCCATCACCTGTCCGTCCGACACTCGCCGAACCAACGCATGCCCAACCGCCAGCTCCAGGGCCTCATCACCAGCCCCACCAGAAAACACCAACACCCCGCCATCGTGTCATGTGAAACTGGCAGCCATGGCGAGCTGGGACCGCACATGAGGGTGGGGACGCGGGTGATGGGGGTTGATGCCTGCAAGAAGGGGTGGGTGGGGATCTCCAGCGATCGTCGTGGGTACTTCGGGGTGACGATCGCGGCTGTGGTCGCGGCCGCGGAGGTGGACGGGGCTCTGGCGGTGGTGGGTGTCGACATTCCGATTGGGTTGCCGTTGACGGGGGCGCGGCAGGCGGACGTGCTGGCTCGGCGGATGGTTGGGCGGCGGGCGTCGTCGGTGTTCTCGACGCCGGTGCGGGAGGCGCTCCTCGCGGCTACGCATGCTGAGGCGTCGGCGGTGAATCTGCGGGCGACCGGGAAGGGGCTCAGCCAGCAGGCGTATGCGTTGGCGCGGAAGATTCTGGAAGTTGATGCCTGGGCGCCGACGGCCGGGTGTGCGGTGATCGAGGTGCATCCGGAAGTCTGCTTCGCGACGATGGCGGGGCGGCCGTTGGTGCATCCGAAGTCGACCTGGGCCGGCGGGGAGGAGCGCCGACAGCTCCTAGCGAGCGTTGGCATGCAGGTGCCCGCGGATATCGGTCGTGCGGGGGAGTTCGCGGGCGTGGACGATGTGCTCGACGCGGCTGCGGCGGCCTGGACGGCCGGGCGTTATGCGGAGGGCCGTGCGATCGCCTACCCCGAGCCGCCGGAAGTGTTCGGTGACGGGTGGCCGGCCGCCATCTGGGCCTAGCGCGCGCCGACGTTGCGCAGGAGGTTGGCGATCTCGTCGTACCCGCGGTTCTCGGCGTGCTGGAGGGGTGTGACGCCGTCGGCGTCGGCGAGGGACGGGTTCGCGCCGGCGGTGAGCAGGATGGCGACGATTTGCTGCCAGGAGGCGGTGCCCTTGCCGAGGATGATGGCTTCGAGAAGGGCGGTCCAGCCCAGGTTGTTGACGTGGTTGACGTTGATGGGGGTTTGGACGACTCGGCGGACGTAGTCGACGTGGCCGCGTTCGCTGGCGGGGATGACGGAGATGCCGCCGAAGCGGTTGCGCAGGTTGAGGTCGGGGTCGGCCGGTAGCAGCGTTTCCAGCATGGCGACGCTGCCGGTGACACCGGTGACCAGCCAGGCGGAGTCCTGGCGGTCGTCCTGGGCGTCGGGGTCGGCGCCGAGCGCGATTAGGAGTCGGGCCACGTCGACGTGATCGTTCAGGGATGCGAGCAGGAGTGCGGTACGGCGGTGCTCATCACGCGACTCGAGTGGTGCGTCAGCCGCGAGTGCAGCGGCGACACGGTTGGCGTCACCCGCTTCGGCTGCTGCGAGTAAGGCCACGGCGGCCTGGCCGCGAGTTGGCGGCTTGACGCTCAGCACTGCGGCTACCTGACCGCGGGCGGCCTGTGCGGGCGTCGTTCCGTCGCGCTCGGCTGGTAGGTCGCGGTCGGCGCCGGCGGCGATGAGCAGGCGGACTGTGTCGACGTACCGAGGGCTGCCGTCGCCGAGGAGGACTGCCTCGTGCAGGGCCGTCCAGCCGAGGCGGTTGACGTGGTCGACAGTGATCCCGGCGCGGAGCAGTCGGCCGACCACTGCGGCGTGGCCGCGCTCGGCTGCCCGGATGAGCGCCGTACCGCGGTAGCTGTCGAGGCTGCGGACGTCTGCACCGTGCTGCAGGGTCAGCTCGAGCAGGTCGAGGTAGCCCTCGCTCGCGGCGATCAGGAAGGCGCTCTGCACGGTGTCGTCGACCGCGTTGACGTCAGCGCCTGCTTCGATCAGCCGACGGGCCGTGGGTACGTCGTTCTTCCAGGCGGCGGCGATCAGCTGCTGGTCGGTGTGCTGCACGACGGAGGTCCTCGGGGTCGGCGGTGGTGTGGTGGCTGCGGGGGAGCAGGCTGCCGCCACCAGGATGGCGGCAGCCAGGGCAGTCAGTCGCTTCATCCGCGTGGCGGGGTCAGAGCGACGACCTCGTACGGCGGTACGGCGACCTGCTCGTCGAACTTGCTGTCGACGAGTAGCAGCCTGCCCTGCGCGAGCTTCGCGGTAGTGAACACCCGAGTCGGGTCGGTGGCAACAGAGGAGACCAGCGACGCGGTACGACCGTCCTGCGAGAGCCGCAGCGTGCTGAGCACCCTGGAGAAGTTCCGCACCACCCACAGCTGGTTGCCGTCCCGCACCAGCCCATCAGCGTTGACCAGGTCCGCCGTACCCGTGTCGACCGGCGACACCGTGCCGGTCCGCAGGTCGAACCGCCACAGCTTGCCGACGTTGCCCTGGGCCACGACCAGTGCACGCCGGTCCGGCGACAGCACGATGCCGCCGAGGTTGAACCCGGTCTGGGTGGGGATCGTCGCCGTGGCGTCCACCCAGGTCCGCACGGTCCAGCGACCGTGCTGCTCGCTCACCCGGAACACCTGTGGCGCGTTCGAGTTGGTGAAGTACGCCGCCCCGTCCGGGCCGATCACGACGTCGTTGAGGAACGCGTTGGCCACTCCGGTGCGCAGAGCGGCCAGTAGCCGGCCGGACCGGTCGTACACCCACAGGTCGGGTGCGCCCGGGTGGTCGATGCCGTTCGGTCCGCCGGCGATGTACACCCGGCCCAGCGAGTCGACAGTCACGCCGCGCGCGGTCCAACGGCCGTCAGTGCCGTCTCCGCGCAACCACTCCGTCGCAGCAGCGGAGCGGAGCTGTCCGCGGTGGATCTCGCCACCGGTCGTCTCCGACACGTAGAAGCGCTGCGTGGGTGCGTCGTACCCGATGCCCTCGAACTTGGACCCGCCCGTGTCACCGGGCAGCTCGTAGCTGGCGGGCCGAGCGGACGCCGTGGGTACGCCGACGCCGAGCAGGGCGGCGGACAGCGCCAGAGTCGCGGACAAGGAGCGGACGGACATGAGTACCTCGCTTCAGGAGTAGTTGATGGGTCCAGCCTGCTCCTCGGGTGACGCCGGTACGACGGGCAATCGGCGACGATCGGATAGCCGAACGGATGATTCGGTAGCGGGTCTTTCGGGCCTACCATCGGCTCCACATGACCACTTCACGCTCACACCCAACGGCACCGGCCACGGCCCGCCCGACCGCACCAGCCTGGGCGGCCGGGGTTCTTGGCCGTGCGGACGGGCTGGCGACGGCGTTGCACGCGGCGTTCGTCGTACTGGTGGTGGCGTCGGCTGTGCGGTACCTGTCCGGTCACGGGTTCGGGGACCGGGCGCCGTGGGTGTTGGCCGGGGCTGCGGTCCTGCTGGCGACGTACGCGGCGTACCGGGTGCTGCCCGGCCGGGTGTGGCTGGCTCTGCTGGTGGCGGTGTGGTTCGGGCTGGTGCTGCTGGCGCCTTCGTTCGGTTGGTGCGCCGTACCGTTGTCCTTTGTGGCACTGCGAGTGCTGCCGTTCTGGCCGGCCTGTGCGGTGGTGGCTGGCATGGTCGTGACCACTGTGGTCGTGTGGACCCGGATGACTGACCGGCTGGACCCGACGATCGTGCTGGGGCCGGTGTGCGTCGCAGTACTCGCGGTCGGTGCGTACAGAGCCTTGGAGCGGGATGCCCTGGCCCGGCAGGCGCTGCTGGACGACCTGCACGCGGCACAGGGTGATCTGGCCGACGCTCAGCATCAGGCCGGCGTCCTGGCTGAGCGGGCGCGGCTGTCGCGAGAGATCCACGACAGCGTCGCTCAGGGCCTGTCCAGCATCAATCTGCTGTTGCAGGCGGCTGAACGCGAGTGGGAGGACAGGCCGGTTGCTGCCCGCGAGCACGCGGCGCAGGCGGCGGCAACCGCCCGCGACGGCCTGGACGAGGTACGACGGGTAGTCCGCGACCTGGCACCCGCAGACCTGGTGAGTGGTTCCCTACCAGAAGTACTCCGGCAGACCTGTGAGCGCCTGGCTGCCCACAGTGGGGTCGACGTGCAGGTCCAGGTGCACGGTACGCCGGTAGCACTCAGGCCGGAGGTGGAGACTGCCCTGCTGCGTACTGCGCGTGGTGCACTGGCCAACGTGCTCGAACACGCTGCCGCGAGTACTGCCGTAGTCACACTGACCTACCAGCCAGATGCCGTCGTATTGGATGTCCGAGACGACGGCCGCGGTCTAGGCGCCGGCAGCTCTGATCCGGACCGCGGACGTGGCCTGGCGGGCATCCGGGACCGGCTCGAGGCGCTCGGCGGCTCGCTGGTGCTGGAGAGCGAGCCTGGCGAAGGTACGGCGCTTGCAGCCTCGGTACCGCTGGAGGAGTCGTGATCCGGGTGGCGCTGGTCGACGACCACCCGGTGGTGCGCGCCGGGATGCGTGCCCTCGTGGACGGCCAGGACGACCTGACTGTGGTCGGTGAGGCGTCTGACGCGCACAGTGCTGAGCAACTGGTCGCGGCTGTGCGGCCGGACGTCGTACTGATGGATCTGAACCTCGGACACGGGCCAGGTGGAGCTGAGGTCACCGCACGGCTGCGTGCCCTGGCGGAGCCGCCGCAGGTCTTGGTGCTCACGACGTACGACACCGAGGCGGACATCCTGAGTGCGATCGACGCGGGCGCGTCCGGCTATCTACTGAAAGATGCGCCGCCCGAAGACCTGTTCCGCGCCATCCGGGGGACCGCACGCGGTGAGGTGGTCCTGGCGCCGGCAGTCGCCGCGCGCCTGGTGAAGCGCAGCGGCCCACTCCTCACCGACCGCGAGGTCGAGATCCTCGGCCTCCTCGCCACCGGCCAGTCGAACCGCGAACTCGCCAAACGCCTCTTCGTCAGCGAGGCAACAATCAAGTCCCACCTCTCCCACATCTACACCAAACTAGAAGTAGACACCCGAGCCGCCGCCGTAGCCCGAGCCATCGAACAACGCATCATCCGCCCACCCGCGTAGAGCCCTCGAGCCGATCCGCATGGCCGGGGCCGACCTTGATCGAGGTCGGTCATTGCGGTCTCAGTCGGCGGGACGGACCTCGACCATCGGGAGCTCGATGGAAGCGACGGCACGATCGCCCGCAACGGCGTGCTGGGCGGTCGTGACCAGATCTCCAGTCGCGACTTGTCCATCCCCGGAGCGGTCGACATGGCCACGAATGGCGTATCGCCGACCGGCGCGAAGACCGGCAACGATCTCGAACGGCTTTCGGAGATCGTCTCGCGTACGGGCGATCACGTCGATCTCGGACACCGTTGTGGAGGCGCTGTCCAGCAAGCTGACATCCTCCACCGTCAGTCTCACGTGGACCGGGCCCTCGAGTCGTGTGCCGGCGGGCGGTAGCAGCGAACAGACGATCCGCACCCGCCTGGCCTCACCGCTCGAGGACTCGCTCATGATCCAAGGTTGTCACCAGGTGCCCGCCAAGGCCCAGACCAGCGATCCGGATGCGAGTTGGCCACGCCACCAGTTGAGATCGCCGTGATAGTGGAAGACGACCTCGGTCCGCCCGTCTCCGGTGAAGTCGCCCGTCCAGAACGGTCGTCCGTCGTTGATGCCATGACCGAATCCGATCGTGTTCCCCGCCAGTGACCACACCAACTGCCGGCCGCCAGGGTTCGGTGTGGATCCACAGCCGAGTTGCGCCATCGTCGACTGCGCTGCCGTGATCGCTTGCCGATGCGCGGTGATCTGCCTGTTGATCTGCCGGATTTCTGCCAGCTCAACGGGATTCCGCGGGTCCAGCCCGGCCTTCTCGGCGTTGAGATCCCGGATGCTCTGCTGATGCGCTCGCACGGAGTCGCGGAGCTGCGCGCAATCCGTCGGCTCAGGCTGGACGTTCTGGATCGATCCGAGCCACCAGTTGTCGTCGCCGGGGTAGTAGAAGAGGATGTCGGTGGTTCCGCCGCCGGTGAAGTCGCCGGTCCAGAATGGGCGGCCGTCGTTGATTGCGTGACCGAATCCGGCGGTGTTTCCGACGAGTGTCCACACGAGTTGGCCGTTGGTGACTGTTCCGAGCCACCAGTTGTCGTCGCCGGGGTAGTAGAAGAGGATGTCGGTGGTTCCGCCGCCGGTGAAGTCGCCGGTCCAGAATGGGCGGCCGTCGTA
>NZ_JBICSZ010000019.1:0-901 GCF_043197365.1 Kribbella sp. NPDC049174 | reverse complement strand
CCACACGAGTTGGCCGTTGGTGACTGTTCCGAGCCACCAGTTGTCGTCGCCGGGGTAGTAGAAGAGGATGTCGGTGGTTCCGCCGCCGGTGAAGTCACCGACCCAGAATGGTCGGCCGTCATCGAGGTCGCCGAAGCCTGCTGTGTCTCCGATCTGCGTGAACACCAGGGCGCCGCTGTTGTTCGTTCGGCCCAGATACCAGACCTGTCGCGCCGGCGAGTAGTACAGAAGCTGGTCCTGGCTGCCACCCTCGAACCTGCCCACCCAGGTATTCCAGGAGTGCGGATAGATGGGCCAGTACATCTGTGCAACAGCCGCACGGTCACCAACACTCAGCCCCGCGCGCTGCCCCATGATCGTGCCCGGTGGCAAGGGTTGAGTAGGCGAGATGGTCGTGCGGGGTCGGCCTGTCGCCGGGTCGATGGTGCCGAATGCGGTCGAACCGTAATGCATGATCGATCCGAAGTCGTACGCGCCGACGTCATCGCCATCGCTGATGTGCTGGTTGAAGTTGTGTGACTGGCCGGCCTGGATGTTCTGCCAGTGGATTGTGACGAAGGTGTCTCTGTCCTCCCGGCTCTGCTCATGCCACAGGCCGACCGCATGGCCTATCTCATGAATCGTTGCACCTGTCCCGCACTGGGCTGAAAGGTTGACGTCCTGGGACCCACCTCGGCGCCCGACCCAGGACGAGCATTGGTTGCTGTCCCTGCAGGTCAGCCACGCTGTATCAGTGGTCTGACGCTGCCGCAGGGCCAACCGCGTGCGGTCGTGCCACTGGGTGATCGCCGCGGTCAGATTCGTCCGTGAACCACCCCAGGTTCTCTGCCGCTCTTATACGGGTTGCTGCTCTCGGTTGAGAGCAGCGTAGTGGGCTTGCTCGAACTCCACCGGCGGCATC
>NZ_JBICSZ010000018.1:0-56941 GCF_043197365.1 Kribbella sp. NPDC049174 | reverse complement strand
CCCGGCGCGCTCCCCAGAGGGCACCTGACCGACGAGAGCCCTCCGGCTGTAGGTGCGTCGTTGCTGCTCGAGCAACGATGCATTCGGCCTGGATCGGACTCTTCGGTGCTGGCGAGGTACGTCTCCCAGGCGTGGTCCACGAAGCCGAGCTCGCGGTCACTCTCGACCTCCAGGACCTCTCGAAGTCCCTCGCGGTAGGCCTGTCTGGGCCAGCGGACGACGCCGCGTTCGAGTTTCGCGATGTAGTGGGCGTCCAGGCCGCAGTCTGTCTGGGTTGTGTCCCAGAGCCAAGCGGCCACGGCCTCGGCTAGCTCGGCCCGGGACATGGTTCGGCCAGGCCAGCGCACGGACTTGGTGCGCTGCCGGGTGGCTCGGAGTAGTTCGTTGGGTTCAACCACGGTTGGTGTTAACAGAGAGGGGCCTTCGGACCGTGCGAGCGTCTCGCTTCTGGCCGATGCCACCGGCGATGCAGGCCTCGATCCAGCTGTTCGCCTCGTTGTCGTCGTTCGGCCATTGGTGGCACGGCACGAGGCCGGGGGATAGGAGGTCCTGGCCGGGGAACATGGCGTGGATCTGGTCGAGGGTGCGGAACCAGCCGGTGCCGAGGGTGCTGTCGAGGAGTCGCTTCTCGATCTCGCGGCAGCGCGCGGTGATGGCTGGTTCTTCAGGGTCTAGGAAGTGGGAGATGACTGTGCAGGACCCCGGCGCTGCGGCGTCGATGTAGGTCTGCAGGAGTGCTGTCAGGCCATCGCCGTGGTGGTGATGCAGGTTCGCGGTGTGGAAGATGGCGATTGGGCGTGACCAGTCGAGGAAGGTGGTCACGTCCTTGTGTTTCAGGAGTTCGTCGGGCGCGAAGATGTCGCTGTCGAGGACGTGGGTGTTGGCGTTGGTGGCCAGCAGGGCGTGCGCGTGCGAGAGCACGATCGGGTCGTTGTCGACGTACAGAACCTTCGCCGCTGGGTTGATTTTCTGTACGACGTCGTGGATGTGGTCGCCAGGTGGCAGGCCTGGCCCGCAGTCGAGGTACTGGGTGATCCCGAGCCGGGCCAGGTACGTCGCGGCCCGAGAGACGAATTGCTGGTTGGCCGTGGCCAGGGCGGAGAAGCCAGGGGCGACCTCGTGAATGGCGGCGAGGACGTCGCGGTCGACCCGGAAGTTGTCTTTGCCGCCGAGGGCCAGGTTCCAGACGCGCGCGGTGCTCGCCGTGATGACAGGGAACATCGCCAGGGCGCGCTGGGTCGCGTGTCGTGGGTCGCCGCTGGTCATCCTGGCCGGGGCCTCTCGCTGTGTGGTCGCTTGATCGGTGACATGGGACCGGGTGGGCGGCTGTGTGGGCGGGGAAGCCACACAGCCGGCCCCGGTGGTGTGGAGGTCCCGGCTTCCGGGGGAGGTCTGGACTCGATCCGCCCCACAGGGGAGAGCGGATCGCGCCGGGGCTCCGTTATCGGTTGTCACCGCCCCTCACTCAGTGCGTTGAGGCAACAGTGAACAGTGAAACGCTCTGATTTGCAACGTTTCGTTTTGGCGTGTTTCGTCTTAGCATGTCTGGCGGATGGGTGCGGGAGAGGGCGCTAGTGTTTGGTCGCTCAGAAACGAGGTCAGATGACGACGCAATCAGCCACTGGAACGGTCTCGCGAATCCAGCTCGGCAGGCATCTGCGCGAGCTTCGTGAGGGTGCCCGCATCTCCCTGAGGGAAGCGGGTAGGCGGCTTGAGCTGTCAGCGGCCACGGTGTCGCGGATGGAGAACGGAGAGACCTCGGTTCGCAGTCTCGACGTTGAGCAGGCGTGCAAGATCTACGGTGTCTCCGATCCCGAGGTCGTCCGTTCGCTGATGGATCTAGCCTTGGAGACCAAGGCGAAGAGCTGGTTGCAGTCGTACGCGGACGTGGTCTCGGACAACTTCGCGATGTACGTCGGCTTCGAGGCCGCCGCTTCGGCGCTGGCCTGGTACGAGCCCGATTTCGTCCCGGGCCTGCTGCAGACCCACGACTACGCACGCAGCGTCATGGAGCTGGAGCGCTTCACCGGAAAGCAGCCGGCCCCTGACCTGATGGAACGACGGCTGGACTTCCGGCTCGACCGGCAGCAGATACTCAGACGCGAATCGGGCGCGCCTGAACTGACGGTTGTGGTGGGTGAGGCTGCGCTGCGGCGGAGTATCGGCGGCGCCGAGACGATGGCCGGTCAGCTCGCGCATCTGCTGGAGATCACACACCTGACGAACATCGAGCTCCGGGTCATGCCGCTTGACCGTGAGCATGGCGGCCTCACCACCGGCCAATTCATCGTCCTCGACTTTCCGTCGCGCGGGAACGGCCGACTGATCGAGCCACCCGGCGTCTATGTGGACGGCTATCTTGGCTTCCACTACACCGTCAAACCCGATGAGGTCGAGTTGTATCGGACGGCCTGGAGCACTGTGTGGGACACCGCGTACGACGCGGAGCAGTCGGCTGACTTCATCAGCCACAGGCTGGAGGAGCTCCAGCAGCGCACCTGACCGGCGACGCTTTCGCCAGGCGGGTCCAGTGACACCGGTCGCTCAGGTGCTGAGGGCCATTCGCCGGGCGAGGTGTCGGAGTTTGGGGGAGGGCCGGCGGCCACGGTGCAGGAGATCGGTGACGAGTTCGCGGGCCATGGGCCTGTTGTGAACATGGGCCGGCGCGAGGCGTTCGGCCTCGAGGAGTGCTTCGAGAGCGGCACCGTCGCGGTGCGCCATGCCGAGGCCGCGCGCGTGGCAGGTCCAGTAGTGGGTTCGCCGTTCGGTCGATCCCATGGCCTCGACGGGTACCTGGTCGGCCAGGCCTAGCGCGTCTTTCGGGTGACCGAGCTCGACGGCGGTCTCAAGGGCGTGCAGGGCTACGTTCGGCGCATTGAACTGGGTCTGCCACGGGTTGCCGGTCGCCGGCGCGACGCGGGCGGCCTCGGCGAGGTGGCTGCGGACGTCGGCCTCGTCCCACAGCCGGGAGCTGGCCACCGCGGCGCGCAAGTGCATCGCTCCCCAGAGCGCGGTGAGGGTGGCGTCGCGGCCGACGTGCAGGTCGAGCCGGTCAAGGCCTTCAACTGCGGCGGCTTTGGCCGAGCGCAAGGCGTCGCCGCCTGCGTGCAGCCACACCCCACACAGGTCCCAGGTCGCGGCCGCGAGCGGGGCCGGTGCGCCGAGCGCTTCGGCGGTGCGTACTTCGAGCTCGACCGCAGTCCAGGCGAGGTCGTGGTGGCCGGTGAGGTCGGAGGTGACGCGGGCGATGTGGCAGACCCTGACGAACAGTGCGGCGAGTTCGTCGTGCGTCGCGCCTTCGGCGGCGCGCAGCGCGGCAGAGGCGTCGTCGACGAGCGAGGGCATGATCCCGCCGAGGGTGGCGAAGTCGGCGGCTTGGCGCAGATCTTCGGCCGTGGCGATCTCGGTGCGCAGGTCGGCCAGATCGCGCGGTGCGCGCGCTGGGTCGCGGTAGTGGGGCATCAGGGCGCGCTGGAGGGCGATCCGTAGTGCGGGGATGCCGTTGTGGCCGGAGTCGAGGTCGGGGCTGGCGTGCCGATAGGGCTGGCCGGTGAGTTCGACCATCTCGACGCCGAGGACGTCGGCGACCCGGTCGAGGACGCTGAACCGGTCGAGCGGGATCACGCCGCGCTCGGCTTGGCTGACCCAGCTCACCGAGTAGCCCAGTGCGTCCGCGAGCTGGGCTTGGGTCCAGCCTCTGCGCTTGCGGGCGCGGGCGATCCGTTGCCCGGTGGTCGTCGCGGTCATCGCTCTCCCTGTGGTCAGGTCGATCTTCATTCTCCCATCCGGGCGGTTACTGGCGGTGGACTCGCAGAAACTCTGCGACTCCGCCTACCTGGCCTGCCAGCACAATCGGTCACATAGCGAGAGCGATCCGCTACGTCAAGAGTCGCAGGCAAGGAAGCCGCCGGCGGTTCTGTGGGAGTCGCCCAGTTCGGGAGGAGCTGGCTGTGAGAACCGAGCATCGCCATCCTCTAGCGGCCCTGCGTGCGGCGATGGGAGTGTCAGCCGTCCAGTATTTGGCGCGGGTCGACCGTGAGCACCGGCGCCTCGGGTACGGCGCCATGGCGATCCGCCGGGAGAAGGTGACACGGTGGGAGTCCGGGGCTGTTGTGCCGGACTCGGCGGCGCAGCATGCGATGGCTCAGTTGCATGGTGTCCGTGCCGATGCCGTGAAGCAGCTCGGCTGGCCGGACTGGCTCGGTCAGGCATTCCACGACGACCACGCCGTACTCCATTCGCCTTGGACTCCTGCAGGTACGGTGGTTTCGACCGCCGCTGCCGCGCAGGGAGGCTCGATGGATCGTCGCGGGTTTCTGATCGCATCAGGTGGGTTGCTGACCTCGATCGGTACTGAGTGGTCCGGAGCCCTGGACGCAACAGCAGCAGCGGGTACGCCGCGCGGGCGGCGCCCGCTGACGGCGGCGACGCTCGACCGGCTGGAGCAGCGGCTGGACGACCTGCGGCGCCTGGACGACAGCCTCGGCGGCGGCGAGCTGCGAGAGCTGGCGACCGCGGAGTTCGGTCTGCTCAGCCGGCTGGCCGACGAGGCGATGTACGGCGACGCGATTGGCCAGCGCCTGTTCTCCGCGCTCGCGGAATCGGCGAGGATCTGCGGCTGGCTTCACTTCGACGCCGGGCGGCACGCCGCCGCCCAGTCGTACTACATCTCGGCTCTGCGCGCCTCGGCCACGGCCGGCGACACCGCGTGCGGCGCGAACATACTCGCGTTCATGGCGATCCAGACCTACTCGGTCGGCAGTCCGCAGGATGCGGTGAACCTCGTCCGCACCGCGCAGGCCCAAACTGCGCGGGCAACGCCGACGGTACGGGCGATGGTGCATATGCGGGCCGGCCGTGCCTTGTCGAAGACCGGCGATCGTGTCGGCTGTGCACGGGAGCTCGAGGCGGCGAGGGCGGCGTTCGAGTCGGGTCCACGCGATGAGGATCCGCCGTGGGCGTACTGGATGTCGGCGGGGGAGATCGAGATGATCGCGGCCTCGTCCGCGCTCGAGCTCGACGACCCGCAAAAGGCCCTGGAGTACTTCGCGGCCGCGCGAGAAAGCGCGTACGCCGCGGACGGCTATGCGCGCGACAACGCGCTGTACCTGGTGCGGTCGGCCGAGGCGCACCTCCGGCTCGGTGACGTCGACGCCGCCTGCGCGAAGGCCGGCGAGGCGCTGGACCAAGTCGAAAGTGTCGACTCGGCCCGGCCGAGCGGGGCGCTGGCCGACTTCACACGGCTTCTCGCTCCTCACCGGGCCGCTGCTGCAGCCCAACAATTCCTGGCTCGGACTGCTTAGATCAGCACCGCCGGAGCGGTCGCACGGCCGGCACGATCGACCCCTGGCGCGCTACCGCATCATCAGTTAATCTACATAGATAGTCAGCCACATATGTAGAGGAGGGACGACCATGAAGATCACCAACGCCCTGGAGCGAGTGCTCAGGGTGTTGCTCGACGATCCCGATGCCAGGCACTGGGGCTATGACCTGATGAAGACGGCCGGGTTGAAGAGCGGGACGTTGTATCCGCTGTTGTCTCGGCTACAGGACGAGGGATATGTGGAGTCCAGGTGGGAGGAACCCACCGGCGATCGCCCAGGCCCCATCCGGAAGTACTACGTCTTGACCGAGGACGGGCAGAGGTTCTCCCGCAAGGTTCTCGCGACGGTCTCCGCTGGCACCGCGGCCGTAGGTCCCGGCCGGCCGAGCCTCGGAACGGCGCGATGACAACGGCCGGGCTCGGGCGGGCTCATGCTCTCGCCCGGCGGATCATTCGCCGCAGCGTCAAAGTTCTCCCGGAGCACGAGCGGGGCGAAGTGCTCAAGGAGCTGTTGAACGAACTGTGGCACGTTGCCAACGGCAATCCACGCGGATGGCGTTCGGTGTACGCGCCGCTCAGTTTCGCGCGGGGGCAGCGCGAGAACTGCCAGATGCGGCGCGACATCGCCGCGGCAGCACGCATGCACCATGGTGACCGCTTCGCCGTGGTGCTGGTATCACTCTTCGGCCCAGCGCTCATCACGATGTTGTGCGTCGGCGCCGCGGTGATGCTTCCGCAGGTGTACAGCGGGACCGTGGAGTCACCGGTCGCGCCGCTACTGCAGTGGAGCGTCATCTGTCTCTCGCTCGGGTTCTTGTCTCGGTTGCCGTCGTTCATGCGGTCCGCTGCGAGATCAGCCGCGATTGGTTGCAGGCCTGCGACCGTCATGGCCATTCGCATCGTTAGCCTCGTGACCCAGTGGGGCGTGGCACTGATCGGCTTCGGGAATCTCGGCCTGCTCGTCTGGGCTCTAGCCGGCGACGCCGACGCCTACGACACGGTGTTCCGTGATGGGGCCATGTTCCCTGATCGGTTCGATCTGAATCTCGCCGCGACAGTGGGCGGCATCCTGGCGTCGTTCGTGGGCTCCCGAAGCGCCTGGTCTGTACGTCGCCACATACTCCTCGTCGGCGAGGTGGCGAAGTTGTCCGAGGTCGCCGACTAAGGGTCAAGCCACACTCACCCGGCAAAACAAACGCACAACTCTACATAGATAGCTACATATATAGAGGAGAGGGAAGATGGCCAAGATCAACACCCCACCGAACTCGCTTCCCGACGACGGCTTCTCTGAGCGGCACGTGCTGTTGCTCCTGCTCGCCGCGTTCGTCGGATTCGTCGCAGGCATGCTTGCGCACTGGAGCGGGCAGTCGCCTGCGGCCTCGGTACTGGTCGGCGGCGGGGCGGCCGGCTTCACGCTCGGACTCGCTCACACACTTATGCGTCGCCGATAGAGCGAAGCCGTACGCGAAGTTGCCAGCCCGTCTATTGCCGAATGCAACCATCAGCAGACCACACAGAAGCCCTTGAATTCCAGGGTTACTGAGTCAGAACGCAACAGCAACGCAACACGTCGAGGAGGACGCAACAGCGAGGCAACAGCTGATCCCTTGGCCCTGGCTGGCCTGGTACGGTTTGGTGATTGAGCAACACCACGGGCCGGGATCTCTCTCCCACCGATCCCGGCCCCGTGGATCCATTCGATCGGCAACTGGGGAGCGGGAGTCTGATGGGCGGCTTGGAGATGAGCGGCTTCGAGATGCTGGCCTGGGTGGATGCGTATCTGTGGTTCTTCCTGCTTCGCGACATCCGTCGCGAGATCAGGGGACTGTGATGGCCACCGCGGTCGACCAAGAGCCCCAGCGCATGGTCCGGGTGTGGTTCGGTGAGCACCCGATCGCCACGTACCGGGCTGAGCCTGAACTGGCCGGACGGTACGAGGCAGCGATGATGCGTCGTTTCCCGAGCCTTCGCGTCACCAACCACCCCGTCGGCCAATCGACAGGTAGGCCGTCGTGATCGGACCGTCCGCCCGGCTGGCACTGGGGTACCTGCGACAGTACCCGCTGATGTCAGCCGACGAGCTCGGCCGGTGCCAGCAACGTATGGCCGAGACCGCCAAGACACGCGGCCTCGTCCTCGGGACAGTCCACGTCGAGGCGCTCCCCACCGAGACCCAGGCGTTCGAGCAACTGCTGGCCGCGGTCGGCAGCCTGGACGTCGCGGCGGTCATCGTCCCCACGCCGATCCACGTCGGCGCTCGGGACGACCGCGGTTCGCGGTGGAACCGGATCCGGCTCGAAACCGGGGTGGAGGTGTTGTTCACCGACCCCGGTCCATGATCCAGCGGGATCGGCCGCTCCTCAGCGCAGGTGCTCCTCCTCCTTCATCTGCGCCGGCCGATCCCGCTTCGGGCGCCTGTCCGTGCGGCCTCTTCCCCTGTAGGTCGCACGGCCAGAGCACCCCTTCGAACCGGTGGGCGACCGGGCTGAACCAGTGGGTGCGGTCGTCCGCCGTTCCACCCCGGGATCGGGCGGGATCCCGCCGAGGGCCCTGCCGTCCCCCACCCAGGCAAGGGAGGTGGGGGACGGCGCTCGGGCCAGTGATCAGCGACTGCACCGCACCCCTGACGCGCATCGAAAGGAAGCAAATGACCGACCACACGACCACTGCGGTCTGGCGCAAGTCCACCCGCAGCAATCCCAACAACAACTGCGTCGAGGTTGCCTTCCTGCCTGATGGCGGCGCGACGGTGCGAGACAGCAAGCAGCGCGGCGGAGGTCCGATCCTTCAGTTCACGGGATCGGAGTGGGATGCCTTCATCGCCGGGGTCAAAGACGGGCAGTTCGACAACTCCCTAGGCTGACTCCGCCGCCCACCTCTCCTCGACCCCTCAAGCGTCCGCGCCGACCGGAGCCACTTCTGATCGGCGTGGACTCACGTCTCTGTCCCGGTTTCCCCTGATGCCTGATCGTCTCGACGATGGAGGCCCAGTGGGGGACAGGCTCGGCCCCGAGTCACTCGCGCCAGGGCAGGATGTGGAAGCGCCTGCACCTTCCGCTGCGAAGGTGCGGGCGTTCTCGTACCGGCGCACTCGCTGGGGACTGGCCGGATGCGAGGCTTGGGGGCATGTCAGTCGAGCATCAACACGGTCCCTGCGACCTGCCGGTTGATCCGCTGCTCGGGCAACCGCGGATGGTCGCTGATCCGCGGATCTCAATCACGCAGGCCAGCGTGGTTCTGGGCAAGAGTCCTGCCCAGGTGCACCGGTTCATCGCGCTTGGACGGTTGCCGCGCCACGGCCAGCCGAACAATGGGCGGCCGCTGCTGCTGTCGGAGGTCGTGGCTCTTCGCGATAAGGGCGAGCCGATCAAGCTTGTTCCGGCTGCAAGGCGTCTTCAGTGCTCCCTCGATGACGTCCGAAAGTTGATTGCCGACGGCAAGCTGCCGCTGGTGCCCGGGACAAAGTCGCTGGTCTACCCAGCTGATGTGAAGGAACTCGCCGCGACGTCGGCGACCAACCTGCCCCGGAAGCCACAGGTTCCTGACGGCTACGTCGGTACGGCGGCGGTGGCAAAGCGACTCGGGCGCAGCGAGTCGTACATCCGTCAGATGGCTGCCGACGGCAGACTGCCGGCCATGTTCGTGTCGGGCAGATGGTATTTCGACCCGAATCGCATCGACATGATCGAACGAGCACGTCACGCACAGGCCGTACGCGGTGTGCCGATCATGCGCTTCGACTAACTGACCTACGGCACGGGTAGGCGCCGGTCAGCGGTCGAAGGCGCGTAGGCGGCGCTGTTCGGCGGCGCGGCGCTTCGCGATCGCGGCCGCGTTCCGGGCCGCTTGGTCGAAGGCGCGCTGCAGACGCCGGGTCATCTTCTCCGCCTCTCGCAGCGCCTCGCGGGTCTGCTCGAGTTGCTCGTTGAGCCGGACCAGGTCGGCCTTGAGATCCGCGTTCCGGTGCTGATGTGCGTCGAGCGCCTCCTCGGTCCGGTCGCGCTCGGCGTCGGCCTCGGCGTAGTCGGCCTCGGCCTGGCCGAGCCGCTCCTGCTGTTCAGTACGGCGGTCCTCCAGGGTGCGGTCAACCTGTGCTCGGCCGCCGGGCGGTGGAGCGCTGCGCTTTGCGGTCTGTGGCTGCGCGGGCATGCGAGCGGGCTGGGAACGTCGTACGACGCGCGGTCGCATGGGAGCGAGCTGGGCTGGATCGCCGTTCTCGTCCACAACCCCGAAGCCAACGTGGCGCAGGGCACTGGTCAGTTGCCCGGTCCGCAGGAGCTGTGCGGCGCCGGGGTCGACCAGCGCGGCGTCGAGGGTTTCGGTCAGCCGCTCCGCGGTCTGCACAGTCACCTGGCGGCCGCCGGCGGCTTGGTCCCGGGCGATCTTCACGAGCTGGGCGACCAGGTCGTGTCGCTGCCGGGTGAGTTCGCGGCGCCGTGCGCTGTCGGCCGTCAGATAGGTCTCGCGCAGCTGCTCACCGAGCTCGGTCAGTGCATGAATGCCGTCCGGGTCGGCCCGGACCAGCTGGTTGGCCAGCCACGCCGAGACGGTGGGCTTGCGCAGAGCCCTAACTGCCGCCGCGGCCCGCTCGTCGCCGCAGTCACGCATCGCCTTCGCGAGCGCGTTGCGGGCACCGACGAATGCCTCGGGCGCCAGCCCATACAGCTCGACTACCGCAGCGTCCGTGTCCACCTCTCCACGATGCGCGGATGAACCGGTGTGAGCAACGCCGGTCGTGCGACCGAGGGCATTGCCCTTACCTGTCCATGGGCTCGAGGTCAGCTGATCCGAGGTCCGGTCTGAGCCGGATGTACCGCAAGGAGTGCCTTGCCTGTCCAGCTTGCGTTGCGGGGTCGACGGCAACCTCGGCCACGATGACCGGGGTGACTTTGGTCAGCGGCTTCAGCGCGTCCTTGCCACCCCACCGGTATGAGGTGATCTCGTCCGGCCAGGGGTGATCTGGGCCGGCGGGTGAGAGGACTGCTCCGAGCTGGGCCGACTGGGTCGTGGTGAGCGGGACTGTTCGGCCGACGATGAGGAGTTCACCGGTCTTGCTGTACTGGCCGGCGATGACGACGTCGGGGCGGGTGATCGGCCCGAGGACTCCGCCAACGATGACCTCTCGGGTTTCGCGGCGCCGGACCTTCACCCAGCTCCGGGATCCGCCGACGTACCTCGTGCCGGCGCCCTTCACGACAAGGCCTTCGATCCCCATCTCGCCAAGCGTTTCGTACCACAGCTGCGCCTGGTCGACGTCGTCTGTCACTGGGGTGAGCTGCAGCGGCGGCCTCCAGGTCGCGGCGAGGGCCGCGAGGCGCTGACGGCGTGCAGTCCAGCGCTGGGTGCGCAGGTCGACGCCGTTGATCGACAGCAGGTCGAACGCGACGTACGACGCGGGATGCTCGACCGCTCGGGATCGTCGCTTCCCTCGGCCGGTGGCGAGCCGACGCTGGAGCGCGTCGAAGCTGAGTCGATTGTCGGCCAGGATCACCAGCTCGCCGTCCAGTACGACGCCCTCGGGGAGTTGCTGGACGGCGGCGGCCGCGACGTCGGGGAAGCTGGCGGTCAGGTCGTTGCCGTTGCGGGACCACAGCCTGGCCTCGCCTTCCCGGCGGATCAGGATCGCGCGGAAGCCGTCCCACTTCGGCTCGTACCAGCTTCCGCCCATCATGTCGTCCGGGCCTGGGATCTGCTCAGCGGACTTGGCCAGGGCAACCTCGACCGGTCCGGTCAGGCCGGCCGGGATCCGGACCGCGTCGTCAGCGCGCCGGCTGGCCGGGGTCATCAGGTCTCCGGGCCCGCGGGTAGCCGAAGGGTGGCCAGACGACTACGACGACTTTCTCGACCTTCAGCCGCTGATCGCGCTTGGGGCAGAACCGGTGGTGCTCCGGGACATCAGCTCCCAAGCACTTGCCACACGACCATTCGCCGACCACAGCCACCAGCATGCGCTCGCTCATCGGCTGCTGTCGCCCCATTCCTTACTCCGCTCAGGCGGCAGCGCCCGGTACTGCGGCCGGAGGTAAGTCGTACGCCGGATCGTGCAGGAACGCGCCGTAGGGGCGGAGGAGCTCGGGGTCGATCTGGTCGATGGGGTAACAGTTGACGCCCGTCCAGACCCAGATCTCCTGCCCGGAAATGCCGGCGGATCGCTCGTAGCCCAGCGCCCATCCTGCGCCGGCCGGCGTCGTCCGGCCCATCCTCTGGGTTGCGAGGATGAACCCCGCCCAGTCCTCGCGGCTGAAGGTCTGTCTGTCGCCGGGGCCGCCGGACAGCTTGATGTCTGCGTTGTTCGGTCCATTGGTCATCAGCTGCCTCCGGTCACGATGCGTCGCTGGTCTGCCGCAGGTCGTGCGCCTGCACGAGGCTCACCCGGCCGTCGCGGTCACGGAATCGGCCGTACCAGATCCCGGCTTCGCGTACCCAGGCGTCGATCTCGCCGTCGGACCATTCGGCCCGCCGTGCCGGCCTAGGCGCTTCAAGGCGCCGGATCGCGTCCGCGGGCCGCGGGCCGTGCGCGTCGTACTGGAGCTCCAGCTCGATTGCGGTCTCGGCCGCGGTCAGCTCATCTTGTAGGCCGCGGGCGCGCCAGCCGTTGACGGCGCCGTCCCAGACGCCGTACTGGCCGTCGGCCGCGTCGTCAGGCCGCACCGTGAACCGTCCCAACATGTTCATACGATAACCCGTACTCGAACACATGTTCTAGTGGGAGGGTTTAGCGCGGCCCGGAATCGTCATTCCTGCCCGGTGGCAGGCTCGTCGGGAGTGTCGGCACGACGTGGCAGGCTGGCGGCATGTGTGGTCGATACGCCTCGGTTGCGAGCCGGGCGGAGCTGCTCGAGCGGTTCGTCGTGGCCGAGCAGGACGCCGACGAGCTCCGCGGCCAGGACTTCAACGTCACGCCGACGAAGGACAACCCGGTGGTGATCGCTCGTGTCCCGAAGGACCCTGGCGAGGATGCGGACCCGGTGCGTGAGCTCCGGACGTTCCGCTGGGGTCTGTTACCGTTCTGGGCCAAGGACATCAAGGTGGGCGCGAAGATGATCAACGCCCGCGCGGAGACCGTCCATGAGAAGCCGGCGTACCGACGTGCGTTCAAGGCTCAGCGCGCGCTGATCCCGGTCGATGCGTTCTACGAGTGGCTGGAGACCGACCAAGTCGGCAAGTCGGGCAAGAAGCTCAAACAGCCGTTCGCGCTTCGGCCGAGCGACGGGTCGACGCTCGCGTTGGCCGGGTTGTACGAGGTCTGGTACGACAAGTCGCTGCCGAAGGATGACCCGAACGCGAAGGTCCCGACCTACACGATCATCACGACCACGGCGACCGACAGCGTCGGTCGGATCCACGACCGGATGCCGATGGCAATCACACCCGACAACTGGGACAAGTGGCTCGACCCTCGCAACCACGACGTCGACCAACTACGGGAGCTGATGGCGCCACCGGTCGACGGGAGCCTCGACATGTACGCCGTGTCGAAACTCGTGAACAACGTCAAGAACAACGGGCCTGAGCTGCTTGCGCCTGTGCCCGCCGAGCACTGACCTGTCAAGCTCGGAACCGTAGTCACGAGAAAGAGCACCAGGGGCTCCGCCCCCGGATCCCCGCCCTTCCCTCCGAGAATTCCGGAGAGGAGAGGTGGGTCGCTCGTCGATCAGGTGGGCGAGCCGAGCACACCGAACAACCCGCGTCCAGACTCGCTGACGCTCGGCCTTCGGCCTGGACACGGGCCGCTCGGCGCGCTCCCCAGAGGGCACCTGACCGACGAGAGCCCCACCTCCAACGCATCCACCGCACCGCGGGCCGACGTCCTGGGTCCGCGCGGTGACAGGATGCGCGCATGTTGCTAGCGGCTGCGATGTTCTTCCTCGGGATCGGCTGCGGGGTCGGTCTCTGCCTGGTCGCCACCTCTGGCCGCCGAAAGGCCGGACGGCGGTCCTGACGTTCTGTGACCGCGACCAACACGAACCAACGACATACCACCATTTGAACAACTGCGCCAATAGCACAGAGTGACAATCTCTCATACGACCGAGGATTGTGTAGAAAGTGGCGTACATCGGCTATTCTTGTGTCTGCCGGTCAGTGGCATTCGACGCAAGTCGGGTCAAGGTTCTGAATCGACTATCCATCCTTGCTGCGGGGTCTCGCCCTCGTCATTCGAGGCCGGGGCGCTGAGCAAGGAAGGAGGACGATGATGGAACCAGCTGGTTGGCGCCGGCTGCTCGCTCTGAAACAGAAAGCCGAGCCTGTGTTCCGCGCAATCGGGGTGGTCTCCCGAGCGGTACGTACAGTCTCGGCTCTCTGCCTCATCTGGATGAGGATCCACGGCGACAGCTAGGTAGTACTGCGTGAGGCCGTTCCAGGTTGTCCAGCTTGCTGGGCAACCTGGTGGTCTCTACTCTACACGTTCTTAGTTTTCATTCCTAGACAAACTTACCGTGCGAAAGATCCACAACTTTCTGATCATCCATAAGAACGAGATTTGTGAAGATCATAAAGAGTGATCTTAGATCGAATCGTAGAGTTCGGCGTACGACGAAACTAGCGATCACAGTACCGCGAAGGTTTCCGCTGATCTTCGACGGACGATGAAAACTAGTGTTCACCGTATGAAGAAGTGAGAAGATTCTAGGAACCGCCGGAGACGTCGGTGATCTGTGAAGACTGTCGGGGCTAGCCGGTACGGTAGCTCTCCGCACTGGCAACGGTGGCCGCACTCGACCCCTGGGGAGCGCGCGGATGGAGTCACTCAAGGTTGTCCGCTGGCAGCGCTACGGCCACGACCGGCTGTACGTGCACGGCCCGGATGGTGAGCTCGGCTGGGTTGATCTCAAGACGGATGCGATCCACGCCAAAACCAACCGGTCCTGGTCGACGACGGCTGATCGGGCTGTCGCGGAATGGAAGAGCCGCAACCTGAACGACCAGCCTCGCGCGACGTCGCCGCCGGCGAGCAGCTCTCCTCGAGTGAGCACCGCGCCTCAGGTTAGGGAGTGGCACGGCCGCGACCTGGCGCGGAATCGCTCCGGCGCCCGGGTGGCCGCCGAGGCTCAGGCGAGGACCACGTGGCGGACACATCTTGGTCGAGCGCTGGGGCTGCGTACGGCGGCTGGCGCCTGGCGGGAGGGCTCGGCCGGCGAGCGGCTGGTCGGTCAGACACTGGTCTGGGCGCGCCTGTTCGGGTGGCGAGCGCTTCACTCAGTTCCGGTGGGCAGCCGTGGTTCCGACATCGATCATGTTCTGATCGGGCCGGGCGGAGTGGTGACGGTCAACACCAAGCATCACCGCGGTCAGCGGGTGAAAGCCGGCCGGGACGCCGTTTTCGTGGGCACGCGTGAAACTCGGTACGCGCAGAACTCGCTGTTCGAGGCCGGCCGTGCAGCGCGGCTGCTTTCGGCTGCCGCCGGGCCGCCGGTGAAGGTCGCGCCGATCATCGTCGTTGTCGGCGCTAGCGAGCTGCGAGGGCGAAAGACTCAAGGGGTCATCGTGCTCGGCCGCGGCGAGCTGCTGCTGTGGCTCCTCTTCCGGCGGCGAGTGCTGAACAAGGCCACCCGCGACGAGCTATACGCGATCGCACGACGTGAGACCACCTGGGTTCCAGCGTGATGGATCGGCCGGGGCTGGGCTGCCGTGACGCCGTCGTCAGCGGAAGTGATCAGAGGACCTGATCCATCTACACTTCCTCGACAACTGATGTGTGGGCCTGGGGGATGAATGAGTAAGTGGATCTGGGTATCGGAGCTCCCGAGCCCTTCTCTAGAGATTGGTGCGGATCGACAGCTGGGGCCCGATTGGCAGCGGATCGGGACGGTCGACACTTCGCGGGAATCCGAGCTGCTGCATGAGATCCAGCGTCAGGCCGGTCGGCGTGGCGGCCGCACCAAGGCGATCAGCTTTTACGTCGACGCGGACGAGACTGAGTGGGTAACTGGGATCCTTGGCGGATCTGCGCACTCACCGGCGCCCTGGCTCGCGATTGATGCCTACGGCAATCAGCAGAGCTACATGGTGACCAGGCGGCGGGCGAGCTTCGGCGTATCCATGACTAGGCGACCGCCGGAATCACACCCCGGCCTGATTGGCCGCACCTACCCACTGGCGGTACGCATCACTCCCGAGCCCGGCCGAGGCATGTTCAAGGTGATCGATAGCGACCTCGGGTGACCCGTACTCAGGCGCTGTTGGTCGGTATGGCGGCCGGGCGACCGCGGCGGCTCTTGACGCCGCCCGCCGGTGTTGGGAACGGCTTGCCGTCGTTGTGTTCCCTCTCGAGGCGTTCGACGAACTCGAGGACTGCGGCCGTCACGAAGTGGCCGATGTTCGGGTAGTTCGACGGCGAGCTGACCGCGGCATACGCGTTGCGGATCCGGGTGTTCTCCTCGGCCGTGGCATACCCCTGGATGCGGACGAGTCCCTTCTTCGGGGTCGGTTCGTCGGCTGGTGGGGTCTCGGGTTCAGGCACGGCGTCACTCCCTGGGAATCGGATAGAGCAAATAGAACTATATGCCAGGGGAGCCCGGGCCGGCCCTCGTGGGGAAGGTCAGCGCGTGATTGACCGTAGTGCCGACAGTGGGATGTGGATGAGCCTCTGCCGGCCGTCGCCGATCGGGACCCAGCCGACCAGCTGGATCGGACCGTACGCCGACTCGGACCAAGACAGGCCGACCGGGAGCATCCTGGCCGTTGCCGGCGCGCCGGGGTACGTCGTACGGCGGTCGATGTAGTCGACGGTGACGACGTCGGGCAGCTGCTTGAGCAGCTGGCGGACGTGGTCGGTGCGGGCGGGCTCCTTCATGCGGTGAATGATCACGAGGCGGCTCCGATCAGGAGCGCCTCGTCGATGGAGGTGTCGAGCAGGCCGCGAGTTCCGTCGGCCAGGAATCGTACGTAGACGGGCCCGTTGCCGTCGGCGTCCGGGGCCGATCGGGAGATGACCTTGCAGGCACCGTCGCTCGTGAGAAGGGTGTCGCCGATGTGGGGGCGGGTGACGCGGTCGGCGGCCCACTGCTCGATCGTGGCGCGGGCGAGGCCGATAGTCGACAGCGGTTCGGACAGCTCCTCAAGGTTGATGTTCAAGAGTTGGTAGCAGTAGCGATCGGCTCGGCGGCCGGACCGGATGATGACTCCGATGGTGGTCTTGGTGGCGGGCTGGTCGACGGCGATGATCCAGGATTCCAGGTGGACAAGGACGGTGCGCATCGTTGGTGCTCCTCGGTGAAGGTCAGTTCGGGGACTCTGTGGTCTGTTGTTCCAATAGGGCTGGGTGGTGAGGATTGGGCCGGCCTCAACCCGCGGGCGGCAGCGTCGCGTCTGCGGGCTCGATGCCCAGCAGATGCGACTACCGCGCGCGGCGGACCGCGGCGGGCGAGGGGCGCGGTTCCGTCCAACCACGCCCCTCCGGTCCTCACATCGCGGCTGCAAGCTCCATCGCCTTCACGCCCTGGGCCTCGACGTCGGCGGCGGCGTCAGCGCTCTTGATCGTCTGTGCGTACGACGTGACCGCCTGCAGGACACCACCGGCGGTCCGCTGACCACCCTGAATGAAGTGGTCCAGTACGCCGGAGATCTGCTCCTCGCTGAATGCGAGCTTCTTCCCGACCGCCCGCACGACCTTGTCCGCGCCGTCGATCGGCTTTCCGGCGGTCTTCTCCAGGTCGGCGATGACTCGGGTGACGTACCCGACGTCAAGGAAGGTTCGAACAGCGTCCTTGGTCTTGGAGCGAATGAGCTCGATCTCTTTCGCGCGGGTCTCGTCGGACCAGCGGATCAGGCCCTCTGCCATCCGGCTGCCCACGTGCACGGAGCGCTGTACGTCTTTGGTGATCGTCGCGCCGTTGCCGCAGATCTCCACGACAATCTGGGGGGTGATGCTGTACGCACCCGCACCGACCTCGGAATTGGAGATGACGAACCCCGCGAAGACTGTCGGGTTCTCGTCCCCAGTGGCTCCGGTGAACGGCGACCGGTAGCCCTTCAGCAGCTCCGGCGCATATGCCGAGATCTGCGGGGCCAGGAGCCGCACATACATCCGCGAGTCGCTCAGATCGCAACCCCGGACGTCGATGTCCACTCCTGCAGCGCGTACGCCGTCCAGAGTCGCCATCAGGGCGTCAAGGTTGTCGATCAGCTTGTAACCATCGCTGAGGAACGCCCGGCCCAGCCCCGGCCCCTGCTCGCCACGGAACGTCCGCACAAGGAACGACCGGTCATCGCCGGGCACCGCCGGGCGGATCAGCTCGTGCTCACCATCGCGGTTGCGGATCTTCGGCTTCCGCCCGTGCAGCCAACCGTTCACGTTGGCGTCCCACAGGTCAGGGCGGGTCCGGTGGGTGCGCTTGAGATAGCCAACCGGCACGTCAAGCTTGGCGGCCAGACCGTCGAGCATGACCGACGTCGGCTGATATACGCCGTCGACCTGGGTGACACCGTCCTCGGTGAGTTCGGCCTCGGCGCCAGTCACAACGATCATGCCCTCCTCGGCGCGGATGCTCGCCGCCGGTGCCACGAAGTCGACCTTCCGGGTCTGCTGCTCCTGCAGCATCGCGGCCAACGCCTTGAGGTCCTTGTTGCGGAGAGTCGTCTCGTCGGCGGCGGGAGAGGTCTGCTCGATGGTCATTTGAAGCTCCGTTCTGCTTGCCTGATCTCTAATAGTTCTATTCTAGCGAATAGAACTATTAGAGTCCATACAAGAATAGAACTATTTATGTGGCGAGGACCACAGGGGTTTTTGCGGTGGCCGATTAGGCCGGGCAGGCTGTTCTTCGGCCTGCCCGGTGAGCCTGGTCCAGCACGGCGAAAGAGGCTCGGAGTCAAGGGCGGCCGGAGGCCGTCGCCGAAGGCGATGCGAAGCACCCTTGACTCTGAGACCGCCGTGCTACGCCAGGCCACCGCCAAATGACACAGCCAGCGCGAAGCGCTGTCCGTTTTTCAACAGCCGGTCGACCCCGGGCCGGCGAGTTGCCGAGTCATCTCTGATCTGGGCACGAGGCGCTGCTAAGAGATAGCTCGAGCGGCTTCGCCGCGCTGTAACCGGCACCTTCGGCGCCGGGTGGTGACCTGCCTACCGCGCCGACACTCGACGTCAAGGGTGCTCCGCATCGCCTTCGGCGACGGCCGCAAGCGACCGCCCTTGACCCCGAGCCTCCGTCGGCACGAACACCGGCAGTTGCCGGCAGGCACAGAACGCCTGCCGTCACCCAAACGGTCACCACAAACCCCGCCGGAGGTTCTCACCATGATCAAGCGGAGCGCGATCACCCACATGGTGTTGTCAGCCCAGAAAGCTGGAGCGACCCATCTGTTCATTGCCCGGGATCAGTTCGACGCCGATCGTCTGTACGGGGTACCGGTGATGCCCGACCAGGATCCGCGCGAAATCCACGATCACAGCGACGACTGGTTGCAGGAGTGCTACGTGCTCCAGGACGAGTCTTTGCCAGTGCGCCACCAACTCGCGGAACGCCGGGCTTGGCACATGGGACCGGAAGATCCCGCCTCTGCGCCGACGGAGCCTCCTACACCTGAGCTGGCCATCCTCCAGGCCGCGATGGCTGAGTATCGTCAAGTCCGGGCGCTCACCTTCTCCCCGGCCAACTACCCGCCAAGCTATGGCCGGTTCGAGGCCGCCCGCAACCAGCTCATCGAGGCGGCCCGGGCTGCGTATGAGGAAGGTGTGCTGACACCGTTTCAGATCCGCCGGACGACCGGATACAGCCGTGCCCAGATCGCTGCGGGCAGCTCTCGTGGATTGAGTCTCGTAGATCGCGGTCGGCGTTGAACCGAGCTCGGGTTGTGGCGTTGTCACCAAGGCAGAGGAGGTAATGCCGAGTGAGTGATCCGTCGGCCGGCCATACCGGGTAACGCTGTCGCGCAGGCCGGGCGCCGAGGTTGCCCGCAGACGCCGTCTCGATCGGCTACCCGCGGCGGCAGCCCTTGTATCGGGTGTTCATCCGATCCCGCTCTGGAACAGCCGTTCGGCCTCATCGAGCAGTATGTGGGCACTCCGAAGTGCTTCCTTGGCTTCCTTCGCTCCGACGTAGACCGCGCCGTAGTGCGCGCCGTCCTTGATGTCGAGCAGTCTTTTGAGCGCTCGGCCGAGTCGCTGACCGTCGCTGCCAACCTGGGTGACCAGCTTGATCGCCTGGCGATGGTCCTGGCCGCGGGATCGCTGGCCGAGGGTGATGCAGCATGCCGCGTCTGCGGCGGCGATCCCAGCGAGTACGGCCAGTGCGGCCGACACGTTCTCGTTGGCCAGTTCGTCGTCGACGTCGCCGACGAGGTCGGCGACTTCCAGGAAGGCTCGGGCGTGCGTGAGCCGTACGGCGGCCTGGGGACGGTTGCATTCCTCGGTCCGGCCGGCCGGGCGGTTCATGCGCTCTCCTTGTGGGTCAGTCGGTTGATGAGGGCCCGGATCTGGGGGCCGTGGATGTGTACGGCGTCGCGCTTCCAGTCGTCGACGATGGACTCGCCGGCCTCCAGGTGGTTGAGCAAACCATCGACGGTGATCTCGTAGATCTGCAGGTAGTTGCCGCTCCAGCGATGGGCCTGGTCGCTCAGATCGCCGAGCTGGTCCCGCCAGGCCTGCGGCGGGTCGTCGAATCCGTGCACGAGTAGCAGGTCTATGTCGCTGTCCAGGTCACCGTCTCCCCGGGCCGTCGACCCGAAGATGCTTGCGTGCTCGGGCTTGATCGCCCACGCGTCGATTGCGTCCCGGAACCGGTCGAACAGCCGCGGCCGAAGGGAGGTCAGTTCGAGTACGGCGTTCGCCGCTACGTGTTCGCGGTTCAGCGTGTACTGGACGGACGGACCGACAGTGGTCGCGTCGACCAGCCCGGCCGCGGCCAATCGATGCAACACGTTCCTGGTGCCGCGCTCGCTCCCAGCCCCCGCGAGCTGGTGGATGCGGCGGCCAGTTAGCGGCGCGGTTGTCCGGGCGAGCACCGCGAGCACCGGCCCCTCAAGGGTTTGCACCACGGTGCTGACCGGGTTGGACATGTCCATACCGGCAGTCTACTACCGATATCGGCATTTCGTTGCCGATATCGGCATTGGTTTTCCGATAGCGGCAGTGAGGTGCCGAGGCGGTGTGGGTGATCGACCGCATACAGTGGGTAGCGCCTGAATGGCCGCCGCGCGTGAGCAGATGGGAGACCGGCGTTGGACCCTGAGACCAAGGCCTCGCTTGCACCGATCCGGCCGGCGCCGAATGCGTGGCTCACGCTGGTCATCGGCGTCGCGCTCGCCGCGCTGCTGAACCTGCTCGCCGTACTGGGCTCCGCCGAACCTGCGCCACGGTGGCACATCGCCGGCGCGGTTATCTTGCCCGCCAGCATCCTCTTCGGCGCGCTCGGTTGGCGCCTGCCGTGGCCCGCACGATTCCTGCGTACGAGCTACTCCGCAGCGATCGCGCTGTTGCTCGTCGCCAACATCATCACGTTCTACCCGCGGACTCAGGCCGCGATCGCCGCCATCGGTTACCCCACGGTCCTGTCGTATGCGGCGGCCGCGGTTGGCTGGCTGGTCACGGTTTCAGGGCTAGGGCTGATGTGGCCGGGCGGGCCCGTCCGGCCAGGCCTGTTCAAGCTGCGCTGGTAAACCGCGCGGCGGGCAGTCGATCAGCAGGGGAGGGGCGGCCGCTAGCCGGCACTGTCGCTGGCGGTCTCGTCGAGATCGTGCCATCGTTCCCAGGCCGACTGCCGGGTCATGTGCAGCAGGGTCGCGATCTCGGACCACGATTTTCCATGTCGCCGAGCCGTTCGCACCGCGATGAGCTCGGCCCGATCCAGCAGTCCGCGGATCAGGTGCACGTCGGCCAGCGCTGCGAGCGCGGCGTCACCGTCGTCAGGGTGTCCTGGAACCGATCCCGGTTTGTCGTTGTGCCAGCCGTTTAGTCGCTGCCAGGCGCGACGCCCGTCCTGCCAAGGTGCTCGTCCTCTACCCATCCTGTCAAGGTAGCCTGACAGCATCCGTCAGGCTAGCCTGACGGATCTAGTTCGCCGATAACCGTCGTTATGTCAGGTGCAAACTGCCTAGACGCAGATTACAGCCTAGGTCCAGCCCTGCGCGACGCCGAGCCAGGCCCATCATTGGCCGCATGGCCATTCTGCGATCGCGGCGGTTGGAGCAGATCTTCGATGCACCACTCGACGAGGTGACGGCCGAGCACATACGTAGATTGGTGACCACCAAGGCGGCAGAGGCAGCCGACCTGGACTTCAAGGCGAAGACCCCAGGGCCGACCGACGCCGAGAAGGTCAAGTTGCTGTTGAAGCCGACCGCAGCGCTCGCGAACAGCGGGGGCGGAGTCGTCGTTTACGGCGTACAGGATGACGGCCTGGCCCAAGCCATCGATGCTGCTGGTGTCAGTCTGAGCGACGCCACAGAGCTCCAGATGCGGCAGGCGATCGCCACCAGCATCTCGCCCATGCCCCGATTCGAGCTCCGCCGGGTCCCGGACTCGCCGGAGGGCGATCATGGGTTCTACCTTCTCATCGTCCCTCCAAGTGGAAGCGCTCCCCACGGTCTCAAAAGCGGTTCGGCCTACCGCTATCCGCGAAGGAACGGAGCGTCCACCATCGACCTGACCGAGCCAGAGATCGCGGCAGCCTACCGAGACCGCTTTCGTGCCCGCGACGAACGGACACAGCGACTCACCGATGTCATGGCCGAGGGCGAGCAAGCTCTCTCGCGTCAGCAAGCCTGGTTGATCGTTGCGTTGGTGCCGGATGTCGCCGGCGAGGTCCAGATCACGCAACAGCTGTACGACGCCTTCGAGGCCGCCTGGCGACCGAAATCCGTCTGGGCATTCGGTCCACGTCAGGGCTCGGAGCACTTCAACCACTGCCGTGTCGGACTGGGCAAGCTGCATGCCGACGACGGTCACCAAAGGCTCGCCCGGAAAGATGTCCTCGCCGAGCGGGGACTGGCGGAGCTACACGTCGACGGCTCCGGACTTCATGCCCTCGCCCCGCGATACGTGAGCCGAGATGGGCAGATCTTCTCCGTCGTGGTCCGCGAGCAGCTTCTGGCCAGCATCGCGATCGGCTTGCAGCGCCTCGGACAGCACGCACAAAGCCAGGCCGGTGCGAGTGGGCTCGCCACCGTGCGATGCACGCTCCTACCCGCTGGCCGGCATCTCTCAAAGGATGATGCTGGTGATTTCGGTACCCCGATGGTTCTCCGCGGCCGCGACCCTGTCTGGGCAGACGACGACCTTGATCAGAAGGACGCCATCAACGGACGACAGGAGATGACCGTCTGGGGAGTAGACCTCGACGAGATCGCTCGGGCTGACCGGCCGCTGCTGAGGCTGAGCTCCAAGCTGGCGAACCAGCTCGCCAATGCTTTCGGCGAACCCGAACTCGGTCTGACCGATGCAGAGGGCAACCTCACTCGGGCAGTCAGCACAGACTGGGCAGCGGCATTCCAGACCTGGCTGGCTGCGAGGTGAAGTAGTCGGGCAAGGTCAAGCTCGGCGTTGAAGTGCTTCGTTGAGCTCGAGGTGAAATCGGGTGTGGAGGGTAGCCGGCAGTTGCTCGATCGGCACCAGCGCGCCGCATCGCTCACAGACCAGGTCGCGGGCACGTTCCTTGAATCCGCTCTTCCATTCCGGGCGCGGCGGGGGGCCGAAGGTTTCTGTACGAATTCCTGGCATGGCTTCGACGCTACGCGTTGCTCGGGTACGCCGGTCATGAGTAGGCCGGGTCGGCGAGCCGCGGGTGCGGCGGCGCCTGATGGGTCAGAATGACCACCGCCGTCGACACTAGACAGGAGGCGCCGGATGCCGACCACGCTGACCGGGGTCCTGCTGTTCGTCGTACTCCTGCTACCGGGGTTCGCCTACCAGGTCGGCAAGGAACGCCGCGGGATCGAGCGAACCACGTCGGTGTTGCGTGAGACCGCCGCCGTTGTCGCAGCAAGCGTCGCCAGCGAGATCTTCGTGCTGGCGGCCACGTCTTGGCTGTGGTCGCGGTACATCGACTTCGGGCGACTTGTCCGGGAGCCGCGCAAGTACTGGCTTTGCCACCCGGCCACGATCGCGTGGTGGGCGATCGGGCTCCTGGCCGGTGCGATCGTGGTGGCGTATTTGGTCACGCTGCTGCGCGGGTGGGAGATCCCTCGCTGGGGGCACCGGGTCGCTAAGGGACTCAAGTGGATCCGGATCGGAAAACGTCGGCCCGTCTTCGCTGTCGTTCGTTGGGTATGGCGGCAGGTCAACTACACGCACCCGTCGACGTTGTCCGCCTGGGGCGTGCTGTTCCGAGGAGCCAAGCGCCCACAGGTTCTGGTGGACATCAGGCTCACGGATGGGGCCTACGTCAGCGGTGCCCTGATATCCGCCAGCACGGTCGGTGCGGACACACCAGACCGAGACCTCATCCTCGGACCGCCGATCAAGTACCGCAGCCCGAAAGGAACGACCACACACGAACTTCCGTACGGCGCCGTCGTCATCTCCGCGCGGCAGATCGGGGCCATGTTCGTGACGAAGGTGTCGAGCAGCCAGAGCGTCAGCGATCCCCGGCCGCCGGCCGTCAGTCGTCCGCAGGCAGCTCCGGAGGAAGCGGCATCTCCGGGAGAATGAGCTTGCTGTCCTGACCTGGGCGGGGACTGCCGCTAGTAGGGAGGACCTGCTGGCCCTTCTCCTCCGTCCCGCTCAAGGGACCGAGCGTTGCCAGCGGCTGCTGCCCGAACTTCGAGTTGTCGTCACCGTCCTCGACCATCGTGATCCTGTCGCTCATCCTGATCTCCTCGAACAGCTAATGGGGACGCACGCTCAATCGGGCGCACGTGGTCACGACGGTAGCTGTTGCCGCCGACAATCTGAGGTGGCGACTGCCATCAACGCGGGCGTGTTGAGAATCGATGGAGCCCCGCACCCATGTGCAACGAGTCTGGACTGATTCTGATCCGTCGGCGCACAATGCGCAGATGAACGCGCTGCTCGACTTCTCTCCACCAGCGATACCTCAGATCGTGATGGAAGAAGAGGAGGATGAAGGCGACGACGGGATCCTCGGCGATCCCGAGCCGGCCCGGCGGAAGCTTCCGCCAGCTGACTCGCCCTACTGGTCGACCGACGACGGCGGCGAGGAAGAAGAGTGACGAACGTCTGGGCGATCGTCATCGGCGTTCTGTCCAGCCTCCTAGCTTCAGGCGTCTGGCTAGTGGCGCTCCGCGCTCTGCGGCCGAAGATCGAGATCTCGCCGGTGCTCGTGGAGGATCCGGGCGACCAGCCGTGCTTTCGCATCAAGGTCGTCAACAGATCGCGACGCGCGGTCGTGGATATCGCGTTCGAACTTGTGCTCATGAGGCCCGAGAGGACTAAGGGCGGCACAGTCAAGATGCGCAAGGTCGTGCGCGTTGCGGGGCCGCCGCCGCTGGTGCTTGCGGGCAGCGCACGGGCTAAGGACGACAACACATATCGCATCCGAGTCGATGCCGACCTGCGGGGACTCCTCGAACAGGACGAAAGCCGGTTCGTGAGGCTGAGAGTCTTCGGACGGGATTCTCTGTCCGGGCTCGGCCGAGTAGCGGAACGGGAGTATCACGAGCCTGCGGCGGACATCGTCACCGGTAAGTACGTCAGGGGTCCGACGTTCGATGTGATCTGAACCATCAAGCTGCCGCGGCACTCGCCGAGGTGTTGGGAATCGAGCGGAGCACTCGCGTCGGTGGCGAGTTGCTCGTCAGTGGTCGTCGGCCTCGATCGGCCAGCTGGGGTAGCGCTGCTGCAGGGCGGCCCGTACGACGGCGAGATCCGCGGCCGCGGTGGGCGGTGCGAACAGCCAGCGGGTCCACCGGGTACCTCGTGGATGGTTCCCGACGGGCCGTTGGCCGGTGGCCACCCCGCCGGCGGTCTCGATCCTGTGGGCACGACACACGTCGTCGACGTACGCGAGGAGCTCGTCGAGCTCGGCGACCTGGTCGTCGGCCAGGTCGTGCAGCACGGTCAGTCGTCGGAGGCCTGCGGCGGCCTGCTCGGCGTCAGCGACGACGAGCTCCTGCGCCAGCTGGCGCAGGAGCTCGTCCTGGTCGTGCTCGCTCATCAGTCACCCCGGGCCGGTTCGCTCTCGCGGTCGGCGGTGAGGGGGCCGTACTCCTCGAGCAGGAACGGCCACAGCCGGACGCCCTCGACGTCGTCGGAGCTCTCGGCGTTCCGGGCACGGTCCCGGGCGCACATCCGGTAGCAGGCCAGGCCGGCATCGGGTTGCTGCTCCCACACGTCACCGTCGAGATCGGTCACCCGCGCAGGTGGATGGTCGGGCAGGGCATCGCCGGGTCCGTAGGTGTGTCGCTGCGGCGAGCGTTCGTTGCGGACGACGGCGACCAGCTGCCGGGCCACCAGGTCGGCAGTCCGACTATCCAGGCCGGCCACGCGCAGCGGGTCCATCATCCGGCCCCAGAGCCGGGCGTCGTTCAGCCTGGTCATCGATCCCTCCGAGCAGTCGGGGTGCAGGGCAGGCAGTTGGGCGGGGTTTTCGCCCGAAGGTACGTGAGGTGGCCGTTCAGCGCGGCAGGCCCCCGCTCCCCCGCTACCAGCTGTACGCCCCGACCCGGGGTGCTAGGCAGGACACCCGCCGTACCGCGTACACGACTGCAGTTCGCATTCTGGACAGGATCCGGCGCTTTCCGGACGGCCGCGCTGCCCGGCCTCGCCGCACCATGGGCCCCATGGTGACTGATGAGGAAATCGAGCAGGTGACCGACGCAGCCACGAACTACGTTCTGATGTTCCCCGACCCGGCGGCCGCCGGCGCCGTCAACGGGCGGCTCGTCCGCAACCACGTAGCGGCCACGCTCCGCTTCCTCGCTGCGGAGACCACGCGGCTCGGCGTCTATGAGGCGTACGACGACCTGATTCACTACATCGCCGAGCAGGCCGAACCGCCACCCGTCGAAGATCCGGCCGGGCTGTAGGTCGCCGCAGTGATGCAATTCGAGTCTTAACGGATCCTGATCTGCAGCGCCGGCGGCAGCGGGATAGTGGCTGCGCTGCTTCAGCTACACCACGCAGGGCTGCTGTGATGTCGCCCGGCCGGTGGAGTCCCTGCTCACCGTCCTTTGTCTGCAGACCCGGTGAGTGTCTGCTACGCCTGAGCCTCCTCAGTCATGCAGTCCCTGTGGACGAACAGCAGGGGCTCGTTTGGCTCTTTCGTGCGGATGTTAACGATGGTCCAGGTGGCTGGGTCTTCTCCGACTGAGTGTTTGCAGATATCACAGCGCACCTTCGCTGCCCACTTCAGAATCGTCCTGCCGACCACGAAGAGACCCATCACAGCAGGGATTCCGATCCACCAGTGCTGGAGGATCCAGACACCCAGAGCTACCAGGGCACCGAACCACAGGAGTATGCCGATCCCCCAGGCCATGACAAGGATCCACCACACGCCGACGACGCCATACCCGACGTGCTTGAACACGTTGAGAACGCCGGCTCCGAGCCGCCACCAGGTCCGTAGCGGTACCGCGGTGAGCTTCGACGCAACTATGTAGAACACGACCCCCGCGCTGATCGCGCCCAGTGTCACCAGCAGATCGGGCAGACTCATGCCGCTCCCCCCTCGCTACGTCCATCGGAGGCGGCCCAGCACGCGTTACCGGACCCGCTGGGTGATGGCAGGCCGGCGGCCCGGCTACTACGCGCCTCCGGTGCCGCTGAGAGCCTTGAGGGCCATGTCGATCAGCCCCAGCACGACCTTTTTCCCCACGGTGGGAGCGGCGTCTTTGACGCCGACGTAGATCTTGTCGACCAGCTGGCGCAGACGGCCACGATCCGGGCTGGCGCTGCTGGCCTCGGCGTGGAGGTCGTGGGCTGCGGCGACGATCTCGCGCTCGACGTCGGCGGGCAGCTGCAGCACCGGCGCGAACTGGTCGATTCCCCCGGCCAGTTCCAGGAGCTGCGCGACGTCGAGACCGGAGTTGGTGATGCTCTGGCTGATGTGGTCCCCGGCGACGTTGAGGTTGCCGTGGTTGTCACTGACCCAGGTGTTGTTGGTGGTCGAGTTGTCGGTGATCACCGAGGTGGCGTGACCGCGGTTCAGGTACTCCGCGACGTCGCCGCCGAAGTCTGTCAGACAGGTGCGTCCGGCAACGGTAAGGGTCGGCCGCAGCCAGCCGTCGATCTCCTCCGCGACCTTCACGGCCTTGATCAGCTGGTGCTCGTGGAGGTACTCGGCGGCGTGCCGCACGTCTCGCTCGCTGTGGCCGCCGCCCTCCTCGGTCGCCGCGAACTCCAGGAACGGTTCCCAGCTCGACGTCTCTACGCGCTGGGCCTCGCGGTCGTCCAGCCACGACAGCATCGCCGTGCGCAGCTGGCTGACGCGGACCTTCGGGTCGGCGCGCTCGGCGCGCAGGTGCTGCACCGCGTGCTTGCCGTGCGCGGTGATCGTGCCGGCTGCTGCTCCGTAGCCGCTGGACTGTTCGACGTAGCCGTTGCTGTCCAGGAGGTTGATCAGGTCGAAGCCGTAATCCGCGCCGAGCCCTTTGCTGTCCAGGTAGGCGGCCACGGTTTCGCTCTCCCCCTCCCCCGCTGCCGCGCAGTCGTACAGCCGCTCCAGCAGCTCGGTCGCGTGCTCCGCGATCTCCGTCATGCCTCTCCTATCCGGTTCACAGCCCTACCCAGTGGTAGGAGCATCGCCGCCGCTGGCTGATACACGGCTCAGCTCTTGCGGTGGTAGTAGAAGAGCTGTTCGCCGGGCTCGGGCTTCACACCTCCGTTGACGCCGAATACGACGTACAGGTCCAGGCCTTCGCCGGGCGGCAGGACGGTGAAGCCGTGGGAGCTGTAGAAGTCGGCGAGCCCGGGATCGGTCACCCGGAACTGGCCGTAGAGGTAGAAGTAGCGGCAGGCCAGGTAGATGTCCTGGAACCGGGTGAGCAGCCCGGACCCGATTCCCCGGCCTCGCCAGGCCGAGTCGACCGCCAGGGCGCGCAGCTTCACCAGGGACATGATCGCGCCGGTGATCGTCATCATGTTGTCCTTCGGGCTCGCCAACGGGCGGGCGTCCAGGAACTGCTCGATCACGTTCGGCGGAGAGTAGGCCAGCAGCACTCCCACGACTTCGCCGTCGGCGGTGACGGCCACCAATGGCAGCGTGGTGGCGAGCGCCGCACCTTCAGGCGAGGTGGATCCAGCCATTCGCCGGGCAAGCTCCTGCTGGAACTGAGCGTGTCCGTGCTCGGCGCCAGCCAGTACGGCGGTGGCAAGGTGCTCGGAGTGCAGCATCTCGCTCACGTAGTCGTCAGCCTCGGCGCCGGTGAGGCTGATCAGGGTGTTGAACCGCTCGAGGTCGTCGGGGCGGGCCACCCGGGTGGTGATGCCAGGGCTGATCTCGGCCGACAGGTCCACTAGCTGCGGCGCACGCCCTGGCACCGGGGGCGATCCCGCCGGCTTCACGGTCGGCCGGGTCTGGCGTCGTGCCCGCTTCGGTTCCTTCCGGCGTGCTCGTGACTTCGGCACAGGCCCCTCGCCCTTCCTGGCGCACAGCTCTACGACTGGACCGATCACACTAGGTTGTTGCTGCGACACTTTCTGAGCAAGCGTCGTACCTGGTACGCCGGGGCGAGCACAGGTTCCGGTGACGCCGGGAGTCAGCCGGCGTTCTCGGCAAGCCATTGGCGGATCGCGTCCGCCTTGTCGACGTCGTCGTCGGGGATGCTCGACCAGTCGATCCAGGTCTCGACCTCGTCGTCTCCGCCGAACCAGCCCAGGCCCTGCATCGCCTCGGCTGCCAGGCCGATCGTCGCGGCGATCCCTCCGAGCAGTCGGGGTCGATCAGCTGGTCGGTGTGGGCGAACAGCCAGTTCGCGTGCGCAGCCACCACCCGGGTGAGCTCGGTCGGGCCGTGCCCGCGCTCGGTGGTGTAGTGCGGAGCCTGCACCTCGTAAACCTCGGAAACATCCAGCTCATCGGCGAATTCCAGCTCGGCGGTCATGACTTCGATGATGAGCCACAACAGGCTTCGATGCGCGTAGGCAGCGCCCCTTCGCGAGGCGGCCCTGCATCAGGAGCTCTGGAGCTCCGCCAAGACGGTCAGGATGGTCTCGCCCTCGAGCCCGTCGAACACATCCAGGGCCTCGGCAGCGATCTCCCGCAGATCTGGCATCACGGAATCGTCCTCGGCGACCGCGAACAGCACGTCGACGGTGCGGAGAATGAGTGAACCGATTCTGGTCATGGCCTGGTCGACCACCGCTGCGTCGACCGGCTCGTCGCTGATCCCGATACTGTCCGGGCTGAGCTGGTCGGCCACGCCGTCGATCCGCCACCGCCCCGCGAGCGGGCCGACCGCGGCATCGAGCAGTTCGGCGGCCTCGCGACAGACCCGGCTGACGTCGGCCGGTTCAGCCGGATCGCCGCCGAGCAGGTCTGTCATCGCGCAGACAACCAGGGATCCGAACCCCGCGGCTGCGAGCACCGGCCTTAGCCGGGCCAGCTTCACGATCGCCGGCCCTCGCGCCGACTCCGCCCAGTCCAGCGTGGCATCAGCCTCATCGAACGCGGCCGCCAGCCGGGCGGCCACGACGTTCTCCGACTCACTCATTGGCCGATGGTTCCACCGCCGCCCGGCCCACGTCGGTACGGCGCGCTCAACCTCTCCGGGATTGACCGTCAACGGTCCGCACAACATTGCGCAACTAATACGTTGTGCTATCTTCTTTTGAAGTGTTGTGCTTCCCTACAACAGATGGGTTGTATTGCTCATGCGCGTCTACGGCCATCCGATCCTCGCCAACGGCCTACGTACCGACCACCCGCTCCCGGGCCTGCCGTTCGTGGACGACTCCCATATCCCGATCGAGGACCCGGACGCCGTCGAGGCGGTCGGCCGGGAACGCGAGGAAGGCATGTGGGGCCGCACCGACAGGTGCCTGTTACGCACCCCGACCGGCAACACGCGGTTCGGCGACAAGGCCTTCACGACCGAACCGTCCAGGCATGATCTGGCCTGGCTCGTCCGGTTCCACCCGGAGTTCGGCCGCACGATCATGCTGGTCGCCGACAGCGACGCGGCCAGCCTGTACGCCGATCTGCGTGACGAGCTCCTGCTGTGGCGCGCCGGCGGCTACTGGTGGGACGGCACCACCTGGTGGCGGCCAGCGCAGCTGTTCGACATGACCACCGAGACCTACGTCAGACGCGCGGTGCCGGGCGCCGCCACGGTGAGCGCGGCCGCAACCTTGAACGGCGAGCACTCCGTGACCCGGGTCAAGATCCTGACTGTCGACGACATTCAGCTCGATGCCGAACCGCTCGACCGGTACGACTGGCTGCAGCACCTCGCGACCTGGGCACAGCACCGTCCGGCCGACGGGCTCCCGCTCGAGCAGTGCGTGGTCGACGTGACCGCTCCCGAGCTCGCCGGCAACCAGCTGCTCAGCCTGAACCAGACCGCGTCCGTTGCCGGTATCACCGCCGGCACACTGCGCGGCTACATCTCCCGCGGCGAGAACGACGTCCCCGATCCCCAGATGGTGATCGGCGGCCGCTCGATGTGGTCGCGACCCGTCGTCCACGAGTGGATCGAGACCCGCGCGTACACGCCCGAGGAATCCAGCCGGGCCGTCAGCCATGACTTCGGCGAGGGCTTGGCTGCCGGCGTCGCCGACCTGCGGGAAAAGATCTCCTACTGGATCCTGTCCCGGCTCAGCCGCAGCCCCGAGATCAAGCCCCGCTTCGCGCTGCGCTGGCGCGACCAGCAGTCCTTCCAGCAAGTCGCCATCGACCTCAGCGGCACCATCGCCGCCAACCTCGACCAGATCGTGCCCCTCGACCACCTCGCCCGCACGATCCTCGACGCCATGCGCGGCGACGTACTGGAGCAGTACGACCTCGACACCCAGCTCGAACGGACCAACCAGCAGCGGGAGAACCCACGCATCTACCACATCAGCGACGACACGGGCCTGATGCTGGACTGGCTCATCCGCCACCACCCCAGACTGGGCCGATTCGTTGTCCAGACCTTCGTCGGCGACCTCGAACGCGAGAACGACCGCTACCAGACCTCGCGCGACATGCTGCTGCACACACTCAAGGTCGCGCTCGGGCCGGGGAAGCTGACCGCTGAGCAGGTCGAGAGCTTCCTCAGGAGCGCCATCATGCCGAGCAGCGACCCGGCGGGCAGTTAACCCGGCACCGGGTGAGGTGGCCGTTGCGATCGGCAGGCTCCGCCTGCCCGCTCCTGCCGTACGCCGTACCGGAAGAGGCTCGGAGTCCAGGGCGGCCGCCGCGGCCGTCGCCGCTGGCGATGCTGCGCACCCTGGACGCCGAGACCCGGCACGGTAGGCAGGCCACCGACCGTCCCGTCGTGATGTACGCCGGGCAGAAGATCTGTCAAGGCCTCGCCGCGGCCCTGCACCTTCAACCAGGGCGCCGAGCCGACGAGCTGGATCAAGCGCGCCGGCGAGGCAGACTCGCCAGAATGACCGCGGGCCTCCTGCGCGAACAGGAGGCCCGTGTGGGTTCCGAGGGCGCCCAGGCCAGGACACAGTCCCCGGAGGTCGGGGCGGAGTTGAGTCCGCTAAACCGACATGACAGATACTGCGTGATCACGATTTCACATGACACTTCGCTGGACAGGTCGGACAGCTTGGCAAATTCTTAACGTGTGATTTCGCAGGTCAGAGGCCACTTCGGGGTGAGGCTCGAAAGAACAACATCGTTGTTGTCCTCGTTCTTGCGGCCGCTGGACGGTTACGGAACGACAACGCTGTGTTTCGAGTGGACAACATCGAGCGCGCGCTCGCAAGTTCAAATCCGGGGGCTGGAGTAGGTGTTTGTCGACGTGGATGACTAGGGTTTGTCTCGGGTTCTAGACCTTCTAGACCAGTGCACAGCGCGAACTGTGCCGTGGTCGCGATGGAAGACGCCCAGGCCAGGCTCCTCGCAACAGCGAGGGGCCTTCGACACAAACCCATAAAGGAGAACGCGATGTCTCGCATCGTGTTGCCCCCGGCGGAACCGCCGGGCCCGGAGTGGTGGCCGCCGTACCGGCGGCGCCACCCCATCATGTCGGCGGCCCTGCCGCCGGCAGACGCCGTCTCGGTCGCCCAGACGACCTGCGTCTGCGCCTTCACGCTGGCGCTGGCGCTGGCCGTGCTGGGGTACGACCTGGTCGCGATCGCCGCGTTCATCGCTGCGGTCACCGCGGCCGTGACGACGGCGTACGTCCGGATGGTTGGCGCCTTCCCGGTACGCCGTAGGTACCTGGGCCGCCGCGACCGGTAGGCCGTTCGAGGATGCCCCGGCGGGAGGTCCCGCTGGCGGAACGCCCGCAGCACCTTCGCGTTTTCTGCGAAGCGCTGCGGGACGTCCGCCGCCAGTCCGGCCTCACACTGAAACAGCTCTCCGCAGTGACGCACTACGCGGAGAGCACGTTGTCGCGCGTCACGAACGCCCTCGACCTGCCGCCGTGGAAGCAGGTCGAGACGTTCCTGATCGGCTGCGGCGGCGGCGACCTGGAGCGCTGGCACCAGTTCTGGCAGGCGACCCAGATGCAGCACGAGCTATTCCTGTCCAAGGGCGTCAACGAGCCGCCGGCGGCGAAACTCCAGGACGCCGCGGCTGCGCAGACGACCGCGCGGCAGCTCGTGATGGACGACGACCGCCCTGCAACGCTGGGCGCGTTCCTGCAGCGGGCGGAGACCGCGCAGGATCTTGTCCGCGGAATCCGGATGCTCGGCGAGCGGACCGGCACCATCTCGTTGCGCCAGATGGAGGAACGGTGCCGGGCAACGAACGTGCGCCTCGCGAAGTCGACCATTCGGGATTGGCTGGCGGGCGAGCGACGGCCGACCAAGCTCGACGCGCTGGTGACGGCCCTCGGCGCGACCCCGGCCGAACAGCGCCATTTTGCCCAGTGCCTGGAACGGGTCTGGTCGCAGAACCCGCCCGTGCTGCAGATCAGCTCCCGGCCGACGTACACCGACCTCGGCCGCCGTCGCGGCCGCCACTGCGTCGTCTTCCGGGTCACCGTGTATGACCGGGCCCTCTCGGGCGGCATGGTCTGGGTCGGGCGGGACAGGCACAACGGCCGGATGGAGATGATCGACGGCATCGTCGGTCTGAGCATCGGCCCGACACACAGCATGGCGGGCGCCATGGCACTGCTCCCGAAGGTCGCTCGTCGCGGCGAGATCGAGCTTGGGATCTGGGTGGCTTCACCGGCGGAGGTTTCCGGCCTGCGGCTGGACCTGGGCCTCCGGCTGGAGACGCCGGACCGGCCCTGGCCGATGACGCTGCAGATCCAGCTCCCGACGTACCGGCCAGTGATCCCGAGCGAGACGTACGGCGACGTAATCGGCTCGCCTGACGGAACGTCGCAGCTGGTCGAGACCGTCAAGGATGCGGCCCGGTACGTCGAGCTGGTCCGCAACCCCGAGACTGCCGACCGGGCTGCAGCTCTTCGCCGGTCCAAGCCCTCCCCGGCGGCTGCGGCCGCCGCGACGGTCCGGATGAAGCCGCAGCCCCCCGGCCCCGCCGATGCGGGGCAAGGGCGGCCGGACTCGTACCGTCCCAAGCATCGGAAGAAGGGTCCCCCGCGGGGGCTGTTGCAACGGCTGCTCGGCCGGTCAGACGGCAGCTGAGCGCTGACCCGCCCGGCGACGCTGACGAGCGCGCAGCTCGGCGTCGGCTGTCGCGTCGGAGTGCTCGGCGTACACCAGCGTCGTCTGCAGCCGCCGGTGGCCGAGCCGCTTCTGGATCGTGCGAGGGCTGACACCATCCTTGGTGAGCTCGGTCGCGTGCGTGTGCCGCAGCTGGTGGAGCTCGAGCTCCGGCTCGCCGGCCAGCTCCCGGTACGTCGACCACATCTCCTGCACGGTGCTGTAGGTCAGCGGGCGCCCGGTCCAGTTCCGGGCTGCGCGGAACAGCGGGCCGTGGGTCCAGCCTGTCTCTCGGAGGAAGCGGCGTAGCAGGTTGATGAGCTTCTGGTCGTCCAGGAGCAGGATCCGGATCCGGCCGCCCTTGCCGTGGACCAGGACGTGCTCGTTGCCCGGGGTGAGGTCAAGATCTTCGACGTACACCCCGAGTGCCTCGCTGACCCGGCAGCCGGTGGTCTTCAGGATCTCGAACAGCAGCCGGTCGCGGAGCTTGCCCTTCGGGATGACCCCGATGACGCGGTCGATCCGCGCGGGGTCGACGGGCCGCGGGATCCCCTCCGGTACGGCGACCCGGTCGAACCGATCCATCGGGTTCGCCTCGACCAGTTCGTGGCGGACCGCCCAGCGCAGGAACGCCGCGACGGCGGCCTGCTTGCGGGCGCGGGTCGACTGCTTGAGGTTGGCGATCGACGTCGACCACGACCGCAGTACGGCGGCGTCGACTCCGGTCACGTCGTCGTCCAGGTGCTGGGCGAGCTGGGCCAGGTCGCCGCGGTACGCGCGGATGGTGTGCGCGGCCTTCCCGGCGAACTCCTGATCGGCGAGGAAGTCGCGGACCTGGCCGGCCAGCGGATGCTCCCCCGCCAGGACGAGGGCGGCCGGGCTCATCGCGGCCGTTCCGGCGGCCAGGAGGTCGCCGCCGGGGTCTCGGCCCTCGGCGACAGCGTAGGCGGGTGCATGACGATCACGGTAGGACTCGGCGCCGACGCTGCAGCGCCATACGACGTCCGCCACCCGGTGATAACGGGCATTTCGTGGTCCGGGATCCGGGCGGGCGTGTCGTGACCTGCTGAGCGGGGATCCGCGGCCGCCGGCGGCGTTCTCCCGGTGATACAGGTGGTTATCACCGGCTCTCCTCAGCCGCTACCGACTACGGATGAACCCGCTGTCGCTGGTAGACACGCGACCACAGTCCCGGCACGGTGGAATCCGGCATGCAGTGCGTCACTGTGATGCCACTGTGAAGAGGGGACCGTGGTGATCTCGCGTGAACGCGCGCTGCGCCTGTTTCGCGGCCGCGGCCGTGAACTAGGACGAACGCCGTCCATGGGACCTCTGGTCCTCCAGGCCGCTGTAGCTGTGGTCGCGGCGGCTGGCGGCGCTGTGGCGCTCTATCTGTTCCTTGCCTGGCTGCTTGGCGTCGCGCCGCATCCCGAAACGGCAACGCCCGACCAGCAGAAGTTGCTCGCAGACATGGTGAAGATCGCCTTGGGGCTGGCAGCGGGCGTAGGAGCTGCCGTTGCTCTTATCGTCGGCTACCGGCGCGCGCGCGTTGAAGAGGCCAGCAGCCACCGTGACGACCATCGACTGTTCAGCAGCCGCTACCAAGACGCCGCCGAACTCATTGGTCACCACAAAGCCGCTGTCCGGCTCGCCGGCATCTATGCGATGGCTCGACTTGCGGACGACTGGGCCGAGCAGCGGCAGCAGTGCATCGACGTGCTCAGCGCTTACTTGCGGCTGCCCTACGACCCGGAGACCAGCGAACCCGGCGAACGGGAGGTTCGCCTCACTGTGATCCGCCTCATCACCGCGCATCTTCAGGCCGGGGCCACCCGCACGTGGCATAGACATGGCCTCGACTTCACAGGAGCTGTCTTCGACGGTGGCGACTTCCGCGGCGCGGAGTTCTCCAGCGGCACCGTCGACTTCAGCGGCGCGAAGTTCTCCGGCGGCACCGTCGACTTCACCCGCGCAGAGTTCTCCGGCGGCACCGTCGACTTCACCCGCGCAGAGTTCTCCGGCGGCACCGTCGACTTCAGCGGCGCGAAGTTCTCCGGCGGCACCGTCGACTTCACCCGCGCAGAGTTCTCCGGCGGCACCGTCGACTTCAGCGGCGCGGAGTTCTCCGGCGACACCGAGAACTCCGACCCCTGGGCCCCGTTCTCCGGCGGCACCGTGAACTTTGGTGGCGCGGTGTTCTCCGGCGGCACCGTCGGCTTCCGCGACGCGAAGTTCCTCGGCGGCACCGTAAGTTTCGGCGACGCAGTGTTCCGCAGTGGCTGCAACGTCGACTTCGGCAGGGTCGACTTCAACCACGGCACCGTCGACTTCAGCCGGGCGGAGTTCTCCGGCGGCACCGTCAATTTCGCCAACGCGATGATCGGCTTCGGCGGCACCGTCGACCTCAGCCGGGCGGAGTTCTCCGGCGGCACCGTCGACTTCGGCGGCGCGTCGTTCACAGGCGTCGTAACCGTGAACATCCGCGACGCGAAGATCTCCGCTGGCACCCTCAACTTCAGCGGCGCCAGGATCTACGGCGGCACTATCAGTTTCGGCGGCTTCGTCGGCTACGACCCAATGGACCTTGCCATGAGCATGAGCATTACCAGCCCGCCGCCGACCCCCACCCTCATTGGCGGGACGGTGTTCTCCGGCGGCACCGTTGACTTCAGCGGCGCGGAGTTCTCCGGCGGCACCGTCGACTTCAGCCGCGCGGTATTCTCCAGCGGCACCGTCGACTTCAGCCGCGCAGCGTACTCCGGCGGCGAAGTTGACCTGTCCGCCGCAACCCGCCAGTCCAGCGGCGCGGCACCAAAGGGCCTTCCTGAAGCCCCGCCCGCGGGCCTGAAGCTATCGGGCTGGATGAGTCGGACCACTCCTGACGCTCGCCCACCCAACTGATCGCCGACCTCGGATGGAGCGGCGCCTAGAACCGTTCGTTCGTATGGGACGCGAACCTTGTGGATCCGCCGACCGGGCGATGCCCCACCCCGAGCGCTCCCGACTTCCCGAAGCCCTGTTGTAACAGTCGTTATCACCGGCGCTGCGGCCCCGGCACGTGAGCAGGAGCCGCCCAGCTGACACACCTTCAGTCGCGCGGATGCCCGGGCGGGTTGAATTCCCACCCGATCTGAGGCGATATCGGAACGGAGGCGCCGAACAGCGCGACACGGTCGACGTCCCACCCGGATCCGGCGCTCGACGCGACGTTAGCTATCCGGCCGAGGCAGGCTGCCGGCCAGGTCATAAGACCTGACGTGTCAGCAATTGCCTCGGAGATCGGTTCGTCAGGGCCCTTCCCTGGCAGCAGAACGAAGGGAGCGGCAGCTCGTGTATGACAGCTCGGCTCGTGATTCGCCCAAGGTCCTGCGGATCTGCTCTACGGTGCGAACTAGAAGTGAGGCGGTTCGGGTGGCCACCCGAACCGCCTCGATGAACAACCAGTCCCGGAGTCATTCGAGAACGGAGGTTCATTCGTGAGCCTAAGTCCAAGCCCGCCGGACGAGCCACCGCGCCGCCCGGATCGGCTCCTCCTGCTCATCCTCGCCGCGACCGTGGTCGGCTGGGCCGCCATGATCGCCAAGCCCGAAGCGGCGATGGCGGTCGGTGCGGCCTGGGGCGCCACCTGCAGCCTGCTCGGTGCCCTCGCCCTGCGGAGGCGCTGACCTGGTCCGACGTTCCGCGAGGGCCCTGCAGTGGGTACGGCGGGGCCCTCGCAGCAAACGTCAGTAGTCGTCGGCCTCGATCGGCCACGCCGGATAGCGCTCCTCCACGCTGACGCGGACGATCGCCAGATCGGCCGCCGAGGTCGGTGGCCCGAACCGCCAGGTCGTGCGGGACGGTCCTTGCCACTCCGCCGGCCGCAGCGACGTCCCCACCCCGCCGACGTACTCGATCCCGTTCCGGGCGCAGACGTCCTCAACGAACGTCGTCAGCTCGGCCAACTCGTCGCGCTGGTCAGGTTGGAGGTCATGCAACACGACGAGGCGTTGGATCCCGGCCGCTGCTTCCTCAGCCGCGTGTACGACGTTCTCCTCGGCGAGTTCACGCATGATCCGGTCGTGGTCGCTCATGGGGGTCAGCCCTGACGTACGGCGTCGAGCCAGTCCCCCAGCAGCCGTTGGCCTTCGGCGTCGAAGCTGCGCAGGTGGTGGCCGATGGACAGTCGGGCCCCGGCGCCCGACAGCGTGGCCAGCAACCGCAGACGACCCAGCTCGCTGCCGCTCATCACGAGCAGCTCGTCCGTGGCCGCGCTCCGCTTCGGGAGCGAGGCGTGCCAGCGCTCCCATGCGCTCTCGTCGGGCGTGCTCCAGCCGAAGCGTTCCTCCCTGGCCGCCTGGAAGGCGTCGTACTCCGCGAACGCCGAGGCCAAGACGTCCAGCTCCAGGCCCAGCTCGCCGCCCTCGATCGACACGACACCAGGCAGCCGGTCGACCAGCTCGGCCAGCTGCTCGTGCCTCCCCAAGAGCCACAGCGCGACGCCGTACGGGTGATCCCCGGGCGGGAGCGATTCGGTGGTGTCAGGCCAGGTCGCCATCAGCGGTCCCCCTCGGTGTTGTAACCCTGCTGATTGATCGCGCCCTGCGCCTGCTCGAACGCCTGGCCCAGCTCGCGGGCCAAATGAGCGGCGTGCTGCAGGTGGGCCTGCGCCTGGTCGACGCTCTCGGCCGGTTCGCGGTTGTTGTCGTACACGTCGTACTCGTCCAGCGACCTGCGCAGGCCGCTGCCCAGCTGCTCAGCGAGCTGGGAGAGCCCCCACCCGGCCGCCTTCAGGTTGCCGGTCAGGGCGTACACCAGCGGTGCCGGCGTCGTCCGGAACGTGCCGTGGTTCAGCGCCCGTACGCATTCGTAGACGTCGTCTGCGAGCTTCACCAGTTCTTCGTCACTGCTCATCGGTTGGTCCTCTCGTAGTGTGGCGAGAGGCCGGGGCCGTTACCGGCGGTCCCGGCCGCCTCCTGCATCTTTCACGGTGCCGTACCGAACCGACAGTCCGGAGCGGCAGGTCAGGGCTCGAGGCCGTCGCGTACGGCGGCCAGGACGTCGGCGTGGCACGGCATTTCGAGCGGGCACCAGCACGCAAGGCGCCTGCCGAGCAGCTCGACCCGGGCGGCCTCGACCAGCTCGGGATGTCCGCGCAGGTGATCTCGGTAGGCCGCGACGGCGGCCGCGTTCGCTTCCGGCGACCGACGTACGGGCTTGTGCGGGTTGTGCCACTTCGTCGGCCAGGCGACCGACACGGCATCGGCGGGGAGCCGGGCACCGGCCGCCCGGGACAGCTTCACCCGGTAGGCCGGTGCCGCGCCGAGCATCAGATCTCCTGGTCGACCGGCCGCAGCCAGGTCGGCAGCTCGGGGAACGGCTTGCCCAGGGCAACGAGCCGGAACGCCTCCATCTCGCGTACGTGCGCGGAGTGCAGCAGGGGCGCGATCGCGGCCCGGACGGCGGCCTTGCAGGCGGGGTAGGCGAGGTCGTAAACCGGGTGTCCATCGGCCGGTGCGGGATCGGTCGGCGCGACGCCCGTCTGGGCGCACAGCAGGCGAGCCGTGGCGCGAGCGGCGGGCCGGACCGTGGTGTACATCGGCTCGTTGAGCAGCGCCTTCAGGTCCCACAGGTCCCCGCGGTCCGGGCCGAGCACGTCCACCGTCTTGTCGCCGGCGCGCTGCCTGGCGAGCGGTTCCATCGCGTTCCGCATGGACTCGCGGCGCCAGACGAACCCAGCATTGTCGAGCGCGATCAGGCCGTACTCGGCGACCAGCTCGAGCGCGGGCTCCTCGTCGTCGGGACTGGCGGCGTTCTGCTCGGCGTATTCCTCCACGACGTCGTCCAGCTGGTCGCGCCATTCGAACGAGTGCGCGCCGGTCGGCCAGCCCCGCAGGAAGCTGTCGGCGTCCTTGATGACCGGCCGGTCGCGCAGCATCCAGGCCGCTTTCAGGAATCCGGTCTCGGCGTACCAGGCGGCGGGCTCGACCCGAGCGAGCCAGTCGGCCAGGCGGAAAAACACGTCCCGTTTCGGCCGGTTGCAGGCGGCTGGGAGTGCCAGGTGCAGCACGGCCGGCCGCAGCTCGGGGTCGACGGTGTCGTACAGATCGCTGCCCCAGGCGTCGAGCACCTGCGAGTAGTAGCTGGCTCCGGTGTAGACGGCGGCTGGCAAGTTGAGCGCCTCGGCGTACGCCTGGCTGAACGGGTGGAGCCGGTCGGCGTGGTCCTGTTCCTCGTCGTCGGTCAGGACCATGACCCGGCCGGTGATCGTGCGGTGGAACGGTACGGGGAGCTTGTTGTTCTTCGCCCAGTTGTACGCCGTACGGCGCGGGATGCCGTTCTGCTCGGCCCACTGTGACAGCGGAATTGGAGGAGTCATATCGACAGTATGGCACAAATGGCACAGTGCCAAACGCGAAATGCCGTGCCAATTCTGCCAACAGCTTTACAACACAGTCGGCGAGTCTCGTCCCGGCCCGCCAGGTCTGCGATCGAACGTCGATAACTTGAGGCCCATGACCCAACTGACGGATGCGCAAGTCCTGGAACTCGCGCGCCGCCTGGAGCACGACCAGACCACCGCCGTACGACGAGTGCTGAGCGTTGTTGAGAAGCGCCAGCGGTTCGGCGTCCGCATCGGGTTGACCGATCGGGAGTGCGCGGTCATCACTGCCGCCGCCGCCGGCGGCGTCGTACCGCCGCACCCATACCGCGAGCAGTGGGAACTGATGGTCATCGTCTTGCGGCGCGACGGCGGCTGCCCATTCTGCGACCAGCCCGCGAAGGCCGGGACCGAAGGCGCTCTTTGGCCGCCGACGGGCCAATGGGAACACCGGTCTTGCGTCGAAGCCAAGGCGGAAGCCGAGCCACCGACGAAGGAACTCCGCCGCCGTGGGATGGCTGTCGCCGGCTCGTTCGGCAGGGCGAGGCTAGCGCAACGCTGACAGCTGTTTGGCGCGCCGAGGGCACCGAAGGGAAGCCGTCCGGGCTCTGCCCGGACCCGCCCCTCTCTGGGAGAGCAGGGCTCTTCCGATCGCTCAGTTGAATAATCCTGAGCACGCCTTCCGGCTGCCTGTCGAGACTCGCGAAGCTCGGCCTCCGGCAACTGGACAGGCCTCCGGTCGCTGTGGCTTTCAGGCATCACCTGACCGACGGGAGAGCCGCCCTCCAGCTTCCTAAATGTTCTTTAGATGACTAAACTCTTGGGATGGTCAACAGGGAGCTCACCGAGCGTCAGGCTGAGGTGCTGGCCGACGTCGGAGGTATCGCGCGGCGGATTCAGGAGATTCTCGAGGAGGTGGGGCAGCTGCGCGAGCTCCAGAAGGCAGCGGTCAAGGGGGCAGTCATCGAGGGGGTCCGTGGGCTGCTGGTCGCCGAGCGTTCGGGACGCACTCCGGGGTGGGCTTCGCAGATCGCGAACGATCGGGACGTACCGAGCTGGTGGGAACCAGCCGACGATGCTGGCACCTCACCACGGGATGACTGGCACGCTCGACAGCGCCAGCTGGATGCAGGCGTCTGAGGTGCACATCGCTGAGGACGTCGCCGAGCTGCTGAGCGCCGAGAAGATCGCTGAGCTACAGGCCGAGGTCGCGCGAACCGGCGGTACCTGCTCCGTCTGCCAGGGGCCGGTTGATCCTCCAGGAGATGACGCCGCTGTGGTCGCTCTCGCTACACCTGAGTCTCTGCCCGGGCAGGTGGCCGTGATGATCGTGACTCATTCGAAGTGTTCGGGTTCGCAGGTCGTGCGACTGTCCGAGGATGAGGCGCGCCTGCTGATGCAGACCGACGGTCAGACCACCGATTCGGTGAGCGCGTTCGCGACGCTGCTGTCGCTTCCCGAAGGCGACCGTCCGCTGTTGTGGGTGTCCTTCCACGTTGATGTCTCGACTGCGTCCGAGTCCGGCGATCAGGTCAGCATGATCACCCAGTCACGGTTGAAGGCTGGATGGGAACTGGTGACCCAGCTCGACACCGACCCCACAGCCCGGCCGACCGATGTCCGTTGCCAGTTCACTCCGCAGGTCCCGGTGGATCCGTCGACAGGTCTGGTGACCGGGCAACTGGTCATGACCGTTGGGGGCTCGCTGCTCGCTGACATTGAAGACATGCAGCTGGCTGAGCAGTGGCTGACCGGCGTACGCCGGCGGGGCGAGTTCGCGCTGTACCTCGGGCCTCTCAACGTCCATCGCTGGACGAACGGGCTCGACGTCGACGCGATCGAGCGCACTGTGCGGGCCGGCCAGCTCGTCGGGTGCCTGGCCGAGCTCGAGTTCACCACCGGGTAGAGCCAAGCAGGGCGGCCGCGGCCGCCCTGCTTGGCTCTACGGCCTTGCTAGTACAGCGATACGTGGACGTGGTTGAAGTGCCCGCCGTTGGGATCGGTGGGGTTGTAGACCCCGCCGCCGTTGTATGGCTTCCACTTGCCGGTGCTCGCGGACCAGATCTGTCCGTACCAGATGACGTAGTGCACGCCGGTCTGGCCTGCAGTGCTGAGGATCCAGGCGGCGATGTGGTCGCCCTTGGCTTTCTCCGCTGCGTTCTTGCGGGCATCTCGGCCGGTCATCATGTCGCAGGCCCGGCCGCGGGGGTGATCGCTTGTCGGGTTCCAGTCGTGGGCGTCCCAGCAGCTCATCCCTTGCCCGGGAAGCGCCTTCTTTGCAAGGGCGATCCACGCTGCAGTGCGGGGTGTGACGCATCCGCGGCCGTTGGTCGGATCGGGTACGACGCTGCAGGGTTCCGGTGGCCAGGTGCCGTTGATCGGACCGGTGTCGGTTGGTCCGCAGGGATCGAGAATCGGTGCGCTGGTCTGGCTGCCGCCCGGTCCGGTGGTGGCACCCGGTCGTACCGGGCGTCCGGCGTACGGGTCTCCCGGGCGGTCGAGGTCGATGCCGGCAGCGGCCGCGATCGCGCGGGCGGTGGCCTCATGACGGGCGTAGGCGTTCGGGAAGGCCGAGACCTGAACTGCCTGGGCTGCTTCGGTCAGCGGCATGTCGTACCAGCCGTCAATCTCGCTCAGTCCTGGTGGGCTCGGCGGCAACGGGCCGCCGAAGAAGGCTCGGGTCGCGTACTCCTCGTCCTTCAGCTGGTCCGGCGTACCCCAGCCTGCGCTAGGGCGCTGCTGGAAGATCCCGACCGAGTCGGCGTGGCCGTCGGGCAGGTTCCTGATCTGGGATTCTTGCAGGGCCGTGACGAGTGCGACCAGGGTCGCCCGGCCCGGCATTCCTTTCTCTATGGCAATCCGGTCGAACAGCTTCGCGTACTCGATCTGCTGGGTGCGCAGGTTGGCGTCGACCTCGGGTTGGTCGGTGCCGGAGCCCGGTACTTCTGTCGGGCAGCCGGCGGCGACGGTGTTGGTCTTCGCGCCTGGGGCGAGTGCGAACAGGGCCACGATGAACAGCAGCGCCGCGACCGCGCCGACCTTGACCATCGCTCCTCGAGACAGCAGCGCTGCGCCGCTGCTGCCCGCCTTGGCGAGGTCCCCCTCGTCGTACATCAGCCGCTCTGCCCGGCGATCGCGCTGATCCGCCATGAGCCGCGGTCGGGCACGACCGTGACGAGCTCGCGCAAGGCGAACTGGGTCGGCCGTTTCCCGGTGACGACAATCTGTACGACCACAACGCGGGTGATGCGGGTCGGGGTGTCGGCGGGAGCAGCGCCGGTGGCGGGCGGGAGCGTCACGCTGGTCTGGGCAACCCGCGAGGTGCCGCCGTCGGCTTCGAGCGCGTCGTACGTCGGGTCGCCGGCGCTCTTCAATGACTCCCGTACGTCGTCGGTGAAGTAGGGCTCCATCCGGTCGACGAGGGCGTCGTAGCTCTCGGCAGTTGGCTGGCGGGTGTAGAACTGCTTGGCCCACTTCTGCAGCACTCCCCCGACCTGAGCCGCACTCAGGCTAGGGCTGGTCGAGGGAGTGCCCGTTGGGCCGCTGCTGGTGCTCGCGGTGGGCTGGGTGGCCGTCGGCGTAGCAGCAGCCCCTTCGGTCGGGCGCAGCAATGTGACACCTCCGTCATTGTCGGCGCCGGGGTTGTCCTTGGTGAGCCATTTCGGGACGACATATGCCGAGCCCACGAGGAGGATCAGCACGACAACTACGGCGCCGAGCACGACGCCAGGACTGACGGCTTCCTGGTTGCGTCGCTCGTCGCGGATCCACTCGGCCCGCTTCTGGCGATCGGCCTTCCGCCATCTCCGCTTGTTGCGGCGCCGGACCCGGCCGGAGTCGGTTTCCAGCAGTTCGTCGGGGTAGTCGTAGTCGGAGTTGAGCAGATCCCGCCAGTCGTCGGGACGTTGCGGCTGCTCGGTCATCTCGTTCGCTCCGGGATGCGCTCGGTCTCCTGCCGGTCAGGGCCGCTCGTCCTCGGCTCGGTGTTGTAGACGCGGAAAGTGCGCTGCTGCTGCCGAACTGGCCGGAGCCGTGCACCGGGTGGTGGCGGGCCTTCCCGCAGGGTCGGAGTGCTGGGCCGGGACGTCTCGTACCGGCTCGTTGCTCGACCCGGCCGGTATGCGCGCGCCGGAGTGTGGATCTGCTCGCCCTCGGGTCGTTCAGTCCTCTTCTCGACCGCTCGCGGCGACTTGTGGGTGGGCAGCCGATCAGCCGTGGGATTCGACTTGCGCGCCGGTTTCTGCGCGGTTGCCGTCGGCGTCGGCGCCGGTGTATTCGTGGCGGGTGTCTTCGCTGCGATCTTCTCCGGGTCGCCGGCGGTCACCGCGTGACGATCCTTCCCAGCCGTCTCGGCGGTCACCTTCCGCGGCTTGGGTGCCGCCAGCTGGTCGTCTCCGTGACCCGGGTCCTTCGGTACGTCGACACGTGCGCTCTCGGACAGCTGACCAGGTCCTCCCCCGGCCTTCGGACCACCACCAGGCCGCGGGAACCGCGGACCACCGCTCGGTTGAGGCTCACCCGGCGCCGGCGGACGCGGCGGCGGTGGCCGGAGCCGTCCATCGTCGCTCGGGGTCGGTGTCCGGGTCTCGGTCGGCCATCCATTGCCGGGCCGCTTCCTGTTGCTGGTGCTCCTGTACTGGCCGCGCGAGGATCGGAAGATGCTGCTGGCCAGCCGGGCACCTTGGCGCATCGCCATCGCGCCCATGAGTCCGCTGCTGCCGATCCCGGGCCGCATCATCTGGGTGACGCCTTCGAGCATCCGCCTCAGCCGGAAGGCTGCGAACAGGACGGCGAGCACGAGTCCGTTGGTCGGCAGCCATCCCATCGTTCCTGACAGGCTGTAGATCGCGGTGACCAGCGACAAAGTGGTGCCGAAGACCAACAGCGCGAGGATCGACTGCAGCACGAGACCGATCAGCGTCTCGAACCAGTTGATCCCCCACTGCCGTGGCCGGCCGGGGATCACCCACAGGCACGCGAAGAACACTCCTGTCACGAGAAGGAGTAGCGCGCCGATGAACGCCATGAGTGCGGCGAAGCACAGCGCGATGGACAGGGCCGCGAAGATCGCAGCCGCGACCAGTGCGAGCGACACGATGCCGATTCGCTGGACGGAGCTGCCGCCCTTGGTCCACTTCACCGTGGGACTGTCCGAGCCGCCCTCGGCCCGCTGGATTTCACGGTTGATGTACTGCTTGCGCTTCTCGATATCGGTACCGCGGTCGAGGATCGCCTTGCCGTACCGCTTGCAGGCCTCGAGCGAGCCGAACTCTGCCAGGCACCACGGCGTGACGGCGAAGGCCCGCCACGTCGCGTCGGCGGACTGACGCAGCATTCTGTCGCGCTGGCTGCCGGAGGCGTACGACGGTGCGGGCATCTCGAACGGCTCTGTGTTGTTGCTGGTGATCGAGCGGGTCGAGGCGTCCATGACGGCGGTTGCGCCCACTTGGCGAGCTGAGTCGATCCCGTTGACCCACAGCGAAGCGCCGGAGGTAAAGGAGATTGCGAGAAGGCCAGAGGCGATCACCCACAGCACCTGGCTGAAGCCGCCACCTTCGCGGGATCCGCGGTGACGGGCGTAGGCGACGACCGCACCGAACGCGAGCGCGGCGGGTAGCAGCCAGGTCGTAAGCGCGGAGCTCGCGGAGGTGATGATGCCCGTGGTGGCGTTGCTGACCTCCTTGATGTCGGTGAGGCTGAACAGCCACCAGCCGACCGAGATCGCGCCGCGGACGATCGCGATGAGATAGACCATCATCAGGTTGGCGTAGGTGGTCAGCAGCCCGTTGAGGCCGTCAGGGACCTTCCCCTCATCGGAGTCGAGGTAGTAGTTCATCGCGCTGTAGGACTCGAACAGGTTCCGGGTGTCGCCGTGCGTCAGGTCCGGGGTCGGCAGCAGATCGCCAACCCCTGTGGGCGTGGTTGGCGTCGGCTGCGGGTCGGCCGTTCCGGTCGCGAACGCGTGGCCGGCGGTTGCGATGGTGGCGACGATCAGGACTCCGAGCGCGAGTCGGCGGCGGTTCACTGTCCCTCCCTCCGTTCGCCCAGGACGTTTCCGATGGGGTCGCCGCTGGCCATCGCCTGGGCGTCGGCGCTGTCAGCCTCGTCGATCAGCCAGGATCCGTCGGCTTGCTGGACCAGGCGCAACACGTCGTGGCTGGGCGTGCTGCCACCCGTCGTCAGGTGGTACTCGACTACGACGCCGGTTCCCTCGGCCAGCTGCTTGCTCGCAACCACCTTCGGGTCGTCGGCCTTGACATTGCGGCCGCGCATGAAAGCGTTCTCCTTCTCGCAGGCTTCCTGGCTGTTGTTGCGCTGCCGCTCGGTCTCAAGGCGACAGACCGTGGCTGGGTCGCCTGTGTTGATGGCGTCCACGTAGGTGATCGCTGTTTGGTCGCGTTGGTCGGGTCGGCTGGCGTTCTTGTTGTCGTCGCCGGTCAGCGCGACGATCCCGATCACCGTGGCTATCGCCACGATGATGAGTGCGCCGACGACGATCAGGATCAGGCGGCGTCGCGACCGAGTGGCGGGCTGTCCTTCGGCGGGCGGAGCCACGGTCAGGCCACCCCTTCCTCGTCGTCGTACTCGTCGAACTCGTCGTACTCGCCGAGATCCTGCTCTTCCTCGGGCCGGTGCCCCTGGCCAGTGGTTGGGCTCGTGTCGAGCTGGCGCCGTACGGCGTCGCTGGGGTACTCCCATTGGACCGTCGCGACTTCGTCGTGCCGGTCACGCATCAGGCAGTGTCCGTGCCTGATCGACCGGTCGGGGTTGGTGTTGATGTTGCGGATCAGGCTGTAGGTGGTCGGATGGTCGGGCAGTCCGAGGAGTGCGGCCGCTCCGCTGAGCTGCTCCTGGGATCGCAGCGAGAACACGAAGCAGGTGCTGATCTGTTCCACAAGCCCGGGGTTGCCAGTAATCGTGACCGAGTCCTGCGTGTCCAGCACCAGAGACGTACCGAACGCTCTGCCCATCCGGGCACTGCGGTCGAGGTACGACGCTCCATCGTTGGTCTTGTCGAGCAGGTGAACTTCTGGGATGCCGATGACCTTTGCCCTGCTGCGGATCGCCGGGTTGCCGCTGGTGTTGATCAGCCAGGTGAGCACACCGCGCAGTGCCGCCATGCTCACCCGCTCGGGCGGGGTCCACTGGTCGGGGTCACTGGTGGGGGTGGGCAGGATCAGGTTCGGTAGCTGGACCAGCCACAGGCCGGGTTCGCTGCTCAGCGGGTCTTCGAGTCCGGATGGTGGCCCGGCCACGATGCTGCCGATGCCATCTTGAGTCAGGCCGTAGAGCGCCCGGCCGAGGCGGCTCGTCTGCGAGTCTTCGCTGGCCATCAGACGCTGGATGACGCCGTACGTTGTGGGCTGTTCGCTCCCGGTCGCCTCAGCCCGGACCGCATCGACGATCAGTGATTCAGCGCCCGCTCGCAGTTCACGCGGCGCGATCAGCATCAGCTGGGCGGGGATTTGCAGTACGGCCTGATCGGCGGCGAGGAACCGGAACATGTCCGCGGCAGCGGAGTGCTTCGGCGAGATCTCGGTGACAGCCGACGGGATGTCGTAGTCGCGTGCAGCGTCGACGACCCCGGCCAGGTCGCCCTTGAGGTCGACGATGACCGACCACGCTCCGCTGATCGCGGCGTCCAGCGACATCAGCATCATCGCTGTGGACTTCCCCCGACCGGACCGGCCCATGAGTGCGGTCGTGGTCGCGTCGTTCTGGCCGGCGCCAGCCGCGACGTCGTACCGGACGATGCCCGGCGTACTTCCGGTCAGCGCGCCGATCGCCGGCCCGGCCGCGTCTCCGACCCGGGATCCACACCAGAACGAGCTGCCGAAGAAGGCGCTGGCTTCGCGGACGTGGCCCAGGTCGGGAACGCGCAGGCGATCGCCCGGCAGCGATTCGAGCCACAGGTCGCGCTGCTCGTTCGCGCCGATGTTCACTGCGATCCCGCGCTCGGCGTAGTGCTGGATCACGGCGTCCACGTGGACCTCGAGCTCCTCCATGGATCCACACGTCACGATCAGCCGTGGGTGGTCTTCGACCAAAGTGATGCCGTCGCGCTTGATGTCGCGCTGCAGCTGTGACATCACGTCTTCGGTCTCGGCGACCTCGTCCGATGGCGCTCCGGCGGATCCGCGGCTGGCGCTGCGGGCTTGTTCCTTGGCCGAGCGTTTCGACTCGCTGACGATCTTGCCGGACTCCTTGGGGCGGAGCACGGTGAACCGGACCGATGCGTCGACGTTGACGTTCTGCTCGATGCCATCGGTGGAGACGTAGGAGACCTCGGACAGTGTTCGCAGCCACTCTCCTGGTCCGGGGACCTCGAGGACTTCGTCGAACTCGTCCATCGTCAAGACCGCGGAGTACGCGGCGACCTGGTCCCGGATGTCGTAGATCTCGAGGTGGTCGCTGTAGGGCAGGATCTTGCCGGCGGCGAGCCGTCCCAGCGGAGCGCCGGTGATCGAGCCTGCCTTGGGTACGGCCACGGCATCGCGGTGCATTTCGCGCGAGATCATCCAGGAGATCTCTTCGATGCTGGCCAGTCGTGCCCGCCACGGCGACCGGGCGAGGGCCTGGCCGATCTTGCGGACCTGTCCGGATAGGTAGGCGAGCTCGTCGAGCGGCACCTGCTTCGTGGTAGTCCCGAGGGCCTCCGAGATGACGCTCTGGCCCCCTGATTTGCGGGGGTTGCGATCGGTCAGCTTGACGCCGAGCAGCACGTAGCGCTGGGGAAGGTTGTCGGCGTCGATCCGCGCCCCCCGCTGCTCGGCCCACCTCTCACCATCCCCGTTGACGAACCGGCCGACCACCTCGTCGGCGTACGCCAGTCCGGAGACCCGGCCCCAGACCACTTTGAGGTGGCATTCGCGGTCGACGAGGTATCGCATGGCGAATCGAACGACGCCGTCCAGCTCGGTATCCCGGGCTGCTTCGGTTGACAGGTCGCTGTTGGCGGTGGGGATGAGGTACCAGGCTTCTGCGCGGCTCTCGCTGACCAGCAGACCGTCGGCCGCGGCGATCAGCCGGGTCGGCGGTTCCGAGCGGTCCTTGCCCAAGCCGAGCCCGGCGAGGCCTCGCGTCAGTAGGCGGTTCATGACTCATGCTCCTTGTGGGATGCGTCGCTGCTGCTTGGTGAGCTGGCGCACCGACTTGTCTCGGGCGGCAGTGATCTGGGCGGCGTCGAACAGGCGGACGCTCTGGTAGATCTCGACCGCCGGCGCGGCTGGAAGGCGCTCTCGGTTCGATCGCTTCCTGCTGCTGGTCCAGGCCGTCGTCGGGCCTTGACGGAAGTCCAGGAACCTCCAGACCGAATCGATCGGCAGTCGTTCGCGCAACGGGATCAGCTCAGTCGGGCTGGGTTTGCGGGACCCGAGCGAGATCACCGGCTGGTGACCGACGAGGGCATAGCGCACCCGGATGGCCCAGTCCGTGAGCCGGTGCCGCCTTCCGTCGTGGCTGGGGCTCTTCTGCCAGGCGAAGTAGGCGAACAGCGCCGGCGGGGCGATGTAGAAGGGGACCTCGGTTGGACCTGGGAACCTCAGGAATGGCGCAAGCAACAGGCACCACAGCAGGAACGACACCATCGACAGGACCAGCTGCTTGCGGGGCGTTCCCTCGTTCAGGTCGATGATCAGCAGGTCGTACTGGCGCGTTTCGAGGTTGAGGTGCTTGGTGAGCGTTCTGCCTTGCCGCATCAGGACGTCCCGAGGATCAGGTTGCCGATCTCCTTCAGAACGTTCATGAACGATCCGTTCGCAAGCACGATCACGGCGACGATCGCGCCCGCGGCGATGTGTCCGATGAGGTAGCCCCACTCCCGCTGCGCGTAGTACTGGACGCTGCGGATGACGACCACGATGGCGAAGATCGTCGCGGCGACGGAGAAGATCCAGTCGCGTACGCCGACGCCGGTCGGTGCGGCCATGACGATGAGTTGGTCCAGCATGACTATGTTCTCCTCGCTTAGTTGTTCGTGATCTCAGCGACCTGCCACCGCTGGGTGCCGTCGGCCGCGGTGGAGCGAATCAGGGTCAGGCCGTAGTCCTGAGTGAGCTTTGTCGTCGTACCGGCCGCCTTCCAGGTGACGCTCGCCCTGGCCGTGCGGCGGTCGGCATCGCCGAGTTGGACGGTCCAGCTCTTCAGTTCCAGCAGCTCGACCGTCTTGTTCAAGCTGCGGATCTTGGCGCTGGGCGCGGTGATCGCGGCGGTGGCCTCGTCGCTGGTGGCGAAGGCGGAGAAGAACGCCCGGGCGTCTGCCTCGGTGGATGCCGTCAGTTGGTCGTCGGCCTCGACGGGCTCCGGCTGGTTGGCCGATCCCGAGCCGGGAACATCAGCCAGGTACGCCGGGGTTCCGGTCACAACAACGCGGCTTGGGCCTACCTCGACGGGGATCGACAGCCTCCGCCAGGTGGCCGGCAGCGCCGTCCAGTTCTGTCCTGCGCCCTTGTACGGGACGACCCGGGCGAGGACGACGACGTGCGCCTGGTGGTCATTGTCGGTCTTCACCTCGCCGGGGTAAACCGCGGCGACCGTCTGCACTCCTTCACCGCTCCAGCCGGCGGCCGCGTCGAGGCCTTGCGCGAGATCGAGGCCAATGGCTGAGGCGCGGGCGTCCCGGTTGCGCTCGTCCCAGGTCAGATACGACGTCGCAAACCTGGTTGCAACTTGACTGGCTTCGCCTGCTGGGAAGGTCGATCCCGATTCGGTGGTGACAGGTGGCCCGGAGCGGCCCACGCCGTACGGCCAGATGATCGCCCTGATGCCGGTGAGGCAGAGGATGACGACGAGGAACAGCAGTAGGTAGCGCAGGACCTTCGCAGCTGGGCTGGGCTTCCGTTCGTCGACGACCTCGAACGCTGGCCGTTGCTCGCGCAGAGAGCTGGCGACCATCCGTTCCGATCGCCCGGACTCGTGGCGCGCGGGGCTCTGGTCGGGGGTGGTGTCGATGTAGTTCGGTACCAATCCGGGCGGTGGCGGGTTGTTGTCGTCGAACGGCCACGGCTCAAATCCAGGCGGGAGACCGTCTTCGGGGACAAGGAACACGTCTGCCTGCTGCGGCTGTACAAGGTGCTGCTGCCCGTTGGCGGACTGTGCCGGAGCCGTGGCGTTGTTGACCGGCGCCTGGTTGGCCCACGGCGAACTCGACCCGTTGGGCGGGGCGGCCTGCTCGGCTTTGTCCGGCATAGCGAGCAGCTTCCGCAGCACGCTCATCGATTCCTCCTGCCTCGTGTGCCGCTGGCGGCGGCGTTGTCCCGGGATCGCCGGGGTGCCTGGGAACTGCCCGGGGATTGGTAGTTGCCGTCGGCTCCGAGTCTGTGTGCGCACGACCCGGGCCCTGTGCGGCTTGGCTGCCAATTCCCCGTTGTTGCCACGGTCAACGATCGCCGCGACAAGCTGACGATATGTGACTCTTCGGACACTGTCTGGTTGTTTCCGCATGATGACTCGGCCCCCGTGTTCCGGCCTCGCCCGCTCACGCGGACGGCGCCTGTCGCTGGCCAGTCGCGTCTGAGGCGAAGGGGCGCAGATCGCTCTCGATCAGTTCTCCCCAGCCGTCGTAGTCGACTCGGCGCTCGGCTTCGTCCACGACCCGATCGAGGTTGATCGTGGTGACCGCGATCTCTGCGCCGATGTCATCCTTGGACAGGGCCCGCACTCGGCGCTCGATCGCCTTCGCGATCGCCGCCCGGCGGCGATCCTGCCGCTTCTGTTCCTGCTGCCGTTCGAGCTCGACCCGGTGTTCCGCGGCCGTCGCGAGGTTCGCCTCGCGCGCCTTCCGGAGCGATTCGTGTGTCCCATAGCCGAACTCGATGGCCAGTCGCCGCGCCTGCACGGTCAGCCGGAACTCTCGCAGCCACTGCACCGTGCTGTAGACCGGCGCCGGCCGCGCCATGAGGCCAGCGTTGCGCAGTACGTCGCGCCTGCCGGATTCGGAATACAGCAACCAAAGCACGTAAGCGAAGACCGACAGTCCGGTAAATCCGATGGCAGGGAACCAATCGCCCCAGTGACCGACGAGGTTGAATCCGGCTGCGACCGCGGCCGCACCGAACGACATGATCCTGAAACCGGTGGCCCGCTCCCCTAGCCGGCGGCGGAGGTCCGCTGCGGCGGCGGTGACGACGCCTCCGAACTCGATCACCGCGAACGCCGGTGCGACAGCTGCGGCTCGGGCCCAGATCGGCAAGCTGTCAGGGAACGGGATCTTCTCGACTCCTGCCCAGACTTGGCCGGTCAGCGCGGCCGCGGCCGCTACGCCGTAGAAGCCGTACATGAGCCACTTCAGATGGCGGTGATGGTCATCGGTGACGCTCGCAGCGAGCACCTCCGCAGCCGTCGGGCCCGGCGGCGTCTCTTCGGCGTCGGCCGGTACCTGCGCCACTGGCTCTTCGACCCTGGACGCCTCAGCCACCGGCAGCGGCACTACTGGCGCCGGCTGCTGTGCGGGCGCCACGTAGCCGAGAGGAACCGGTACGGCAGGCTCGACCAGGTGCTGCGGCGGTCCGGAAATGATCTCGACGAGCGACTGAGGACCGATCGGCTTCGACCACTTGGCGACGGGCCAGGCGTTCAGCTCGACGTCGACCTCGAGGTGGCTGGCGGCCGACGAGACTTCCTCTGCGACGGGGTCCGCGGTTTCACCGGGCAGTCCCTTGTCGATCGGTTCGGCGGTGGCATGCTCGGTGCCGCCGTCCCTCGTCTTGTCCATGAGCTTCACGTCGTTCACTCGGTCTCTTCCCCAGCTGCGCGACTTGCCGAACTCTGCGCCGACCGAGTCCTGGGTTGGGTAGTCGCCGAGCTCGTGGCGCTGTTTCTCGATCCAGGCGTAGGCGGCCCGGTAGAGCTCGTCGGTGGTCATGGCGTCGTAGTTCTTGGAGTTCGGATCCGGGACGAGTTCGAGCGTGCGCTCGCCGGTTGAGCTGGTCATGAACAGTCCTCGTCTCGCAGGGGTGAGGGGGCGGCGTCTCCGCTGATCTAGGCGTCGGCCCATGACGGTTCAGCGGTCTCGGGCGGCGTCTCCCGCGGGGCGGTGTGGCTGCGCGGCTGGCTGCCGAGGGTCAGGCCGATGTGGACGGCGCGGATGTAGCGTCGGCTGCGGGTCTCTTTGGTCTCCGGGTCGGGCCAGGTTTGGTACTCGATCTCGCCGACCACGATCACCTTGGAACCGACCCGGACCTGCTCGCCGATCGCCCGGGCGGTCTCGTGCCACGCCTGGACGGGCCAGAACACGGTGGGCTTGTCCTGCCACTGGCCTTTCTCGTCGCGCCACCGCTCGGTGACCGCGATCTTGACCTCGGCGACGACCTTCTCGGTCTTGGTGGTGCGGATCTCGGGGTCGTGGGTGACGTTGCCGACGAAGGTGTGGAGCATGGTCATGACAGAGTCCTCTCGGAGTGGCTCACTGGCTGGTGGTTTGTGCTGGGGCGCCGGCCGAGAGCGGCTCCGATGGAGCCCGTGGTGATGATGCGTGGAGTGGCTACTCGACGGCTTTTCCGGGACGCAGTGACCGGCCGCGGCCGCGGCCGCGGGGTTGTGCAGTGGGTGGCTGGAAGGGCCGGCCGTTGTTGTACTTGGCCTCGAGCTCTTCCACCTTTTCGAGCATGGTGCGGACGATGAAGTCGCTCAGATCCGCGTAGCCTTCGCGGTGCCCGACAGCCCACATCGCGTTGCGGATCCGCGAGTCGTCGTCCTCGTCGTAGATCCACGCTTGGATGCGCCACTTTTGCGCCTTCGGCGCTGGGGTGGGCGGTGGCAGGTTCTCGTCGCTCACGTGGGCAGATTCCTTGGGTGAGAGCGCAGCGGCGCGCTCGGCTTGGACGGCCTCTCATTGTCTCTTTTGTCTCCTCGACGTTTGGGGACCCTAGCCGGTGTGGCGGGTTACTGGCTGCTGATCTGAGCGAAGTTGCAGGTTGTTGCAGTCGGTCAGGCCTTGCGCTCGGTGACGGCTGGTGCGGGGAGGGGCGCGGGAGGCTGTGTCACCGCTGCCCCTCCCCGGTCCTGGTGGCCGCCGGCTGTCTCGGGGTTGTGGTCTTGTCCTGGTCCTTTGTTGTTCGGGCTGGTGTTCTGACCAGCCCGGCCCGAGAGCGGCAGCGTCGTGGTTGAGGGCTCGATGCCCTCGACTTCGACTCCCGCGCCGCCAGGCCGTAGCCCGGGGCGCTCGCTCAGCTGGCCATCGCTTGCGGGGCGGTGGGGACCAGTTCGAACATCTGGGCTCCGGCGGTGCTGGCCTCGAACCTTGCGACCCGCGCCCGCGCGTCCTCTAGGTCCGCTCGGGCTTTCGCCAGGGCGTCGCGATGCTGGGCGACGGCATACCCGACCTCGGCATGGGCCGCGTGCAGGCGCAGCGCGTAGTTCTCTGGTCGACCCAGCCAGTGCAAGGCCAGGGCGTCGATGACGAGAGCGGTTCGCTGAGCCGTGGCGTCGGGGACGGGGCCGTACGGGTCGGCGCGGTGAATGACAGGCAGTGTGCGGCGGCTGAGGCTCTGAGTGCGCAGCGTCGCGAGATCGACCCAGGTGCAGCCATACAGCTCGACGCCGTTGACGCTTGGTACGCCGGGCCGGTCCTTCCTCCCCCAGAAGGTGGTCTCCCCCGGGCGGCGGCGGCCGAAGGCGACTCGCAGGCGCTTGCCGTCCGGGTCGATGTCGTACTCGCCGGGTGCGTGGACCTCGGCGCCGATGGTGAATACGCCGGTGACGCGGGGGCCGTCTACCTCGTAGATCGTGGTGCCGTAGTCCCATTCGTCGGTGTAGGAGACTCGCAGAGTCCCCAGCTGCTCAGCCTTGATGGTCAAGCCCTGCATGCTGCTGCTCCTTGGTTGGGCGGAGCGCCCGGCCCCGTGACCGGGCGCTCCGCTTTTGTCAGTTGTCGATCCGGACCGACTGGTCCGCTGCCTCTTTTGTCTCTTTTGTCTCCTGACTGGCAGGCTCGGTCCGCCAGATGTGCCAGTTCACCGCTCCCGGGGCTCCGACGATCGGGCCTTCGTGGCACCAGTGCTCGCTGCGCATCACGCAGTAGACGGGGAGCGTGATGTCTCCGTGGGTCCATTCCGTGGTCGCGCCGCAGAGCGGCTTCAGCGGGAAGTGGTCGGTCATGTTCTCCCTCTCCGTCGGATCGGGTTCACGCCTCGCGGGGCGTGCCGTCTTGCCACTGGCCGTTGAGGTAGCGGTAGACGCCCTCGGCGAAGCCGTTGACGTAGTCGGTTCCGTGCTCCTGTTGCAGAGATTCGAGGTCGAAGGTGTCTCCCCCGTAGGCCACCGCGAAGTTCGAGGCGTCCCATCCGGCGTTGCGGCCGCGGGCGAACATCTCCTCTCCGGTCGAGTCAGCTCCCGGCTCGCTCAGCTGCGTCATGGGCGGCAACCTCACTCTCGTACTGGTTTCGGATCTCGTTATTAGTTCTATTCTCCCGAATAGAACTATTATTGTCAAGCGGTTGATGCAACCGATTCCAGTCCTCTTCGAAGGCGCTATCGCTCGCGCTGGTGCGGGCGCGGTAGCGGGCCCATTCGTAGAGGAGGCGGAGTTTCCAGCACATGCATCCGCAGCCCCAACGGCTGAGGTAGGGGCCGAGCCAGTACGACGGGAAAGGGCGCTCGGTGTTGAGGTCGGCGCTGAACCCGTGGCGCTGGTGAAGTGTGGCGGCACTGAGCTCGATGTCTCCGCAGGCTGGGCACTGCCACCAGCCGTCGACCACCTGGCCGGCCGGGCCTTGGTCGCAGTCCGTGGGGAGCGCTCGCGCTGGAGCCTTGAGCCAGGCGTGCCAGTCTGCCTGTTGGTGTTCGTTGCTGGTGAGTTCGGCTTCGAGTTCGCCGAACAGGTCAAGCTGGAGCATCGCTACCGCTCCCCTCCGGCGTGGGGTCGGCGGCCGGGGTTGGCCGGGGGATGCGGTCGTGCGTGGTGATTCCTGGCGCTTCGCGGCGTAGCACTCTCAGCGGGGTGCGTAATTGCTCGACGGCGTAGTGCATCGTTGTCCACGGCACGACGTCGGCGAGGACTTGGCGCAGCTGGTCGACGGCGTCGACGATCGCTTGCTGTTGTGGCGTTGGGTCGGTGGTCATGGCGGTTCACCAGCCCGCAGAGGCTGCGGCGATCTCGGCGGCTGCGTTCGCGCGGACGTACCGTTCACGTCCTGCGGGCCAGGTACGGCGGAGCCGCCACGCCTTCCCGTTGTGGTCGAGGCAGACGTAGCTGCGGGTCTCGCGGTGCTTGTACTGCTCGATCACGCGGCGGCCGGTCCGGACCCGGCTCATCCACATCCAGTCGCCGCATTTCTCCGGCGGCAGGTGCATTTCCAGCGGTCCCCAGTTCGGGTCAGTGACCTCCAGCTCGGTCATGCCGCGTCCGCCTCCTCGCATGCCTCGGAGCAGTAGCCGGGGCCTCCCCCGGGTACGCCGCAGTTGGGGCACTCCTTGCCCCAGCCGTCTTCGAGGCAGCTGTAGCAGACGTCCAGGGCTGGCAGTGCCTGATTGCCGCAGTTGATGAATCCGCCGATGCATCGGCGGATCGTGGATTCCGAAGGGCTTGTCTTCATGTAGAAAGTTTAGCGGACTTAATGATCTTTAGCAAGCTAAAGATCACGAGGAGTGGGCTGTTAGGTGGGGCTCTCGTCGGTCAGGTGCCCTCTGGGGAGCGCGCCGGA
>NZ_JBICSZ010000017.1:0-103066 GCF_043197365.1 Kribbella sp. NPDC049174 | reverse complement strand
GAAGAATCATCCAATGCCTGTGAACGGGGATAAAACAATTTCGGCATTGACTTTCGGCACGCTGTTGAGTTCTCAAGAATCGGACGCACACCGCGTCCAGACCTTTCGGCCAAGGACTCCGGGGCAACCTGCGTTACTGTACCGGAGCAGATCCACCGAGTCAAGACCCGATTTTCTGATCCTCCACCCACGTGGCGGCTACCGGCCCGAGTCAGACGACGCGGTTCGGCTCAGCTAGCCTTGGGGGGTTCGGAGCGACCGGCCGCTTTCGCGTCCCGCGCCTCGCTCCAACAAGAAGAACATTACGTGGCTTCGAGGTGGCCGGTCAAATCGGTTCCCGGTGGGCAGGATCACACGGTTGTAATTTGCTCTCGGCATCCACTTTGTGGGAGTGGGGAGGGAGGCCCCGAAGGCACCTCCCCTCGCGCCGGCATCCCACCCGGGCAGCAGGTTCAGCCACCCGCCGACGACGCCAGAACCCCTGCAAACGAACGCTTTCCGCGTCGCAGCACCAGCACTCCACCCGGCAGCAGGTCATCGGACCCCGGTACGTACTCGGCGTCCTTCACCTTCTCGTTGTTGAGGTACCCACCGCCTTCGGCCACCGTCCTGCGCGCGGCCGACTTGCTGGCGACCAGACCGGACTTCACGAGCAGGTCGCCGTACGTCGGCATCGGTTCGCCGGCGCCTAGTTCGACGTGGGGTGCTTCGCGGAGTGCGGCGACCAGTGTGGAGCCGTCGAGAGAGGCGAGCTCCCCCTGGCCGAAGAGCGCCTTCGACGCCTCCTGCACTCTCCTGGTCTCCTCCTCGCCGTGCACCAGCGTGGTGACGTCCTCGGCGAGCAGTCGCTGGGCCTCACGTGCTTGTGGTCGTTCCGCGGTCGCCTGCTCGAGTGCGGCGATCTCCTCCGGTGTCCGGAAGGTGTAGAACCGCACCAGCTGCATCACGTCGCGGTCGTCGGTGTTGAACCAGAACTGGTAGAACGCGTACGGCGATGTCAGCTCCCGGTCCAGCCACACCGTGCCGGACTCCGTCTTGCCGAACTTGGTGCCGTCAGCCTTGGTCACCAGTGGTGTGGCCAGTGCGTGCGCTTTGCCGGCCTCGGTACGACGGATGAGCTCCACACCAGCCGTGAGGTTGCCCCACTGGTCGCTGCCACCTGTCTGCAGTGTGCAGTTGTGGCGGCGGTAGAGCTCCAGGTAGTCCAGTGACTGCAGGAGCACGTAGCTGAACTCGGTGTAGCTGATCCCCTGCTCCAGCCGCGCCTTCACCACCTCCCGGCCGAGCATCCGGTTCACCGGGAAGTGCTTACCGATGTCACGGAGGAAGTCGAGGGTGTTGAGGTCCTTCGTCCAGTCGTAGTTGTTGACGATGCGACCGGGGTTCGGCAGGGCTTGGTCGAAGTCGATGAACTTCTCCACCTGGCCGCGGACCTTCTCGACCCACTGCTGGACGACGTCCTTCGGGTTCAGCACCCGCTCGGAGCTCTCCTTGGGGTCGCCGATCAGCCCGGTGGCGCCACCGACGAGGCCGATGGGGTTGTGGCCGGCCAACTGGAGGCGGCGCAGCGTCAGCAACTGCAGCAGGTTGCCCATGTGCAGGCTGGGCGCGGTGGGGTCGAAGCCGACATAGGAGGTGATCGGTCCGGCCGCCATCGCGGCCCGCAGGGCGTCTGGATCGGTGGAGTGCGCGATCAGGCCGCGGCTCTCCAGGTCGTCGAGTACCTGGGTGCGGCGTTCGGTCCCGCTGTCGGTCACTTGTCTCTCCTCGAGTACGTCGGTCGACTACAAGTGTCCTGTATGCGGCCTATGTGGCGTCCGGGCGGGTCAGGACGGCCTGGAGCTGAGGACGGAGCGCGTGGCCGTCGGGTGCATGCACCGTGGCGGCCGTCGGACGGTGCGGGTCGTGGGCGCCCGGGTCCGGGTTGGGGACCGGGAGACCGTGCGACAGCACCTGCTCGGCCGGGGTGAGCTGGCGGATGCCGATGGCCCGGACGTGCTCGGGGTGGGTCTGCGCGAAGTCGCCGTACAGCTGCGGGTCGTGCTGGCCGTCGTCACCGATCAGGACCCACCGGACGTTCGGGAATTCGGCGGCGAGGCGGCGTAGGGCCGAGCGCTTGTGCTCCTGACCGCTGCGGAACCACCCGGTGTTGGTCGGTCCCCAGTCCGTGAGCAGCAACGGCCCGGCCGGGTACCCGTGCCGCGCCAGGAAGCGGGTCAGCGTGGGTGCGGTGTTCCAGGCGCCCGTGGAGAGGTAGAAGATCGGCGCGCCAGGGTGGTCTGCCAGGAGCTCGGCGTACATCTCGGCCATGCCTGGTACGACGCGACGCGCCTGCTCGTCGCGGACGAACGTGTTCCACGCAGCGATCAGTGGACGCGGCAGCATCGTCAGCATCACCGTGTCGTCGATGTCGCTGACCAGTCCGAGGGTGACGTCCGGGTCCGGGACGTAGACCCGTCCCCGGGCCTCTCGCTCGCCGTGCACACCCAGGTTGACCTCATGCCAGCCCGGGGGCAGCACTACCGGCACGGACAGGTCGACGAAGCCGCCGCGGTCGGTCAGGGCCTCGAACGTCTGCCCGCTCACCGTGACCGTGACCTTCACCTTGGTCGCCGGTGCGGTGACGAAGACGCGCCAGCCGCGCACCACGTGGTCCTCGTCGTACCGGGGCTGGTTGCGCGGGTCCCTGCTCAGTACGACGCGCGCCATCACCCGGACGAACTGCGTGGTGCCGTAGCCGACGTGCGGGATGATCCGTTCCCGCCAGCCGCGACGCCGCAGGATCGCCTGCACCCCGATGTTGAACCAGTCCTCGAGACGGGACGCGTAGTGCGGACGGGCCATAGTCCGAAACCTACCCGGAGCAGGGGCAACTACGCCTGCTGCCCCACCCGCTGGGAAGACCTTTACCGAACTGCCGGAAGTCCTTTGAGAACTGTCGGCGGCGGCCTCTACGGTCTTCGCATGACACAGACCTCTGCCGCTCTCGGGATGTGCTTCCCGCGGACCTACCCCGCTGCCCTGGTGACCGACGTGGCCCGCCGCCTGGATCAGGGCGGCGCGGACGAGCTGTGGATCATCGAGGACTGCTTCTACACCGCCGGACCGTCGCTCGTGTCCGCCGCCCTCACCGCGACCGAGCGGCTCACGGTCGGCGTCGGCATCCTGCCGGCGGTTGCCCGGACCGCGGCCGTCACCGCGATGGAGCTGGCCACCCTGGACGCGCTCGCGCCCGGTCGGTTCCTGCCCGGCATCGGCCACGGTGTGCAGGAGTGGATGGGCCAGATGGGGGTCCGGCCCAAGTCGCCGCTCACCGCACTGGAGGAGGTCACCACCGCCGTCACCAGGCTGCTGGCCGGTGAGACCGTGAGTGTCGAGGGCAAGACCGTGTATCTCCAGGACGTGAAGCTGGACGCGCCGCCGGTCCAGCCGCCGCCGATCCTGCTCGGGGTCATGGGCCCGAAGTCGATGGCCTTGGCCGGGCGGGTCGGGGGCGGGATCGTGCTGGCTGAGCCGGCCACACCGTCGTACGTGCGGCAGTCGGTCGAGTACGCCGGTTCGCCGGAGGGTTTCGTGGTCGCGGTGTTCAGCGCGTTCTGCGTGCGGAGTGATCGCAAGACGGCGTACGAGTGGACCGCGCCGTGGCTCGCGGCCCGGATCGACGACAACCACCCGGGGCTGAAGGCGCTGCCGTTCTTCGACGATCTGAAGAAGCTGTACGACGAGTCCGGTGCCGACGGCCTGGTCGGGATGCCGGTCGACTGGTGGACCGAGATCGGCGCGGTCGGGACGCTGGACGACGCGGCCGCGCACATCGAGGCGCTGGAGGCTGCCGGCGTGCACCACATCGGGCTGTTCCCGGACCCCGAGGTGGAGCACGGGCTCCCGCAGCTCGACCACGTGCTGGAGCTGGCGAACCGCTAGCTGCGGCGTTTGGGGACGTGCGGGCGGTACGGCGAGACAGTCGGGTCACCCGGGATCCAGAAGCGCCACGGGCGGTCGGCGGCTTCGCGGAGGCCGACCCGTGGTCCGGTGGACGGTTCGCCGTCGAAGCCGGGGCCGGGGAGCAGCTGGACGTGGGAGGTCTTGGACAGCAGGTCGGCGCCGTTGTGGTCCCGGCCGATGCCGAGCGCCACGCACATGCGGGCCGGACCGCGGGCGAGATCGCGGTCCGGGTTGCCGTTCGGCCGCTTGGCGACCGGCCCCGGCAGTAAGCCCCCCGACCGCCCAGGCAGTACACCGGCGGACTGGTTGAACTTGCCGTCCGGGGTGCTGGGCAGGCGGCGGGCGCGGGCCAGCTCGAGACCTTCGACGATCTCGCCGGCCCGGAGCAGGACCGCCGACGGCCGCCCGTCCGGCCCGACGCTGATGTTCATGCAGAAGTGCATGCCGTAGGTGAAGTACACGTAGAGGAAGCCGGGCGGGCCGAACATCACCGCGTTGCGGGGTGTCTCGCCGCGGTAGGCGTGTGACCCGGGATCGGACGGACCGTCGTACGCCTCGACCTCGGTGAGGCGGACGGCGACCGTGCCCTCGTCCGTGGTGCTGCGCAGGACCATGCCGAGAACCTTCGGAGCCACCTCGAGGACGGGGCCCGCGAGCAGCGAGCGGCGTACAGGCATGCGCAGCACCCTAGATGAACGCGTCCTCAGGCGAGACGTGCCCCAAGCGTCGCGGCGCGGGCGCGGAGTTCCGTCAACTGCTCGGCGACGCGCTCCCCCGCTGTACCGCCACGGGTGTTGCGGGACGCCAGCGAACCCTCGACCGTCAGCACCGAGCGGACGTCCGGAGTGAGCTCCGGCGAGATCGCGGCCAGGTCGGAGTCGGTCAGGTCCCACAGCTCGATCCCGCGCTTCTCGCACTCCTGCACGCAGGCACCGGCGACCTCGTGGGCGACCCGGAACGGCACTTTCTGCCGGACCAGCCACTCCGCGATGTCGGTGGCGAGCGAGAACCCCTGCGGCGCCAGCTCCTCCAGTCGCGACGTGTTGAAGCGCAGCGTCCGGATCATCCCGGTGAACGCGGGCAGCAGCACCTCGAGGGTGTCGATGGAGTCGAAGACCGGCTCCTTGTCCTCCTGCAGGTCCCGGTTGTACGCGAGCGGCTGCGCCTTCAGCGTCGCCAGCAGGCCGCTCAGGTTGCCGATCAGCCGGCCGGCCTTGCCGCGGGCGAGCTCGGCGATGTCCGGGTTCTTCTTCTGCGGCATGATGCTCGACCCGGTCGAGAACGCGTCGTCCAGCTCGACGAAGCCGAACTCCTTCGTCGCCCAGATGATCACCTCCTCGGCCTGCCGGGACAGGTCGACGCCGATCTGCGCGGTGACGAAGGCGAACTCCGCCACGAAGTCGCGGGCCGCGGTCCCATCGATCGAGTTCGCCGACGAATCCGTGAAGCCGAGTTCACGAGCGACGTACTGCGGGTCGAGGCCGAGCGAGCTGCCGGCCAGGGCCCCCGATCCGTACGGAGAGTCGGCGGCCACCCGGGCGTCCCAGTCGGCGAGCCGGTCGAGGTCGCGGATCAGCGGCCAGGCGTGCGCGAGCAGGTGGTGTGAGAGCAGGACCGGCTGCGCATGCTGCAGGTGGGTGCGGCCCGGCATCGCGACGCCGAGGTGCTTCTCCGCCTGCTCGGCCAGCGTGTTGACCTGGTCCAGCACGAGCCTGCTGATGATGCGGCCGTGCTCGCGCAGGTACCCCTTGAACAGCGTGGCGACCTGGTCGTTGCGGGACCGGCCGGCCCGGAGACGTCCGCCGAGCTCAGCGCCGAGCCGCTCGAGCAGACCGCGCTCCAGGGCCGTGTGCACGTCCTCGTCGTCCTCGGCCGGCAGGAACTTCCCGGTCAGTACGTCGTCCAGCAGCCCGTCCAGCCCGGCCAGCATCGCGGACAGGTCCTCGTCGGTCAGCAGCCCCGCTCGGTGCAGCACCTTCGCGTGCGCCTTCGAGCCAGCGATGTCGTACGGCGCCAGCCGCCAATCGAACTGTGTCGACTTGCTCAGCGCCGCCAGGGCATCCGCCGGCCCACCCGCGAACCGGCCACCCCACAGGGCAGCACTTTCTCCAGTACTCAACTCACAGTTCCTTACTTGTGTTCGCGGGCTGCCAGGGACAGGAAGCGGGTGGCCAGGGCCGGGCCGCCGGTGGGGTTCCGGGAGACGACCATGACGGTGTCGTCGCCGGCGATGGTGCCGAGTACGTCGTCCAGTCCCACGTGGTCGATCGCCGACGCGAAGTACTGGGCCGCACCCGGCGGGGTTCGCAGGATCACCAGGTTGGCACTGCCTTCCGCCGAAACCAGCAGTTCAGACGCGACCCGGGCCAGGCGGGCCTCGAAGGCGGCGGCCTCACCGGCTCGCGGCGTACGGTCACCGCCTTCACCCGGTACGGCGTACACCAGTTGTCCGCTCGAGTCGCGGACCTTCACCGCACCGATCTCGACCAGGTCGCGCGAGAGCGTCGCCTGCCCGACGACGAGCCCGGAGGCCGACAGCAGGTCCGCGAGCTCGGTCTGGGAACGCACCGGCTGCCGCCCGAGCAGGTCGACGATCCGTTGCTGCCGAGCGGTCTTCGTAGTCGGTACGGCGATACTCATGAGCTGAAGTTCCTTGCCAGCAGCCACGACAGCAGCGCCTTCTGCGCGTGCAGCCGGTTCTCCGCCTCGTCCCAGACAACCGACTGCGGACCGTCGATCACGGCCGCGTCGATCTCCTTGCCCCGGTACGCCGGCAGACAGTGCAGCACGATCGCATCGGCGCTTGCCTTCGACATCAGTTGCTCGGTCACCGCATACGGGACGAACGGTGCCTCCCGCAACGACGCCTCGGCCTCCTGTCCCATCGACACCCAGGTGTCGGTGGCAACGACATCGGCACCGTCGACCGCCGCATGAGGATCAGCGGTCCACCCGGCCGAGCCACCTGTCTCCGCCGCGATCGCCTCAGCGCGCGCGAGTACGGCGGCATCCGGCTGGTACTCCGAAGGCGACCCCACGACCACATGCATCCCGGCGGTCACCCCACCGAGCAGATACGAGTGCGCCATGTTGTTCGCACCGTCGCCGAGGTACACCAGCTTCAGCCCGGCCGTGGACCCCTTGTGCTGCCGCACCGTGAGCAGGTCCGCGAGGATCTGGCACGGATGGAACTCGTCGGTCAGCGCGTTGATCACCGGCACCCGGGACACGGCGGCCATCTCGTCGATCCGGCTCTGCCCGGAGGTCCGCCAGACGATCGCCCCGACCTGCCGGTCCAGCACCCGCGCGGTGTCGGCGATCGGCTCACCGCGGCCCATCTGCGAGGTCTGCGCGTCGATGATCAGCGGTACGCCGCCGAGCTCGGAGATCCCGACCGCGAACGAGATCCGGGTCCGGGTCGACGTCTTGTCGAAGATCACCGCGACCGTCTGCGGCCCGGCCAGCGGCTTGTGCCCGTACCGGTCCGTCACCAGCTGCTGCGCCAGCGTCAGGACCTCGTCCTGCTCGACCGGGCTCAGGTCGTCATCACGGAGGAAATGCCTGGTCATCCCGCCCCCACCTGGTCGAGCAGCCCCGGGAGAGCCGCGACGAAACTGTCGGCATCAGCCTTGCTCAGGATGTACGGCGGCGCCAGCCGCAACGCGTTCGGGATCGGATTGTTCACCACGAACCCGGCCTCCAGCGCGAGCGCCGCCACCTGGTCGGACACCGGCTGGGTGAGCTCGATCGCGAGCAGCAGCCCGCGGCCGCGGACACCGGCGATCAGCGGATGGTCGAGGGCGATGATCGACGAGGCCAGGTGGTTGCCGACGGCATTCACGTTGGCGAGCAGCCCGTCCCGCTCGATCACGGTCAGCACGGCCAGCCCGGCGATCGCGGCGACCGGGTTGCCGCCGAACGTGGTCCCATGGTTGCCCGGCTGCAGCAGGTCCGCGGCCGGGCCCAGCCCGATGCAGGCACCGATCGGGATCCCCGCGCCGAGGCCCTTCGCCACCGTCACCAGGTCCGGTGTGATCCCGTCGGCCTCGTAGGCGAACCACGTCCCGGTCCGCCCGATCCCGGTCTGGATCTCGTCGATCCACAGCAGCGCGCCATGCTCGGAGGTGATCCGCCGGGCCGCCTGCAGGTAACCGGCCGGCGGTACGACGACGCCGTTCTCCCCCTGGATCGGCTCGAGGATGACGGCCGCCGTCTCGTCGTCGACCGCCGCGGCCAGCGCCTCCGCATCGCCGTAGGGGACGAACTCCACGTCACCCGGCAGCGGCGCGAACAGCTCCCGGTACGCCGGTTTCCAGGTCACCGCGAGCGCGCCCATGGTCCGGCCGTGGAAGGCGCCGACGGTGGAGACGATCTTGGTCCGGCCGGTGCGACGGGTGATCTTGAACGCGGCCTCGTTCGCCTCGGTGCCGGAGTTGGTGAAGAACACCTTGCCGGGGACGTCGAAGAGCCCGAGCAACTTCTCGGCCAGCGCGATCTGCGGTGCGGAGGCGAAGAAGTTCGACACGTGCCCGAGGGTGGCCAGCTGACTGGTCACCGCGGACACCACGAACGGGTGCGCGTGGCCGAGGCAGTTGACCGCGAGCCCGCCGAGCAGGTCGAGGTACTTGTTGCCGTCGGCATCCCACAGGTACGCGCCCTCACCGCGGACGAGCACCCGCTTCGGCGCGCCGAAGGTGTTCATCAGCGCACTCGAGTACCGCTCGGTCAGCGCACTCTGCGTGCCGTCGACGGTCAGCAGTTCGGTCATGAGGGAATCACCTGGGTTCCGCTTCCGGCGTCGGTAAAGATTTCCAGCAGCAGCGAGTGCGGGACCCGCCCGTCGATCACGGTCGCCCGGGACACGCCCGACTCGACCGCCCGCAGACAGGCCTCCATCTTCGGCACCATGCCCGACGCCAGCGACGGCAGCAGCTCGGCCAGTTCGGCGGCGTCGATCTGGGTGATGATCTCGTCGCTGTCCGGCCAGTTCCGGTAGAGCCCGGCCACGTCGGTCAGGACGACGAGCTTCTCGGCACCGAGCGCGACCGCGAGAGCCGCCGCGGCGGTGTCCGCGTTGACGTTGTGTGCCAGGCCGTCCTCGTCCGGCGCGATCGTCGACACCACCGGGATCCGGCCCGCGTCGATCAGGTCGACGACCGCCTCCGGCCGTACGTCGACCACGTCGCCGACCAGCCCGATGTCGACCGACTCGCCGTCCACCATCGCCGTACGGCGCTCAGCGGTGAACAGACCGGCGTCCTCGCCGGACATCCCGACCGCGAACGGGCCGTGCGCGTTCAGCAGGCCGACCAGCTCGCGGCCGACCTTGCCGACCAGGACCATGCCGACGACGTCCATCGCCTCCGGGGTGGTGACCCGCAGCCCGCCGCGGAACTCGCTGTCGATGCCGAGCCGGCTGAGCATGTCGCTGATCTGCGGCCCGCCGCCATGCACGACGACGACGCGGACCCCGGCGTACCGGAGGAAGACGATGTCCTCGGCGAAGGCGCGCTTGAGTTCCTCGTCCACCATCGCGTTGCCGCCGTACTTCACCACGACGGTCTTGCCGTGGAACTGCTTCAGCCAGGGCAGCGCCTCGGTCAGGACCGCGGCCTTCTCCACGGCGGCCGCGTGACTCGTCGTCAAGCTCATGAGGAGTACGCCGAGTTCTCTTCGACGTACGCGTGCGACAGGTCGGTGGTGAGGACCGTGGCCGACGCCGGGCCGGCGTGCAGGTCGATCACCACGTCGATCTCGAGACCGCTCAGATCGGCCTCGGACCGGTCGACACCCTTGCCGCCGGCCACGCAGATCGGCGCCCCGTTCAGCGTGATGTCGAGGAGCGACGGGTCGAACGCGGTGGGGGCGTTGCCGACCGCCATCGCGATCCGGCCCCAGTTCGGGTCGGAGGCGAAGAACGCGGTCTTGCACAGGTTGTCCTCGGCAACGACCTTCGCGGCGGCGATCGCCTCGGCCTCGGTGGCCGCGCCCTGGACCGTGATGCTGACGTGCTTGGTGACACCTTCCGCGTCGGCCTGCAACTGCTTCACCAGGTCAGCAGCCAGAACTGTCAACGCGGCCTCGAAGTCGTCCGCCCCGACGGTCACACCGGACGCGCCCGAGCTGAGCAGGAGCACGGTGTCGTTGGTCGACGTACCGCCGTCGACGTCGAGCCGGTTGAACGTCTTGCCGACCGCGTTCCGCAGCGCGTGGTCGAGGTGCGGCTGGTCCAGTACGGCGTCCGTCGTGATGACGCTGAGCATGGTCGCCATGTTCGGCGCGCACATGCCGGCGCCCTTGGCGAACCCGCCGATGCTCCAGCCGTCGGGGTGCTTCAGCACCGCCTGCTTCGGCACGTTGTCGGTCGTCATCACCGCAGTGGCTGCGGCCAGCCCGTGCTCAGGACCGTTGCCCAAGGCAGCTACGGCAGCATCGATTCCGGGGATGAGCGCGGACATCGGGAGCCGCTCGCCGATCAGGCCGGTCGAGCAGACGCCGATCTCGGCCGCGCCGACGCCGAGCACCTCGGCCAGCTTCTCGGCAGTCTTGTGGGTGTCCTGGAAACCTTCCGGTCCGGTACAGGCGTTGGCGCCGCCGGAGTTCAGCACGACGGCCTTCAACTTGCCGGCGGTCAGAACCTGCTGGGACCACAGGACCGGCGCTGCCTTCACCTTGTTGGTGGTGAAGACACCGGCGGCCACGTCGTACGGGCCGTCGTTGACGACGACGGTGAGGTCCGGTGTGCCGGCCGGTTTGATCCCGGCGATCACCCCGGCCGCACGGAAGCCGGCCGGCGCGGTGACCCCGGCGCTCCGATCGACTTGAGTGTCCGAGGTGACTGCAACGGTCACGGTGCTACTCCGATGAGGGGAAGGGCCGTGGTCTCGTCGAGACCGGTGGCCAGGTTCATGCACTGCACGGCGGCGCCGGCGGTGCCCTTGGTGAGGTTGTCCATCGCGGCCACGATGACGGCGCGGCCGGTGCGCTGGTCGAGGGCGAGCTGCAACTGCACGGTGTTCGCGCCGAGGGTGGCCTGCGTCTGCGGCCACTGCCTCTCGGGCAGCACGTGCACGAACGGCTCGTTGCGGTAGGCGTCCTCGTAGGCTTTCCGCAGCGCGGCAAGATCGGTGCCGTCGGCAATCGGCGCGCTGCAGGTGGCGAGGATGCCGCGGGACATCGGCACCAGCACCGGGGTGAACGAGACGCTCACGGGCTGGTCGGCGTACGGCGTGAGATTCTGCTCGATCTCCGGGGTGTGCCGGTGGACGCCGCCGACACCGTACGCGGTGGCCGAGCCCATCACCTCGGCGCCGAGCAGGTGCGGCTTCGGTGCCTTGCCGGCGCCCGACGTACCGCTGACCGCGACCACCACCAGCTGGCCGGGATCGACGAGGCTGTTCTGTACGGCGGGCAGCAGGGCGAGCGTGGAGACGGTGGGATAACAGCCTGGTACGGCGACGCGGTTCGTGCCGCGGAGCTTCTCGCGCTGACCGGGGAGCTCCGGGAGCCCGTACGGCCAGGAGCCGGCGTGCTCGCCGCCGTAGAACTCGGTCCACACCTCGGCCTCGGTCAGACGGAAGTCCGCGCCGCAGTCGATCACGGTGACGTCCTCGCCGAGCTGCTCGGCGATTCCGGCGGACTGTCCGTGCGGAAGGGCCAGGAACACCACGTCGTGACCGGCGAGATTCTCCGCCGTGGTCTCGACCAGGGTGCGCCCGGCCAGTGGCACGAGGTGTGGATGGTGCTGCCCGAGCGGCGTCCCGGCGTTCCCTCCGGCGGTGAGCGCGCCGATCTCGACCTCAGGATGCGCACTCAGCAGCCGAAGCAGCTCACCCCCCGCATATCCGCTGGCCCCGGCCACCGCCACCTTCACACTCATATGAATGAGTATGCCATGAGGTGGATGAGTATTCAAGATCGCTCACTGCGCCCGGAGGTCACCTACCCACTCTGGGCGGGGAGAACCTCGTGTGATCCAGGTCATGTCACACGCCTGCCGGTGCGGCGTGTCCGAAGGATGACGACGACCTGGAGGTGGATGTGATGGCTCGGATCACGCTGGAGCACAAGCGGACCTGGTTCGTCCGGCTCTCGGAGTGGGGCAGCCGGAAGAAGTTCGGGAAGGTGCTGGACCCTGGGCAGGCGGTGATGCACAACCGGCGGGTGCTGGTGTCGATGATGCTGATGGAGGGGTCGGCCACCCGCTGGAACAAGCTCGACCCGACGCTGAAGGCGCTCGCGGTGATGGTGTCGTCGGCGCAGATCGGGTGCAGTTGGTGCATGGACTTCGGCTACTGGGAGTTCCATCACCAGGGTGTCGATCCGAAGAAGCTGCGCGATGTGCCAGGGTGGCGGGACAGTGACGCCTACACGGATCTGGAGCGCGCGGTGATGGACTACACCGAGGCGATGACGGCGACGCCGCCGCAGGTGACCGACGAGCAGGTCGACCGGCTGCGTCAGGACCTGACCGACGAGCAACTGGTCGAACTGACCGCATGGGTGTCGTTGGAGAACTACCGCTCCCGCACCAACGCCGCGCTCGGCCTGACCAGCCAGGGCTTCAAGGAGTTGTGCGAGCTGAGGCCGGCGTGACCGACGAGGCGAACGAGCAGCTCGCGCGGGAGTTCGACGAGCATCGGTCGGTGCTCGTCGGCGCGGCGTACCGCGTGGTCGGCAGTGTCAGCGACGCCGAGGACGTGGTCCAGGAGGCGTGGCTGCGCTGGGCCACGGTCGACCACGCGGAGGTGCGTGACCCACGCGCGTACCTGATCCGGATCACTACCCGGCTCGCACTCAACCGGTTGCGCCAGCAGAAGGCACGGCGGGAGGAGTACGTCGGTCCGTGGCTGCCCGAGCCGATCCCGGCGAGCTCCGCCGACGACCCGGCGGCCGCGGTGGAACTGGCGGACTCGGTGAGTATGGCGATGCTCGTCGTCCTCGAGACGCTGTCACCGCTCGAGCGGGCCACGTTCGTCCTGCGTGAGGTGTTCGATCTCCCGTACGACGAGATCGCGGACACGCTCGGCCGATCGGAGAGCGCCGTACGGCAGCTCGCGCACCGGGCCCGCGAGCACGTACACGCGCGGCAGCCCCGGCACCGGGTGGACAAGGAGCGGCACAACGAGCTGACCATGCGGTTCATGGCGGCTGCCGGGTCCGGCGACTTCGATCAGGTGGTGTCGCTGCTGGCGCCGGACGCGGTGCTGATCAGCGACGGCGGTGGCAAGAAGAAGGCTGCGCTGCGCCCGATCCACGGTGCGGACAAGATCGCCCGCTGGATGTTCGCCGTGATCGCGGAGAACCCGAACTTCGAGGTCCGGCTGGCCTCGCTCAACGGCGAGACCGCGTTCATCGCGTACTACGACGACGAGCCGGACACGGTCACCTTCTTCCAGACCACCGACGGCCTGATCACCGGCCTCTACCTGATCCGCAACCCGGACAAGCTGCACACGGTACCAACCCTCCACGAACTCAGCTGACCGTAAACTATCTGCAACTCAGTCGCAGATGGAGGTGCTGTGAAGTACCTGGTGGTGGAGCCGGATGAGGTGCTGGAGCCGGGGTTGCGGGCGGATCTGCTGGACACGTGGATCGCGGCGACCGACGCGGGTGGTGCGGTCGGGTTCACGGCGCCGGCACCGGTGGAGTTGGTGGCGGAGACGCTCGACGAAGCGCTGGGTCGGGTCGCGGGCGGACTGGATCTGCTGGGCGTGCTGCACAACGGTGAGCGCTACGTGGGTATGGGCCTGCTCGTGAGCCGGGGCAGCGCGTTGCAGGCCCACTGGCGCACAGTGCTGCGGTTGATGGTCCACCCGAAGCACCAGGGCGGCGGCGCCGGCCGGCTGCTGATGGAGGGGTTGCGCGGCTCGGCGGTCGACCTCGGCCTGGAGCAGCTGCAGCTCACGATCCGCGACGGTCTCGGCCTGGAGAAGTTCTACGAGCCGCTCGGCTACCGGATCGTCGGCCGTCATCCCCGGGCGGTCCGCGTGGCGGCGGACGACTACCGCGACGAGGTCATGCTCGTTCAGGACCTCTGACGGGATGAGGTGATGGACCGCTAGCGGGACCGGCGCGAGATCGCGGCGATCGTCGCGCCCAAGGCGGTGAGCAACGCGCCGAGTGTCAGCAGCATGGGTGATGGTCCTCCTGTCGCCGGGATCTCGACCCGGTTGACCGATCGCAGATCTGCGGCCGGCTGCGCGCCGACCGTGAACTTTACCGGCGCCGCGACCGTGCCGCCGCCGGCATCGCTCTGCTGGTAGATCGCCTTGGCGTTGCCGGTGAATCCAGCAGCCGGCGTGAGGCTGATCGTCCCGTCCTTCGCGACCGACCAGGTCCCCGACGCGTCGGTGACCCGCTTCGAGCAAGTGGCCGGTCCCGTCCGCAGGCAGACCGTGCTCGGGTCGGGTGCGCCGCTGTCGTTGAGCAGCGGGTTGACGGCGACCGGACTCCCCGGAGCGCCGGTTGCGGTGTCGGTCGTCGCCTTGGCCAGGATCGGCGCGGCCACGGTGACCTCCAGCAGCGCGGCGTTCGAGGTGCCGTTCGCGTCGGTGACCCGGTAGGCGACGGTTCGCGTCGTACCGATGAAGTCCTTGGCCGGGGCGAAGGTGATCGCGGCGTCCACGCCGACCACGAAACCGCCCTCGTCCGGAACGGTCACCGACTTCTTGTCCTTGCCGTCCGCCGGATCCCGCAGTACGACGGAAGCCGGCACGAGCGGCGCGGACGAGTCGCCCGCCTTGTCGTTGCCCAGCACCGAGACGACGACCGGCTTGCCGAAGCCGGTGCGGGCGCTGTCGTCGACAGTGACCGGACGCACCGGCGCCACCGTCACGGTGATCGCCGCGCGGGCTGCGTTCCGGTCGCTGTCCTTCACCACGTACGCCGCCGGCCGGGCGGTCCCGGTGAACGTCGCCACCGGACTGAACGTCACCTTGCCCTTGGCCACCACCCAGTCGCCTTCGCCCGCGACTGTCACCTGGCCGACCAGCGCCGCATCCGGACCGATCAGCAGCAGTGTCTCCGGATCCAGCGACGCACCCGGACCCGGCTTGTCGTTCGCCAGCGGGTCCATCGTCACCGGCACGTGTTGCTTGGTCCGCGCCGCATCCGGTGCCGCCACCGGTCGCGGCTGGATCGTGACGGTCAACGCGGCCGAACCGACCGTCCCGTTGCGGTCGGCAACCTGATACCCGACCGGCGTCGCGGCGCCGACGAACCCGTCCACCGGCGCGAACCGGATGCCGCCATCAGGCTGTACCACGAACGTGCCTTGCCCCGGGACCTCCAACGACGGCACCGCATCACCGGTCGCCGGATCGATCAATCGCACCTCGCCCAGTGGCGCCGACGCATCGCCCGGCTTGTCGTTCTTCAGCACTGCCACGGTCACGGCGGTGTTGTACGGCGTCGCGATCGCGTCATCCGCCGCCACCGGCACGATCGGCTGGACCGCTACCGTGACCGTCGACGCGGCCGTGTTCCGGCTCGAGTCCGTCACCCGGTAGGCGATCGAGGCGACACCGCGGTACGTCGGCACCGGGTCGAGCGTGATCCGCCCGGTCACCTCGTTCACCGTGAACACGCCCTGCCCGGGGATCGTTGCCGCCCGCCCCCAGCTCCGCGTGCTCACGCCGTACAACTGGACCGAGGTCTTCTCGAGTTGCGCATCGGTCCCGGCCTCGTCGTTGGCGAGTGGGTCGACGGTCGCGGTGACGTTCTGCTTCGTCGTGGTTGTGTCGGCTGCGGCCCGCGGACCCTTGCCGACGGTCAGGAAGAGTAGCCCTTCGGCGGTCGTCCCGTTGTCGTCGGTGATCCGGTACGTCGCCGGCGTCGTCACACCCTGGTAGTCCTTGACCGGCGTGAAGGCGATCGTCCCGTCGTCCGCCGCGGTGTAGGTCCCCTCACCGGGTTGCGTGACGGTCTTGCGATACCCGCCGGCCGGGTCCTTCAGCATCAGGCTCGACCGGACCAGCGGTGCGGACGGGTCGCCGGCCTCGTCGTTCGCCAGCACGTTCACGGTGATCGCCTGGTTGTACGGCGTGATCGCCGAGTCGTCCACGGTGACCGGCCAGACCGGCGTGACGTTCATGGTCAGCGTCGAGACGGCGAGATTCTGGTTCGAGTCGGCGACGCGGTAGTTGATCGCCAAGGCCTTCCCGCGGAACGTCGGCAGCGGATCGAAGACGACGCCACCGCTCGGTTGGACCGTGTACGTGCCCTGCCCCGCGACGGTCACCTTCTTCACGTAGCCGGTGGTCCGGGCGGCCGGATCGAGCAGGCCGACCGATGACGGGTCGAGTTTGGCGTCCGTGCCCGGGCTGTCGTTGGACAGCAGGTTCACGGTCACGGTGACGTTCTGCAGCGTCGATGCGGTGTCGGCGACCGCGACCGGCGGCAGGCCGACGGTGATCCACAGCTTGGCCGTGGTCAGCGTGCCGTTGCTGTCGGCCACCTGATAGGTCAGCTGAGTGCCCGGGCCGCGGAACGTCGCACCCGGATCGAAGGTGACCACTCCCCCGGCGGCGGCGTAGACACCTTCGTTCGGGATCGTGACCGTTGCCTTGAGCAATCCGTCGGCCGGATCGGTGAGCAGCAGACTCCCCGGCACCAGCGGCGCCGACTTGTCCCCCGGCTTGTCGTTGGTCAGCACCTTCACCGCGACGGTCTTCTCGTACGGCGTCGTCGCGACGTCGTCGGCCGCGACCGGCGTGATCGGCGTGATCGTGACGGTGATGGTCGACCGCGCCGCCTGGTCGAACCAGTCCGACACCCGGTAGGTCAGCGTGGCCGCCGTCCCCGTGAAGCCCGGCAGTGGGTCGAAGATGACCGTGCCCTCGGGACTCACCTGGTAGCTGCCCTGGCCCGGGATCTTCACCAGCTTCTTCATCGATCCGTCGGCCGGGTCGATCAGCACCAGGCTGAGCGGATCGAGCCCGGTGCCCTGGCCGGCCGTGTCGTTGGCGAGCGGGTCGAGCAGCAGCCGCACGTTCTGCTTGCTGATCCCCGTGTCGGGTTTCGCGGTCGGCGCCGACGGCTTCGCGATGGTGACGGTCAGCGTCGCGGACGCGAGGGTGCCGTTCACGTCGGACACGCTGTAGGTGATCGGCGCCGCGACACCGGTGTACGTCGACAGCGGGTCGACCTCGATCCTCCCGTCCGGTGTCACCGTGTACGACGCCTCGCCGTCGACGACGACCGCGGTCCTGGGTTCCTGCGTCTTCGGGTCGAGCACTCGGACGCTGCTCGGGACCAGCGGCACCGCCGGGTCGCCCGCGCTGTCGTTCGTCAGCACGGCCACAGTCACGTTCGCGTCGTACGCCGTACTGGCGATGTCGTCCGACGCGTCCGGCTGCACCTTGGTCACCTTGACCGTGAGTGTCGACCGGCCGATCGCACCGTTGCCATCAGCAACCTGGTAGGTCACCGGCTTCGTCGCGCCGCTGAAGACCGGGACCGGTTCGAACAGGATCTTGCCGTCCGGCTTGGCGGTGTACTTGCCCTGGCCGGCCACGATCAGGGTGGTGGCCGGCTCACCACGCGTCGGCGGGATCAGCCGCACACTGTCCGGCACCAGCGCCGACCCGGTCGGTCCGGCCTTGTCGTTGTCAAGTACGCCGACCACGACCGAACCACCCTGGAGCGTCGTGATCGTGTCCGGGTTCGCCACCGGCGGTCCGGGCGCGTCGACGGACACGGTGAGCGCGGCCCGCGCGGGCGTGCCGTTCTTGTCGAGCACCTGATAGATCAGCGGCGTACCGACCCCGCTGAAGCCACGCACCGGCTGGAAGGTCACCTTGCCGCCGGCCACCAGGTACGCGCCCTGCCGCGCGACGGTCACCTTGTCGACCAGCTTCTTGCTGACCGGATCGACCAGCCGGAGACAGGCCGGATCCAGCGGAGCATCGGGCGAGCCGGGCAGGTCGTTGTCCAGCACCGGTACCACGACATCGGTGTCGAACGCCGTCGAGACCGAGTCCCCGTTCGCGGTCGGCGTGACCGGCGTGACCGTGACGGTCAGCGTGGACTCGGCGGTCTGCTTGGTGCTGTCGGTGACGCGGTAGCCGAGCTGGGTACCGACGCCGGTGAAGCGTGGCAGCGGTACGAAGTCCACGCCGCCGTTCGGCTTGACGACGTACTGGCCCTCGCCCGCGATGACGACCTTCTTCTTGAAGGTGGCGTCGGCCGGATCGCGGACGACGACCGAGGCCGGGACCAGCTTCACACCGGGGGCCGTGCGGTCGTTGCCGAGCGGGTTGAGCGCGATGCTGACGTTCTGCGGGGTGGTCGCGGTGTCCGGGGTCGCGACCGGCCGGGCCGGGAGGGCGACGGTGAGGGTGAGTTTCGCGGTCGCCGCGGTGCCGTTGCTGTCGGCAACGCGGTAGGTGACCGGCTTGGCCGGGCCGAAGAACCCGGGCACCGGTTCGATGTCGATCTTGCCGTCCGGCTTCGCGACGTACTTGGCCTGACCGACCACGTTCACCATCACCACGCACTCGTCGTCGTCGACGAGACACAGCGAGCCGGGCTTGAGCGGCGTCCCCGGATCGCCCGGCTTGTCGTTGCCGAGCACGTCGACCGTGAGGCCGGAGTTGAACGCGGCCGTCGCCTTGTCGTCGAGCAGGATCGGCGGGGGCGGCGGCGCGATCAGGATCGAGTGGTCCTCGACCTCACCGGAGTCGGCGGCGCCGGTCGGTTTGTCGAGCTGGGCGTTGTTGTAGCCGACTCGCACCCGGGCGTACGACGCTCCGGGGGCCGGGCGGGTGTACTTGGCCCAGTTGAGCGTGACGGCACTCTGGCCGGAGGCGAAGGTGGTGCAGACGCGTTCGGCCGGCTCGAAGGTTCCGTCGCGGTCGAGGTCGATCCACGCGCAGGCCCGGCCGGCCTTCGACGCGCCGGCCAGCGCCAGCTCGGCGGAGTACGCCGCGGAGTTGGTCCGCAGCGGCTTGAAGGTGACGCCGTCGTCGGCCTGGTCGGGAGTCGTCGGGCCGGTGGTGCCGTTCGCGACGGCCGCGTTGTCCTCGGTGACGTCCTTGCCGAGCCGTACGTCGCTGAGCACCGACCAGGCCGCGCCGTACGACGCCGGGGCGTCGCCGAAGTCTTCGCCGGTGGAGGCGAGGACGGAGAAGGCATCGCCGGAGGACGTGGTGTTGAACGCCGGGAGCGTCGGGTGCTTGGTGAAGAACGCGGTGAGGTCGAAGGTGATCTTGGTGGCGACCCCGTTCACCCGGACCGAGCCGCAGGCGGCCGTCGCGGAGGCGTCCGGGCCGGTGCCGGTCTTGTTGTTGATGCAGTTCGGGCCCGCGCCGTGGTTGGTGGCGGTGACGGTGTCGCTGGTGACGGTGAGGTTGTTGCCCGCGCCGACCTTGCTGAGGCTGAGGCCGGCGGTGGTGAGCTTGAGGATCGAATGCAGTTCGGACTGGGCGGTGGGTTTGCCGCTGACGGTCTGGGTGACGGCGCCGCCGATGCCGGCGAAGTGCAGGACCGGATTGCGCACCGGCTGGCTGAACGCGATCGTCACCGTGCCGCGGTCGCCGCAACTCCCGGTCGACGCGCAGGTCCCGGTGTTGACCAGGAGATCCTGCGCGGGCGTCGTACGCGCGATCGGCGGTGCGTACGTCGTCGGGCCGGTGCCGCGGACGCCGGCGGTGGTTGCGTCGAGCAACTCGGTCTGGCCGGTCACGGTGATGGTCTGCCCAAGCCCGGACCCCGGCATGGTCGCCGTCGCGGTGTCACCCTGGGTGAAAGGTGCCGAGGGCACCTGATAGGCCGCCGCATCGATGCTGGTGAGCGAGACGAGGCCGGCCGCCAGCACGATGGACAGGCCCGGTCGTGTTGCCCGCATGTAGCCGCCCTCCCGAGCATTCACGTAGTGCACGTGCTGAGGTCGTGGCGGGCGGGCCGGCGTAGAGGTAACGGTCTACGCCGACTCGATGTTACGGGGTAATCACTCTCCGAGGTCGTAGATCCGGACCTTGCCGACGCTGTGTCGCAGTACGGCCAGCCGGTCCAGCGCCGGTGACACGGTCCCGTCGCGGGCGTCGGCGTACAGCCAGCGCACGTGATACTCCTCCCGCAACTGCCGCAGCAGGTCCGGTGTCGGCGCGGTGAGGGCCTCGGTCGTCAGCGCGACCCGCTCCGGCCACGGCGACGGCTGCTCGGTGTATCGCCGTCCGCCGACACCCTGCTCGGCCATCGCCTCGTTCGTGTACGCCCAGCCCTCGATCAACGTCCGGCGCCCGGCGATCCCACTCACGATGTAGCCACGGGCGTCACATCCCGGCGTCTGCTTGCCGGCCGGGCGGCACCAGGTGTTCGCGGCGACGACATCGGTCGGTGCGGAGTTCTTCCCGAGCCACAGCGCCGCCGACTCCTCGTCCGGATACACCCACCACCGGGCCGCCGTGAACCTCTGCGCCCGCTCGGTGTCACCATGTACGGCGCTCTGCGCGAACGACTTGATCGGCACAACAGTCAGCAGCGCCAGTACGACGACCAGCCCTGCGCCCGGCCGTCGTCGCAGCAACCACCAGAGCCCGGCCAGCACGAGGATCACCAGTAACGGCCGGGCGACCAGGAGCAGTTGGTGCCGCTGCGAGCCGACAGGCTTCGCATCGGCCACCAGCAGCAACCCAGCACAGATCGTGCCGAGCGCGAGCGCCATGACCACCGAACGTGCCCTGGTGCGCGCCGGGAGGTCGCGAACGATCGTCGCGGCCAGCCACCCGGCCGCTGCCAAACCGAACGGGATGGCGGTGTGGATGAAGTACGACTCGCTCACCGATGGATGGTCGATCAGCAGGTACCCCGCCCAACCCGCGATCAGCGCACCGACCAGGAACCAGGCGACCGGCTCCTGCCGATGCTTCCCGAGTACTCCGAACCCGACCACGGCAGTTGACTGATTGATCAGCAGCACACAGAGCAGCACCAGCGTCCCTACCACCGCACCATGCGTCAGCGCCGGTAGGACCAGACCGCCTTCCCCCGCCGGCGTCATATCCCCGGTCGCGGCGGCGTAGTCACCGCTCGACTTCAGTACGGCGAGGAACTGCAGCCCCGACCCACTGGTGCTCCCGGCAACCGTCAGCATCGTCCCGACCCCGGTCGCCACCAGCAGCGCTCCTGCCACGACCGCCCGCACCGGCAGCCGCCGCGTCTGCACCAGCATCACCACAGCCGCCAGCCCCACCGCCCCGACCAGAATCGGCAACACCGTCGGCTTGGACCCACCGCCAAGGATCGCCACCGCGAAAGTGACCACCCACAACCAGCCCCGCGCACCCCGGAACAGCAGCTCGATCAGGAACACCGCCGCCGCGACACACGCCACCATGCCGAACGTCTGCGACGGACTGAGGAAACTCAACGGCGCGGACAGGTTCACGCTCGTGTCGAAGAACAGGTACAGCTGCGGAGCGGCCAACGCGACGGCCGCGAGTACGCCGGTCCACCAGGTGCGACTCACAGTCCGCGCGAGTGTCGCGGACACCAGCAACGCGACCACGAGCCACGGCAGCAGCCACAGCCGGAAGAGCACCACGATCGGCGTCAGCCGGGTGATGTCCGCCGCCGCAGCCATGTCCGCGTTGGCAAACCAGTGGTACTCGAGCCGCTCCCCCGCCACCTGCGGCAGCTCCGGCGGCACCGCCCGCATCAACTCGTTCACCATCGACAGGTGATAGAGCAAGTCCTGGTAGTACGCCGACCCCTGCGGCGGCAGCTCGTGAAAGGCCATCACGCCCAAGGTGGTTGCGCCGAGTACAACGGCCGACGCGACCGCTAGCCCCCAGGTCCACAGCACCGGCAACGGCTCCGGCTGCGTGATCCGCCAGTTGCTGCGCAAGCGTCGTACCGAGGCGAAGGCAACCAACACCAACGCGGGCCAGACGATGAGCCAGCGCTGCCAGCCGAGCGCAGTGAACACGGCCCAGCCGATCAGCTGCCAGGTCGCGCCGACGACCGAGCCGAGGCCGAGGTCTTCGGCCCAGTTGCCCGTACTGCGCCAGGCCGCGCGCAGTAGGAGGGTGCCCGGGAGCGCGATCGCCAGCGCGAAGTAGACGGCGTACTTGACGATGGGTCCGGGCGAAACGTCGATCGCCATGAGCCCCACGGCCGCCGCCAAGAACGGCAGCAGCCACGGGAGGGACCGCCTCATCGGTGGTGTACCGGTTCCTGGTGCCCTTGGTCTTCGAGGCTGTCGTAGCCGACGAGGAACTGCGGCCGGCGCTGACTCGACTGGAACAACCGGGCGACGTACTCACCCAGCAGACCGAGACATAGCAACTGGATCGCGCCGATCACGCTCACGGCCAGCACTGTCGACGTCCAGCCCGGGATGCCGCGGCCGGTCAGCTTGATGATCAACGCACCGACGACGAACAGCCCCGACATCACGCCACCGAGCAGCCCGAGCCAGGTCGCCAACCGCAGCGGGGCAGCCGAGAACGCGGTCACGCTGTCGAAGGCCAGCCGGAGCATCTTGGACAGGTTGTACTTCGTCGTCCCCGCGGCCCGCTCGGCCCGGACGTACTTCACCTCGGTGCTCGGAAAGCCGAGCCACGGGATGACGAGCCGGAAGACCCGGCCGTCCTCGGGTAGGGAGTTGACCGCGTCGACGACGCGGCGCGAGACGAGCCGGAAGTCGGCCGCGTCGAACGGGATGTCCTTGCCGACCAGCCGGCACATCAGCCGGTAGTAGAGCCGGGCCGTCGTCCGCTTCGCCCACGAGTCGCTTGACCGGTCCGACCGTACGCCGTACACGACGTCGACGTCCTCGTTGCGGACCGTCGTCAAGAAGTCCGCGATGATCTCCGGCGGATCCTGCAGATCGGCGTCGATCGTGACGACGTACCGGCCGCGGGCCCGGCGGAAGCCGGCCGACTGCGCTGCCTGGTGACCGCTGTTCCGCAGCAGGCGGACGACGCGCAGCTGCGGCCAGTCCTTCGCGGCCTCGAGCAGCAACGCGGCCGTCTTGTCCCGGCTGCCGTCGTCGACGACCAGCAACTCGTAGCTGATCCCGAGGCCGTCCAGCAGCGGGTGCATCCGGTCGAAGAAGATCGGCAGCACTTCCTCTTCGTCGTACATCGGTACGACGACGGAGAGCTCGGGGTCCGTGTCCCGCATGCTGCAGACCTTCCAGTTCAGGGTGTCGAAGGGATGACCTTACTAACGACGCAGTCGGATGATGGGCACGATCAGAGTGGCGGCGAGATCGCGACGGCCCCGGTCCGGCGTGGGTCCCCGACCGCGAGCAGTCCGTCGGCCGGATCCCAGAAGGCGGCCGCGACCCCACCGAAGTACATCGAATGCGGCGGCATCGGCCGGGACGGCAGCGCGGTCGAACCGGAGACCGGCAGCTCGTCCTCGTAGTCGACCACCACGTCCTCCCGGACCCGTACGTGCAGCCGCGGATGCTCGACTGCCTCCGCCAGCGGCAGTCCGCCGTGCGTGTAGAGCGCGTAGACCTGCGCCAGCGCGGTCGGGATCCGGTCCGATCCGGGCGAGCTGATCGCGAGCACCGCACCGTCGCTCTCCCGGCGGGCGACGCTCGGCGCCATGTTCGAGGTCAGCCGCGTGCCCGGCGCCAGACTGTGCGGCCCGCCGTGGAGGAGCTCCTGCTCGCCGAGCGCGTTGTTCAGCCAGATCCCGGTGCCCGGCGTCAGCACGCCCGAGCCGTAGCCGGACGACACGGTGATCGCGCAGGCGTCGCCCTCGTCGTCCACCACCGAGACAGTCGCCGTACTGGGTGAGCTCAGCGCCCGCAGATCACCGGACGCAGCGAGGTCGAGCAGCCTCTTGCCCTCCAGTTGCCGCTGATCCTCCTCGTCCAGCTCCGCCAACCGCTGCCCGAGCACGGCGTGCTGCACCTCGATCAGCCGCTCGAGCTCCGACTGGGTCCAACTGCCGTCAGCCGGTACGCCGTCCAGCAGCGCGAGCATCGCGGCCACGGCGACTCCCCCGACCGCGGGCGGAGGGTTGGTCGCGAGTCGCCACCCGTTCTGCCGAACGATCAGGGCCGGGCGTACGACGGCCTCGTACGCAGCGAGGTCCTCCGCGGTGAGAATGCCTTCGTTCTCGGCCATGTCGCGGATGAGCAGCTCGGCCAGCTGGCCGGTGTACATCGTCTCGGCGCCATCGCGGGCGATCAGTTCGAGCGCCTCGGCCAGCTCGGGGATGACGACCGTACTGCCGGCCTTGATCACCGCGCCGTCCTCGTCGTGCACGACCCGATGACTCGGCTGGTGCCAGCCGAAGATGATCTCGTGGGTGAACCCGAGGTAGTAGCCCGACGTCCGGCTCAGCGGGAACCCCTGCCGAGCCACGTCGATCGCGGGCTGGACCACCTCACGCCACGGCGCCTGGCCGGATCGCCGGTGCGCGAGATCGAGGGCCTTCATCCCGCCGGGCGTGGCGACGGAGCCGTGGCCGACCGTGGTCGTCGTACCGCCGCCGTAGTCGGTCGTGATGTCCCAGACGCCGCGGCCGAACCGATCGGTCGACAGGCCGCGGCCGGGCATCTCGACCCAGCCGTCGATGGTGACGGCCTCGCCGCCGGCCACCTGCAGGGTGACGAAACCGCCCGAGGCCGGCGACACCACGCCGATCTCGTTCACCATCGTCACCAGCGTGGCCGCGATCGCCGCGTCCACCGCGTTCCCGCCCTCGGCCGCCACCCGAACGCCCGCCTCGGCTGCCGCCGCGTTGGGCGCCGCGACCGCCACCCGCGGGTGCCCGGCCATGAGACTCAGCCGACCCGTTGGACTGCGCCGAAGCGGTCGACCGCGACCTGGACCGCGGCCTGCCGCACGTCCGCCACCTCGTTCTCCTTCAAGGTGCGGTCCGGCGCCCGGAAGCGGAGCGCGAACGCGAGCGACTTCTTGCCCGCGCCGATCTGCTCACCGGTGTAGAGGTCGAACAGCCGGATCGACTCCAGCAACTCGCCCGCCCCCTCGACCAGCGCCGCCTCGACGTCCGCCGCGGCCACGTCGGCCGGGACGATGAGCGCCACGTCCTCCTTGGCCACCGGGTACGACGAGAACGGCGTGGCAGTGACCGACGACGGGCCGGCCGCGATCAGTGCGTCGAGGTCGAGCTCGACCGCACCGGACCGCGCGGGCAGCCCGAACGCCTGGCACACCTTCGGATGCAGCTCGCCGGCGTGACCGACCACCTTGCCGTCGATCGAGAACTCCGCGCACCGGCCCGGGTGCCACGGCGCCAGTTCGACGTTGCGCACGACCGGGTCGACGCCGACCGCAGTCGCCACGGTCCGGGCGATCTGGACAGCGTCCGACCAACTGGCCGACTGGCCCTTGCCCCACCATCCCGTCGGCGTCCGCGCACCGGTCAGCACCGCACCGAGGTGCAGCGGCTGGTCCGGCAGGGCGTCGTCCAGGGACTGGATCTCGGCGTCGCTCGGGCGCTGCGCGACCGAAGGCAGCGGCGCGGGCTTCGACTCTGACTTGGGCAGGAAGACCAGGCCGGTCTGGAAGATCGCCAGGTCGGTGTTGCCGCGGCCGACGTTGCGCTCGGCGGTCCGCAGCAGCGTCGCGAGCAGGGTGGTCTGCATCGACGGCTCTTCGTCGGACAGCGGGTTCACGAGCTTGACCGTCGTACGACGTGGGTCGTCGGTCGGCAGCCCCATCGCGTCGAAGTCGGCGTCACCGGCGAACGGGTACGAGACGACCTCGGTCAGCCCGGCGCCGACCAGCGCGGTCGCGATCCGGCGGCGGCGCGTCTGCGACACGGTCAGGCCTTGACCACCCGGCGCCGACGGCAGGATCGACGGCACGTTGTCGAAGCCGAACAGCCGGATGACCTCTTCGGCGAAGTCGTTCGGGTCGCGCAGGTCCGGCCGCCACGACGGCGGTGTCACCGTGAGCAGGTCGTCGCCCGCGAGACCCGCGACGCTGACCGCAGCTGCCTCGCCGGATGCCGCCGCCCCAACAGCAGCCGGATCGGCTGAGCCAGGGCGGGGCTCGACAACGAGCGCCGGTGCATGAACGCCCGCGGCCAGGGGTGCCGGGCGCGCTCCCGGCTCGGCCGGGACCACCTTGCAACCCACGGATTCGAGGTGGCGGACGGTTTCCTCGATGGTGATCGGCGCACCGGCGACGCGGGCGGCATGGTCGGCCCGGAACGTCACCGGCTCCGGCAGCGGGTGCACGTCGATGAAGGTCTCGGCCGACTCGATGGTGCCGCCGGCCAGGTCGCGGAGCAGGTTCGCCACCCGCTGCGCGGCGTACCGCGGCAGGCTCGGGTCGACGGCCCGCTCCCAGCGCTTCGAGCCCTCGGTGGACAGCTTGTGCCGGCGCGACGTCCGGGCGATCACGATCGGGTCGAAGTGCGCCGCCTCGATCACCACGTCGCGGGTGGTCGGCGACAGCTCGGTGGTCGCGCCGCCCATCACCCCGGCCAGGCCGATCGGGCCGGAGCCGTCGGTGATCAGCAGATCCTCGGGGTCGAGCTCGCGGGTCTGGTCGTCGAGCGTGACCAGCTTCTCCCCCGGCTGCGCCCGCCGTACCACGATCTCACCGGACAGCAGGCTCTGGTCGTAGCCGTGGATCGGGTTGCCCAGCTCGAGCATCACGTAGTTGGTGATGTCGACCGCGATCGAGATCGGCCGCATCCCCGACGCGAGCAGCCGCTTCTGCATCCAGCGCGGCGATGTCGCGTCAGGGTTGATCCCGGTGACGGTCCGGGCGACGAAGACACTGCACCCGTGCTCGTCCTCGATCCGGACCGGGTAGCCGCCCTTCTGGTCCCCGTCGAGCTCCAGGTCGGCCGGGTCCTTGAGCGTCACGCCGTACGCCGTCGAGGCCTCCCGCGCGACACCACGGATGGACAGGCAGTAGCCCCGATCCGGCGTGACCGCGATGTCCAGTACGTCGTCGTGCAGCGAGAGCAGCTCGATCGCGTCGTCACCCGGCGTGGCCTCACCCGGCTCCAGGACGACGATGCCGTGCGAGCCGTCGTCACCCAGGCCGAGCTCCGAGCTGGAGCAGATCATCCCGTTGGAGACGTGCCCGTAGGTCTTCCGCGCGGAGATCGCGAACCCACCCGGCAGGACCGCACCCGGCAGCACGACGACGACCAGGTCGCCGACCTCGAAGTTGTCCGCACCGCAGACGACCCATTGCGGCTCGTCCTTGCCGATGTCGAGCGAGCACCAGCGGATGGTCTTGCCGTTCTTCTGCGGCTCGTTCTCGTACGTCAGCACCTTGCCGACCACCAGCGGGCCGGACAGGTCCGACTCCTCGACGGTCTCCACCTCGAGGCCGGCCCGGATCAGCTTCTCCGCGACATCGCGACCGCTCACACCGGCCGGGAGGTCGACGTACTCACGAAGCCATGACAGTGGGACCCGCATCAGATCTCCATCCCGAACTGGCGGCTGAACCGCACGTCACCCTCGACCATGTCCCGCATGTCCTCGACCCCGTTGCGGAACATCAGCGTCCGCTCCAGGCCCATACCGAAGGCGAAGCCCGAGTACCGGTCGGTGTCGATACCGCAGGCCTGCAGGACACGCGGGTTGACCACGCCGCAGCCGCCCCACTCGATCCAGCCCTCGCTGCCACAGGTGCGGCACGGGCGGTCCGGGTTGCCGACGGACGCGCCGCGGCAGACGAAGCACTTGAGGTCCACCTCGGCCGACGGCTCGGTGAAGGGGAAGAAGTTCGGCCGCAGCCGGGCCTCCAGGCCCTCGCCGAACATCGAGACGACGAAGTGGTCGAGGGTGCCCTTCAGGTGCGCGAGCGTGATCCCCTCGTCCACCACCAGGCCTTCGACCTGGTAGAAGACCGGCGTGTGGGTCGCGTCCAGCTCGTCGGTGCGGAACACGCGGCCCGGGCAGATCACGTAGATCGGCGGCTTGCGGGTCAGCATCGAGCGGGCCTGCACCGGCGAGGTGTGGGTCCGCAGCACGGTGCCGGAACCGGCCGGCTCGACGAAGAACGTGTCCTGCATCTGCCGGGCCGGGTGGTCCGGCTGGAAGTTCAGGGCGTCGAAGTTCAGCCATTCGGCCTCGATCTCCGGGCCTTCGGCGACGTCCCAGCCGAGCGCGGTGAACACGTCCGCGATCTGCTCGGAGATCAGCGACAGCGGATGCCGGGCGCCGAGCTCGGGTGTCGGCCAGGGCAGCGTCACGTCGACCCGCTCGGTGGCGAGCATCCGCTCCTCGTGCTCGGCCTCGAGCACCGCGAGCCGGGCCGCGAAGGCCTCGTTGATCGCCTTCCGGGCCGCGCCGATCCGCTGGCCGGCTTCTTTGCGGCCCTGCGGCGGCAGCGCGCCGATCTCGCGGTTGGCCAGCGCGATCGGCGACTTCTCCCCCAGATGCGCGACCTTCGCCTCCTGCAGGGCGGCCAGATCGGCCGCCTCGGCGAAGGCCTTCAGCGCCTCGTCCCGGGTCCGCTCCACCTCTTCGGCGTGCAACGGCGTCACTTCGACCGGGTCGTAATCAGTGTTGGGACCGGACATGGCTCGCTCTCGGGTTCGGAACTTCTGCGGAAGCAGTCTAGGAACCTCCGGCCCCCGAGCGTGAATCGGCTGTCCACAGGCAGCCCGCCCGACGCTTGCGGCGCCGGGCGGGCTGGGAACAGAAACAATCTGTCAGGAGGCTGCTGTGGTACTCGCGGACTCTTCCCGCGTGGCCTCCTCCGGGGTGCTGTCCGCCGTGCGGCGGGGTAGGGCGACGAGCGCGACCAAGGCGCCGGCCAGGGCGCCGAAGAGGCCGGCCGTCATCGCGATCGACATGGCGTCAGTGAAGGCGTTCCGGGCGGCGGCGACGAAGTCCGGGCCGAGGGCGAGGGTCTCGGCGATGGATTTGCGAGCGGCCTCCGGGACCGACTCGGGCAGCGACGACGAGTACGCCGCGGCCAGCACGCTCCCGAGTACGGCGACCGAGAGAGCGGCACCGGTTTGCTGGACGGTGTCGTTCATGGCCGACCCGACGCCACGGTGCTCAGCCGGCACCGACTGCATGAGCAAGGTGTACGCCGCTGGGCCGGCCAGACCACCGCCGACGCCCATCACCAGCAGCCCGGCGATCAGCAGCCCGTAGCCGGACGTCGTACTGACCTGAGTGAGGATCCCGAAGCCCGCCGCGATCACTACGAGCCCGGTCGCGATCAGCGTCCGATCGGCCAGCTTCTTACCCAGCGTCGCGCCGAGACCGTTGAACAGCATCGCCGAAGCGGCGTACGGGATCAGCGCCAGGCCGGCCTTCAACGGGGTGTACCCGAGCACGAACTGCAAGTACTGCGTCAGCGCCAGCAGCAACCCACCGGCGGTGAACGACAGCAGCACGATCGAGAAGCTCGTCCCGCTGAAGTTCCGGTCGCGGAACAAGGCGAGCGGCACCATCGGGTGCGCACTCCGCTTCTCCCACAACGCGAACCCGGTCAGCGCGACCACACCGAGGGCCAACCCGCCGAGCACCTTCGCGGAGCCGAGCCCTTCGGCGGGGATGGAGATGATCGCCCACACCACCGCGGTCATGCCGACCATCGACAACACCGCACCACCCGGGTCGACGTTGCGCGCCGGACCACGGGACTCCGGGATCAGCGCGACCGTACCGATGATCGCCAGTACCGCGATCGGCACGTTCAGCAGGAAGATCGAGCCCCACCAGAAGTGCTCGAGCAGTACGCCGCCGACCGTCGGACCGGCAACCACGCCGACCATCGCGACCATCGACCAGCCGGCCATCGCCTTGCGCTGCTCCTCCGGCGGGAACACCGTGAAGAGCAGCGACAACGTGCTCGGCATCAGCAGCGCACCGCCGACACCCATCAGCGCGCGGCACGCGATCAGCTGCCACGGGTTGGACGCCAGCGTGGCCAGCAGCGACGCCAGCCCGAACAGCACCAGCCCGATGATCAGCATCTTCCGCCGGCCGAACCGGTCGGACAGGCTGCCCGCGGTCAGCAGCAGGCCGGCGAACACCAGGATGTAGGCGTCGATGATCCACTGCACGTCGGCAGGAGTGGCGTCCAGGTCGCGCATCAGCGACGGGATGGCCAGGTTCAGCACGGTGTTGTCGACCACCAGCACCATCAGGGCCAGGCAGAGGATCAACAGAATCCACCAGCGTCGCGGGTGACCGGTCGCGGTGGACTCGAACGGTGTACTAGTCACTCGCACACTGTACGACAAACTCGTACGGTGTGCGAGTCCGGGCTAGGATGGGTCCATGAAGGAATCGATCTGGACCCGGACCCGGGCCGCCGCACCCGCTCGGGAGACGCTGAGCCGGGAGCAGATCGTGCAGGCCGCGATGGAGACCTTGGACTCCGAGGGCGTGGCCGGGCTGAGCATGCGCAAACTGGCCGCCAAGCTCGGATCCGGCGCGACCAGCCTCTATTGGCACGTACCGACCAAGGACGACCTGATCGACCTGCTCATCGATGAGATCTGGGGCGAGATCGACGTACCGGAGCCGGAGCTCGCGGGCTGGCGGGCCGGTGCGTTGCTGTTCGGCCATAGCCTGCGCTCGGCCGTCCTCCGGCATCCCTGGCTCCCCGAGGTCATGTACACCCGGCCGAGCATGGGTCCGAACGCCTTGAACCTCGGCTCCCGCGGCCTGGTCCTGTTCGGTGCGGCCGGGTTCTCCGATCGCGACGTCGACTACGCGATGGGCAGCGTGATGTCCTACGTGCTCGGCACCGCGAGCGCCGAGGTCGCGACCCGCGAGATGAGCCGGAAAGCCGGCCGGCCGCTGAACGACTGGGCCGGCCAGATGCTGCACGAGGCCGAAGCCGCCTCGGCCAGCCACCCGGAGATGCTGGAGTCCGTCCGGCGGCGGGCCACCCGCGACGTCGACTCGACACTCAACGAATCGTTCGTCTTCGGGCTCGACGCCCTCCTCGACGGCCTCGAGACCCGGGTGGCGAAGTAGCTCAGTCGGTACGGCGCTGGGCCCGGGCCGAGGCGAAGAGGCAGATAGCGGCGGCCGTGGCCAGGTTGAGGGACTCGGCCCGGCCGTAGATCGGGACCTTCACGGAGCGGTCGACGATGGCGTCGTACCCGTCGGGGAGGCCGTGGGCCTCGTTGCCGAAGAGCCAGACCGTGGGCTTGGCGAGTGTGCCGTCGTCGATGCAGGTGTCGAGATCGGTGGAGCCGTACCCGTCGGCCGCGAGGACCTGCAGGCCTTGATCGCGCCACGACTTGGCGGCCCCGGCGACGTCCACGTCGACTGCGATCGGCAGGTGGAAGACACTGCCGACGCTGGCCCGGACCGCCTTCGGGTTGTGCGGGTCGACGGACTCCGACGACAGTACGACGGCATCGGCGCCGGCCGCGTCCGCCGTACGGATGAGGGTCCCGACGTTGCCGGGATCACGGACCTGGACGCCGACCGCGACCAGTCGGGCAGTACGTCGTACCGCTTCGTCCAAGGGGGCGTCGACGAGCGAGCAGACGGCGACGACACCCTGGGAGGTGACGGTCTCGCTCAACAGCTCGATCGCCGCGCGGTTGACCTCGAACCACGGCACGTCGGCGGCGCCGGCCAGGTCGCGGAGATCGCGATGGCGGGTGGCGACGTCGGGTTCGGCGTACACCTCGAGGACGAGTTCGCGGTGCTCGAGGGCTTCCCGGACGGCCTGTGGGCCCTCGACCAGGAAGCGCCCGGACTTGCGCCGGAACGCACGAGTGGCGAGCCTCCGGGCCTGCTTGATCCGCACGGATTGCGGGGTCAGCAGACCAGGGCTCGCCACTACTGTGCAATCTGAGGTGCTGCTCAGGCCGCTGAGGCGTCGCTCTTGGGCGCGTTCACGTCGGCCGGCAGCGCCGCCTTGGCCACCTGGACCAGCGCGGAGAACGCGGCCGGGTCGTTGACGGCCAGGTCGGCGAGGATCTTGCGGTCCACCTCGACCTCGGCCAGGCGCAGACCCTGGATGAACCGGTTGTAGGTCAGGTCCTCGGCGCGGACCGCGGCGTTGATCCGCTGGATCCACAGCTTGCGGAAGTCACCCTTGCGGGCCTTGCGGTCCCGGTAGGCGTAGACGAGCGAGTGGGTGACCTGCTCCTTGGCCTTGCGGTACAGCCGCGAGCGCTGGCCGCGGTAGCCGCTGGCCTGCTCGAGTACGACCCGGCGCTTCTTGTGGGCGTTGACTGCCCGCTTCACGCGTGCCATGAGGTGTTACTCCTTGTATTTCTGCGCCGGAGACAAGATGGTGCCCACCCGGCGGGGGTGTTCGGGGGGAGGTGGTACTCAGATGCCGAGAAGCTTCTTGGCCTTCTTGACGTGCGACGGCGCGACCTCGACGGTGCCGGACAGGCGACGCTTGCGCTTGGTCGGCTTCGCCTCGGCGAGGTGACGCTTGCCGGTCTGCTCGCGGCGCAGCTTGCCCGAGCCCGTGATCCGGACGCGCTTCTTCATCCCCGAGTGGGTCTTCATCTTCGGCATGGCTGTTGTACTCCTGATTATCTTTCGTTGACTCGATCTTCGGTTGACGGTGCTCCGGCAGCAGCCGTGCGGCCGGAGCGATTCGTCACTCCGGGTCGAGGTTGTCTGCCGGACCCTTCGGCTTCTTCGTGGCGCCGGCGGCGCGCTCGGCCTCGTGAGCCTGAACCTGCTCGGCACGCTCGGCGCGCTCCGCCTGCACCTCGGCCTCACGTTCGGCCTTCCGCTTCGCCTTCTCGGCCTCCACGTCCACGCGCGCCTCGGACTTCTTCTTGTGCGGTCCGAGCACCATGATCATGTTCCGGCCGTCCTGGCGCGGCGAGGACTCGACGAAGCCGAGCTCGCTCACGTCCTCGGCCAGCCGCTGCAGCAGCCGGAAGCCGAGCTCCGGGCGGGACTGCTCACGTCCGCGGAACATGATGGTGATCTTGACCTTGTCCCCGGCACGCAGGAACCGGACGACGTGACCCTTCTTGGTCTCGTAGTCGTGCGGGTCGATCTTCGGCCGCAGCTTCATCTCTTTGATGACCGTGTTGGTCTGGTTCCGGCGGGACTCGCGCGCCTTCTGCGCGGTCTCGTACTTGTACTTGCCGAAATCCATCAGCTTGCAGACCGGAGGCCGGGCGGTCGCCGCGACCTCGACCAGGTCGAGATCGGCCTCCTGTGCCAGCCGAAGTGCGTCCTCGATCCGGACGATGCCTACCTGCTCACCGTTCGGTCCGACCAGTCGCACCTCGGGAACGCGGATGCGCTCGTTGACGCGCAGTTCAATGGTGATGGGTCCTCCTGGGTTGTGCTCGTTTTCGTGCCACCTCGCGACCGCCGTTGACCCCCGGAAACGACGAAGGCCCTCGTGCGATCACACGAAGGCCCAATTCCCAGATCGACGGCGCTCCAACCCTTGCGGGAGGTACGCCGTACGATCGCCGAGACACCGGAAAGGCTCCGGAACCTCGGCGTGACCGGGACCCGCCGACTGTGCATCGACTGGGTGGGAGGTGGCCCTCCGCTTAGACTTGAACCGTTGGCGTCCCGCGAGTATTCCACTCAGGGGTCACCACCGGACCAGGTCGGTCGCCGTGTAAGAGTAACAGCATGACCGACGAACTCTCCACTTCGCAGTCCGAGCCCACCACCAACCGGCCGGACCCGATGTCCACGGTGTCCCGCGACATCGCCGACGTACCCAGCGTGGAGATCATCTCGACCGCGGCACTGCACCTGATGAGCGCGGCCGCGGTCAACCTCGGCCTGGCCGAGGACCTGCCCGAACACAAGGACCTGGACGAGGCCCGCTCCCTCATCGACGCCCTGGCCGGCCTCCTCGACGCCTCCGCCGCCTCCCTCGGCCACCACCACGCAGCCCCCTTACGCGACGGCCTCCGCTCCCTCCAACTCGCCTTCAAAGAGTCCTCGTCGATCCCCGACGAACCAGGCCAAGGCCCAGGCGAGAAGTACACCGGCGCCGTCCACCCCTCCGCCAGCCGGAGGTAGTTCACCCACGCGTGGACCCGAGGTACGTGAAACGGGTCAGGCTGTGTGGGTGTTTTGGGGGTCTGCGGGGACGGCTTCGTCGTCGATGAATTCGAGGAGGTCGCCGGGTTGGCATTCGAGGACTCGGCACATGGCTTCCAGGGTGCTGAAGCGGACTGCTTTGGCGCGGCCGTTCTTGAGGACCGCGACGTTGGCCGGGGTCAGGCCGACCTTCTCGGCGAACTCGCCGACGCCCATCTTGCGCTTCGCGAGTTCCACGTCGATGCGCACCACGATGGGCATCAGATCACCGCTTCCATGTCGGCCCGCAGCGTAGTCGCCTGCCGGAGCAGGGCGCGCATGACCACCATGAGCAGCACGAGTACGCCGCCGACCAGGACGATCCCGAACATCAGGATCGGCAGGCCGGGGTCGTTGGCCAGGAAGCCGAGGTAGAGGAACACACCGAGGAACAGCACCCACCCGGCGCCGAGGGCCCAGATGATCGCGTCGACCCAGGCGAACGCTTCCTCGCTGAAGATGCGGTCGGAGGTGACCAGGGTGAGCAGCTTCCAGGTGCAGACGATGACGACCTGGATGCAGAGCAGTTCGAGGATCGACCAGATCGTCAGCGGCCAGCGCAGGTACGCCACGTCGGGCTCCTCCTCCGCCATGTACGCGAACTGCCCGGGCATGCTCATCACCTGCGCCACCACCAGACCCGCGAACAGCATCACGAGCAGGACCCGCAGAGGCACGACCACCCGATGCACCAGATTCATGCATCGACTATCAACCGTCATCTATCGAAAGTCAATAGGCACCCGCCACAGCGCGACCCAACATCAATGCGAAGCAAGTGCACGAGCCCTCGCCGCCGAGGACGATGGCGCGTTCGCGGCCGTCACTGGATCCGCTGCGCGAAACCTCTCCACCGGTTCCACGTCAGCACAGTCCCTCAGTCGACGAGGCCGACCTATGCAGTCACGGCGGCGACAAGCCGCCACCCGCCGGCGGCAGCCGGCACGTCTGCCGGCGCCGAACCGGAGGGCGGGCGGGAGCGCGCGTAGCGGCCGCGACGAAGGAGCGACCGCGTAGCACGCGTGGGGTGGACTATCCCTTGACCGCGCCCTCCTCGACGCCCTTGAAGAAGAAGCGTTGCAGGGTCGCGAAGACGATCACGATCGGGATGAACGCGATCATCGTGCCGGCGGCGATGAGCCGGGGGTTGTTGCTGAAGGTGCCGGACAGGTACTGCAGGCCGACGGTCAGCGTGTACTTGTCCGGGTCGGTGAGCACGATCAACGGCCAGAGGAAGTCGTCCCACGCACCGATGAACGCGAAGATCGCCACCACACTGATGGTCCCTCGCACCGACGGCAGACCGATGTACACGAACCGCTGCCAGGCGTTCGCGCCGTCCACGATCGCGGCCTGGTCCACCTCGACCGGCAGCGACCGGAACGCGTTGTACATCAGCAGCACGTTCAACGCCCCGATCATGCCGGGCAGCGCGACACCGAACAGCGTGTTCGCCAGCCCGAACTCCCGGACCGTCACGTACTGCGAGATGATCGTGACCTCACCCGGCAGCACCAGCGTGGCGAGGAAGAGGCCCAGCACCAGCCGGCGCCCGCGGAACTGCAGCCGGGACAACGCGAACCCGGCCAGGGACGCCCCGAGGACGTTGCCGCCGACAACCAGTACGGCGACCACCAGCGAGTTCTTCGCGTAGTCCCAGACCGGGATCGTGTCGGCCACCGCGCCGTAGTGGTCCAGCGTCGGCTGGGCCGGCAGCAGCCGCGGGATCCGGGTGTAGATGTCCTCCCCGGATCCCTTCAGCGACGTGGACAGCTGCCACAGGAACGGCCCGATGGTGATCAGCAGGACGAACACCAGCAGCGCGTACCGGACCACCTTCTCGCGCGTCGAGATGGTGTTGAAACCAAAGGATCCCCGCCGGCTCCGGGCAGGCGGCGTACCAGGAGCCTGAATCACCGCCGGCCGCGCCGGATCGGTCACAGTGCTCATGCTTCGGCTCCTCTCCGGTTCAGCCTGGCCAGCACCAGCATCGGTACGACGGTGACGAAGAACAGCACGATCGACAACGCCGACGCGTACCCGAGATTGCCCTCGAAACCCTGGCTGTACTGCTGGATCAGCATCACGACCGAGTTGTCCCGGCCGCCGGGACCACCCTTGCCACCGGTGAGGATGAACAGCTCGGAGAAGACCCGCAGCGCCGACACCGAGATCAGGATCGAGATCAGGATCATCGTGCCGCGGACGCCGGGCACGGTGATGTGCACGAACCGCCGGAACGGCCCGGCCCCGTCGACCGCGGCCGCCTCGTGCAGCTCGCGACCGACGTTCCCGAGGGCGGCCAGGTAGATGATCATGTAGTACCCGAGCCCCTTCCAGATCGTCAGACTGATGGCACTGAGCAACAACAGCCACTGGTCACTGAGGAACGGCAGCGGCCCGGAGATGACGCCGAGCTTCTCGGCCAGGCCGTTGACCAGACCGCGGTCGTCCAGGATCCACTGCCAGATCAGCGCCACCACCACGGCCGAGGCCACCACCGGGGTATAGAAGGCGGTCCGGAAGAAGGTGATCCCGGGCAGCTTCTTCTCCACCAGGACGGCGAGCAGCAGCGGCAGGACGGTCAGGAACGGCAGGCAGACCACCATGTAGATGACGCTGTTCAGCAACGCCCAGCGCAACTGCTCGTCGTGCAGCAGGGTCTCGAAGTTCTTCAGCCCGACGAACGTTCCGCCGCCCAGCGGCTTGGCGTTGGTGAACGACAGGATGACGGTGTTGATCGACGGCCAGAGGTTGAAGACCAGCAACCACGTGAGTGCTGGAATCACCAGCACCCACGGGGTGAACCAGCGTTGATACCGCATTACTGGGTGAGGAGCTGGTTGGCCTTCGCCACCGCTGCGTCGAGGGCCTGCTGGGACGAGATCTTGCCGGAGATCGCGAGCGAGATCTGCTGACCGATGAAGTCGTTGGTGGCACCGCTGATCACCGGCGGCTGCAGCACCTTCGCCTTGGCCAGCGACTCGAACGCGAGCACCTTGGCGTCACTCTCCGGCGTGCCGTCGCTCTTGGAGAAGTACGGGTCCGAGGCGGACGCCTTGGTGGACGGGAAGATGTTGACGATCTTGGCGAACGCGGCCTGGTTCTCCGCGTTGGTGACGAACCGGGCCAGTGCGATCGCGGCCGCCTGGTTCTTGGTCTTGGCCGACACCGACAGGCCCTGCACGTACAGCGGCGGGGTGTCCAGCGCGGGCGACGGGACGACCTTGCCCTTCAGCGACGGGTTGTCCTTGACGAAGTCCTGGATCGCGTTACCGCCGCCGGTGGTCCAGGCGACCTTGCTCTGGGTGAAGAGCTTGGAGTTGCCCAGGTACTCCTGGGTCAGGATGTCGCGCGGCAGGTAGCCGGCCTTGTAGGCGTCGCGGTACTTGTCCAGCAGCGCGGCGGCCTCGGGGGTGTTGAAGACGAACTTCTTGCCGTCGTCGGAGAGGATCTTCACCCCGGCGTTGGTGAAGTCGCCGATGCCGGGCAGCCGGCTCATCAGGTATTCCCTGCCGCCGGTCTTGTCGTGCATCACCTTCGCGGCCGCGAGCAGCTCGTCGAAGGTCTTCGGCGGGTTCTTCACATCCAGGCCGGCCGCGGCGAACTTGTCCGCGTTCCAGTAGTCGATGTCGGTGTTCAGGTACCACGGGTAGCCGAAGGTGCCGTCGAGACCCTGGTACTGGTACGCCTGCACACCGCCCTCGACGTACTCCTCGCCGATCTTCGGGTCCGCCGCACCGACGTCGAGCAGCATGCTCTGCTTGGCCAGCGAGAGGGCGAAGTCCGGCGGCAGGTTGACCACGTCCGGCAGCTGACCGGCCGAGGCCTGGCTCAGCACCTTCTTGTCGTAGCCGTCACCCGGCTGGTCCAGCCAGGTCACCTTGGTGCCCGGGTACTTCGCCTCGAAGGCCTTGATGACGCCCTCGACGTACGCGGTGAACTTCGGCTTCAGCGCCCAGGTCTGGAAGCTGACCTCGCCGGTCACAGCCGCGTTCGCGTCGACGGTCGGCGTGGCGCCGCTGCCAGAATCCTCGGACGATCCGAGGCCGCAACCAGCAAGGGTGAGAGCCGCGGCGGCCAGAACTGCCACCACTGCCGGACGACGTCTACGCATGGAATCTCCTGGGTTTGATAAACCGGTATAGCTCCTGCACTATCCGGGATCGTAGAATCCGCTGTCAAGGGTGAGGGAGGTAACCACGTGGCGAGACCGACGATCGCCGACATCGCGAACCGGGCCGGGGTGTCCAAGGGCGCGGTGTCGTTCGCACTGAACGGCCGGCCCGGGGTCAGCGACGCGACCCGGGAGCGGATCCTGCGGATCGCCGAGCAGATGAGCTGGCGGCCGCACAGTGCCGCCCGCGCGCTCGGCGCGTCCCGGGTGGACTCGGTGGGCATGGTGATCGCGCGACCGGCCCGCACCCTCGGCGTGGAGCCGTTCTTCGCCCACCTGCTGTCCGGCGTGCAGTCCGGGCTGTCCGCGGAGTCGATCTCGCTGCAACTGCTGATCGTCGAGGACACCGCAGCCGAGATCGAGGTGTACCGCCGGTGGACCTCGGAGCACCGGGTCGACGGCGTGATCCTGGTCGACCTGACCGTCAAGGACCCGCGGGTCGACGACCTGAAGGCGCTCGAACTGCCGGCCGTGGTGATCGGCGGCCGGGGCGGCAAGGGCGCGCTGCCCTCGGTCTGGGCCGACGACCGCGAGGCGATGCTGTCGATCGTGGAGTACCTGGCCGCCCTGGGGCACCGCCGGATCGCGCACGTCGCCGGTACGCCGAACTTCCAGCACACCCAGCGCCGGATCCGGGCCGTCCGCGATGCCGCACCGCGCCTGGGCCTGGTCGACGCACCGTCGCTGACCACCGACTTCAGCGACGCCGAGGGCGCCGCAATCACCCGCAAGCTGCTGTCCCAGTCGCAGCGGCCGACCGCGATCGTCTACGACAGCGACGTGATGGCCGTGGCCGGGCTCGGGGTCGCGATGGAGATGGGCGTCTCGGTGCCAGGCGACCTGTCGATCGTGGCGTTCGACGACTCGATCCTGACCCAGCTGATGCACCCGGCGCTGACCGCGCTGTCCCGGGACACCTTCGACTTCGGCCGGCAGGCCGCAGAGGTGCTGCTCGAGGTCATCGCCGATCCCACCCAGATCATCAACCGCCGCACCCCCGACCCGGTCCTCACCGTCCGCGAGTCCACCGCTCCCCCGGCCTGAGCGACCCGGCGCCGAATCGGCCGCAGTTGCTTCGAGTTCCTAAACCGTTTTAGCATCGTCGCCATGCTCTCGGATCCCGTCACGCCCCGGTTCGGCGCGAACTACGTCCCCTCGGCCGGCTGGTTCTACAGCTGGCTCGACTACGACGGCGCCGCGGTACGACGGGACTTCGCCGACCTGGCCGGGATGGGCCTGGACCACGTCCGGGTGTTCCCGGTCTGGCCGTGGATCCAGCCGAACCGGGCGATCATCCGCGAGCGCGCGATCGAGAACCTGCTGGACACCGTCGACGCCGCCGCCGAGCACGGGCTGACCGTCGCGGTCGACCTGATCCAGGGCCACCTGTCCAGCTTCGACTTCCTGCCGTCCTGGGTGCTCACCTGGCACAAGACCAGCCTGTTCGAGGACCCGACGGTCCGCGACGGCCTGACGTCGTACGTCGAGACCGTGGCGCGGGCGGTGGCGGAGAAGCCGAACGTCTTCGCGATCACGCTCGGGAACGAGGTGAACAACCTCTGGCCGGACAGCGCGACCAGCTTCGAGAGCTCGACGAGCTGGGCACAGGAGCTGCTGACCACGGTCAAGAAGGCCGCGCCCGACGTACTCGCTCTGCACTCGGTGTTCGACGACGCCTGGTACATGGCCGACCATCCGTTCCATCCGGTGGACGTGGTGGACCTGGGGGATCTGAGCACTGTCCATTCGTGGGTTTTCAACGGGGTCTCACGGGTGGATGGTCCGCTCGGTCCGGCGACGCTCAGCCATGCGGACTATCTGGTCGAGCTGGCCGCGGCGACGTCCCTGGACCCGGCGCGGCCCGTGTGGCTGCAGGAGATCGGCGTACCGGGACCTGACATTCCGGTGGAACTGCAGGCCGAGTTCACCCGGCGGACGGTCGAGCTGGTGCTGGCCAACCCGGCGTTGTGGGGTGTCACCTGGTGGTCGTCACATGACATCGACCGGCGGTTGCTGGACTTCCCGGATCGTGAGTACGACCTCGGGTTGTTCACGGTGGATCACCAGCGCAAGCCGGCCGCGCAGGCTTTGGCCGACGTGATCGCCGAGGTCCGGTCCACCGGGATCACCGCACAGCCGGCCACCACGCTCACGTGCCCCGTCGACCTGCGGACCGAGCCGCACCGCCGGCCGGAAGTTGCCCCCGGCAGCGAGTTCCACCTGCAGTGGGTCGCCGCCCGGGCCGAGGGTCCAGTGCGAATCGCCCTACCTGACTAACCTCTCGATGCCGTCGAGGATGCGACTGAGGCCGAAGTCCAGGTCGTCGTCGACCTCGTCCTCATACTCCTGGTTCGTGTAGAGAGCGGCCACCATCTCGAATCCGGCTTCCTGGAGTCTCGGCACCAGGAACGCGCCGACGGCAGGCGCCTGCACCGGCACGTCGACGTTGGCGGTCAGCTCGCGCACCATGGCCGAGTAGCTGCGGGCGTAGCCGGACAGCAGCACCGCGCAGCCGAGCGCGTCGTGCTGACTGAGGGACGTGTCCGCCAGCACCCGGAGCAGCACCTCCAGCCAGTGCAACTGGTTCGGCGTGGTCGGCGCGCCCCCGATGGGTACGTCGAGCAGCCAGGGGCGCTCGGCGTACCGGTCGACCGCCGCCCGCACCCACGCCTCGGAGCCCTCCCGCCAGCCACCGGCCGCCAGGATCGAGCCCGGCGCCCGGCCCAGCGCCTTGTCCTGGACCAGGACGATCAGCTCGTCCTTGGACCGGACATAGCGGTACATCGCGTTCGTGGTGACGCCGAGGTGTGCCGCGATCCGCTGCAGTGAGATCGCCTCGAACCCGTACCGATCGCCGAACTCGATCCCGGTGTCGACGATCTGCTCCACCGAGAGCCCCGGCTTGGGCCCGCGCCGCTGCACCGGCTGCACACCCCACGACAGGGCCAGCCCCGGCGGCAGTCCCCCGCGGTCCTCGGTCATGACTCCCATCCTCGCGTACGGTGGCCGACAGGGGTGCTAGCACCCTGCGGCCGAGCACCCAGAGCTGGTGAAGTGGCCGGGGGCAACGACCGCGGTCACCGCACGCATCGCCCTGCGCCCCAAGCCGATGGACGCGCTCAGCTCACCCGTCGGCTGATTCGATCCAGGCGTAGGTGCCGTCTTCCAGACGGATCACCTGGAGGCCGGCGGCAAGGCGTCGTACGTCGTCGGTCTCGATCACCCCGGCGGCGGGGCCGGCGACGTCCAGGACGATCGCGGCGGCGCCTTCCTGGACCGCCGCGGTCGCGACCAGCTGTGACTGGGCCGGCATCGGGCGGGCTTCCGGGCTCCAGCGAGCGAGGCTCTCGGTGCTGGTGAAGGCGAGCAGGGCGTTGCGGCCGTCCTGGCCCTGGAGCAGGGCGACGGCCATGTCGGAGGTCTTGTCGTGGGCCAGCCCGTTCTCGTCGTACTCGACCTCGCCGAGCATCGCCACGACCGGCACCAGCAGCCTGGCCTTGGTCAGCGCGGCCAGCAGGGCCCCGTGGTCACGCTCCGCAAGCGCCTTGGCCAGCGCGGGGTCGGCCGACCCGTCGTCGTTGTCGAAGCCGGTGAAGGCCAGGCGGCGCTCAGGTTGCATGTCCCGTATTCTCCACTCGGCCTCCCCGGGGTGGGGTTTCAGGGTGGTGTCAGGGCTGTTCCCCCCTTGGATCCGCGGGGGACTGTGCGAGCCTGGGTGTGTGCCTGACTTCAACGATCTGACGCTGCTGCCGTTCTGTGTGGGCCTCACGCTGCTCGGCCTGATCGGCTCGTGGACCGCCTGGCGGCGCCGCGGGGCGGCGGCCGGTACCCGTGGCGTGGCCTGGTCCCTGTTGCCGGTCTCGCTGTACCTGACCGGCCTGCTCGAGCTGGTCTGGGACGTGGTGCGCTCAACGGTGAGCTGGGTCACGCACCTGATCTTCTCCCCCACCGTGTGGGCCGGGGTCGCGCTGTTCGGCGTCTCGGTCGTGCTGTACGTCGTCTCGGGTGTGGCCCGCGGCCGCGGGGGGAACAGGGCATCGAAGGACAAGGCACAGTCAAAGCCCGCCTCGCCCGCGGGTGAGCTGACCGCGACGGGTCCCGAACCCGCGTCGGCCGCTCCCGCCAAAGCTGCCAAGCCCGCCAAGGGGTCGAAGGCGAAGCAGCAGGAATCGTCGGAGTTCGACGAGATCGAGGACATCTTGAAGCGCCATGGAATCAACTGACACGAAAGCCACTGCCACGCTGACCATCGACTCCCTGCTGGACCACGTCCAGGCCGCCCCTCCCCAGCTCGGCAACACCCGGCTGATCAGCATCGACGGACCGGCCGGATCCGGCAAGTCCACCCTGGCTGCGAGTATCGAGGCACGCGCCGAAGCCCGCGGGCTTCGCACCCGCGTCATCCACATGGACGACCTGTACGACGGCTGGACCGGTGCGGTCCGGGGATTCTGCCTGCTGCGCGACCACGTGCTGCAGCGGATCGCGGACGGCCGCGAAGGACGCTACCGGCGCTACGACTGGCACGTCGGTGCGTACGCCGAGCTCCACGTCGTACCCGTGACCGTCGAGCTGCTGATTGTCGAAGGCGTCACGTCGTGTGACCGCGACGCCGACCACTGGCAGTCGTTGCGGCTGTGGATCGAGACGTCGAACGAGGTACGCCTCGACCGCGGGATCGCCCGCGACGGCGAGGCACTGCGCGACCACTGGCTCGAGTGGATGCGCTGGGAACGCGACCACTTCGCCGATCAGGCGACCCGCTCCCGGGCCCATGTCATCGTCGACGGCGACCCGTCGGCCCCGCACGACCCCGCCCTCGAGCTCGTCACGAAGTCGGTCGCGCTGCCTCCGCACGACTCAGCGGCTTCCTGACCACGATCAGCCGGGCTCGCGGATGGTGGGTCCACTCCCCCGCGGGTGCGTCGGCCACGAACCGTGCCCGGAGGTCGGCGATGTAGGCGTCCCCGCGAGCCAGTGCGAGGGCTCGCATCGGGCCGGCGTGATCGGCGGCATCGAAGTACGTCGCCGCGTCGGGGTGGGTCATCGGGTAGGAGACCAGCTCGTCGCGCTCGATGACCGCTTCGCCGAGGTCGGCGAGCAGGCGGTCCTCCCACGAGTAGTCGCTGCGTTCGCCGATCACCTTCCCGAGCAAGGCGAACGGACCGTCGTCCTCGGTCTCCCCGGGCCAGTAGACGACACACATCCGGCCGCCTGAGGTCAGCGCACCCACCCAGGAGCGGATGGCCGCCTCCGGGTCGGGCAACTGCTGCAACCCAAACACCGAGACGACCGCGGCACACAGACCCGACCACCGTGCGTCGAGGCTGGACGCATCGGCCTGCACAACCTGCACGCTGGGGTGATCCAGCCGAGCCGCACGCTCCCGAGCCCGGCGCACCATCCCGCCCGACAGGTCGATCCCCGCAAGCTCCCGCCCCGGGAACCGCTCAACCAACAACTCCAACTCAGGGAACGTCCCGCAACACGGCACGAGCACGGGCCCATCGGGCACCCCACCGATCGCGCCCACGGCGGTCTTTACCCAGGCGGCGAAGCGGGGGACGAAGTACTGCTCGTAGCCGTCCGCGGCCTCGTCCCACCCACGCGCCACCCGGTCCAGCCGCTCGGTCATAGCTGGGTCTCCTCGGCGACCGCCGCGAGCCGGCGGCGTAGGTGGTCTCGGTCTGGTTCGGTGCCGGCCAGGGCCAGGGCTTCTTCGTACGCCGCTGTTGCCTCAGGCAAGCGGCCGAGGCGGTGCAGCAGATCGGCCCGGGCCATCGCGAAGGGGTGGTAGTCGCGCAGTCGCGGTTCGTCGGCCAGGTCGTCGAGCAGCGCCAGACCCGCCTCGGGGCCGTCGCGCATCGCGATCGCGGCCGCCCGGTTGAGGGCGACGACCGGCGACGGGTCGATCATGATCAGGACGTCGTACAGGGCGACGATCTGTGGCCAGTCGGTGCCGGCGACGTCGGCCGCCTCGTCGTGCAGGGCGGCGATCGCGGCCTGGACGCCGTACGGTCCGGCCGGGCCGCCGGTGAGTGCGGCGACGACGAGTTCGCTGCCCTCGGCGATCAGGTCGCGATCCCAGCGGCTGCGGTCCTGGTCGTCGAGCAGGACGATCTCGCCGTCGGGGCCGGTGCGGGCGTCGCGCCGGGCGTGGATCAGCAGCATCAGGGCGAGCAGGCCGGCAACCTCACGCTCGTCCGGCAGCAACCGGCGCAGGATCCGGGCCAGCCGGATCGCCTCCTCGGCGAGATCGAGGCGCTGCAGGAACGGTCCCGAGCTGGCCGCGTACCCCTCGGTGAAGACCGAGTAGATCACCTGCAGGACACCCGGCAGGCGTTCCGGCAACTCGTCCGCGCCAGGCACGCGGAACGGGATCCGCGCGTCCTTGATCTTCTTCTTCGCCCGGACGATCCGCTTCGCCATCGTCGCGGTCGGGACGAGGAACGCCCGCGCCACCTCCGGCGTGGTCAACCCGGCCAGGCACCGCAGCGTCAGCGCGCCGCGGTCCTCGACCGCGAGGGCCGGATGCGCGCAGGTGAAGAACAGCTGCAGCCGCTCGTCCGGCAACTGGTCGCCCTGGGTCGGAGGTGCGCCCCGGTCGGCGTCGACCTGCAGGATGGCGAGTTTGGCGGCGTACACCTGGTCGCGCCGCAACCGGTCGACCGCCTTCCGCCGCGCCGTCGTCATCAGCCAGGCACCCGGGTTCGGCGGTACGCCGTCGACCGGCCACTTCACCAGCGCCGCCTCGATCGCCTCCGACGCGACCTCCTCGGCCAGGTCGAGGTCACCGAACCGCCGGGCGAACGTCGATCGAACCGCCACCCCGGGAGCCGGGGCACTTGGCGGCCCACTCGAGCGCGACGTCCAGGTCCGGTACGTCGATCACGTAGAAGCCACCCAGTACCTCCCGCGTCTCGGCGAACGGCCCGTCGGTCACGGAGCGTTGACCGTCGTTCGCGACCTGGACCCGGGTCGAGGTGACCAGGTCGGCCAGCGACTCCGACGAGACCACGACTCCGGCGTCCTGGATCTCCTTGTCGAACCGCATCCAGTCCTCCGGCTCACACCCGACCGCACCGCCACTCAGGTCGAGCTCACCGGCGTTGATCAGCAGCAGATACTTCATCTCGGAACCTCCTGTTGGCGTGTCTACAGCATCACTACGAACGGGTCAGGCCCCGATGGACAGCATCCTCCAAGAAGTTTTGTGAGGATGGGGGTATGAGCGCACAGGTTCTGCCGTCCGGAGAGCAGTGGGTCCTATCCGCCGACGGGTACGCCGCGACGGTGGTCAGCGTCGGCGGCGGGTTGCGCGGGCTCACGTACGACGGGCGTGAAGTGCTGCTCGGGTACGGCGAGAGCGAGCCGGCGCACGCGGGGATCGGACAGCACCTGTTCCCGTGGCCGAACCGGATCACCGACGGCAAGTACACGTTCGAGGGCGTTGACCAACAGCTGTCCCTGACCGAGCCGACCCGGCAGAACGCGATCCACGGTCTGACCCGCTGGACGAACTGGGAGCGGGTGGACGACGGCACCGACCCGGCGCTGGTCGAGGTCGGTCATCGGCTGCACGGCCAGCCCGGGTACCCGCATCAGCTCGATCTCCGCCTCACCTACCACCTCGTCGACGGGCTCACCGTGACCGCCACCGCGACCAACGTCGGCACGAGCGATGCGCCGTACGGGTACGGCACGCATCCGTATCTGAGTGTCGGCCGGGCGATCGACGAGTGCGTGCTGGAGTTCCACGCGGCCGAGTGGCTGGAGGTGTCGCCGGAGCGGATGACGCCGATCGGGTTGTCGCCGGTGGCCGGTTCGCCGTACGACTTCCAGCAAGGCCGGGTGATCGGGGACCTCGAGATCGACAACGCGTTCACCGGGCTGGGCGGCAGCTCGTGGTCGGTGACGCTGACGGATCCGGACTCCGGCAACCGGTCGGTCCTGACCAGTGACACGCCCTGGCTGCAGCTCTACACCGGTGGCGCGATCGGGCGTACGGCGCTCGCCGTCGAGCCGATGACGTGTCCGCCGAACGCCTTCATCACCGGCCAGAACCTGGTGGTCCTGCAGCCCGGCGACTCCCACACCACCAGCTTCACGGTGTCCGTGTAGGCCCGGCCCCACAGTCGCGGGCGACGGCGGCCAGCTCCTTGGCCGCCTTGCTCGCCCGGGCCCCCTCGGCGGCCTGGACCGCGAGGATGCCCAGCCGGTTGCCATCGGCATCGAACAGCTGCAGCCACGCGTCACCGGGCTTGAACCGCAGCGCGGTCACCTGGTCCCACGTCAGCGTGTAGGACTTGAAGACGTTGCGGACCCGCAGCCGGTCCGGGTACGCCGACACCCGCAGCGTGGTCATCCGGTACAGGATCCACAGGATCGCGCCGAAGAACGCCAGCAACGTCAGCCGCTGGAACCAGCTGAACGTGTCCCGGGAATCCTCCGACAACCGGAACCAGATCACCCCGAACACCGCGATCAGCGACAACCCCATCCCACCGGCCATCACCGCGACGATCCAGGGGTGGAAGGTGTAGAGCCGCTGGTCACCGGTGACGGGGCGCATGTCAGATCCGGCAGGCGTGGATGTCGGTGGTGAGGATGGCACGCGCGCCCACCTCCCAGAGCTGGTCCATGATCCGCTGCGCGTCGGCCCGCTGCACCATCACCCGGACGGCGACCCAGCCCTGGCGGTGCAGCGGCGACACCGTCGGCGACTCCAGCCCCGGCGCGACCGCGGTGGCCGCGTCGACGTGTTCGGCCCGGATGTCGTAGTCCATCATCACGTAGTTGCGCGCGATCAGGACGCCCTCGAGCCGGCGGACCAGCTGGTGCAGCCCGTTCGGCGGGGTCTCCACGCCGTGCCGCTTGATCAGCACCGCCTCGGACTGCAGGATCGGGTCGCCGAACACCTCGAGCCCGGCCTGGCGCAACGTCGTACCGGTCTCGACGACATCGGCGATCACATCCGCGACACCAAGCTGGACAGCCGTCTCGACCGCGCCGTCGAGGCGGACCACGGAGGCGTCGACCCCGTGCTCGGCCAGGTGGTCCTGCAGGACCCCGGCGTACGACGTGGCGATCCGCTTGCCGGCCAGGTCCTTGATCGAGGTCGCGGCACCGGGCCGGCCGGCGAACCGGAAGGTGGACCCGCCGAACCCGAGCTCCATGATCACCTCGGCGTCGGCGTGCGAGTCGAGGACCAGGTCACGGCCGGAGATGCCGACGTCGAGGGTGCCCTCGCCGACGTACACGGCGATGTCGCGCGGACGCAGGTAGTAGAACTCGACCTCGTTCACGGCGTCGGTGAGCGCGAGGTCCTTGGTGGTCCGGCGCTGTTTGTAGCCGGCCTCGGTGAGGATTTCGGTGGCGGCCTCGCTCAGCGAGCCCTTGTTGGGTACTGCGACGCGCAGCATTGCACTGCCCTTTCTGAAGATATGAACCGGTGTCTGCGGGATCGACTCCTACAGATGTCGGTACACGTCGTCGAGGTCCAGGCCGAGCGCGTGCATCATCACCTGCGCGTGGTAGAGCAGCTGGGACAGCTCCTCGGCGGCCCGCTCCTTGCTCTCGTGCTCGGCGGCCATCCAGGACTCGGCGGCCTCCTCGACCAGCTTCTTGCCGATCGCGTGCACGCCGGCATCCAGCGCCGCCACGGTCCCGGATCCCTCCGGCCGCGTCAGCGCCTTCTCACCCAGCTCGGCAAACAGTTCCTCAAAGGTCTTCATCGCGCGCCCAGCCTAGATGCCCGGCGCGGGAGCCTTCCGGTCAGGTCCGCCTACCGGGACCTCGTGGCGGTGAGTGAGCATCGACGTACCAGGTGTGATTCTCGGCGACAAGACCCTTCACCATCCCGTGGTCGATGGTGTCCTCCGGACCGCGCAGCTACCGGTGACTCCACGGGCGCTCGGCTTCTTCGGCCAGGATGTCGACCGCCGCTGCGTGAGCGACCACCGTCACGTCGGGCCAGGCGCAGGCTCCCCAGACGTGGTCCCAGTGGTGATGCGTGTAGACCAGCCACCGCGGCGCGGGCAGCCCGGTCTCTGCGATCGCGGCCTGGATCGACCGGGCGTGCTCGGGGCTGTTGCCGGCGTCGATCAGTACGCTGCCCCGGTCGTCGGCGATCACCGCGACCGACGGCCTGATCGCGTCCGGGTCGGGGTCGTGCGGGTAGGGCCATACCCGGTCGTTCAGCTGTTCGAGCACCTGGCCGACGATAGCTGCCATGCAAACTCCCCGGCGGGTCCGCGATCTCGGCGTCACTGTCGGCACGCTGCCACCCGGTCCGCTCAATGCGATCACCGACGTACCAGGGGTGCGCGTCGGCCAGACCACGATCTCCTCCGATGATCTACACACCGGGGTGACCGCGATCGTGCCGGATGGTTACGCGGACGGTCTGCCTGCTGCGGTTGCGGTCGGCAACGGGTACGGCAAGCTCGTCGGCTCGACCCAGGTCGACGAACTGGGCGTGATCGAGACTCCGGTGCTGCTGACCGGCACGCTGAGTGTCTTCCGGGTCGCCGATGCGTTGCTCACCTGGCTGCTCGACCGGGACCCGAAGGCGACCAGCCTCAACCCGGTCGTCGGCGAGACCAATGACGGACACCTCTCCGACATCCGCCGCCGCCCGATCACCCCCGAGCACGTCCACACCGCCCTCGACACAGCTTCCAGCGAGCTGCCCGCTGAGGGCTGCGTCGGCGCCGGCACCGGGACCACGGCCCTCGGTTTCAAGGCCGGCATCGGTACGGCGTCCCGCACCCTCGACTCGGGCACCATCGGCGTACTGGTCCAAGCCAACTTCTCTGGCACACTGACCGTCCTCGGCACCCCGATCCCGGCCCAACCGGTCGATGCCGACGGCAACTCCTGCATGATCGTCGTCGCCACCGACCTCCCCCTCGACGCCCGCCAGCTCGGCCGCGTCGCCCGCCGGGCCGTCTTCGCGATGGGCCGCGTCGGCTCCGACTTCTCCCCCGGCAGCGGCGACTACGCCATCGCCTTCACCACGAACCGAACTCCCGCCTTTGCGGACCGAGATCTCCGTCCCGCCTTCCAAGCCACCACCGAGGCGACCGAAGAAGCCCTCCTCAACTCCCTCACCATGGCCACAACCACCACCGGCCACCGAGGCCACACCGCCCGCGCCGTCCCCCACGACCTCCTCCGCTTGAGATAGTCGCCCGATGCACCATCGCTCTCGCGCCTGGGTCCGCCGTCGGCTGCGCTCACTGGCCGCTCTGGAGCTGCTGAACATCCCGCTGCAGTTCGTGATCTGGTTCAGCGTGATCGGCCTCCCGGTGACGGCGCCCAACCTGACCGGCTTCGCCCTGTTCGCGATCCTTCTGGTGCAGGGAGCGGCGTACTGGACGGCCAAGCTCCGCCAGCCCGCGCGGTCGCCGCTGCCCGGCGCCCGCGCCTTCGCGGCGGCCCGGCTGGGTAATCCCGTCCTACTCGCCGCCGGGTTGCTCTACCTCGGCTGGTCGGTCGGCCGCGATCCGGGCGCCGGCAACCTGCCAGGTCTGGCGTTCGCCCTGTTCGCCGTACTGGAGTACGTGAACTACTTCCATATCCAGCTCATGTACGACAACGCCGAAGACCTGCGCTACCTACGCACCCACGGCCTCCGCCGGGCCCACCTCGCCCGCGACCTCAGTGCGCCACGCCAACTGAAGCCGCCGGGGTCTCGGTCAGCTAGCGTCCCGGAGGAACGCGTGGGTGTGGTCGCCGACCCAGTCGGCGAAGGTGCGAGCGGGACGGCCGAGGATCCGCTCCACCTCGTCGGTGACCTCCGCGGGCTGTCCGGCACCGCGGGCGTACCTGGCCATGAGGGCCTGGACGAAGGCGCCGGGGATGCCGTGGGCGATCAGACCGTCCGCGGCCGCCTCCGGCGGGACCTCCACGAAGGTGAGGGACCGGCCGAGTACTTTGCCGATGACGGCGACCTGTTCTTCGTGGGTGAGGGACTGCGGCCCGGTGACCGGGATCCGGCGGCCGTCCAGGTCGTCATGAAGCAGCAGGTGCGCGACCACGGCGGCCAGATCCGCCTCGTGGATCGGCGATTCGGCGAAGTTCGCATACGGACCGCGGACAACATCGCCGGCCCGGACCTGCGCGCCGAACATGCCGACGGCGTTGACGGCGAACGAACTGGATCGCACTGCCACCCACGGCAGCCCGCTGCCGGTCACCGCGTCTTCGACCTCCTTGTTGCGGTCGCCGTTCTGTCGCGACGGCTGGTACGCCGGGTCGTCGTCGACGTTGATCGCCGACAGGACCACCACCCGGCGAACACCGCGCTCGGCCGCCATCGCCAGCAGCCTGCCGGCGCTGTCCCCCACGGCACGCGGGTGCACGAACAGCGTGCTGACACCGTCGAGTGCGGTCGCGAGGCTCTCCGGTCGGGCAAGGTCCGCGGTGACGGTCTCGACGCCGGCCGGCAAGGCGCCCGACCGGCTGACGGCGCGGACGGCGACCTCCCGGCTCTGCAGGTTCTCGACCAGTGGGCGGCCGACGGTGCCGGTTGGTCCGGTGATCAGGATCATGAGTTCACTCCTCTCGATCAGCGATTCAGTACGCGATGCCGACGGGCTGGTCGACCATGGCCGGATCGTCGATCGCGGCGAGCATCAGGTGGGCGACGTCGGCGCGGGAGATGGTGTAGCCGCGTGCAACGGTGCCGCCGACGGCCGTGCGGTACTTGCCGGTCAGGGCCTTGTTGGTGAGTTTCGGCGGCCGGACGATCGTCCAGTCGGTGTCGCTGCTGACGATGTCCGCCTCCATCACCCGCAGGTCGGCGTACACGTCGGCCGCGAAGGCGTTGATCATCGGCAGCAGCAGGCGACGGTTGAGGAAGCTCTCGTCCGGCGCGGCCGGCCCGAGTGGCGCCGCGCTCACCGCGACAAACCGCCGTACGCCGGTCTCGGACAGCGCGGCGAGGATCGAGCGGGTGCTCCCGGACGCGACCGGACCGTCCTTGCGCCCACGCGGCCCGACCCCGGAGATGACCGCCTCAGTCCCGTCCACCGCTTCCAGCAGCGGCCCGGCCTCGGTCAGACCAGACACCCGGAACACCTCGAGCGACGGATCCTCGACCTGGTACGACGACGACGCACGAACGACCGCCACCACCTTGTGCCCCGCCTCCAGCGCCTGCTGGACGACGTGACCACCGATCCCGCCGGTCGCCCCGAACACCGTGATCTTCATCCGGACTCCTTCAGTTGCGCTACCGTGAAGCTTCTCTGTAACTCATATAGTACGGGACTCATAATATATGGAACAGACACAACCGGGTGACCCGCGTCACCGCCGGCGGGCCGGCAACGAGATCAAGGCCGCACTGCGCGACCTGCGCATCCAGCTCGCGCTGCTCAACCATCAGGTCGGCAGCCGACTGGCGCTGAAAGACGTCGACCTCGACTGCCTGGACGTCCTGGCCCGCAGTGGACCGCTGACCCCGAGCGCGCTGGCCCGACAGGCCGGCCTGCACCCGGCGACGCTGACCGGCATCCTGGATCGGCTCGAGCGGGCCGGCTGGATCGTCCGGGACCGCACCCGGGCGGACCGGCGCAGCGTCACCATCCGGCTTCTGCCCGACCGCGGCATCGAGGTCTTCCGGCTCTACCAGCCGATGATCAGCGCGATGGACGACGTCCTGACCGGCTACACCGAGGAGGAGTTGGACGTCATCGCCGGCTTCCTCCGCCGCAGCGCCGAGGCCGGTCGCTCCGCCATCGAGAAGCTGAATCAGGACTCGTAGAGGCCGATCAGCGTGCGGCCGAGCTTCGCCAGCTCGGCCCGCAGCTCCGGCGGATCGAGCACTTCCAGGGAGTTCCCGAAGCGGCAGAAGGCCGCTGCCGCGTTGCCGATCGACTCGATCGGGACGGTGACCGTCACGGTCCCGTCGTCGGCCGGCTCGGTAGCCGCCACCGCCTTCACCAGGAGCGGGAAGGACACGTCGTGCATGCGCGAGGCAAGCCCCGCCGACACGCGGACGACGGCCTCGGCGGTGAAGCGGGTCTGGTCGAAATCGGCCAGGCGGTCCTGCCAGAAACGCGGGAGGTCGAAGTCCGCCGGCCGCTCGAACTCCTCGTCGGTCGGGGTCAGCTCGAGGATGCTGGCGACGCGGTACGTACGCATCCCGTTGCCGGTGGCGGCGACGACGTACCAGGCACCGTTCTTGAGCACGAGGCCGTACGGTTCGAGCACGCGCTCGACCTCGCGGGGCGCCTCCCAGCGCCGGTACAGCACCTTGATCCGGCGGTCGTGCAGGACCGCGTCGGCGACGGCCGATAGGTGCGGCGAGTTCTCGGCGTCCTGGTACCACGCGGGCAGATCGAGGTGGAAGCGGTTCTTCAGCCGGCCGGCCCGGTCGCGTTGGTCCGGGGCGAGTGCCGCGAGCAACTTCAGCTCGGCCGCACTCGTCTCCGCGGTCAGCCCGAGCGCAGCGGCCGGACCGGGCATGCCGACCAGGAAGAGCGCGGCCGCCTCCTGCTCGGTGAGTCCGGTGAGGCGAGTGCGGTACCCCTCGACCAGGCGATAGCCGCCGGTGCGGCCTTGGTCGGCGTACACAGGCACTCCGGCCGCCGCGAGCGCCTCGACGTCGCGGTAGATCGTGCGGAGCGAGACCTCCAGCTCGTTGGCGAGCTCGCGCGCGGTCAACTGCCTGCGGGTCTGCAGTAACAGCAGGATCGACAGCAGCCGGCTCGAACGCATATTCAGAGGTTAGCTCCGAACACTGCCATGCGCTGTCAGGTTTCACCGTCACGCTGACTGTATGACGACATGGACCAAGGTGACCGGCGACTTCGACTTCCTGACCGGGCACTTCGACGTACGGCACCGAACCCTGAAAGCAGCCTTCGTCGGCTGCGACGAGTGGAACGAGTTCGAGGGGACGACGACCGCGCGCACGCACTTCGACGGGGCGATCAGCGTCGACGAGATGCGCTTCCCGGCGCAGCAGCGGTACGGGATGTCGGTGCGGCTGTTCGACCCGGTCGAGAAGGAGTGGAGCATCTGGTGGATCGACGGCCGGACGATGCAGCTGTATCCGCCGGTGCGCGGGCGCTGGGCGGAGGACGGCAAGTCGTGCCGGCTGGTCGGTGACGACGAGCTGGACGGGCAGCCGATCCTGGTCAGCTACGAGTGGTCCGAGATCACCGAGCAGACCGCGCACTGGGAGCAGTGCTACTCCAACGACGGCGGGAAGACCTGGGAACTCAACTGGGTCATGGACTTCACCCGGCGGGACACGCCGCCGCCGGCGCTCGACGTACCGAAGCTGACCGGTGACTTCGACTTCCTCGTCGGCCGCTGGGATATGCACAACAGCCGTCGCAAGCCCGCGCTGGGCGCGGAGGCCGAGTGGTACGAGATGCAGTCGGAGATGGAAGTCACGACGTACATGGACGGTGCGGTCAGCTTCGACGAGGGCTGGTTCCCGACCGAGGGCTTCCGCGGTGCGACGCTGCGCATCTACAACCCCGAGTCGAAGACCTGGGCGATCCACTGGATCAACAGCCTGCGCGGTCAGCTCGAGACGCCGGTCATCGGTTCGTTCCGCGACGACGGCACCGGCATCTTCGAAGGTCCCGACGTCTGGGAGGGCCAGCCGATCGACGTCCGCTTCACCTGGACACCCGGCACCGACAAGGCCGCCTGGGAACAGTCCTTCTCAGTCGACGACGGCAAAACCTGGGTCCCCAACTGGAAGATGCAACACACCAGGATCGGCTAGGCGGGCACTTCGTCGCGCTGTGGGGCTCTGGCGACGAGGAGGTGGAGGCTCAGGGTCAGGGCGAGGATGACGGCGGCCACGACGAGGAGCCCGTGGGGCGGGGAGCCGGCGGCCAAGGTGATGCCGCCGAGGCCACCGCCCAGGGCGACGCCGAGTGAGATGGCGCTGCCGTTCAGCGCCATCACGATGGCGGCCGAATCGGGTGCGAGCGCAGCAAGGCGGGCCTGTTGCGGGACCGCAGCGCCGCCGTTCCCGATTCCGGCGGCGAAGAACCACACCAGCCCGGCCACCACCAGCACCGTCACCGGCGCGAAGGCGAACGCGAACGCACCCAGCACCGCGTCGACCAGCAGTCCGGTCAGTACGACGGTCAGCACCCGGAGCGCGGTGTATCGGTCGACGAGCCGGCCGGTCACCGCGTTGCCGAGCATGCTGGCCAGACCGTAGCCGAACATGATCAGGATGATCATCCACTCGGCCGGGAACGCCGGACCCAAGATCAGCGTCGCGTAGGTGAAGCAGGTGTAGCTGCTGCAGAGGATGCCGGTCGTGACGAGCAGACCGGCCAGCAGACGGGGCTGACCGAGCGGGCGCAGGCGATCGGCCAGCGTCCCGGACGGGAGATGCAGTCGGGGCAGCTTGAGCAGGATCCCGGTCAACGCGATGGTGCCGACCACCGCGACCAGGATCATCGGGAACCGCCAGCTCGACTGCCCGATCACCAGGCCGACCGGCACGCCGAGCGCGGTCGCGGCCATCCACCCGCCGAGCACGAAGGACAGCGCCTTGCCGTGATCCTTGGCCGGTGTGAGCGCCAGCACGTACCCGGTGACGGCGGCGTTGAGCAGACATCCGCCGAGCGCAGCCACCACCCGTCCGCCGAGCGCGATCGGGTAGTTGGTCGCGAGCCCGACGATCAGGTTGCCGAGCACGAAGACGCCCAGGGACCAGGCGATGGTCCGGCGTCGTTCCCAGCGGCTCGTCACGGTGCTGAGCAGCGGCGCCGCGAGCGCGGACGTCAGGGCGAACACCGACACCAACTGCCCGGCGGCAGCCTCGACGACCTGCAGGTCGTCGGCGATGGCGGGGAGCAGACCGGCCAGCACGTAGCCGTCGATGCCGGTCGAGAAGGTCGCTACCGCAAGCCAGATGAGGGGTCGGTAGTTCACTATCCTCCCAGTTGCTCATAACCGACGAAAGCAAACATGCTTCGAGCAAGTTTGAGCGGTTCCGGCCGCCCGGTCAAGCGATGGACGCCGACGCCGAAGCCCGCCTCCGGGTCGGACAGCCAGACCCGGTCGAACTCGCGCTCCTCGAACCAGCCGCGGATCGTCGGCACCAGATCGGGCTCGCCCCGGTGCCGCGTCCAGATGACCGTGCCGCCGGACTTCGTCAACTGGCGGCACGTGTCGACGGTCCGCTCGATGTCGGCGTCGACGATGTTGCCGAACACTCCGCAGACCAGAACGACGTCCGCGGGCACCAGGTCCCTGTAGTGATCGACCAGGGCGGCATCGCCCTGGAGCACCTCGACGCCGGACAGCCCCGCGACCCGGATCGACTCCTCGGCGACCGCCGTACTGCGCGGATCGAGCTCGACGAGCCGGGCCCGGACGTCGTCGCGGCGCGGATGCGTCGGCAGCACCTCCAGCAGGTCGCGGCCCTCGCCCGCGCACAAGCTCACGACCGTCAGCGGGCCGGGCGGGCAGGCATCCAGCGCGCTGCGAACCTGCTCCTGCACGACTGCCAGCCGCCGCGCCAGCGACGAACCGGGTACGTCGTAATCACCGTGCCAGCTCTGCCAGTCCATGGCCCTAGAGACTACGGATGGCCACCAGCGTCGACAGCGCAGCCTGCGTGGCTTCGTAGCCCTTGTCCTCGCGACTGTCGGGCAGCCCCGCCCGGTCCAGCGCCTGCGGGTCGTTGTCACACGTCAGGACGCCGAAGCCGATCGGTACGCCGGTGGTCACGCCGACCTGCATCAGCCCGTCGGTCGCGGCCTGGCAGACGTACTCGAAGTGCGGGGTGTCACCGCGGATCACGACGCCGAGGGCGATCACGGCGTCGTACCCGCTCTTTGCCGCGTGCAACGACGCCACCGGGAGCTCGAACGACCCCGGCACCCGGATCACCGTGTAGTCGGTGACCCCGGCCTCGTCCAGCGCGCGGATCGCACCGGCAACGAGCGCGTCGGTCACCTTCGGGTGCCACTGCGCGCCGACGATCGCGACCCGGGCCCCTTCGGCCCGCGGGGTCTCGATGGTGGGGGCTCCACTACCCGACATCAGCCGGCTCCGTTCTCTTCAGCCAGTACGCCGCCCGGCAGGTGATGGCCCATCCGGTCGCGCTTGGTCCGCAGGTACCGCAGGTTGTGTTCGGTCGGGTCGATCGAGATGCTGCGCCGCTCGACCACGTCGATGCCGTAGCCCTGGACCCCGGCCAGCTTGTCCGGGTTGTTCGTCAGCAACCGCACCGACGTGACGCCGAGATCGGCCAGGATCTGCGCACCGGTGCCGTAGTCGCGGGCGTCGGCCGGCAGCCCGAGGTCGAGGTTCGCGTCGACCGTGTCCCGGCCCGCGTCCTGCAACTCGTACGCCTGCAGCTTGTGCAGCAGCCCGATCCCCCGGCCCTCGTGACCGCGCAGGTACACGACGACACCGCCTTCGGCCGCGACCTGACGCAGCGCCTCGTCGAGCTGCGGACCGCAGTCGCACCGCAGCGAGCCGAACACGTCACCGGTCAGGCACTCCGAATGCAGCCGGGCCAGCGTCGGCCCGGCCCCGATCTCACCGCGGACCAGGGCCAGCTGCTCCGACCCGTCGACGATGTTCCGGTAGCCGTGGGCAACGAAATCGCCGTACCGGGTCGGCAGCGTCGTGGTCGCGACCCGCTGGATCTGACGCTCGGTACGGCGCCGGTAGCGGATCAGATCGTCGATCGACACCAGCACCAGCCCGTGCTCGTCGGCGAACTCGCGCAGCTCCGGACCGCGTTTCATCGTGCCGTCGTCGTTCACCAGCTCGGAGATCACCGCGGCCGGTGTCAGCCCGGCCATCCGGGCCAGGTCGATCGACGCCTCGGTGTGCCCCGGCCGGACCAGGACACCGCCGTCGCGGCCGCGCAGCGGGAACACGTGACCCGGCTGGACCAGGTCGTACGACTCCGACGCGGAGTCGGTCAGCACCCGGATCGTCCGGGCCCGGTCCGCGGCCGAGATCCCGGTGCTGATGCCGTCGCGGGCATCGACCGAGATCGTGTACGCCGTCCGCATCCGCTCGCGGTTGTGCGGGGTCATCAGCGGGATGCCGAGCCGGTCGAGCTCGGCCCCCTCCATCGGGACGCAGACCACGCCCGAGCTGTACCGGATCAGGAACGCCAGCAGCTCCGGCGTCGCCTTGGACGCGGCGAAGATCAGGTCGCCCTCGTTCTCCCGGTCCTCGTCGTCGACCACGATCACCGGCCGTCCGGCCCGGATCTCGTCGATCGCGTGCTCGATCGTGTCGAGTTTCAGAATGTTGCCCATCTCAGCCCACCACCACGGGTTCGGGGGTCACGGTGCGTTCCCGGTTCTGGATCCGCCACCACGAGGCGAACCCGATGACGCAGAAGAATCCGTAGACGATGTACATCGTCGCCGACGGGTAGAACTTCGCCTGGATCAACAGCGGTACGCCGACCACGTCCACCGCGATCCAGATCAGCCAGAACTCGACGAACCCGCGGGCCATCCCGTACGTCGCCAGGATCGAGCCGGTCAGGATCCACGCGTCCCACTGCGGTCCCCACGAACCCAGTTCGCGGAGCACGAAGTACGAGACGGCGTACAGCACGACCGCGAGGCCGAGCAGTTCGAGCCGCTCGCGGGCGGTCGCCCAGCGCGGCTGCACCGCGTTCGCGGCACCGCCGTGGCGGGTCTGGTACCAGCGGTACCAGCCGTAGAGGCTGACCAGGGCGAAGAACACCTGGCGCCCGGCCTGGCCCCACAGATCCTTGTCCTGCGGGGTGTCGAAGATCCCGCCGACGAAGACTGTGAAGAGCAGGATGTTGCCGACGATGCCGACCGGCCAGGCGGCCACCAGTCGGCGCATGCCGAACAGTGCGCTGCCGAGGCCGAACACGTTGCCGACGATCTCGCGGACCAGCACCGGCGAACCGGCGATGGTCACCTCGGCGTGCAGCAACCAGTCGATCACTTGGTGCCTCCCAGTAGGCGTTCGACGTACTTGGCGATCACGTCGACCTCGAGGTTGACGGTGTCGCCGACGGCGTTGCGGCCGAGCACGGTGAGCTCGAGCGTGGTCGGGATCAGGCTGACGCCGAAGGTGCCGGTCGCGTCGTCCACGTCGGTCACCGTCAGGGAGACGCCGTCGATGGCGATCGAACCCTTCTCGGCGACGTACTTGAGGATGTTCGCGGGCGCGGCCACCCGGACGTCTTCCCAGTGCTCGCCCGGCGTGCGGCTCGCGATCGTGCCGACCCCGTCGACGTGGCCCTGGACGATGTGCCCGCCGAGCCGTGCGTGGGCCGGCACCGCGCGCTCCAGGTTGACCTGCGAGCCCTTGGTGGCCTGGCCGAGGCTGGTGCGCTGCAACGTCTCCCGCATCACGTCGGCGGTGAAGGTGCCGTCACCGTGCTCGACCACCGTGAGGCAACAGCCGTTGACGGCGATCGAGTCGCCGTGCCCGGCGTCCTCGGTGACCTTCGGGCCGCGGATGGTGAGCCGGGCGGCGTCCCCGTCCAGCAGGTCCAGTGACTCGACCGTGCCGAGTTCTTCGACGATTCCGGTGAACATTCAGCGTTTCCTTTGGAGTTCGAGCGGCGTCAGGGTCAGCCGGACGTCGTCGCCGAGGCGGGTGACGTCCGCTAACTTGAACCGCCGCAGGTGGTCGATCGATTCCGCCCCCAGGTCCCCGATCGCGGCGTACCCGGAGCCGAGCACGGCCGGGGCGACGTACGCGACGATCTGGTCGACCAGCTGCGCGCGGAGGAAGGCGGCGGCCAGCGTCGGACCGCCCTCGAGCCAGAGGTGCCGGATGTGGCTGTCGTCCAGCTGCCGGAGCACCTCGGCCGGGTCATGGGTGGGCAGTAGGAGCGTCGGCGCGCGGTCGTTGCGGATCTTCGCGGTCGGCGGGATCTCCCGGTCGCCGACGACGACGCGCAGCGGCTGCCTGGCGGCCGGTACGTCGTTCTCGTCGCGGACCGTCAGCTCCGGGTCGTCGACCAGCACGGTCTGGGTGCCGACCGCGACCGCGTCACACTCGGCCCGCTTCCGGTGCACGTCGGCGCGCGCGATCGGTCCGGTGATCCACCGGCTGCTCCGGTCCGGAGCCGCCGAGCGCCCGTCGAGAGTGGTGGCGAACTTCCAGGTGACGAACGGCCGGCCCATCCGGACGCTGTGCAGCCAGACGTGGTTGACCGCCTCGGCCTCGGTCTGGAGCACGCCCTCCTCGACCTGGATGTTCTTGCTCCGGAGCTTGTCCGCGCCACCGGAGGCCTGCTTGTTCGGGTCCGGTACGGCGTACACCACCCGGGCCACCCCGGCCGCGATCAGCGCGTCGGCGCACGGCCCGGTCCGGCCGGTGTGATTGCACGGTTCCAAGGTCACGTACGCCGTACCGCCGCGGGCCCGATCACCCGCCATGGTCAGTGCCTCGACCTCGGCATGGGGGCCACCGGCAACGGCGTGGAAGCCCTCACCGACCGGATGACCGTCCCGTCCGGTGATGACACAGCCGACCACCGGGTTGGGGTGGGTGCTGCCGATGCCCTTCGCGGCCAGCTCGACCGCCCGTCGCATCCAGGCGACATCGATCGGCGAAGCGTTGTTCACTCACGGTCCCTCGTCGTCACGGACGCACTCCGGGGCTCGTGACAACCGGCATGCACGCACTGCCGTCCGGAACTGCCCACTCGCCGTTGAGGCTCGCGTCGCCGGACGTCAGAGCGCACCCGCCGATCGCGTGCGCCTCCCATCCGGACTTTCACCGTCGGTCCCGGAATTCCACCAGGTCAACCGGCCGCTCAACCGCTGCGGCCGGGTCGCGGACTATTACCGCCGGCTCGGAATTACACCGACCCCGGAGCACGCGAGTGGGTTCACTCGTACCTCAAGTGTGCCACTGCCACCCCAGTCCACCAGGACCCAGGTCACATCCTGGGCACCCGCCGGGTGAGCGCGAGCGCCACCGAGGCGGTCACACAGGCAGCCGCGACGGTCAGGATGAGGGGCCGGTAGCCGAACGCCTCGGCCAGCGCCGCACCGGCCAGCGGCCCGACGGTGGCCATCGGCAACCACCGCGCCGACACACTGGTGACGAGCCGCCCGCCTCAGAATTCATCAACCGCAGTATTTCACTGGCGGCGGGTTGACCGAGGCGGGCCGGTGGGGCGGTAGGTTCTTGCCGGTGGAGGCGTTTGCGGGCCGGTATCGGCTGATCGACCTGATCGGGACCGGCGGGATGGGCTCGGTCTGGCGGGCGTGGGACCTGCGGCGGTCGGCGTACGTCGCGGCGAAGGTGCTCGGGCAGCACGATGCGGCCGCGTTGCTGCGGTTCGTCCGGGAGCAGTCGTTGCGGATCGAACACCCGCACGTGGTCGCACCGCATGGGTGGGCGGCCGACGACGACAAGGTCGTGTTCGCGATGGACCTGGTCCGCGGCGGCTCCGTCGCGACGCTGCTCGGCGACCACGGCCCGCTCCCCACGTCGTACGTCGCCGTCCTGCTCGACCAACTCCTGCACGGCCTGTCCGCAGTCCACGCGGCCGGCGTCGTACACCGCGACCTGAAGCCCGCCAACCTGCTCCTCGACGCCACCGGCAAGGGCCGCCCGCACCTCCGCCTGTCCGACTTCGGCGTAGCCGGCCTCCTCAACGAGCCCCGCATGACCCGCCACAGCACCGTCCTCGGCACGCCCGGCTACATAGCCCCCGAGCAACTGGCCGGAGCCGACCCCGACCCACGTCAGGACCTGTACACAGTCGGTGCCGTCGCCGCCGAGCTCCTCACCGGAGAGCGGCCCGGCCCGGACGGCAAGCTCCCACCCGTCGATGGGCCGCTGGCCGAATTCATCCGCCGCAGTACGGCGACCGACCCGTCCCAACGCCCCGACTCCGCCCACGCCGCCGGCCGCCTCCTCGCCGAGTCCGGCGCCCTCCCACCCGCCCAGACGACCCCCTGGTCCACCCAACCCGACTCCCCCGAAGTCTTCGACCAACTCCCACCCCTGCCAGTCACCTGGACGCCCACCGGCCCGGCCAAGCAACCGGACACCCGAACTCCCGCACCGAGCCACCGCGAGACCACCTCGGTCGCACCACCCTCCGCCTCCGCCCCAGGTCGGAGTCGACTGTTGGTGTGGGTCGCAGCGGTGAGTATCACCGGCGCGGTCGCCCTGCTCGGCACCGCCGCCTGGCTCCTCCTCGGCTGACCGCAAGAACAAAGCCCGGGCCGTGGGGCCCGGGCTCTGTTGGGAGTTAGTTGTACGGCGGTTGTTGTGGCGGCTGGGGTCCGCCCTGGTTCGGGTACTGCGGCGGCACCTGGTTCGGGTGCTGTGGGGCGCCTGACCAGCCGCTCGGCTGGACGATGGCCGGCTTCTTGCGGAGGCGGAAGACCGCGAACAGGCCGACCAGGAGGAGCGCGACGCCGCCACCGGACAGGCCGGCGATCAGGGCGACCGGGGTGCTGTCGCCGGAGTTGGTGTCGCTGCCCTGGACCGGGCCGCCGGCCTGGGTGCCGTTGCCGTTCTCGTTCTCGTTGCCACTCTCATTGCCGTTCTCGTTGCCGGACTCGGACGGCTCGGCGGTCGGTGACGGGGTGACCGAGGTGCCGGCGACCGGGGTGGCGCCGTCGACGTACTCCGGCTTCCCGGCGCCCGCCGTGCCGACCACTCCGACTGTCAGCGTGACCGGGACGGTGAACGCCCTGTCGTCGTCCTTCCGCGTCATCGAGACGGCGACGTAGTACTCGCCCGGCATCGACGTACCGGTGTCCTGGTTGTTGGCACCGTCGCGGTTCAGGTACCGGATCTCCTTGGTGGTGAGCCCCTGGACGGCACCCTGCCTGGTGAGCACGCTGCGCTTGCCCGATCCTCCCGGCACCTTCTTCGCGAACACCGAGTACACGTCCTCACCGATCGGCGAGATCAGCGCCGCATCCAGGTAGCGGATGCCGCCCAGCGCCTCACTCGTCGCCGCGCCGAGCTGCGGCACCGTGACCTGAGCCTGGATCCGCTGACCCCAGTCGGCCTTCACCCGGTACAGCTGGAGCTCGCCCGGCATCAGGGTCGTCTTGTAGCTACCGGGCTCGAGCAGCGGCGCGTCCGGGAAGCTCGATCCGGGGACGATCTCACGCGGGGTCGACCCGGGCATCGGGGTCCACACCGGGTCGCCGGCCTCGGCGGGCAGGTTCGCCGTCGACGTCACCGGCGGTTCCTCGTCGATCCGCAGCTCGAACGGAACACCCTTGAGCTCGCGGTAGTCCTTGCCCGGCGAGACGGTCAGCACCAACTGGTCCTCGTCAGCGCACTCCTTCCGCCAGTCGGACCAGCTCGAGGCGGTGCCGGTCGCCAGTCCTTGGTCACTGCCGAACACGCGCGGGTAGCTCCAGCCGCACTCGTCACCGCCGAGGGTCTTGAGCTTCACCTCGGCCTGGATCACCAGCTCGTCGCCGGGATTCCGCCGGAAGCTCACCCCGGCCCGGAGGGTGGAACCCTTGATGCTGCGCTTGATCAGGTAGTACTTCGCGGTCTGGTCGCCGCCGAACGTGTCCGAGTAGTGGCCCGGGGCAAGCTCCGGAGCACCCTCCTGCTGCGCGGCACCCTGGACCGGCTCACCGGAGATCCGGAACGGACGGAACGCTCGCGTGGACAAGCGATCCAGCCCTGCCTCGAGGTCGATCGTCGAGTCGGCGTCGTAGTAGTCACCGCGGCCCTCACGAGCGACGCACTGCAGCTGGCTGCGCGCCTTCCCGCCGACCCGGAAACCGACCACGTCGATCTTCAGATCGATGCCCTGCTTGGCGATCGACTGCGCCACCACGCACGGGTCGGGCGCGCAGGTCGCCTCACCGTCCGAGACGAGCACGATCGTGCGCTGCCCAGTCGCGCCGAGGTCCTTGGCGGCCTGCTGGAGCGCGTACCCGATCGGCGTCTCGCCGTACGGCTTGTACTTCGCGATCGCGGCCTGCAGTTGCGGCCGGTTGTTCGTGCCGATCGGCACGGTCAGCTGGGTGTCCGTGCACGCACCGGGCTGGGTGCGCTTGAACACGGTCGCGCCGTACACCCGCAGGCCGACCTCGGCCTCGGCCGGCAGCTTCGTGACCACCTTGGTCAGCGCGGTCCGCGCGGCGGCGATCTTGGTCTGCCCGTCGCCGGCCGGCTCCTTCATCGAGCCGGACGAGTCGAGCACCAGGACCAGCTTGCTGCCGGCTGGGTCGGGGTCGGCGTGCGCGGCCGGGATGGCCAGACCGGCCAGTAGGGCGGTCAGCGTGATGGCGAGGATCGCCCACACCGCGGGGCGGCGGTGTCCCTGCAGAGCCGTCATCGTTTCCTCCAGTGAGATTCGCTGCCGCAAACACTCTCAGTTTGCAATCGCAAATGTCAAGCCGGTACATCCCACGCCTGGAACTGGGCTTGGTCGGTGGCTGCGCGGCTGGAAATTTGCGTTCGCGACTGCGAAGATGTTTGCAGTCGCTACCGAGCGGCGGGCGGTCAGAGGGGATCACGCGAATGGACCAGACAGCGCACAACCTGCGGCAGCAGACCGAACTGTACGGCGAGCCGCTCGGTGAACTCGTGCGCCGGGTGGCCGGGCCGCTCGGTCTGACCCAGGGTGCGCTGGCGCAGGTGATCGGGCTGTCCGCGCCGATGTTGTCGCAGCTGATGAGCGCCCAGCGGGTGAAGATCGGCAACCCGGCCGTGGTCTCCCGACTCCAGGCACTCGACCAACTCGCCCAGCGGGCGTCGACCGGGGGGATCCCGCCGGACGACATCCCGGCCGCGCTCGACGGCATCCGCGGCGCCACCGGCGCCTTCACCCGCTCCACCCCGACCGCGCAACTCCCCGGCTCGTCCGGTGCGGCACCGTTCGCCACCCCGCCGGCACTGCCCACCACGCCCGCTCGACCTGTCGCGCCGGAAGCTGCCACGAGTGCGCCGCCCTCCGCGCGCGCCGTCGTCCGCGAGATCCAGGACCTCTTCCGCGCCGTCGCCTCCGCCGAGGAGATCCAGCGCGCCGCAACCGCCATCGCCCCCGACTCCCCCGCCCTGGCCGAACTCCTCCGCACCTACGGCACCGGCCGCACCGCCGAAGCCCTGACCCACTACGAACACCACCACGGCTAACAGTCGGCGCGGGGTGATCCGCGCGGGTGATCCTCGCCACGCCGCACGCGCGCGCAGTGTGCTGGGCGTCACTCTCCAGCCCGCCCAGAGTGCTCGATATAGCACAAGGCGGGTGGACATTTCGGGGGTGTCTCAGTGGGTGTCGGGGTGGAATGGCGGGGACGGGGGTGAGGTTGGGTTCGGAGGCGGGGCGATCAGCTCCGTTCTGACCAACGGTTGTGAGGAGATAGTTGTGCGCGCCTTCAGGGGCTTTCGACGGGTTGTCGCGGTGGGAGCGGCGGTTGCGCTGGCGGTGTCGATGGTTGCCTGCGGCAGCGATGACGACCCGGCCGCGAGCGGTTCGGATCTGGGGCTGATGGACTCCGGGACGCTGCGGATCGGGACACTGACCGACGCGCCGCCGAACGTGTACGTGAAGGACGGCAAGTTCACCGGGTTCGACAACGACCTGATCACCGCGGTGGCGGCCAAGCTGAACCTGAAGCCGGAGTTCGTCGGCACCGACTTCTCCGCGCTGCTCTCGCAGGTGAACGGCGGCCAGTTCGACCTCGGCAGCTCGTCCATCACGGTGACCGAGGCCCGGAAGAAGACGGTTGCCTTCAGCAATGGGTACGACTTCGGCTACCTCGGCCTGAACACGACCAAGGACTCCGGCATCACGAAGTTCGACCAACTCCAGGGCAAACGTGTGGTCGTTGTCCAGGGCACCGTCCAGGACGACTACGCCACCCAGAAGGGCCTCGACCCGGTCCGGGTGCCGAACTACAACGCCGCTCTCGGCCAGCTCAAGGCCGGTACGGCGGACGCGTGGGTCTCGCCGGCCGAGATCGGCGAGAAGATGGCCAAGGAGCAGGGCGGCGGAACCGTGATCCTGGCCGCGAAGGAGCTCAGCGACGCGCCGATGGCGTTCGCGGTGGCCAAGAACAACGACAAGCTGCGCGAAGCGGTGAACAAGGCCCTCGACGAGGTCATCGCCGACGGCACCTGGACGAAGCTGGTCGAGCAGTACTACCCGGGTCGCGCCGTACCGGCGAACTTCAAGCCGGGTAGCGGCTCGGTGCAGTTCACGACCCCCAAAGCTCCCGCAGCCGGCTGATCGATGGACATCTGGTCCACGCTGAACGACACCTTCCTCGACTGGGGGTCGATGCGGGAAGTCCTGCCCGAGATGCTCAAGGTGGGACTGGTCAACACCCTGATCCTGGCGGCCGCCTCGGTCGTGCTGGGCACGCTGCTCGGCATGATCGTGGCGGTGATGGCCCTGTCGCGGAAGCGCTGGCTGCGCTGGCCGGCGAAGATCTACACCGACATCTTCCGCGGCCTGCCGGCGATCCTGACCATTCTGCTGATCGGCCAGGGCCTGTCACCGATCACCCGGCACTGGTGGGGCCCGAACCCGTATCCGCTCGGCATCCTCGCGCTGTCGCTGATCGCGGCGGCGTACATCGGCGAGATCTTCCGCTCCGGCATCCAGAGTGTGGAGAAGGGCCAGCTCGAGGCGGCTCGTGCGCTCGGGTTCACCTACACGGCCGGGATGCGGCTGGTCGTCATTCCGCAAGGGGTACGACGAGTGCTGCCGGCGCTGGTGAATCAGTTCATCGCGCTGGTGAAGGAGTCGAGTCTGGTCTACTTCCTCGGGCTGCTCGCCAGCCAGCGGGAGCTGTTCCGGATCGGACAGGACGCGGCCGCGACCAACGGCAACCTGTCGCCGTTGCTGCTGGCCGGCATCTTCTACCTGGTGATCACGGTGCCGCTGACCCACCTGGTGAACTACTTCGACAAGCGGCTGCGGGAAGGACGTCCGGCGGACGCGAGTCGCGCGGACGACGTCGTACGGGAGGAGCTGGCGCATGCAGACCACCGTTGAGACGGCGGCGAGTCTCCAGGTCGAAGGGATCGAGCTGGCGTTCGGTAGCAACAAGGTGCTGCGCGGCGTCGATCTCGCCGTACCGGCCGGGCGTACGGCGTGCGTGATCGGGCCGTCCGGGTCCGGGAAGTCGACGTTGCTGCGGGCCATCAATCGGCTGCTCGAACCGGATGCCGGGGACGTCCGGCTGGGCGGCGAGTCGGTACTGAAGAGCAACCCGGACGAGCTGCGGCGACGGATCGGGATGGTGTTCCAGCACTTCAACCTGTTCCCGCACAAGACCGTGCTGGAGAACATCACCCTGCCGCTGCGCAAGATCAAGAACCTCGGACCTGAGGAGGCTCGGGCCGCGGCGCTGGAGCAGCTCGAGCTCGTCGGCCTGGGCAACAAGGCATCGTCGCGACCGGGCAATCTCTCCGGTGGTCAGCAGCAGCGAGTGGCGATCGCCCGGGCGCTGGCGATGAAGCCCGAGGTGATGCTGTTCGACGAGGCCACCTCGGCGCTCGACCCCGAACTGGTGAAGGGTGTCCTGGGTCTGATGGCTGATCTCGCGCAGGCCGGGATGACGATGGTCGTCGTCACCCACGAGATGGGGTTCGCCCGCGAGGTCGCCGACCAGGTCGCGTTCATGGACCACGGTGTGGTGGTGGAGTCCGGCGTACCGGAGCAGATCTTCACGGACGCGGACTCGCCGCGGCTGCAGCAGTTCCTCTCCCAGGTGCTCTGACCCCTGGCGGAAATGGTTGCCTGGGGCCACTATGAGGAGTGGCCCAACACCGGGCCGACCATGGCTGGGGGATGGTTGCGGTGAGAGATCTTCGACTTCCGGTGCGGCTGATCCCCGCAGCACTCGCCGTCGGGCTGAGCACCGCGCTCGGCCTGGCGGCGAGTGACACGCCGGCGCAGAGCGCTCCGACGGTGAAGCCTCAGGCAGCGACCACGGCACAGGCCAAGTGGGTGTATCTGACCTTCGACGACGGCCCCAGCCCGCGGTACACGGCGCAGGTCCTGAAGATTCTTCAGACCTACAAAGTGCGGGCGACCTTCTTCGTGATCGGGCAGAACGTCAAGCACTACCCCGCCCTGACCCGACGGGCCGATCAGCGAGGTCACAGCGTGCAGAGCCACACCTGGTCGCATCCGAATCTGACCAAGGTCAACTGGTCGGCCTTCAAGTACCAGATCCGGACCACGGACCGGTACGTCCGGGCTCAGACCGGCTACACCCCGCGCTGCCTCCGGCCGCCGTACGGCGCGACGAACCGACTGGTCGCCAGGCGGGCGGCCACGCTCGGCAAGGAGATCAAGCTGTGGTCGGTCGACCCGCGGGACTGGACCCGTCCCGGGTCGTCGGTGATCGCGCGCCGGGTGCTGGCGAAGGTACGGCCTGGCTCGGTGATCCTGCTCCACGACGGCGGTGGCAACCGGAGCCAGACGGTCGCGGCGCTGCCGACGATCCTGCGCACGCTCAAGGCCCGCGGCTACGTCTTCTACCCCCTGTGGTGCCACTAGCGTCCGCTATCCGTGGATTGTTGACGCGACAGCGGCGTGGGTACTCGCTTTCCGGCGGATCGTGCCGATCGTGGACGGGTGAGGAAGTGAGCCCACCACCGCCCTGGGGGACACATGGCTTTGACGCGCTCCGGCCACCGCCTGGTCGGTTTGGCGATGATGATGGCGATCAGCACCGTGATCGGCACGGTGGTGGTCGCGGCTGCCCGCACGCCCAGTCCACCGCCGCCGACCCCGCCACCGGCAGCAGCACCGGCCCAGAAGGCGCTGCCGGCCAAGTACGTCGTCCTGACCTTCGACGACGGTCCCGATCCGGTGTACACCCCGCTGATCCTCGAGGTGCTCGCGAAGTACGACGCCAAGGCGACGTTCTTCGAGGTCGGCCGGAACGTGGTGAAGCATCCGGCCCTGACCAAGCGGATCCACGCCGCCGGGCACAGCGTGCAGAACCACACCTGGACCCACGCGGATCTCCGGACGCTGTCCGCGACGTCGTTCCGGCAGCAGATCGCCTCCACCGACCAGGCGATCCGCGCTCAGACCGGTGGTACGCCGGCCTGCCTGCGACCGCCGTACGGCGCGGTGAACAGCACCGTCACCAAGCAGGCGAAGGCCCTCGGCAAGGACCTCGTCGTCTGGGACATCGACTCACGCGACTGGACCAAGCCCGGTACGGCGGCGATCGTCAAACGCGTGGTCGCGGGGGTCCACAACGGCTCGGTGATCCTGATGCATGACGGCGGCGGCAACCGCAGTCAGACCGTCGCCGCCCTGCCGACGATCCTGAAGACGCTCAAGGCACAGGGCTACGGCTTCCGCACCCTCACCTGCTAGGCGAGCGCCTCGACCAGCGGTACGACGTCGGCGATGGACTCGACGATGCGGGTGGGGCGGTACGGGAAGCGGTCGACCTCGTGCTCGCCGGTCGAACCGGACAGCACGAGGACGGTGCGCAGGCCGGCCTCGAGACCGCTGATGATGTCGGTGTCCATCCGGTCGCCGATCATCACCGAGGTCTCCGAGTGCGCCTCGATCCGATTCAGCGCGCTCCGCATCATCAGTGGGTTCGGCTTGCCGACGAAGTACGGCGCGACGCCGGTGGCGCGGGTGATCAGCGCGGCCACCGAACCGGTCGCGGGCAGCGGTCCCTCGGTCGACGGGCCGGTCGGGTCCGGGTTGGTGGCCAGGAACCGGGCACCATCCGAGATCAGCCGGATCGCCCTGGTGATCGCCTCGAACGAGTACGTGCGGGTCTCCCCCAGGACGACGTAGTCCGGCGCCCGCTCGGTCAGCACGTAGCCGATCTCGTGCAACGCCGTGGTCAGGCCGGCCTCGCCGATCACGTACGCCGTACCGCCGGGGCGCTGGTCGTCGAGGAACTGGGCGGTGGCCAGCGCACTGGTCCAGATCGCCTCCTCGGGGACATCGATGCCACCGGCAAGCAGTCGGGCGCGCAGGTCACGGGGTGTGAAGATCGAGTTGTTGGTCAGCACCAGGAACTTCTTCCCGGACTTCTGCAGCGAGGCGATGAACTCACCGGCCCCTGGAATGGCGCGTTCCTCGTGCACCAGCACGCCGTCCATGTCGGTCAGCCAGCTGTCCACGGGCTTGTGCTCGGTCATCCGCACTCCTTGGTTGCCGAAGCTGACCGGCCCATCGTAGCGATCGGTCGAAACTGTCGGTGGCAGGCGTGAGAATGCGGCCCATGGAGCTTTCCGGGTACCGCGAGCTGTGGCGCACGCACGGCGTGATGGCGCTGCTGGCCGCATCACTGCTGGCGCGGTTGCCGGTGCTGGCCACGATGGTGCCGGTCGCGTTCCTGGCCAAGGACCTCGGCGGGTCGTTCCGCTGGGCCGGAATCGTCGCGGGGGCGTACTCGATCGGCATGGCGATCGCCGGACCGCTGTGGGCCAGGACGGCCGACCGGCGCGGTGCCCGCGGGGTGCTGCTGGTGACCGGGATGTCCTGGAGCGTGGCGCTGGCGGCGCTGGCCGCTCTTCCAGCCGGGCTCTATCGGTTGATGCCGGTGCTGACCTTCCTCGCCGGTGCGCTCGTCCCGCCGGTGATGCAGACACTGCGGGCCGCCTGGCCGCGGGTTGTCCACGGTCCGGCATTGCGGACGGCGTACGCGGTGGACGCGACCGCACAGGAGCTGCTGTTCATCGTCGGCCCGATGCTCGGGGCAACAGCTGTGAGCGTGGCGAGCCCGCGACTCGGTGTGCTGCTCGCGGCCGCGATGTCGGCCGCCTTCATCTGGTGGTACGCGTTGCAGCAACCCCCAGCGCTCGACCACGACGACGCGAGCCAACCACGGCTGACCGCGCGGCAGCTGCTGTGGCACCGGCATCGCCTGCCGTTGATCCTGGCCTTCGGCCTGTGGGTGATGGCGTTCAACGGCATCTCCCTCGGCATCGTCGCGTTCGCGGACGAGCACGGTGAGCGGCTGATCGCAGGGATCCTGGAGGCCGTCTGGGCGTTCGGCAGCCTGGTCGGTGGTGCGGTCGCCGGTGCGTTGCCAGGGCGACGTACGTCGTACCTGTGGCGGCGGGCGGCTCTGGTCACGGTGGGCATGCTGCTGTGTGTGTTCGCGACCTGGTCACCGGTGGCGCTCGGTGTCGCGCTGGCTGTGTCCGGCCTGACGCTGGCGCCTGCGATCGGTGCCTTGTACGAGCGTCTTGGCGCGCTCACCCCGGACACCGTGCGCACCGAAGTCTTCGGCTGGATGGGGAGTGCGGCGATGGGCGGGGCCGCGATCGGATCGGCCGTGTCCGGCGCGGTGGTCGAGAGCTTCGGCGTGCGTTACGTCTGGCTGGTCGCGACTGTCCTCGCAGCGGGTGCGCTGATTCTCTTACTCAGAGTCCCACCGGAACGTCCCGCCGGAAGCAGGACCACCGAGTCAGCTGGAGGCCTGCTCGGCGAGGGTGCGTAGCTGGTCGACCATCGCGTTGGGGTTGTCGGCGGCGTAGACGGCCGAGCCGGCGACGAAGACATCGGCGCCCGCGTCGGCGCAGCGCTCGATCGTGTCCATCGAGACGCCGCCGTCGATCTGGACCCAGAGGTCGAGCCCGTGCTTGTCGAGGAGCTGGCGGGTCCGGCGGATCTTCGGCACGCACACGTCGAGGAACTTCTGGCCGCCGAACCCAGGCTCCACGGTCATGATCAGGATCATGTCGAGCTCGGGGAGCAGATCCTCGTACGGCTCGATCGGGGTGGCGGGCTTGAGCGCCATCGCGGCCCGGGCGCCCTTGGCGCGGATCTCCCGGGCGGTGCGGATCGGGGCCCGGCAGGCCTCGATGTGGAAGGTGACGCTCGAGGCGCCGGCCTCGACGTACCCGGGTGCCCACCGGTCCGGGTCCTCGATCATCAGGTGGCAGTCGAGCGGGGTGTCGGTCGCCTTCGCCAGCGACTCGACCACCGGCAGGCCGAGGGTGAGGTTCGGCACGAAGTGGTTGTCCATCACGTCGACATGCAGCCAGTCGGCGTTCGACACGGCGGCCGCCTCGTCGGCGAGCCGGGCGAAGTCGGCGGACAGGATGCTCGGCGCGATCTGAATCCCCATGGGCGTCAATCTACCGACGGGCCCTGACCCACTCGACGACCCGGTCCACCGAATCGACTGCCTCGACGCCGGCAGGCAGCGGTGGGCGGCGGATCACCACCACGGGTACGCCGAGCTCCCGCGCCGCAATCAGCTTGGCAGCCGTCTGTTCGCCGCCGCTGTCCTTCGTCACCAATACGTCGATCTGGTACTGCCGCATCAGCGCGAGCTCGCCGTAGACGTCGTACGGGCCGCGGTCGAGGATCAGCTCGCACCAGGTCGGCACTGGCTCCGGCGGCTCCACACAGCGCGCGAGCATCCACACGCCGCTCTGCTCGAAGGCGGCCAGTCCTTGGCGTCCGATGGTGAGGAACGCTCGGGTTCCAACACTGGGCAACAGTCCGGCCGCCTCAGAAGGCGTGTCGACCCAGTGCCACAGGTCACCCGCAACCGCGGTCCAGCCCGGGCGGCGGAGGATCAGCAGCGGTACGCCGACCTCGCGAGCAGCCGCGACGGCATGCTCGGTCATCGTGGCGGCAAACGGATGGGTCGCGTCCACCACCGCGTCGACGGAGTTGTCCCGCAGCCAGTCGACCAGCCCGTCGGTGCCGCCGAAACCACCCTGCCGGACCTCTCCGACCGGCAGGCGCGCGTCGGTGATCCGGCCCGCGAGCGATGACACCACCTGGAGATCTGGCTCGGCCGCGAACGCGGCAGCGAGTGAGCGTGCCTCGCCGGTGCCGCCGAGCAGGAGGACCTTCATCGGGTCCGCGTGGTCGAGTACAGGTGGCTGTCGCGGAAAGCCGTCGCCGACAGGACCTTGCCGACGATGATGACCGCGGTACGGCGGATGTCCGCGGCCCGCACCTGGTCGGCGATGCCGGCGAGGGTGCCGCGCAGGATCACCTCGTCGTCGCGGGACGCCCGTGCGACCACAGCGACCGGGCAGTCGGCGCCGTACGCCGGTGTGAGCTCGTCGACCACGCGGTCGATCACCTGGACGGCGAGGTGCAGCACCATCGTGGCCCGGCTGGCGCCCAGGGTGGCCAGATCCTCGCCGGCCGGCATCGCGGACGCCCGGCCCGCGATCCGGGTGAGGATCACCGTCTGACCGACCTCGGGAACGGTCAGCTCCCGGCCGAGGCTGGCCGCGGCCGCCGCGTAGGCGGGTACGCCGGGCGTCACGTCGTACGGGATGCCGAGGTCGTCGAGGCGGCGCATCTGCTCGGCCATCGCGCTGAAGACCGACGGATCGCCGGAGTGCAGCCGGGCGACATCGAGTCCGTCGGCGTGCGCGGCGGCGAGTTCGCTGATGATCTCGTCGAGGTTCAGGTCCGCGGTGTCGACCTTGCGGGCGCCGACCGGGCAGTGGTCGAGGAGCTCGACGGGGACGAGCGCACCGGCGTACAAGCAGACCGGTGACGAGGCGATCAGGTCGTGGCCGCGGACGGTGATCAAATCGGCGGCGCCCGGTCCGGCCCCGATGAAGTGCACCGTCACTTGGTCACGCTCCAGATCGTCACGGGCATGGCGGGGCGCCAGCCGGTCATGGTTCCGACCGCCGAGGCGCGCTGGACGTCGAGGCGGACGAGGTCGCCGCCGAGTTCGCCGTACCAGCGGGCGATCAACGCTTCGGTCTCCAGCGTCACACCGTTCACCACGAGGCGGCCGCCGGGGGCGAGGGCGTTCCAGCAGGCTTCGACCATGCCCGCCGCGGTCGCTCCCCCACCGATGAAGATGGCGTCGGGTGTCTCCAGTTCGTCCAACGCGGCGGGAGCCTTGCCCAGCACCACCGTCACCGACGCCCCGAGCCCGGCAGCGTTGCGCTCCAGGCGCTTGGAACGGTCGGGATCGCGTTCGATCGCAATCGCCCGGCAGGTGGGGTGGTGCCGCGACCACTCGATCGCGATGCTGCCCGCACCACCGCCGACGTCCCACAGCAGCTGCCCCGGAACCGGCGCGAGCCGTGAGAGCGTCACCGCACGGACCTCGCGCTTGGTGAGCTGCCCGTCGTTCTCATACGCATCGTCGGGCAGCCCGGGCACAGTCGGGAGCAGCGGTGCACCGGAGTCCGCCTGGCACTGCACGCCGATCACGTTGAGCGCTTCGACGTCGCCAGACCACTCCGCAGCCGACACCGTCCGCACGCGCTCCGACGGTCCACCGAGGTGCTCGAGCACAGTCACCGAGCTAGAGCCGTAACCACGCGCGACAAGCAGTCCGGCAACCTCTGCAGGCGTGTGCGCGCCCCAACTCAGTACGACCAACCGCCGCCCGGGCTGTACATGCGGGTGCACGAGCTCCACCGGGTGACCGACCAGACTGACCACCTGCACCTGGTCCTGCGGCCACCCGAGTCGTGCACACGCCAGTGACACGCTCGACGGGTGTGGAATCACCTGTACGGCGTCCGCGCCCAGCAGCCGGGTCAGCGTCGTACCGATGCCGTGAAAGGTCGGATCCCCACTGGCCAGGACACACACCCGTCGCCCGCGGTGCTCGTCCAGCAAGCCGGGCAGGGACTCGGACAACGGCGAGGGCCACGCAACGCGCTCCGCCTCACCAGACGGCACGAGAGCCAACTGCCTCGCACTGCCCATCACCACCTGAGCTGACTCGACAGCACTCCGCGCGGCAGGCGATAGCCCGTCCCACCCGTCCGCACCGACACCAACGACTGTCACGACGTCAGCCGGCATTGCCCAGCACCTTCGTCACCGTGATCTCGATGACCACCCGTTGCGGGTTGACCCGCGGCTCCCGGTAGCGCTTGGCATACCGCCGTACGGCGTCCTCCACCCGCTCGGGATCGTCGCTGACCATCGCCCGCCCCTCCAGCGTCGACCACCGCCGCCCATCCACCTGCGTCACCGAGACCGCAGCAACGCCGGCCTGACGGATCGTCCGAGCCTTGTACGACGTCCCCGAACAGATGATCCGCGCCACACCGGTCGACAGGTCCAGCGTCGCGCCGACCGGTGTGGAGTGCACCGTCCCGTCAGCCCGGACGGTGCTCAGAACACACAGATGCCGCTCCGTCCAGAACTCGGCAAACTCCGGCGACCGCTCAATCCAAGGCACCCCGCGATGGTAGGTCAGCCGATGTCGCGGCGGCGGAAGGTGGCTAGACCTGCCAGCGTCAGGGCCGCGGCGATGGCTGTCAGCCAGAGGACCGGGGTGACGGAGAAGTCGCCGCCGGGCAGCCGTGGGGTGTGGCCGTACGGGCTGAGGTTCATCACGCTCTCGGGCAGGTTGAAGATCGCGCCGAACTGGCCGATCAGCAGGAAGACGCCGAACAGGACCCACGCACCGGTGACCAGCTTGGGCGCCAGGCCGAACAGTACGACGACCAGCGCCGTGACCAACCAGATCGCGGGAAGCTGGACGGCTGCCGCCGCGAGCATCCGGGGCACCTGACGACCCATGTTCCCCAGCGAGGCACCACTGGAGATGCCGGAGCCGAGCCCTGCGACCAGGATCAGCGCACCCGTCCCGAACAGGGCCATCAGCACGTGACTGCCCAGCCACTGCGCCCGCGTGACGCCGGTGGCCAGCAACGGCTCGGCCCGGAGCGCCGTCTCCTCCGACCGCAGCCGGAGCGCCGCCTGGATGCCGAAGGCCGAGGCGAGCAGTCCGACCATCCCCATCTCGGTCGCCAGGAACGCGTCCGTGATGCCGTTGACACCGCCGAGCTTCTCCACCATCTCCTTGGCGCTGTCACTGGTCACGAACCCGTCCACGTTGCTGGCGATGTTGCCCACCAACAGCCCGAGCAGCAGGAACGCGAAACCCCAGCCGTACAACGAGCCTCGGTGCAGGCGCCACGCCAGCGCGAGCGGCGATCGCAGCGACGGTGACGCGATCGCAGGCCCCGGCCGCGGCCGCACCAGGCCGGCACCGACATCGCGCCGCCGGATCAGCGCCAGCGCACCGGCGACCAGCACGGCCATGAACACCAGCGGCACCAGTACGACGACGTACCGATCACCGGCGAACGCCCGGACCTGCTGGGACCATCCGATCGGCGACAGCCACGACACCCACTCGGACTTGCCGTCGGCGGACGAGTCGCCGATGGCCCGCAGTACGTACGCGATCCCGAGGATGACCGCGGTGAACCCGTTCGCGGCGCGGGCGCCTTCGGTCAACTGAGCGGTCACCGCAGCCACGCCCGCAAACGACAGCCCGGCCGCGACCCACATCAACCCGAAGGCGAAAGAACCGCCCGCCGGCAGTCCGACACCGATCAACGAGAGAGCAGTCAGCAGCCCCAGCAGTACGACGGTCCCCGACGACACGATCAGAGCCGCGGCCAGAGCGGCGTACCGGCCGAGGACTCCGGCGCTCAGCAACTCGAGCCGGCCGGACTCCTCCTCGGTCCGCGTGTGCCGTACGACGAGGATCGCGGCCAGGAGCCCGACCAGCGCCGCACCGAACGCGGTCAGCTTGAACAACGAGAGCTCCCCGAGCGAGGTCTCGTCGAAGATCCGGCCGTACAGCGACACCAGAGCCGGCGATGCGTTGGACGTCCGGGCCGCCTCGACCCGGGAGGCGACGTCCGGATAGAGGTCGATCGACGCCTGCGCCGATCCGGCCGCCATCGTCACGAACACCACGATCCACACCGGGATCAGAACCCGGTCCCGGCGCAGCGCGAGCCGCACCAGGGTCCCGGTACCGACGAAGTCGGCTGTGCTTCTTGTTCGCTCGCTGCGCTCGCTCATCGGACCGCCGCCATCGGTTCGGCCTCGTCCTCGTAGTGGCGCAGGAACAGCTCCTCCAGCGTCGGCGGCTGCGCGACCAGGCTCTTGATCCCGCTCGCAGACAGTTGCCGCATCACCGCATCCAGCTGGGCAGTGTCCACCTCGCACCGGACCCGGTGGCCCTCGACATCGAGATCGTGGACGCCGGGCAGCGACGCCAGGCCGTTCGGCGACCCGGCCAGCTCGGCGTGGATCGACGTACGGGTGAGGTGGCGCAGGTCGGACAGCGTGCCGGTCTCCACCACCTTGCCGCGGCGGATGATGCTGATCCGGTCACACAGGGCCTCGACCTCGGACAGGATGTGGCTCGACAGCAGCACGGTGCGGTCGCGCTGGCGCTCCTCCTCGATGCACTGCCGGAACACCTCCTCCATCAGCGGGTCCAGGCCGGAGGTCGGCTCGTCGAGGATGAGCAGCTCGACGTCCGACGCGAGCGCCGCGACCAGGGCGACCTTCTGCCGGTTGCCCTTGGAGTAGGTGCGGCCCTTCTTGGTCGGGTCGAGGTCGAACCGGCCCAGCAGGTCGTCCCGCTTCTTCGGATCCAGACCGCCACGGAGCCGGCCGAGCAGGTCGATCACCTCGCCGCCGGTCAGGTTCGGCCAGAGGTTCACGTCACCAGGGACGTAAGCGAGCCGGCGGTGCAGCTTCGCCGCGTCGTGCCACGGGTCGCCGCCGAGCAGCGAGACGTCACCGGCGTCACCGCGCAACAGCCCGAGCAGCACCCGGATGGTGGTGGACTTCCCGGCGCCGTTCGGGCCGAGGAATCCGTGCACCTCACCGGTCGCGACCTCCAGGTCGAGACCGTCGAGGGCGTGCGTACTTCCGTACGACTTGTGCAGTCCTGAGACCACGATGGCTGATGTCATGATTCATAACGTACACTTCATTCAGAAGATTGTGAATCTTTCTAACACGTTGTTCACCGGTCAGGTTTCCGGGTGACGAAGAGGGGATGATGGGGCGGTGAGTGCACAGCGAGACGACGAAGCCGTCCGGCGGTACACCGAGCAGTTCGGCAACCTGCTCGCCGACACGGGCTGGCCGCGGATGGCCGGCCGGGTCTTCGCCGCCATCTTGTCCAGCGAGGAGGGACGGCTGACGGCCGCCGAGCTGTCCGATCAGCTGCAGGCGAGTCCGGCCGCGGTCTCGGGCGCGGTCAACTATCTGCTCCAGCTCCGCCTGGCCAACCGCGAGCGCGAGCCCGGCAGCCGTCGCGATGTGTACGTGGTCCAGGACGACGCCTGGTACCAGACCATGATGAGCGAGGACCAGGCTCTCGTCCGCTGGTCCGCCTCACTGCGCAAGGTGCTCGACGCGTCCGGCGAGGGCACCGCCGCCCACCGCCGGATCCGGGTGTCCCTCGGTTTCATCGACTTCATCGGCGAAGAGGTCAAAGGCCTCAGCGAGCGCTGGGTCAAGCGCAAGGCCGAACTCGACGCCGAGCTCGATGCCGAATTCGGCAGCCGCGACGCCTGAACGTGCCGGAGGGCCCGGCGGACACCTGTCCGCCGGGCCCTCCGAACGTCCGAGCTACCGCAGCGTGCCGGCGGCGACGGTGTCCAGGGCCTGCTGGAGCAAGGGGTTCACCTTGTGCCCGCCGGCCTTGGACGTCGGCAGGTGTACGGCGTTGCCGTCGATCGGGCCGTTGACCGGGTAGACGGACAGCTCCGCCGGGAGTGGCGACGTACCGCAGACTTGGTTCTTGCCGGGGAGTTCTCCGGTGAAGACGAAGGTGTCACCGATCGCCTCGGCGCAGGACGACGCCGAGCCGACGTACTGGCCGTGCTGGCCCTCGTCGTCGATGGCGACGAACCGGGTCGCCTTCGACGTGTCCTTGTGGGTCCGCAGCGCACCCTCGTACGCCGTCGCCGGGTCGAGCTCACCCTGGATCATCAGCATCCGCGGCGAGCCCTTCAGGTCGAGCTTGCGGTCCTGCGGCGCGTACGGCCAGAAGGCGCAGAACGGTACGCCGTTCATGTAGCCGAAGAAGTCGTATTTGGCGGCCATCCGGTCCGCCTCGCGCAGGTAGAACCGCGGGTCGCTGTTCCACTTCGTGTCGTTGCAGCGGACCGTCGTTCCGATAGCACCGAGGTTGACCACCGCGTCACCGGTGGACTTGGCCGCGGCCTCGCGGGCGTCGGCGATGATCGAGTGGGTCGAGTCGACCCGCAGCGCCGCCGCGGTGGTGGCCGCGGCCGGCGTCACGCCGTACCGGGCCCGCATCGCGGCCAGGGTGTCGAACGCCTGCAGTTCCGGCGAGATCCGGGCCCAGGCGCGGTCGACGTGCCGCAACTCGATCCGGCCGGACGTGGACGGGTCCTTCAGGTACTCGTCGTGGATCAGGATGTCGAGCGTCCCCCGGATGAAGCGGATATTGCCGTACTGAACGCTGTAGATCGTGCCGTCGAGGTCGTCACCGCGCACCGACGAGGTGCCGGCCTTGACCAGCGTCACCAGGCCCGCCCGGATCCCGTTGTACGTCGCCCGCACCTGCTTGAACGTGCTGCCCAGGCCGTCGATCTGGTCAGCGTGCCGGGCGATCCACGGGAACAGCTGGGTGTCGCGCCGGCGCTGGCCGGAGAACGGGTCGAAGTTCACGTTGTCCCACTGGGTGTGGGTCCAGTCCATGTTCGAGTCGATCACGAACCGGCCGACCTTCGACGGGTAGGTGTCGGCGTACCAGCCGCCGAGCCAGGTGCCGTAGCTGTAGCCGATCAGGTTCAGCTGCCGCGCCTGGAACAGGGCCCGCAGGAACTCCATGTCGTACACGGTCTGCTGGCTGCTGACGAACTGGCCGAACTCGGTCGCCGAGCACGCGTCGGCGTACAGCTTGGCCTCGGCCACCTCGACCGCGTGGGTCTGCCGGGTCCGCTCCTTCAGGTCCGGTGTCGTCGGCAGCGCGTTCAGCGCCTCGGTCGTGGTCAGGCACTGCAGCGGAGTGCTCTGGCCGAACCCGCGCGGGTCGAATCCGAGCAGATCGAAGTCGCTGAACAGTTGTGTCTTCTCCACCGCCAGCGAGGCCGACAGGGTCAGGCCCGCGCCACCCGGTCCGCCCGGGTTGGTGGTCATCAGGCCCTTCGACGTACCGGTCGCCTTGCTGTAGGCGATGGCGACCTCGACGTCGGGGTGCGCGTCCGGGTGCGCCCAGTCCATCGGGACCTTCACCTTCGCGCAGTTGGTCGTCGGCGCCTGCGGGTACAACCGCTTGACCTGGGCGTCGAACGAGCAGACCGACCACGTGATCGGCTGGTCGAGGTACTTCTGCGGGATGGACGGGACCGGCGGATCCACCGGACCTCTGGCCGCGGGCACTGCCGAGGCCGAGCTGATGGCCACCTGGGGCACAACGAGTGCCGCAGCCAGGGCCAGAGCGATCTTGGGAAGTCTGATCACGCTGTCAACTCCAGTGTGTCCGGGCGGGTTCAGGAGACAGCAACGTATTCCGGAAAGTCCACCAGGAACACCCACAAAAGCAAGGTCAAGGGCAATCCCTAAAGCTCGTAGACGGTGAAGATCGTGCAGTACATCGGCGGGGACTCCAGCCCGGGGTAGTACAAACGCCCAGCGTCATCGGTGATCTTGAAGTACGCCGTGGACGCGCCCACCTGGGACGGCGCCTGCAACGCCATCGACACCGTCACGATCTCCCCCGGTACGGCGTCCGGCAGCGGAGCGCGATGTGGTGACCGCAACCACCCCGGCGTACCCGCCGCGCCCTGCCGGGTCAGCCAGCGATCATGCCAGGGCCGCTCACCGCTGTTGCGGATCTCCCAGGTCTTCTCGAACGCCTGGTCCCGGCACACCCGCGTCCCGTCCGGCACCGTCTCCCCCACCAGCTCCGCCCGGTCCTCCGGGTGGTGGTCGACGGGCACGGATCCACCGAGCAGCACCGGCTGGATGTGCCGGCGCATGTCCCGCAACGTCATGTCGCGACCGGCTCGGACGGCGGCATCCAGCTCCATCAACTGGTTGACCAGCGCCTGTCCGGCACCGAACGAGGCGTCGTACCACTCGATCAGCTCGCGGCTGGGTTTGGTGTGTCCGCGCTCGACCCGGGACAGGTGGCCCTTGTCCCAGCCCGACTGGGCGGCGGCGCGCGACAGCGGTACGCCGGCCGCCTCCCGGAGCTCACGCATCCGGCAGCCGATCACAACACGAGCCTGTGCTGGCCTCACGGCGCACTCCCGAATCGTTCGTTGCCCACTGCGACAACACCGTAACCCTCTGATTCTCTGTAAGTCAGTGCCAGTTCGCCACTGACTGAGCGAAAAGGACAAACATCATGCGTACCGCCCTCCTGCGCAGCACTGCTCGGATCACCGCAACCCTCCTGCTCGGCGCGACCGCCCTGGTCAGTGCCGGCACCCTCCCCGCGCACGCCGCCACCGGCACCGTGGTCACCGACAGCGGGCTCGGCGTGACCATCCGGTCCGGTAATGCCACCAGCTTCGGCGCGGTCGGCACCCAGCCGAACGGCCCGGTCGAGATCGACTGCCAGATCTACGGCGAGCCGGTGACCGGCAAGTTCGGCCGCAGCCTGATCTGGGACCACGTCCCCGGCAAGGGCTACATCTCCGACGCGTACGTCGACACCGGCAGCTCCGGCCTGGTCGCACCGCTGTGCACCAGCAACCCACGAGCCGACAAGTCGATCGCCTGGTACTCCGCTCGCAACGGTTCGACCGCCTACCAGGGGTACTGCGAGATGGCCGCCGAGAACTCCTACGGCAAGACCGGGATCTACGCCTCGGCCAAGGCCAACTGGAACGATGCCGTCGCCCGCGGCGCCGCCCACCGCGGCGACCTGAACCCGCCGAAGGGCGCCCTGGTCTTCTGGGACCTGGCCGCACCGTACGGCCACGTCGGTGTGGCCCGCGGTGACGGCTACTTCTGGGCCACCAGCGTCAACGGCAAGATCGGCCTGGCCAAACTCCCGTACTTCTCCAGCTACCTCGGCTGGGCCTGGCCGAACTTCTGACCACCTCTCACCCGAAGAGCACCTGGACGCGCGTACCGCCCCTCACGCGTCCAGGTGCTCCTCCATGCGGTCGAGCCAGTCGGCGATGAGGGCCCGGTAGAGAGCCAGGCGGTGAACCGGCAGGTCGTGACCCTCCTGATCCAGCACGGCGTAGGTGGCTCGGGGATAGTCGTCCAGGATCGACCACGCGTCGGCGTAGCCGGTCATGGTGTCCTGGCGCCCGGTCACGACGAGCGTCGGGCCCTCGAACCGCGCGGCCGGGTCCTCGCGCAGCGAGTAGGTGGAGACATCGGCCTGGATCCGGCCGAGAAACTCGAGATCGGCCTGCGCCTCGGCCGGGTCGTAGTAGCGGCGCTGCTTGTCGTCCCACGCGGACTGGTAGGCCGCGGACCTGATCAGGTAGTCCTCGGTCGGCAACGTCCGCTGGGCGCGGTCGACGACGATGCCCGGCACGCGCAGCAGCAGGCCGAGGACGCGGGCCGGGTTCCGTTTGACGATGCCGCGGGCGTGCAGACCGCCGGCCGACGTGCCCGCCAGCGCGAACCGCTCGTCGCCCACCACGTCGTCGATCAGCGCAAGGATCGCTTCGAGCATGCCGTCCTGATCTTCGATCGACGGGTCCGCCGGAGACTTGCCGGTACCCGGCGGGTCGACGTAGATCCGCCGCCACCCCGGACGGCCCTCGAAGAAAGGCTCGTGGACGTCACGGCCCTCACCGTTGGCGCCACCCCAGCCGGGCAGGAAGACGATCGGGCGGCCCGCACCGAACGATTCGTAGTACACCCGACGACCATAGCCACGGTCGCGACGGCTCAGCGGGCCTTTCTCTTCGTGGCAGAATCCGGCGGCCGTTCGCCGGAGCCGCGCTGGATGAGCGCGCACGGCAACACGATCCGCTGCGGTGCGCGGGTGTCGGTGCCCGACGCGCGATCCAGCAACAGCTGAGCCGCGTTGCGCCCCAACTCGGCGATGTCGGAGGCAACGACCGTCACGGGTGTCGGCAGCATGTCGGCGAGCCGGAAGTCGTCGAACCCGACCACGGCCGGCTCCATGCCGACCTCCTGCAGCGCCCGCAACACACCTTCGGTGAGGAAGTTGGTCGAGGCGAACACCGCCGTCGGCGGATCGGGCCGAAGCATCAACTCGAGGGTCGCCTTCTCCGCGGCCTCGGCCGTGCCCTCGGGCAACTGCACGACGAGCGACTCGTCGACGTCGATCCCCGCCGACCGATACGCCCGGCGGTACCCGCGCAACCGTCGCCCGGTCGTGTAGTACGACGGCGCCAGCAGGATCGCGATGCGTCGATGGCCCTGATCCAGCAGGTGCTGCGTCGCGAGCCTGCCACCACCCTCGTTGTCGACCATCACGATGTCGGCATCGATGCCGTGCGCCGGCCGGTCGACGAACACCACCGGGACGCCGGCGCCCGCGAGGAACGAGTGATCACCCTGGTCCGGCACGATCATCAACCCGGCGACCTGCCGGCTGACCAGCTCCTGGATCGCCCGCTTCTCCCCCTCCGGGTCCTCGTCGACGCTGCCCAGGACGACGGCGAACCCGGACTGCCCGGCCACCTCGAGCGACGCCTTCGCGATGGTCGCGTAGAACGGGTTGGTCAGGTCACCGAGGACCAGGGCGAGACTGGACGACTTCTTGCCCGGTCGCAGCGCCCGGGCGACCTCGTTGCGCTGGAAGCCGAGCTCCGCGATCGCGGTCCGGACCCGCTGCGCGGTCTCGTCCCGGACACCGTGGCCGCCGTTCACCACCCGCGACACCGTGCCCAACCCCACCCCGGCCCGCCGGGCGACGTCGATCATCGTCGGCCGGCTGGCCTCCGGGACTGTTGGAAACGTTTCGGACACGGGGTTGACTTCCTTTTCACGACACGGCATCGTCACCCAACAGTAAATCGTTGGAAACGTTACCGTCCAGGAGGCCGGGTGAGTCTTTCTCGTGGCGGGTTGAACCGGGGACGCCGGAGCCGAGGCGGTGGGATGAGCCGGAACGCCGGGTCCGACGTGCGCGCGGGGTACCTGTTCATCGCCCCGGCGATCATCGGCTTCACCGTGTTCGTGGTGTATCCGCTGATCCGTTCGTTCTATCTCGCGTTGACCAAGTACAACGGACTGAGCGATCCGGTGTTCGTTGGCCTGGGCAACTTCCGCCGGCTGTTCACGGTGGACCCGGCGTTCTGGCCGTCGCTGCGCGCGACCGGGTACCTGGTGCTGCTCTACGTCCCGTTGTCGCTGGTCATCGGGCTGGCGCTGGCGATGTTCTGCAACCAGCGGTTCGCCGGGGTACGGCTGGTCCGGACCCTCGCGTACCTTCCCGTCGTACTGCCCGTCGTCGCGACCATCACGCTGTGGAAATTCATCCTCAACCCGCAGGTCGGCCTGCTGAACACGGTCCTGGACCGCCTCGGCCTGCCGACCAGCCTGTGGCTGCAGAGCCCGACGATGGCGATGCCGTCGATCGTGCTGGTGATGCTGTGGGGTGTCGGCGGGACGATGATCATCTTCCTGGCCGCACTGCAGGCGGTGCCGACCGAGCTCTACGAGGCGGCCCGGGTCGACGGAGCCGGCGCCTGGTCGGTGTTCGTCCGGATCACCCTGCCGATGATCAGCCCGATCATGCTGCTCCAGGTGATCCTGCAGACCACAGCCGCGCTGCAGACGTTCAACCAGCCGAAGATCCTCACCAACGGCGGACCCGGTTTCAGTACCAACGTGCTGATGCTGGCGATCTACAACAACGGCTTCTCCAACCTCGGCCGGGTCCCGCAACTCGGGTACGCGTCCGCGCAGGTGTGGGTGCTGTTCATCGTGATCATCGCCGTGATCGCCCTGACCGCGAAGTTCTCCTCGCTCTGGACCTACAGTGACAACACTCCCGACTGAAGCCCCCGCCCCGGTCGTCCCGGCAACGGAACCGCCGGCGCCGCGACCGCAGAAGAAGCCCCGTGTGGTGGGTACGACGGCCTGGTACGTCACCGCGTTGTTCATCTGCGCGGTGATGATCGTCCCGCTGTTGTGGATGATCACCATCGGCCTGAAGAGCAAGACGGCCGTCTTCGACGTACCGCCGAAACTGCTGCCGACCGAATGGAACTGGAGCAACTTCGTCGACGGCCCGCAGGCGATCCACTTCCCGCGGCTGCTGCTGAACTCGACCGTCATCACCGTGCTCAGCGTGTTCGGCGGGGTGATGACGGCGATGATGGCCGGCTACGCGCTGGCCCGGTTGCGGTTCCCGGGCCGGAAGGTGTGGTTCTACCTGTTCGTCGGCAGCATGCTGCTGCCGGGTGTGGTCGGCCTGATCCCGTTGTTCCAGCTCTACAAGAGCATCGGGTGGTACGACACCTGGCTGCCGCTGATCGTGCCGGCCTTCTTCGGCGGCAATCCGCTGTTCATCTTCCTGGCCCGGCAGTACTTCCTGGCCATCCCCTACTCCATCGACGAAGCGGCCAAGATCGACGGCGCCGGGCATTTCCGGATCTTCACCCAGGTGATGCTGCCGCTGACCCGGCCCGCCTGGATCACGATGGCGATCCTGGCGTTCCAGGCGTCCTGGAACGACTTCCTCAACCCGCTGGTCTACCTGTACTCCGCCGAGAAGTGGCCGCTGTCGGTCGGGATGGCGTCGTTCATCTCGTCGTTCGCGGGCCAGACCCCGGACTGGAGCTACTACATGGCCACCAACCTGCTCTACATGCTGCCGCCGCTGATCATCTTCTTCGCCGCGCAGCGCTACTTCATCCAGGGTCTCGGCGCTCTCGGCAGCACGAACCAGAAATAGAGGGGATGTTCCTGTGAAACGCATCTACTTTGCTACAACGTTGGCATGCGCCGGGTTGCTGACGGCAACGGCGTGCAGCGGCTCCGACTCCGGCGGTTCGTCGGACGGTCCGGTCACGGTGACCGTGATGACGTGGGAGTCCGTGCAGACGAACGCGGCGATCAAGAAGGCCCTGGCCGAGTTCAAGGACGACAACATCACCGTCGAGCTGCTCGAGACGCCGAGCGGCAACTACGGCGACAAGCTGGCGTCACTGACCCAGGCGAAGAAGCTGCCGGACCTGTTCTGGTGCGGTAACGACACCGAGCAGCAGTACACGTCCCAGGGCCTGCTGGTCGACTGGACGGACAAGATCACCAACGGCGACGGCGACTTCAAGGCCGACAAGTTCGTCCCGTCGGCGATGGAGAACTGGAAGACCGCCGACGGCCAGATGGGCGGCCTGCCGTCGCTGATGAACGTCTCGGGTATCTGGTACAACGCGGACGCGTTCAAGGCCGCGGGCCTGCCGGAGCCGAAGGCCGGCTGGACCTGGGACGAGATGTACGCCGCCGCCGCGAAGCTGACCGGCAAGAACGGTGCGAAGTACGGCCTGGTGGCGGACCCGATGACCGCTCTGGACGGCCCGTTCACGATGAGCACGTACTCCGTCTCGGCCGGCGGCGCACCGTTCACCGACAACGTGAACCACCCGACCAAGGCCGAGGCGGACGGCAAGTACGTCGAGGGCGTGCAGAAACTGGCCGACGCGATCAAGGCCGGATCGGTCGCGCCACCCGGGTACGACGTCTCGAACGTGCAGGGACTGTTCGCGGCCGGCAAGGTGCCGATGATGTTCGGCGGGCAGTGGCTGGCCGCCGGGTTCCAGACCGACAAGCCGAAGGTCAAATACGGCTACGCGCCGCTCCCGCAGGTGCAGACCCCGGTGACGGTGTACGACGCGGTCGGCGTGTGCACCCCGTCGTACACGAAGAACCAGGACGCGACCTACAAGGTGCTGGAGTACCTCAACACCAACGTGTGGAACGCCGTACTGCCCGCCTCCCCGGTGGCGCCGCCGGCGTACACCCCGGCGCAGACGAGCTACTTCGACGCGCTGACCAAGGCGCAGCAGCCGACCGTGGTCGACACCGTGAAGGCCGGGCTCACCGCGGAGAAGACGGTCGGCGTGCGGTACACGACCCAGTGGGCGCAGCAGGTCGCCGACCTGACGACGGCGTACTACCAGCCGATCCTGACCGGGAAGAAGCCGGTGTCCGAGCTGCAGACGTACGTCAGCAAGGTCAACGACCTGATCAAACAAGGCGGCTGAGGGCTCTACTGATTGGAGGCCGCCCACAGGGCGGCCTCCAACTCAGACTGCTTGCCAGAGGGACAAAGCGAAGCGGGCTTTGGTGTCGGTCCACCAAGCGGCGTTGGTGAAGCCGGCGCTGTCCAGCTCTGCCGCTACGCCGGGGCGCTGGAACTTGGCGGAGATCTCGGTGCTGAGTTCCTCGCCCTCGGCGAAGTCGATCTCCAGGTGGATCTCCGGGATCAGCACTCGCATCGCGCGGTCGGCGCGCAGGTGCATCTCGATCCACTCGTTCTCCGCGTCCCAGATCGCGACGTGACTGAACGCGTCCACGTCGAAGTCCGCACCCAACTGCCGGTTGATCACCCGCAGCACGTTGCGGTTGAACTCCGCGGTCACGCCCGCGCTGTCGTCGTACGCGGCGACCAAGGTCTCCGGATCCTTCACCAGGTCGGTGCCGAGCAGGAGCCATTCGCCCGGTTCGAGGACGTCGCGGACCGAGGGGTAGAAAGTCGCGCGCTCGGCCGGCAGCAGGTTGCCGATGGTGCCGCCGAGGAACGCGACGATCCTCGGCGGGTCGCCGGGGAGCTTGTCGAGGTGCGCGGTGAAATCGCCGACGACACCGTGCACGTCGAGCGACGGGTAGTCGACGTTGATCGCGTCGGCCGCCTCGCGCAACGCGGACTCCGACACGTCCAGCGGTACGAAGGTGGTGAGCGAGCCGTGATCGCGCAGGCCGTCGAGCAGCAGCCGGGTCTTCTCCGACGACCCGGAGCCGAGCTCGACCAGCGTGTGCGCCTTGGTGATCGCCGCGATCTCACCCGCGCGGGCCTGCAGGATCTCGCGTTCGGCGCGGGTCGGGTAGTACTCCGGCAGCCGGGTGATCTGCTCGAACAGCTCACTCCCCCGCGCGTCGTAGAACCACTTCGGCGGCAGCCACTTCGGGTCCGCGGTCAGCCCGGCCCGGACGTCCTCCCGCAGTGCGCGGGCGGTGTAGTCCGGGGTCAGATGTACGTCGATCTGGGTCACTCTCGTCCTTCCATCGGCGTGATCCGCAGTGTCGTGGCGGTGGCCACGAGCAACGAGCGGTCCGGTACGTCGTCCCAGTCGCCGGAACCGAACGGTTCCGAGCTGACGGTCACCGAGTCGGCGGTCTGCCGGACCCGGAGCGAATGTGTCCACGAGGTGGCGACGATCTGCTCCCCGTCGGTCAGTAACACGTTCAGCCGCGACCCGGGCGTCACCGCCTCCACCTCCTGGACGACGGACGCGACCGCATCGGCCGGCGCGATCCCGTCGGACAGGCGGTTGGAGATGAGCGCGAACAGCAGCGCGGAATCGACCGGTGCGTCGAGCCTCAGCAGCTCGGCGACCGGCAGTTGCTCAGCCAGCTTCACGGTCGACTCCGGCCACCCCGGGAGCCTTCCGTTGTGACTGAACAGCCAGTTCCCGACCTTGAACGGCGACACCGAGGACTCCGTGTGCGGCATGCCATCCGTGCCGTTGCGTACGGCGGCGATCACCGCGCCGGACCGGATCGAGCCGGCCAGGTCCGGCAGGTTGTCGTCGGTCCAGATCGGCACGTTCCGCCGATACCGGACCGCCCTGCCGTCGACGTACCAGCCGAGGCCGAAGCCGTCGGCGTTCACCGAGCCGCCGCCGCGCATGTCCCGCGGCGACCAGCTTTGTTCGAAGAGGGAGTGGGCCGGCTCCGACACCAGTGAGGCGAGGGTGACGGGCGGGCCGAGGTAGGCCAGATGGCGGCACATCAGGGGTGCAGCTCCTCGGGGCGGGGGTCGCGGGCGCAGCGGAAGCCGGCGAAGATCTGCCGGCGGATCGGGTAGTCCCAGTTCCGGAAGGTGCTTCGGGCAACGACCTCGTCGGTGCCGAACGATCCGCCGCGCAGGATCTTGTACTCGGTGCCGAAGAAGACCAGCGAGTACTCGTCGTACGGGAACGCACGGAAACCCGGGTACGGCCGGAAGTCGCTCGAGGTCCACTCCCAGACGTCGCCGATCAACTGCTCGACACCCAATGGTGACGCACCCGCCGGATATGCCCCGACCGGCGCCGGCCGGAGGTGCCGCTGACCGAGGTTCGCGTGCTGCGGACCAGGGCTCTCGTCACCCCACGGGAAGCGCCGCGTCCGCCCGCTCGCCGGGTCGAACCGTGCCGCGAACTCCCACTCCTCCTCGGTCGGCAGCCGCTTCCCGGCCCACTTCGCATACGCCTCGGCCTCGTAGAAGCAGACGTGCATCACCGGCTCGTCCAGCGGCAACGGCTCCCGATGCCCGAACCGCAACCGCCACCACTCACCGTCCGCGAGCTCCCAGAACCGCGGCGCGACCAGGGACGCCTTCCGCAGGTGGGCCCACCCGTCCTCGGACCACCATTGCGGATCGTCGTACCCACCGCCGAGCACGAACCGCAGGTAGTCCCCGTTGCTCACCGGCACGGTGTCGATCACGTACGGCGCGACCTGTACGGCGTGCGCCGGCCGCTCGTTGTCCAGTGCCCACGGCTCGACCGACGTACCCATCTCGAAGACACCGCCAGGCACGAACACCTCGGGCGCGGCCAGCCGGCGGCCAGCCGGTGGCGGCGGCGCGTCGAGCACCGGGACGCCGGTCCGCAGCTGGTGCGTCGCCAGCATCGTCTCGTCGTGCTGTTGCTCGTGCTGCACGATCATCCCAAACGCGAACGCGTTGTCCACCAGCTCACGCCCGCCGTCGAACTTCACGTGGTCGAGGACGTCGAGCACCTTGTCCCGCACCTCGACGACGTACGCCCGCGTCTCGGACGGACCGAGCAGCGGCAGCGCGGGGCGATCGGCGCGCGGGTGCATGAATGCGTCGTACAACTCGTCGATGTCCTGCCGGAGCGGTTCGCGGCCGCCGACGTCGCGGACGAGCCAGAGCTCCTCCTGGTTGCCGACGTGCGCGTAGTCCCAGATCAGCGGGGACATCAGCTTCGAGTGCTGCTTGACCAGGTCATCGGTGTCGACCGCGTCGGTCAGCTGAACAGTCCGCGCCCGCGACCGCTCGAGCTGCTCGGCGACATACGCCCGCAGCCCTTCAGCGGACAGCTCGGACAGTTGGTGACTCATGAGGCTCGCCTTCCATGGGTGGTGTCGTCGACGATGCGATGTAGTCGGGTCGCGACCTGATCGCTGAGTTCGGGGTCCACGCCGGTCCGGTCCAGTACTCCGGTGCCCAGCTCGACCACGGCGCGCGCGGCGTCGAGGACCAACTTGTCCTCGAGCCCTTCGCGGGCGGCCGGGAACCAGCGCCCGGCGGCGGGCTCGGCCGCGGCAAGCACCTGGTCGACGGGCACCGCGCCGGACAGCAGCGCGGTGAGCAGCAGGGTCGGGGCGATCCACCCGTCGCCGGTCTGCGCGTCGAGGTAGCGCACCTCGAGATACCCGCGCGGCCGGACCGGCGGGAACAACGTGGACAGGTGGTAGTCGAGGTCGTCGTACGTCGGTCTGTCGCCGGGCAGCGCGCCATCCGCCCAGGCGCCGAACGTCAGTCCGGCCGGAGCGTCCCAGGTGTCGCCGCGACGAAAGCACAGCACTGGTGCTTCCATCGCCATCCGGGCCCACGCGGCGGCGGGGTCACCGTCGAGCGGCGGCGGCTCGGTGAACGGGGCGCAGGTGCCGAAGGTCGCCTCGGTCCGGGCGGACGCCCAGCCGGTGTCCGCGCCGGCACGGCGCCGGGAATTGGCGAACAGCGCGACCAGAGCCGGGCCGAGATCGTGCAGGGCCCGCCACCGGAGAGCTGTCTGATCCGCTTCGCCGGCATCGAGACAGATCTGCAGGCCGGCGGTGCTGCACATCATCCGTGGACCGTGCGGGCCGAGCCGCTGGAAGGCGGCCTCCATCGCGGCGTAGCGGGGAACGGTCAGGATCCGGCGAGGTGCGCGGTAGGCATCCAGGCCGTGGTCGCCCGGGACGAGGTCCGCGTCGAGAAGAAGGGAGATCAGTTCGGCCGCGTCGGCGGCGGTGTCGTCGATCAGCCGAGGGACCGACGTCAGGGCGGGGCCGGAGAGCTCCACCTGGCCACCCGGCTCCACCGTGACCAGAGCACCCCGGCCGAGCGGCACCTGCGGGCTGCCGCGGACCAGGGTGGCGGGCGCATGCACGCCCAGGGCCTTGCGCAGTTGACTGGCGTCGAGGGGCCGGCGCGGATCGTCCGCATGATGCACCGTCCACTCGAGCTCGACGCCGTGCAGTTGCGGAGGACCGTGCTTGAAACAGACCATCGCGACGAATCCCTCCGCCTCGGCCCGGGAGCCGATCGGAGTCGTCGCCGGAGCACCACCGGACACGGTCATGGGGCCTCCCGGCCTGGACTGAGGAGCGCAGGGAGCCCGGTCATGGGGCCTCCCGGCCTGGACTGAGGAGCGCAGGGAGCGAAGCGACTGGAGCGACGAGGGAAGGCCGGGAGTTCCAGCCCCATGACCCGCCGCGCCGGAGGCGTGGCAATGTGCACAGCGACTGGAGCGACGAGGGAAGGCCGGGAGCCAAGGCCCCATGACCACGCCGGCGCCGAAGGCCCGGCCAAAAGCACAGTCACGTCTGCGAACCTAGCCTCGGACCATCGGCCGGACAACCGACGGCGGGTTACCCGTCGGTGACACCGAACACGCTGAAAAAGTCATGCAGGCCATCGTGCCCGGGCCCACCGACAGTTTTTTGAGCTCAGCGGAAGCGAGGGCAGGTGCTACACGCTTTGATGTTCGGAAGTGCATAGAAGTAGCAGCATGAGATCCGCAGCTTCTCACCCAGCGACACCTCGAAGGCTGCCGCGGCCTGATCGGCGTACGGCGCCTCCTCCGGCATCCGGATCGCCTGCCGGAGCTCGTCCTTGACCGCTCCGTACCGCTGCAGCGAGCCCAGCTTCACCTCAGGCCGGTAGGACTCCAGAAACGCCGTCGTGTGCTTGTCGACCTGTGCGGCCGCCTCACCAACCGTGACGACCTGGTCCGTCAGCAACGCGACCTCGACCGGGTAGTGCGCCGTCGGGTGCCGCCGGAAGGCCAGCGACGACGGAGACACATCGGGTGACACCCCTGTCACCGCGGCAGCGACTCCTGCCACAACTGTCGGCACCTGGACGTACCACATCAGCGTGATCATCGCCGCGATCTGCACCGGCGGCTCGATCGCGTACTCGCGCCCGTAGTCCTCCCGCACCGTCTTCCGCCACTCGTACGTCGGGTCGCCGCCGGCCTGCTGCTCCGCGACCACCTCCGCGCACGACACCCACTCAGGCCCGGGTACGGAGTCCGCAACGCGCACAGAGACCCACGCCACCGTGTCATCCACGATGTCCGCGAGCTTCTGCACGGAGTACGTCACCCGGCCAGCCTACGATCGGGTACGACGACCGGCGCCCCACCGACCTCCACCACGGTGGCCTGCAGCCCGAACACGTCGTCCAGCAGCTCCTCGGTCAGTACGTCGACCGGCCGCCCCTCAGCCGCGATCCTGCCCTCCCCCATCACCACCAGGTGGTCGGCGTACTGGGCCGCCAGGGTCAGGTCGTGCAGCACGGTCACCACGGTCCGGCCGGTGGCTGCAGCCGCGTGGACCACGTTCATCACGTCGACCGCGTGAGCCAGGTCCAGGTACGTCGTGGGCTCGTCGAGCAGCAGGTGCTGAGTGCCCTGGGCCAGCACCATCGCGATCCACACCCGCTGTCGCTGACCGCCGGACAACTGGTCGACCGACCGCTCCCGCAGCTCGGTCAGCTCGACCGCTGCCAGCGCCTCATCGATCGCCGCGTCGTCCTCAGCAGTCAGCCGCCCGAACAGTCCGCGGTGAGGGTGCCGCCCGCGCGAGACCAACTCCGCGGCCGTGATCCCCTCCGGTGTCACCGGGCCCTGCGGCAGTACTCCGAGCTGCCTGGCCAGCTCGCGTGCGGGCAGCTTGTGGATGTCCTTCCCGTCCAGCAACACCTGACCGCTCTGCGGAGTCAGCAGTCTGCTCATCCCGCGCAGCAGCGTCGACTTGCCGGACCCGTTCGGCCCGACCACTGCGGTCAGCCGTCCGGCCGGCACCTCCAGCGTCAGCCCGGACACCACCGGCGCATCAGCGCCGTACGCGAGGGTGAGGTTCTCGACGTGCACGGTTCAGCGTCCTTTCTGCTGACGACCGATGAGATAGAGCAGGTACGGCGCTCCGGCCGCAGCCGTGACCACATCGACGGGCAGTTCGTACGGCCCGACCTGCAACCACTGCAACCCGTTCCGGGCCAGGAGATCCGCCAGTACGACGAACAGCGCGCCGAGCATCGCAGTCGTCAGCAGCGGCGGCCGCTCCATCCGGGTCAGCCGCTGTGCGATCTGCGGTGCGACCAGCGCGACGAACGCGATCGGCCCGGCCCCCGCGGTCGCCATCGCGGCCAGCACGGTCGCGATGACCAGCAGCGCGAGCCGGATCCGCGCCACCCGCACACCGAGCGAGGAGGCGACGTCGTCCCCGAGCACCAGCGCCGACAGATCCCGGTTGAACATCATGGCCACCGGCACCAGCAACAGCACGGCAAGCGATACCGGTACGGCGTCACTCCACGCGCGGGCGTTGAGCGAACCGGCCAGCCACGCTGCGGCCCGGCCGGCATCGTTGACGTCGCCGATCACCAGCAGCCAGGCGACGAGCGAGTTGGCGGCGGCCGCGATACCGACACCGATCAGCACCACGCGGCCTGCATCCACGACACCACGCTGGATCGAGAGTGCACCGACGATCAGTGTCGCGAGCAGTCCACCCAGTACGGCGGCCAGCGGGATACCGACCTTGGCCGCGACGCCGGAGATGTTCCCGCCACCGGTGCCGGCTAGAACGATCACGGCCACCGCACCGGCGGACGCACCGGAGTTGACGCCGACGATGTCAGGGCTGGCGAGCGCGTTGCGCGACAGGGTCTGCAGCAGCGCACCGGACACGGCGAAGGCGACGCCGACGAGCAGTCCGGTCGCAACGCGGGGCAGGCGGAGCTCCAGGACGACGAGCCGGGTGCCGCGGCGGCCGCCACCGAGCAGCACCTCGACCACATCAGTCACGGGCAACTTCGTCGTACCGACACTCAAGGAGATCAAGGCGACCGCGACCGCGAGGGCCGCGAAGAGCACGCTGAGGAGGACTGTCCGCGAGTTCACTTTGCTGGGACTGGCCATCAGCATCAGAGCGCCACCGCCCGACGTCGTACGACGATCACGAACAGCGGCGCCCCGACGATACCGAGGACGACACCGGCCTGGACCTCACCGGCTCCACCGACGAGGCGGCCGACCAGGTCCGCCAGCACCAGCGCGGTCGCGCCGATCAGGCCGGCCGCCGGGATCAGCCAGATGTTGCGGGCGCCGAACAGCCGCCGCGCGACATGACCGGCCAGCAACCCGAGGAAGCCGATCGGGCCGCAGGCCGCGACCCCGGCCGCGGTGAGCAACCCGATCGCGGCCAGTCCGACCAGCCTGGCCCGCCGGATCGACAACCCGAGGCCCGCGGCGACGTCGTCGCCCAGGGCCAGCAGGTCCAGATCCCGGGCGTTGACCAAGGCAAGAAGGAGACCGACTACAGCGAACGGCAGCACCTGCCCGGCGACGTCCAGTCCTCGGCCGGCCACCGAACCGACCGCCCAGAACCGGTAGCTGTCCAGTGTGTTCGCGTCGAGCAGCACGATCGCGGACGTCGCGGCACCGAGCATCGCGGCCACAGCGGCACCAGTCAGCGCCAGGCCGACCGGCGAGGCCCCACTCCCCCGCGACGCCAGCCGTTGCACGCCGAAGGTCGCGATCAACGCCCCGGCGAGCGCGGCCCACACTGTCGACGCCACCGACTCGACCAGACCGACCTGCAGGCCGAGGACGACGGCGAAGGCAGCCCCTGAGCTCACGCCGAAGATTCCCGGCTCGGCCAGCGCGTTCCGGGTGTGACCTTGCATCAACGCGCCCGCGATGCCGAGGCAGACGCCGATCAGAACCGCCACCACCGTGCGGGGAAGGCGCAGGTTGCGGACGATCACATCGGCGTCAGATCCGTTGTTGGCGGCCAGCGCGTGCCAGAGTGCGCCAGGTCCGAGCCACCGCGAACCGAGCGCGAGACTGGCCGCGAAGGCCAGCACCAGGACGGCGACGAGGACCAGCAGCGCGACGGTACGTCGTACCGGCGGTGCGGCGACCGGACGTGCGGCCGGGGCGGCGGAGCGCATAGGGTTAGGGTTGCCTTACTTCACTGAGGTGGTGAGCCACCTTAACCTGCGACATGTCCTGACCAGGAGAACCCCCGTGCGTCTGCCCCGCCTGACCGCCCTGTTCGCTGTGACCGCCCTGGCTCTGGCTGGGTGCGGCGGATCCTCCGACGACGAATCACCGGACGCGGCCGGATCGGCCGCGGCCGCGGGCTTCCCACGGACCGTCGAGCACGCGATGGGCAAGACCGAGATCCCGGCCCAGCCGAAGCGGGTGGTCGCGCTGGACGCGAGCTTCGTCGACGCCACCCTGATCCTGGACACCCCGGTCCTGGGGTACACCGACTACCGCAGCATCAACGGGAAACTGCCGGACTACCTCGGCGAGGACCGGACGACGTACGGCGCCGAGGCCCAGGCGGTCGGCACGCTGGCCGAGCCGAACCTGGAGAAGATCGCCGCCCTCGACCCGGACCTGATCATCACCGCCAAGGTCCGGCACGAGAAGCTGTACGACCAACTGTCCGCGATCGCGCCGACGGTGATGTCGGAGACCACCGGGCCGACCTGGAAGGACAACATCCGGCTCGAGGCGAAGGCACTCGGCCAGGAGGAACTGGCGGAGAAGGAGATCTCGTCGTACGAGAAGGCCGCGAAGACCGTCGGTGACGCGATCAACGCGAAGGCCTCGAACCCGACCATCTCGATCGTCCGGTTCGTCGACGGCCCGACCCGGCTGTACCAGAAGAAGAGCTTCTCCGGCATCGTGCTGAAGGACGCCGGCCTGGCCCGGCCGACGTCGCAGGACGTCGAGGACTTCGCCCTCGAGATCAGCCCGGAGCGGATCAAGGACGCCGACGGCGACGCCATCTTCGTCACCGAGTACGCCGACGAGAAGGGCCTGAGCGCCAAGACCGCGGCCCAGTTCAAGACCAACCCGCTGTGGACGCCGCTGGCCCCGAAGGTCCACGAGGTCCCCGACCTGACCTGGATGACCGCGGTCGGCCTGCAGGGCGCCTGGGTCATCATCACCGACCTGGCCAAGACCTTCGACGTGCCCGCCCCGGTGAAGGCCGACTGAACGGTCGGTAGGGTCGGAGCCGTGACGGCTCTGACCCAATGGCATGTCGGTCCCTGGACCACACGTGGGAGCTTGCCCGGCGCACCGCTCGAGCCTGGACGGAAGCGGACGCCGGACGAACTGCACTTCGACGTCGTCGGCCTGGCCCGCATCCTCGGCCGGCGACTGTCGGGCCGCGAGGAGCTCCAGATCCGCCTGTGGCAGAACGAACTGCGGCCGACGCACACGCGGCTGTGCGGCGTACACACGCTCGCAGACCCCGACAACGCTCAGCTCCTCCGCGAGACAGCCGAGGAGGCACTCGCCTGGCTGACCGAGCGTGCGCCCGCGGGTTACGAGTTCGTCCTGACAGACGCCGTCGAACTGCGCCCACTCCTCGACCTGGACGCCGACGTGGTCGCGGTCGACGCCGTCATCCAGTTGGCCGACACCGACCTCCCAGCCGCCCGCCTGGCTGCTTCGCACGTACGACGCTCCACCGCAGGCGACTGGTACGCCGGGGACGCGGTGTGCAACTGGTCCGGCCCTCACGACACCGCCGACGCCGCAGTGGCCGCTGTACAGGCTGCCCGCGCTGAGCTGGTCAATCAACTGCGAGCGGCAGGACGCGACGACCTGGCCGCCACCGCGGACCGCTGGCCGCCCGTTCCTAGGTGAACGCGGCGACGAAGTAGCCGACGCCGTAGGGCGCCGCGTGGTAGGTGAGGTTGCCAGTCAGACCAGCCTCCAGGACGCCGGCGAGCACCTGCCACGGCGCACGACCGGCGGCCTGTAGCTCTGCTGCCAGGTCCGGGTCCAGAGCTGCGAGTACGGCGGAATCCGCGCGATCCAAGGCGTTCGCGACTGTGGTGTCGAACATCTCGGCGCGGGGATGCAGGTGGACAGGTGAGTGTTCACTGCGGCGGGCCGAGCCGTCACCCATCACCAGCAACCCGATCCGATCGTTGCCTGCAGCAATCTCTCGGCCGAGCTCGAGGCAGTGCGCGGGCGAGGCGTCTGCGGGCACGGCCAGGTAGGTGCGCGGCAGGTCGGCCGCCTTGGTCTGCTCGATGAGCCAAGCGCCCATCGCCAGCGAGAGCGGCAACACCGGGTCGCCCGCTCCCACTCGCACACCGGGAGCGCCGTACGCGCCGAAGGTTCCGGCGGCCGCGCCGTCGTACTGCTGCTGTGCCACACCAGAGCCCACCACCAGCAGCCGATCCGCGGCAGACAAGTGATCGATCGCGGACAGGCAAGCCGCGCGGAGGTCGTCCAGATCGCCGGCCGCGCCGGAGGCGACCTCGGGGACGAGCAACGGCGGGTGCGGGCAGACCGCGGCGCTCACGACAGGCACGCCTACGCCTCCCGGAGGTAGCGAAGGAACACGTACCCGTCCTCCGCCGTCAGCACCGACTCGAGCCTCATCCGCCGCGTCAACGTCGTCTCCGGACCGGCCGTGATCCGCCCGGCGCCCGGGCCGGCCAGCAGCGGCGCCAGCGACAGGCACAGCTCGTCGACGAGGTCGACCTCGGTCAGCGACCCGAGCAGATGCGGACCGCCCTCGCACAGGATCTGCGGCATCCCCCGCTCACCCAACTCCTTCACGACCGCCGTCAGATCGACCTCGGCCGCGCCCAGAACCAGTACGTCGGCGACCTCGCTCAGCGCCTCGCGCCGCTCCGGCGGTGACGCGGAGTGCGTGACCACGATCGGCCGCACCGCCGACTGGAAGATCGGGTTCACCGGGCTCAGCTCCAGCCGCGACGAGACGACCACGAGCGTCGGGTTCTCCGGCAGACCGGACGCGCGCCGCCACTCCCGGCTCGCCGCCGACAACCGCAGCGGGTTGTAGCCCTCGTCCCGGATCGTTCCGGCGCCGACCATGACCACGTCGGCCAGCATCCGGATCCGGCTGAACAACCGGCTGTCCGAGTCGCTCGACAGCGCCTTGGACTGGCCGTCGATCTCGACCGCGCCGTCCAGGCTGCTGACGAAGTTCGCGCGCAGGTGCGGCACCGACCGGTCGGCCGGCTCGTAGGCCGCCGCCAGCTCCGCGTCCGTGAGGTCTTCCAGTCGACGCATCAGGCGAGACTCCTTCGGGTTCCGGCGGGTTGGGCGGTGCCACGCAGTACGGCGATCAGGTCGAGCGCCTGGCGGGCCGCCGGTACGTCGTGGACGCGGAAGACCCGGGCACCCAGCCAAGCGGAAACGGTCAGCGCGGCCAGCGTCCCATGACCCCGCTGCCCCGGCGGCAACTCCAGGGTCTCGCCGATGAAGTCCTTGTTCGAGACCGCGACCAGGACCGGCCACCCGGTGGCGGCCAGCTCGTCCAGACGGCGGGTCAGCTCCAGCGACTGCAGGGTGTTCTTGCCGAAGTCGTGGGTCGGGTCGATCAGGATCCCGTCCGGCCGGACCCCGGCGGTGACCGCACGGTCGGCGAGGGCGGTCGTCGTACGGATGACATCGGCGACCACGTCGTCGTACGCCATCCGGTGTGGGTCGGTACGCGGCGAGAGGCCGCCGACGTGGCTGCAGACCAGCCCGGCGCCGAACTCGGCGGCAGCGGACGCCAACTCAGGGTCAGCGCCCGCCCACGTGTCGTTGATGAGGTCGGCGCCGGCCTCGGCGACCCGGCGGGCGACGCCGCTGCGGTAAGTGTCGACACTGATCACCAGATCGGGGTGCCGGGCGCGGATACCGGCGACGAAGTCCACGGTCCGGCGGAGCTCCTCGTCCTCGCTGACCGGCTCGCCGTACCCGGCCTTGACGCCACCGATGTCGACCAGGTCGGCACCGTCCGCGACCGCCTTGTCGATCGCCTCGTACGCCGCATCGGTCGCGTACGTAGCCCCTCGGTCGAAGAACGAGTCCGGGGTCCGGTTGACGATCGCCATCAGCGCGAACTCGCCCACGCCGAACGACCGGCTGCCCAGCCGCAGTACGCCCCGCTCCGCCATGCGACCGACTCTAACGGGCCGGTCCCGACCCGCCAGCACTGCCCAAGTCGGCACATATCCTATAGGATTCCTCGCGACAGTCCGCCCACAGCTGCAGATCGGGTCCTGATGCCACGATTCACCGAGTTAGAGACGTACGACGTCCGCTTCCCCACGTCGCTGGACCTGGACGGCTCCGACGCGATGAACACCGACCCGGACTACTCGGCGGCGTACCTGATCCTGCGGACCGACTCCGACGACGGGCTCGAGGGGCACGGTTTCGCGTTCACCATCGGCCGTGGCAACGACATCCAGACCGCGGCGATCGAGGCGCTCCGCGACCACGTGATCGGGCTCGACGTCGACGCGACGCTGAAGGACCTCGGCGGGTTCTGGCGGTCGCTCGTGCACGACTCGCAACTGCGCTGGCTCGGCCCGGAGAAGGGCGTCATGCACATGGCGATCGGCGCGGTCGTCAACGCGGTGTGGGACCTGGCCGCCAAGCGGGCCGGCGTACCGCTGTGGAAGCTGCTGTCCGACCTGACGCCTGAGCAGATCGTCGACCTGATCGACTTCCGCTACCTCACCGACGCGCTCACACCGGAGGAGGCGCTGGAGATCCTGCGCGCCGCCGAAGCCGGCCGTTCCGAGCGTGAAGCGCTGCTGCGTGAGCGCGGCTACCCGGCGTACACGACGACTCCCGGCTGGCTCGGGTACGACGACGCCAAGCTGGTCCGGCTCTGCCACGAGGCCGTGGCCGAGGGGTTCACCCAGATCAAGCTGAAGGTCGGCGCGAACCTGGACGACGACATACGGCGGATGCGGCTGGCCCGCGAGGCGGTCGGTCCGGACATCCGGATCGCGATCGACGCCAACCAGCGCTGGGACGTGGCCGACGCGATCACCTGGGTCAAGGCCTTGGCGCCGTACGACGTCTGGTGGGTCGAGGAACCGACCAGCCCGGACGACGTACTCGGGCATGCGGCCATCGCTGCCGCCATCGCACCGATCCGGGTCGCGACCGGTGAACACGTGCAGAACCGGGTCGTCTTCAAGCAGATGTTGCAGGCCGGGTCGCTGTCGGTGCTGCAACTCGACTCCGCCCGGGTGGCCGGGGTGAACGAGAACATCGCGATCCTGTTGCTCGCGGCGAAGTTCGGCGTACCGGTGTGCCCGCACGCCGGCGGGGTCGGGCTGTGCGAGCTGGTCCAGCACCTGTCGATGTTCGACTACGTCGCGGTGAGCGGGTCGGTCGAGGACCGCGTGATCGAGTACGTCGACCACCTGCACGAGCACTTCCTGGACCCGGTGGTGATCAAGGACGGGCATTACGTCGTACCGCTGAAGCCGGGGTTCGGCGCCGAGATGAATCCTGAGACGCTCTGTGACTACCGGTACCCGAGTGGCAAGATCTGGACCGATCTGACTAAGGAGAGCAAGTGACCGACTTCGCCGGCCTGAAGGCCGTGGTGACCGGAGGCGCTTCGGGGATCGGACTCGCGGCCGCCTCACTGCTGGCTTCCCGGGGTGCACAGGTGGTCGTGTTCGACCTCAAGCCTGATGTCCCCGAGCCGCTGACCGGAATCGCCGCGGACGTCACCGACGACAGCTCGGTCCGCGACGCGGTCTCCGCGGCGGCGCTGCAACTCGGCGGCATCGACATCGTGGTGAACAACGCCGGCATCGGCGCCCAGGGCACGGTCGCGGCCAACGACGACGAGGAGTGGCACCGCGTCCTCGACGTCAACGTGGTCGGAATCGCCCGGGTGACGCGGGCCGCGCTGCCGTACCTGCGCAAGTCCTCGGCCGCCGCGATCGTCAACACCTGCTCGATCGCCGCCACCGCGGGTCTGCCGAACCGGGCGCTGTACTCGGCGAGCAAGGGCGCCGTACTGGCCCTGACCATGGCGATGGCCGCCGACCACGTCCGTGAAGGCATCCGGGTGAACTGCGTGAACCCCGGTACGGCGGACACACCGTGGGTCGGCCGCCTGCTCGACGCGGCCGACGACCCGGCGGCGGAGCGGGCCGCCTTGGAGGCTCGTCAGCCGATGGGCCGGCTGGTGTCGGCCGATGAGGTCGCGCACGCGATCGCCTATCTGGCCAGCCCGTTGTCGGGTTCGACCACTGGTACGGCGATCGCCGTCGACGGCGGGATGCAGAACCTCCGGCTCCCGGCGGCCCGGTCATGAAGCTGTTCCCGGACGACCAGCGGATCGGGCTCGGCGGGGCGCCGATCGGAAACCTGCTCGGCGAGGTCAGCGACGCCGACGCCGTCGCCACGGTCAACGCGGCCTGGGACGAGGGCTGGCGGTACTTCGACACCGCGCCGCACTACGGTCTGGGGCTGGCCGAGGAACGGCTCGGACTGGGCCTCGACGGCAAGCCGCGGGACTCGTTCGTGCTGTCGAGCAAGGTCGGCCGGATCATCTACTCCGCCGACTCCGCGGCTGTCGACGACGAGGGCTTCGACATCAACACGACCCGGCGGCGACGCTGGGACTTCTCCCGCGACGGCGTCCTGCAGAGCATCGAGGACTCACTGCGCCGGATCGGCACCGACCGCCTCGACGTGGTCTTCGTCCACGACCCCGACGACCACTTCGACGAGGCTGTCGCGACCGCGTTCCCGACCTTGATCGAACTACGCGACCAGGGCGTGATCGGCGCGATCGGCTCCGGGATGAACCAGACCGCGATGCTGACCCGCTTCGCCCGCGAGGTCGACATCGACGTGATCATGCTGGCCGGCCGCTACTCGCTGATCGACCCCGACGGCCTGGACGACGTACTCCCCGCGTGCCTGGACAACAACGTCCAGGTAGTTGCCGTGGGCATCTTCAACTCCGGCCTCCTGTCGCAGCCCCGCCCCGCCCCCGGCGCCACGTTCAACTATGAACCCGCCGCCGCGGCCCTGCTCGACAAGGCCAACAAACTCGCCGACATCTGCGAGTCCCACGGCACCACCCTCCCCGCCGCCGCCCTGGCCTTCCCGCTCGCCCACCCCGCCGTAGCCGGCATCGCCGTAGGCTGCCGCACCCCCGCCGAAGTCCACACCAACGCAGCCCTGTCCCGCACCGAGGTCCCCACCGCCTTCTGGTCAGACCTGAAATCAGCCAACCTCCTCCGCGAGGACGCCCCCACACCTGGGTAACTACCCCACGCGCCGCTCCTTCCAACGCGTGCCCGCCACCGCTCCCACCCACCCCTGGGCGTGCTGTCGCCCGCTTGCTCGAAAACACCCGTCGACGCTCCTACCTGATGTGCTTGGCTGCACTCATGCGTGAAGCGCCGGAGTTCATCTCAGCCGATGCTGTCCTCGATGCCGTCCGCACGCACTGGGCGATCGACGTCGACGTGATCGAACACCTCCCGGTCGGTTTCGGAGCGCACCACTGGCGGGTCTCGTTCGCCGGGGCGCCGCGACTCTTCGTCACGCTCGACAACCTCGGCCCACGTCATACGGCGGAGTCGCTCGAGGCTGCCTACACCGCGGCGGGCGAGCTGGCCGCGGCCGGGCTCGAGTTCGTCCTGGCGTCCGTTCCCAATCGTCAGGGTCGCTACACCGCTCCACTGGCCGGCCACAGACTCAGCTGTGTGCCGTGGACCGGCGGGAAACCTGGCTCAGGCCCCATCGACACCGACGACCTGGCTCAGCAGAACGCCAAGGCGCTCGCCCAACTGCACGCCACACCACCTCCAATCGGCATCCCGAGCTGGCAACCCAGGGTCGGAGAGGACTTCGGCGGCTCCTTGGCGAACCTCGTGCGCACCCCATGGCAAACCGGTCCGTACGGCGAACGCGCCCGGAGCGCCCTGACCCAGCGGATCGACGCAATCCGACGCTGGACGGACACCTACCACGATCTGAGTCGCCGTACCGTCGACCACCAGTGGGTGCCGACGCACGGCGAGCCCCACACCGCCAACCAACTCATCACCGACCACGGGATCGTCTTCGTCGACTGGGAATCACTCGCCCTGGCACCACGGGAGCGCGACCTGGGCACCCTGATCAACTCCGGCTACGCCGACCTGGCCGCCCCGAACTGGGAGATGACCGAACTGTTCGACCTGGAGTGGCGCCTAAGCGAGCTCGCGGAGTACGCAACCTGGTTCACCCACCCACACACCGGAACAGCCAGCGACCGTTCCGCCTTCGACGACCTCATCACAGAGCTTCACCGCCCCGACTGGACGCGCCCCCCAACTGACCCGCCCAGCTCCCCCACCCCGCGCTCGCCACCGCCCCCACCCGAGGGCGGACCCCTCTGTCGCCCGCATGCTCGAAACACCGTCCACACGCACCAACCGAGCATCGTCGTACCGTCGCTGTCGCGGTTGCCCCGAGGACACTGCCGTTCCCACCCGTGGCGCACGCACCCGCAACACCTCCATCACCGACCTGGACCACGTCGCCACACCGGCTCCTCCGTCGCGTACACGCCCTCAACCACCCGCGCACCACCATGGCCGGCCACGCCTTTCCCGAGCACCACGGTCACCCACGACATCCTTGCCTAGCGCAACCACCCACCTGGCGCACGCCCTCAACAGCGACGCCTACCCGCCTGCCCAGCTGGATCGATGTGACATTTCCCCTTGTGGATAAGGGAATCCGAGCGCCTCTACGAGTTTGCCTGAGCGCCCACCATCACCTAAGATCGAACACATGTTCGATGGAGATCTGACCACGCTCTCGACGGCCGACCTGCTGGAGTCGGCCGCCGAACACCGTGCCGAGGTCAACCGCCTCGACGCGCGTCTGATCGAACACGCCCAGATCTTTGCCGACCACCACCACCCCGACACCAGTCCCACCCGCCCCGGCCGCCGCTCCAGCGACGGCCGCGAACGCGCCGTGGTTCTGGGCGGCGACGGCTGCCCCGCGATCGCCGAATTCGCCCCGGCCGAGTTCGGGGTGATGGTCGGCATGTCGCCCGGAGT
>NZ_JBICSZ010000016.1:0-117614 GCF_043197365.1 Kribbella sp. NPDC049174 | reverse complement strand
CGGTCGCTGCGCTCCCTCCGCTCCTCAGTCCAGGCCGGGGGCCCCATGACCGGGCTCCCTCCACTCCTCAGTCCAGGCCGGGAGGCCCCATGACCGCACTCGGATGGGCCTTGGCCGACAGTTGGACGATCGCGCGGCGGACCCTGGTGCACTGGCGGATGCAGCCGGGGCTGGTGATCTTCAACTGGTTCTTCCCGGTGCTGATGCTGCTGATGTTCGGTGCGCTGCTCGGCGGCGCGATGGACTTCCCGGACGGTCAGTCGTACTACGAGCTGCTGGTGCCGGGCATCTTCGCGCTGGCGATGCTGTTCGGGCTGGAAGGCACGATGACGGCGGTCACCCAGGACAAGGACAAGGGGGTGACGGACCGGTTCCGGTCGTTGCCGATGAGTTCGGCGGCCGTCGTTCTCGGGCGGTGCATCGCGGACATGCTCGACTCGGCGGTGACGCTGATCGTGCTGGTCGCGGCCGGGCTCGCGCTCGGCTGGCGGTTCCACGAAGGGCTGCCGTCGGCGCTGGCGGCGTTCGGGTTGCTGCTGTTGCTGCGGTTCGCGTTGCTGTGGGTGGGGATCTTCATCGGGCTGACGGTGAAGAACGCGCAGAGCGTGACGATGGTGCAGGTGCTGGTTTGGCCGATCGGCTTCCTGTCGAGCGCCTTCGTCGCCACCTCCACGATGCCGGACTGGCTCGGAACCATTGCCCAGTGGAACCCGCTCTCCGCCACCGCAACCGCGTCCCGAGCGCTCTTCGGTAACCCCGACCCCTCCTCGACAGCCAGCTGGATCGGCACGCACGCGGAGGTGGCGGCAGTCGTCGCTCCGCTCCTCCTGATCGCGGTCTTCCTGCCGCTGTCAGCCCACCGATTCCGCACGCTGTCGCAGTAGGGCAGACCGGGTTCTGGCGGCGGGCACCTCCGCCGCCAGAACCCCTTGCTCACGGCATCAGTTGGCCGCCGTTGACCTCGATGATCTGGCCGGTGACGTAGGAACTCATCCGCTCCGAGGCCAGGAACAGGATGGTGCCGACGCACTCGTGCGGGGTGCCGGTGCGGCCCATCGGGATGGTCGCGATCATCCCGTTCAGCTGGTCCTCGGCGGTGTGCCGATCGTGGAACGGGGTCTTGATCACCCCGGGCGAGATCGCGTTGACGCGGATGCCGTCCGGTGCGAGCTCCTTGGCCAGGCCGCGGGTGAAGGTGCTGACCGCACCCTTGCTGGTCGCGTACACGACCGACCCGCCGCCCCCGCCGTGCCGGCCGGCGATCGAGGTGACGTTGATGATGTTGCCACCGCCCTGCCCGCGGAACACCGGCACGATCCGGCGGGACAGCGCGAACACCGAGGTCAGGTTCACGTCCAGGATCCGGCGGAACTCCTCGTCCGGTACGTCGGTCACCGGTGAGCGGTTGACCAGGTCACCGGCGTTGTTCACGAGTACGTCGATCCGCCCGTGCCTCGCCAGTACCTCGTCGATCAACTTGCCCGCCGAGGCCGGGTCGGCCAGGTCGGCCTGGTGCACGGACGCCGTACCGCCGGCCGTCTGGACCGCTCCCAGCGTGTGCTGCGCGCCCGCTTCGTTGCGGTGGTAGTGCAGCGCGACCGTCGCCCCGGTCTCCGCGAACCCGACCGCGGCCGCGGCCCCGATCCCGCTGCTGGCGCCGGTCACGACGACGACCTGATCCCTGAAATCCAGATATGCCATGCGCCCTATCCTGCCCGCCTCGCGATCGGCACGCCTGTCCGCGGGTGTGCGCGCCGGTCCGCGGGTGTACGCGCCGGGAGAGGGTTTGCCCGCGCGGTGTCGGCGGTAGATTCGATGAATGGGATATGCGCTGGGGCAGCTGGATCTTCGGCGGTGGCGGACAGCTGATGCACTGCGGTTGTCGGCGGCGCACCAGGATCCCGAGATGGTCTACCAGGGCGGGATCGTGGACACGGCCTCCGCCGTCGACTGGATCGGCCGGGTCGCCGACCTGGACAACGGGCACGTGTACGCCGTCGCGGACGCCGACGACCACCCGATCGGCTGCGTGGCGGTGACGAACATCGACCGGCACCAGGTGGGCTGGACCTGGTACTGGACACTCGCCGAGGTCCGCGGCCAGGGCATCGCCCGGGACGCACTTCGCGCGCTGGCCGACTGGGCCCACCACGACGCCGGTCTCTACCGGCTCGAGCTCGGCCACCGGCTGAACAACCCGGCCTCGTGCGGGGTGGCCGGTAGCGCCGGCTTCCTCTACGAGGGCCTGGAGCGCCAGCGGCTCGCGTACGACGGAACGCGGTACGACGTCGAGCGGCACGCGCGCCTGGCCACCGACCCGCTGACCCCACCCCAACGCCCGGTGACCATCAGCGCTTAGAGGGTCAGCTTGGGGTGCCGGTTGACGTCCTTGTAGAGCAGGTAGCGGAACCGGCCCGGTCCGCCGGCGTAGCAGGCCTGTGGGCAGAACGCCCGCAGCCACATGAAGTCGCCCTCCTGGACCTCGACCCAGTCCTTGTTCAGCAGGTAGACCGCCTTGCCCTCGAGCACGTACAGACCGTGTTCCATCACGTGCGTCTCGGGGAACGGGATCACCCCGCCGGGCTCGAAGCTGACGATGTTGACGTGCATGTCGTGGCGTACGTCGTCCGGGTCGACGAACCGCTGCGTCTTCCACCGGCCCTCGGTGTCCGGCATCTCCACACCCTCGACGTCGACCTCGTTGGTGACGAACGCTTCGGGTACGTCGATCCCCTCGACCCGCTCGTACGCCTTCCGGACCAGGTGGAACCGGGCCACCTGCTCGCTGGTGTTGTGCAGCGTCCAGTCGGCCGACGGCGGCAGGAACGCGTATCCCCCGGCGCCGAGGTCGTGCTTCTCACCGGAGATCGTCAGCGTCACGTTGCCTTCGACAACGAACACGACCACCTCGGCGCTCGGATCGGTCTCCGGCTTGTCGCTGCCGCCGCCCGGCGCGACCTCGACGATGTACTGCGAGAACGTCTCCGCGAACCCGGACAGCGGCCGGGCGATCACCCAGAGCCGGGTGTCGTCCCAGAACGGCAGCCGGCTGGTGACGATGTCGCGCATGGTTCCACGCGGCAGGACGGCGTACGCCTCGGTGAAGATCGCGCGGTCGGTGGTCAGGTCGGTCTGCGCGGGCAGTCCGCCACTCGGAGAGTAGTAGCGGGGCGCGGTCATGGGGCCTCCCGGTCTGGACTGAGGAGCCGTCCGCGGGGGCCGGCGGTGATGTCGACGGGTTCGCCACGCAGCCAGGTGCTGCGGACGAGGCCGTCGAGCGGCCGTCCGTCGTACGGGGTGATGGCGTTCTTGTGGTGCAGGGTGTTGACGTCCACCACGAATGTCTCGTCGGGTGCGAAGACGCAGAAGTCCGCGTCGTACCCGACCTCGAGGCTGCCCTTGTGCCGCAGACCCGTCTGCGCCGCCGGTGCCTGACACATCCAGCGGGCGACATCGGTCAGGGTGTGGCCGCGTCGGTGTGCTTCGGTCCAAACCGCGGGCAGGTCGAGCTGGAGTGAGGCGATACCGCCCCAGGCTTCGCCGAAGTCACCGGTGTCGAGCCGCTTGAGATCAGCCGTGGACGGCGAGTGGTCGGAGACGACCAGGTCGATGGTTTGGTCGCGCAGACCGTTCCACAGCTGGTCACGATTGGCTGCCTCGCGGATCGGCGGGCAGCACTTGTACTGCGTCGCGCCGTCGGGAATCTCCTCGGCGCTGAACGTGAGGTAGTGCGGGCAGGTCTCCGCGGTGATCCGGACGCCGTCGCGGCGGGCTTTCGCGAGGAGCGGCAGTACGTCGGAGCTGGAGACGTGCAGGATGTGCACCCGGCAACCGGTCTGGCGGGCGAGGTCGATGACGTCGGCAACGGCTTTGTTCTCCGCCTCGCGGGGGCGGGAGTGCAGGAAATCTCGGTAGCTCGCGCCGTGCGGTGCCGGGGCGCTGTCGATTCCGTGGGCGTCCTCGGCGTGCACGATCAGCAAGCCGTCGAATGCGGCGATCTCGCGCATGACCGGCTCCAGCTCGTCCGGAGCCAACGGCGGGAACTCGTCGACGCCGCTGTGCAACAGGAAGCACTTGAAGCCGAAGACGCCGGCCTCGTGCAGCGGGCGCAGTTGGGCGAGGTTGCCCGGAATCGCGCCGCCCCAGAAACCGGTATCGACGTACGCCTGGCTCGCGGCGGTCTTCCGCTTGAGCTCCAAGGCCGGTACGTCGCAGGTCGGCGGAATGCTGTTGAGCGGCATGTCGATGATCGTGGTGACGCCACCGGCCGCCGCCGCTCTGGTCGCGCTGGTGAAGCCTTCCCACTCCGTGCGGCCCGGGTCGTTGACGTGCACGTGCGAGTCGACCAGGCCGGGCATCAGCACCTCGTCGTCGGTCAGGACCAGCTCGTCGACGCTGTCGAGGTCGGCGTCGTACGGCGCGATCGCGACGATCCGGCCGTCACGCACTCCCACGGCGCGGGCCACCTCGCCCGCAGCACTCACCACCCGGCGTGCCCTGACGACGAGGTCCAGCGCGGTCATGCGAAGCCCCTCTCGGTTGCTGTCATCGTAGATCTCAGCAGGTGATCAGCCGCGATCCGTTCACCGAGTTGCCGCAGAAGCGGGATGGGCTCGGCGATGCACCGCCGTACGTCGGGCTCCAGGTCGGTCAGCGCGTAGGCAGCGGTGATGCCGGCCTGACGGAGCCGGTCTGGGTTCAGGCGGTTGGTCCCACAGACAGCGACCACCGGGATGCCAGCGACTCCAGCCGCTGCGGCTACACCGGCGACCGCCTTGCCGTGCAGCGTCTGCTCGTCGAGCGCCCCTTCCCCGGTGATCACGAGATCCGCGCCGTCGAGGTGCTGGTGAAATCCGACCAGGTCGAGCATGAGTCCGATCCCAGGCCGAAGTTCCGCGCCGAGCAACGCCACCGCCGCGAAGCCGACTCCACCGGCAGCGCCGGCGCCAGGAGCGTCGCGGAGGTCCCGCCCGGTCTCCCGAGCGACCAGATCGGCCCATTGGGCTAGGGCGGCGTCCAGTTGCTTGACCTGTGCGGGGTCGGCGCCCTTCTGCGGGCCGTAGGTGGCTGCTGCACCGGACGGGCCGGTCAGCGGGTTGTCTACGTCGCAGGCGACGACTACCTCGACGCCCGCCAGGCGCTCGGTCAGTGCGGTCAGGTCAACGGACGCCAACGCGCTCAAGGCCGCGCCGCCCTCGGCGAGGTCCGCGCCGTTGGCGTCGTACAGCTTGGCGCCCAGTGCGCGGACCAGACCTGCTCCTCCGTCCGTGCAGGCGCTGCCGCCGATGCCGAGGATGATGCGGGTGCAGCCGCTGTCGATCGCGGCGGCTATCAGCTCGCCGGTGCCGCGGGACGTTGCGGTCATCGGGGCCGGTCGGCCGCCGGGGAGGCGCACCAGGCCGGAGACATCGGCCAACTCCACGACGGCGACGTCGCCACCGCCGCCTCCCCGCCGGCGGGCGAAGCCGGTGCGGGTTGGCTCGCCGGTGGGGCCGGAGGCTGTTACGGGGACGAACTGGAAGCCTGCGGCGACGGCGGCGGCGAGGGTACCGTCGCCGCCGTCGGCCACTGGTACGGCGTCCACGGTCGCGTCCGGGCAGAGTCGTCGTACGCCCTCGCGCACGGCAACCGCGACCTGGTTGCTGGTGAGGCTGCCTTTGAACTTGTCGGAGGCAACAACCACCCGGGACCCAGCCATCAGCGGAGTTGGGCTATTGCGGTGGGGGCGTCTTCGGGGTGCTCGGCCAGGGGTTCGAACTCGTTGATGTTGTCGATCTCCTGGCCCATGGAGACGTTGGTGACCCGCTCGAGGATGACCTCGACGACGACCGGGACCTGGTATTCGACCATCAGCTTCTTGGCCTGTTCCAGGGCCGGCAGGATCTCGTCCGGAGCTGAGACCCTGATCGCCTTGCAGCCCAGGCCTTCCGCGACCTTGACGTGGTCGACACCGTAGCCGTTGACCTCAGGGCTGTTGATGTTCTCGAACGACAGTTGCACGCAGAAGTCCATGTCGAAACCGCGCTGCGCCTGACGGATCAGGCCCAGGTACGAGTTGTTCACGACGACGTGGATGTAGGGGATGTTGAACTGCGCACCCACCGCCAGCTCCTCGATCAGGAACTGCAAGTCGTAGTCACCCGACAGCGCGACCACAGTGCTCTCCGGATCCGCCACCGCAACCCCCAGCGTGGCGGGCACGGTCCAGCCGAGCGGTCCCGCCTGGCCGGCGTTGATCCAGTGCCGCGGCCGGTACACGTGCAGCATCTGAGCAGCCTGGATCTGCGACAACCCGATGGTGCTGACGTACCGGGTGTCGGGTCCGAAGGCCCGGTTCATCTCCTCGTAGACGCGCTGCGGCTTGATCGGCACGTTGTCGAAGTGCGTCTTGCGCTGCAGCGTCGTACGCCGCTCCTGGCACTCCTCCACCCACGCCGAACGGTCGGCCAGCCGACCCGCGGCAGCCCATTCGCGCGCGACCTCGACGAACACCTCGAGCGCCAGGCGAGCGTCGGAGGCGATGCCGTAGTCCGGTGCGAAGACCCGGCCGATCTGGGTCGGCTCGATGTCGACGTGGATGAACTTCCGGTCCTTGGTGTAGGTCTCGACGGAGCCGGTGTGCCGGTTCGCCCAGCGGTTCCCGATGCCGAACACCAGGTCCGAGGCCAGCAGCGTCGCGTTGCCGTACCGGTGCGACGTCTGCAGGCCGACCATACCGGCGGTCAGCGGGTGGTCGTCCGGGATCGCGCCCCAGCCCATCAGGGTCGGGACGACCGGTATGCCGACGATCTCGGCGAACTCGACCAGCAGGTCGGACGCGTCGGCGTTGACCACGCCACCGCCGGCCACGATCAGCGGGCGTTCGGCGTCGTTCAGCAGCGTGAGCGCCTTCTCGGCCTGCGCCCGCGTCGCGGCCGGCTTGGCCACCGGCAGCGGCTCGTACGTGTCGATGTCGAAGTCGATCTCGGCCACCTGGACGTCCACCGGCAGGTCGATGAGCACGGGACCCGGACGACCTTCGCGCATCAACTGGAAGGCCTTCTGGAACGTGCCCGGCACCTGGGCCGGCTCCATCACCGTGACCGCCCACTTCGCAACCGGCTTGGCGATCGAGGAGATGTCGACGGCCTGGAAGTCTTCCTTGTGCAATTTGGCCACCGGTGCCTGACCGGTGATGCACAGGATCGGGATCGAGTCGGCACTCGCGGAGTACAGGCCGGTGATCATGTCGGTTCCGGCCGGTCCCGACGTACCGATGCAGACGCCGATGTTTCCGGCGCGCGCCCGGGTGTAACCCTCGGCCATGTGCGAGGCACCCTCGACGTGGCGGGCCAGCACGTGCTTGATCCCGCCGTGCTTCTTCATCGCGCTGTAGAAGGGGTTGATCGCGGCACCCGGCAGACCGAAGGTCTGGGTGCTGCCCTCCTTCTCCAGGATCAGGACCGCGGCGTCGACCGCGCGCATGCGGGCCATCAGTCCGATGCCTTTCCGGACAGCCGCTCCACGCCGCGCAGCAGCGCGGAGTGGTCGAGGCCCCCGTCACCGTTGGCCCGGGCGGACGCCACCAGCTGCGCGACCAGCGAGCCCAGCGGTACGGCGACCCCGGCCTCGCGGGCGGCCGCGGTGACGATGCCCATGTCCTTGTGGTGCAGGTCGATCCGGAAGCCCGGCTGGAAGGAGCGGGACAGCATGGTCTCCTTCTTCTGGTTCAGCACCGACGAGCCGGCCAGGCCGCCGCCGAGGACCTCCAGGGCGGCTTTGGTGTCGACGCCGTACGCCTCCAGGAAGATGACGGCCTCGGACAGCGCCTGGATGTTGGCGGCGACGATCAGCTGATTGGCCGCCTTGACGGTCTGGCCGGAGCCGCTCGGTCCGACGTGGACGACGGTCTTGCCGACGACGTCGAACAGCGGCTTGGCGGCCTCGAAGTCGTCGGCGTCGCCGCCGACCATGATCGAGAGCGCGGCGTTCTTCGCGCCGGCCTCGCCGCCGGAGACGGGAGCGTCCAGCACCCGGAAGCCCAGCGCCCGGGCCTGCTCGGCCAGTTGCTGGGTGACATCGGGCCGGATGCTGGAGAAGTCGATGATCAGCGAGCCGGTCTCGGCGTTCTGGAAGACGCCACCCTCGGTGGTCAGTACGTCCTCGACGTCGGGCGAGTCGGGCACCATCACGCAGATCACGTCGGCGCCCTTGACCGCGTCGGCGACCGAGGACGCGTAGCGTCCACCCGCCTCGACCAGCGGTTCGCCGCGCTCGGGTGAGCGGTCGAGACCTGCCACGGAGTGCCCGGCGTTGGCCAGGTGGACGGCCATCGGGCTGCCCATGATGCCGAGGCCGATGAAGGCGATGTTCGTCATGTCGGAATCTCCAAAAGGTGTCTCAGCCGGCCACGGCGCGCTGCGCGCGCGGGAGCCAGCCGAAGCTGTCGACGGTGGTGGTGGACGGCTTGTACTCGAGGCCGATCCAGCCGGAGTAGCCGTTGGCGGCGAGGGCGATGAGCTGCCGGTCGAGTGAGAGCGTGCCCGTGCCCGGCTCGTTGCGGCCGGGGGCGTCGGCGATCTGTACGTGCGCGATGCGGTCGATGTGCTCCGCGATCACCCGATCGACGTCGTCGCCGTTGACCGCGAGGTGGTAGAGGTCGGCGAGCAGCCCGACGTTCGAGGCCTGCACCCGGTCGATCACGGCCAGTACGTCGGCCGCGGTCAGCAGCGGGTACCTCTCGGCACCGCTGACCGGCTCGAGGAGCACGACGCCGTCGATCCGCGCGGCAGCCTGAGCGGCGAGGGTGAGGTTCTCGACCGCGAGGTCGTCCTGCTCGCTCTCTGCGTGGTCGTCGGACCGGTTGCCGTAGAGGGCGTTGAAGGCCCGGCAACCGAGTCGCTCGCCGATGCCGATGGTGACGTCGATGTTGTCCCGGAACTCACCGGACCGCTTCGGCCAGGACACCAGGCCGCGGTCACCGCCCGGCATGTCGCCGGCGAAGAAGTTCAGGCCGGTCAACTGGACGCCGGCGTCCTCGATCGCGGTCACGAACGCGTCGACGTGCCGGTCCGTCGGCACCGCCTCGACGAACGGCCACCAGAACTCGACGGCACCGAAACCGGCCCGCCGGGCGGCCGCCGGGCGCTCCAGCAGAGGCAGCTCGGTGAACAGCAGCGAGCAGTTCACCGTGTAGCGCAGCGGGTTACTCATGGCATCCAGCTTTCCGTATTGCGGAAGTTAATTTCTGTTCTGCGAAAGGACGATAGGCGCGGCATCGGGACGGCGTCAAGGGTGGGTCGTGGTTCCAGCGGGCCCTCCGGGCGTTGTACGTTCCTCTGAGGACCGGTCGCCATGCCGATCGCGGGCCGGCCGAAGGAGGTGCGCCGTGCTGCTGTCCGAGCTGCTCGACGCGCCCGAGCTGGGGCTGCGCCTGCTGCACCTGGCCGAGGAGGCACTCGAGCGTCCGATCGGCCGGTTGGTCACCACCGACCTGCTCGAACCCGGCCGCTACTTGAACGGCGGCGAACTGGTCCTCACCGGTCTGGTCTGGCGACGCAGCGACGCGGACAGCGAGACCTTCGTGACCTCGATGGCCAAGCGCGGCGCCACCACGATCCTTGCCGGGAAGGCGCTGCTCGGGGCCGTCCCCGTCGACCTGCTCGAGGCCTGCCGCCGGCATCAGGTCACCCTCGTCGAGGTGCCCACGGAGGTAGCGTTCGCGGATATCACCGAGTACGTCGCGGCCGCTGGCTCGGTCGAGACAGGTGCCCGGCTGTCCGCGAGTCTGGTGCGTCAGCGCCAGATGCTGTCGTCGATCGCGTCCGGCCGGAGTCTCGACGAACTCGCGGACCGCATCACGGCCGAGATCGGGCACGACTGCCGAGTGATCACACCGACCGGTCGGCACGTCGTACCCGGGCCCGGTGAGTTGGACGAAGAGGTACTCGACGTGATCTCGCGGCGGTTCCTCACCGCGGATCGCACTCCTGCGGTCGCGGATGCCGGAGGTACGCCGTACAGCCTCTTCCCGGTCGGGTCGGGCCTGGGCAATCGGCTGACGGCGTGGCTGTTGGTCATCGAGGGCGACCACACGGAGTGGTCCCGCGACCATGTCGAGGCGGTGCACGAGTTGTGCGCGATCGCCGCGCTGGACCGGGCCCGCCGGGACGAGGGGCGGATGGCGCTGCGGCCTCTCGTGGCTGACGCGCTGGCCCTGGTCGAGTCCGGCGCTCCACATGCCGAGGTCGCAACGCGACTCCGGCAGGCGGGTGCGCGGTCGGATCTGCCGATGGTGGTCGCCGTGGCCGAGCTGCGGGACGACGGACCGAGCGAGGTCGCGATCACGCTGCTCGAGGATGTCGCGCTCACGGTCGGGCCTGCGGTGGTGGCGCCGGGGCGTGACGGTGTTCTGGTCGCTCTGTTGCCGTTCGTCCCAGGGTTGCCGGATCAGCTCCGGAGGGCGTTCGGCCGACTGTCACCGGGGCTCGTGCGCGCGAGGCTCGGGGTCGGCGTCAGCGGCGAGACCACCGTCGATGCGTTGGCGGGTGCGCTCGAAGAGGCGCGGTTCGCGCATCGGGTGGCTCGCGCCGCGAGTACGCCGGTGTCGGTGGTCACCTCGGAAGAGGTCGCCTCACACGTGCTCCTGCTCGCCACGTTGCCCGACGACGTACGGCGTACCTACACCCACCGGGTGCTCGGGCCGGTGCTCGAGCACGATCGTCGTACCCATGCCGACCTGCTCACCACGTTGCAGGAGTTCCTCGCCTGCGACGGCTCGTGGTCGCGGGCGGCCGAGGCACTACACCTGCATGTCAACACGGTTCGCTACCGGATCGAACGCGTAGAGCAACTGACCGGACGCGATCTGTCCCGGCTCGAGGACCGGGTCGACGTGTTCCTCGCCCTCAAGTCGCTCTGAACCGCTGGGTTTGGGTGATCACACAAAACGGGGCCCGCCGGAGCGGGGGATCTTCGGAGGTTCACGGGGTGCAAACGCGGTCGGCGTGAGCCGATGCTGTCGTGCAGATCACTAAACCGCCGCGCCCCCGAGCCCATCCGAGGAAGGTGCCGACATGGCAATCCTGCGAACGCCGAGCCGCCGCGCAAGCCGACACCCCGTCGACGAGGTCCTGCCCCCGGGCAAGCTCGCCGTGTACGGCTTCCAGCACGTACTGGCGTTCTACGCCGGCGCAGTGATCGTACCGATCCTGCTGGCGAACTCGATCGGGCTGAGCACCGAGGAACTCGTCCATCTGATCAATGCCGACCTGTTCACCTGCGGTATCGCCTCGATCATCCAGTCCGTCGGGTTCTGGAAGGTCGGTGTCCGGCTGCCGCTCCTGCAGGGCGTGACGTTCACCGCGGTGTCGCCGATGATCGCGATCGCGCTGGCCGCGGGCGGTGGGACCGAGGGCCTGCTGGTGATCTACGGCGCGGTGATCGTGGCAGGCCTGGTCACCTTCTTCCTGGCCCCGTTCTTCAGCCGGCTGATCCGGTTCTTCCCGCCGGTTGTGACCGGCTCGGTGATCACCATCATCGGTCTGGCGCTGCTGCCGGTGGCGGCCGCGGACGCGACCGGAGGCGCCGGTCCGACGTCCGACCCGACCAGCGGCAAGAACCTGGCCTACGCGCTCGGCACGCTCGCCCTGATCGTCCTGATCCAGCGGGTCTTCAAGGGCTTCATGGCCACGATCGCCGTCCTGGTCGGCCTGGTCGCCGGCACCCTGGTCGCGTGGGCCTTCGGGGACGCCCACTTCGACGCGGTCAGCGGCTCGGACTGGGTCGGGGTCACCACGCCGTTCCACTTCGGCTGGCCGCAGTTCTCGATCGCCGCGATCATCTCGATGATCGTGGTCATGCTGATCACCGCGGTGGAGACGACTGGTGACGTCTTCGCGACCGGTGAGATCGTGGAGAAGCGGATCGGCCGCGAGGACGTCGCCCGGGCGCTGCGCGCCGACGGTCTGGCCACCACCATCGGCGGTACCTTCAACTCCTTCCCCTACACGTGTTTCGCCGAGAACGTCGGCCTGGTCCGGCTGACCAGGGTGAAGAGCCGCTGGGTGGTGGCGGCGGCCGGCGCGATCATGATCCTGCTCGGCCTGATCCCCAAGGCCGGCGCCATCGTGGCCGGTATCCCGCACCCGGTGCTGGGCGGCGCCGCCCTGGCGATGTTCGCCACCGTGGCCGTCGTCGGCTTCCAGACCCTGGCCAAGGTCGACTTCCACGACCACCGCAACGTGGTCATCGTGGCCACCAGCGTCGGCCTGGCGATGTACGTGACGGCGCAGCCGCAGGTCGCCCAGGCGGTGCCGGACTGGGCCGAGATCATCTTCGGCAGCGGCATCACGCTGGGCAGCCTGACCGCGATCCTGCTGAACATCCTGTTCCACCACGTGGGCAAGGACTTCGGTCCCGCGGTGGCCGGTCAGCCGGGCGACTCGATCCGGCTGGACCAGGTGAACAGGATGAGCCGCGACGAGTTCGTCGAGACCTTCGCCGGCCTGTTCCAGGGTCCGCGCTGGATGGTCGAGCGGGCCTGGGAGATGCGGCCGTTCACCGACACCCACGCGCTGCGCCGGTCGTTCCAGGAGGCGCTGTTCTCCGGATCGCGCGACGAGCAGCGCCAGCTGATCGAGTCGTACCCGCAGCTCGGCTCGCAGTTCGTCGCCGACGGTCTCAGCGGCGAAGCGTCGCTGCGGGACCAGTCCGCCCGCGGCCTGACCTTCCTGGCCGAGCCGGACCGGGACGAACTGGCCGCGATCACCGAGGCGTACCGCGAGCGGTTCGGCTTCCCGCTGGTGATCTCGGTCCGCGACGCGGACTCGTTCGACCGGATCGTCGAGCAGGGCCGGGAGCGGCTGGACAACTGCGAGAACCAGGAACACGCCGCCGCGCTGCTGGAGATCGCGAAGATCGCCGGGTACCGGTTCGATGACTTCCTTTCCGATGCCAATCCGATCCACACTGCAAGAACACGCTGGAGCAGTAGCCGATGAGTACAACAACGATCACGGTCAACGGTGAACAGACCACTTTGGGTGAGGTGGCCGTCCACACCAGCGTGCTGGACTGGCTCCGAGACCGTGGCCTGACGGGGGCCAAGGAAGGCTGTGCCGAGGGCGAGTGCGGTGCGTGTTCCGTGCTCGTCGCCCGGCCCGGGACCGACGCCCCGACCGAGTGGACCGCGGTGAACGCGTGCCTGGTGCCGATCGCGTCCCTCGACGGCCAGGAGGTCGTCACCTCCGAGGGTCTGGGCTCGCCGGCCGAACTGCACCCGGTTCAGCAGGAGATCGCCGTACGGGGTGGATCGCAGTGCGGCTACTGCACGCCTGGCTTCGTGTGCAGCATGGCCGCCGAGTTCTACCGCTCCACGCGTACGACGTCCAACGGGCACTGCGATCACGAGCACGGGCCGAACGGCTTCGACCTGCACGCGCTGAGCGGAAACCTGTGCCGGTGTACGGGGTACCGCCCGATCCGGGACGCGGCGTACGCGCTGGGTGAGCCGGCCGTGGACGACGCGCTGGCGGCCCGCAGATCCGCGCCGCCGCCTCCGCCGGCAGTCACCGCGATCGCGATCGACGGAGCGGAGTTCCACCGGCCGGCCAGCCTGGCGGACGTACTCGAACTGCTTGCCGAGAGCCCCGAGGCGCAGATTGTTGCGGGGTCGACCGATATCGGCGTGGAGGTGAACATCCGCGGCGTCCGGAAGCCGCTGATCGTCGCGGTGGACCGGCTGGATGAGCTGCGTGAGTTCTCCTTCGGGCCGGACGAGGTTCGCATCGGTGCCGCACTGACGCTCAGCGAGATCGAGCGGCTGCTCGCGGGACGCGTGCCGCTGCTGGCGCAGATGTTCCCGCAGTTCGCGTCCCGCCTGATCCGCAACGGCGCCACCATCGGCGGCAACCTCGGCACCGCGTCGCCGATCGGTGACACCCCGCCCGCGCTGCTGGCCCTGGACGCCTCGCTCGTCCTGGCCTCCCGCCGCGGCGAGCGGATCGTGCCGCTCGCGGACTACTTCACCGGCTACCGGGAGACCTTGAAGGCTGCCGACGAGCTGATCCGGACCATCGTCGTACCGCTGCCGCTCGAGCCCCTGACCGGGGCCGGTGGGGTGGGGAAAGAAATGGCACTGACCGCGTTCCACAAGATCGCCAAGCGGCGCTTCGACGACATCTCGAGCGTTGCCGTCGGGTACGCCGTCGACGTCGAGGACGGCGTCGTACGGCGGGCCAGGATCGGACTCGGCGGGGTCGCTGCCACCCCACTGCGCGCAGTTGCCACCGAGCAGGCGTTGATCGGCAAGCCGTGGACCGAGCGGACCGTCCGGGAGGCAGCCGCGGTGATGGCGGCCGAGGGTACGCCGATGGACGATCACCGGGCGAGTGCGTCGTACCGCTCGGCGATGCTCGGCCAGTCGCTGCTCCGGTTCTACTCCGAAAGCCATTCAGCGGAAGGGGTCAGCGCATGAGCTCCCTGTCCGAACGTCCGCAGCAGGCCGTGGTCGGTCTGCCGCTGCCGCACGAGAGCGCCGCGTTGCATGTCACCGGTAAGGCGCTCTACACCGACGACATCGTCGTCCGGACGCGCGATGTCCTGCACGCCTGGCCGGTCCAGTCGCCGCACACTCACGCCCGGATCACGGACCTTCGGGTGAAGCCGGCGTACGACGTCCCTGGCGTGGTCCGGGTCCTCACCGGTGACGACGTACCCGGGGTGAACGACGCCGGCGTGAAGCACGACGAGCCGTTGTTCCCGACCGAGGCGATGTTCCACGGGCACGCGATCTGCTGGGTCCTCGGTGAGACGTTGGAGGCCGCGCGCCTCGGTGCGGCGGCCGTCGAGGTCGAGTACGAGCCGCTCGAGTCGCTGGTGACGGTTCGGGAGGCGATCGACGCGGGCAGCTTCCAGGGGACCGGGCGGCACCTCGCGCGTGGTGACGTCGAGGATTCGCTGGCCAAGGCGGCGTACGTGTTCGAGGGCGAGTTCGAGTTCGCCGGCCAGGAGCACTTCTACCTCGAGACCCATGCGTCGCTGGCGTTGGTCGACGAGGGCGGTCAGATCTTCGTCCAGAGCAGCACGCAGCATCCGTCCGAGACGCAGGAGATCGTCGCCCACGTCCTCGGCGTACCAAGCCACGAAGTGACCGTGCAATGTCTCCGGATGGGAGGGGGTTTCGGAGGCAAGGAGATGCAGCCGCACGGGTTCGCCGCGATCGCCGCACTGGGGGCTACGCTGACCGGCCGGCCCGTGCGGTTGCGGCTCAACCGTACGCAGGACATCACGATGTCCGGTAAGCGGCACGGGTTCCACAGCGAGTGGCGGGCCGGCTTCGACGACGACGGCCATCTGGTCGCGCTCGACGCCACCCTGACCGCCGACGGCGGCTGGAGCCTCGACCTGTCCGAGCCGGTGCTCGCACGCGCGATGTGCCACGTCGACAACGGTTACTGGATCCCGAACGTCCGCGTGGACGGCCGGATCGCCAAGACGAACAAGACCTCCCAGACGGCCTTCCGCGGCTTCGGCGGCCCGCAGGGCATGCTCGTCGTCGAGGAGGTGCTGGGCCGCTGCGCACCCCTGCTCGGGTACGACGGGATCGAACTCCGTCACCGCAATCTCTACCGGCTGAACGACACCACGCCGTACGGGCAACCAGTGCGGCACGCCGACCGGCTGGAGTCCTGCTGGAGCCAGGTGTCGGACAACGGCGACGTCGTACGACGGCAAGCGGAGATCGAGCGGTTCAACGCGGAGCACCCGCACCGGAAGCGCGCGTTGGCGATGACGCCGGTGAAGTTCGGCATCTCGTTCAACCTCACCGCGTTCAACCAGGCCGGCGCGTTGGTGCACGTCTACAAGGACGGCTCGGTGCTGATCAACCACGGCGGCACCGAGATGGGTCAGGGCCTGCACACGAAGATGCTGCAGGTCGCGGCCACCACGCTCGGGGTCCCGCTGGCTCGCGTCCGGCTCGCCCCGACCCGCACCGACAAGGTGCCGAACACGTCGGCCACAGCGGCTTCGTCCGGTGCGGATCTGAACGGCGCCGCGATCAAGAACGCCTGCGAACAGATCCGCGAACGCCTCGAGCAGGTCGCCGGCGGCCGCCTCGGGATCAGCCCGCGCGACGTCCGGTTCACCGAAGGCATCGCGCACGGGCTGACCTTCGACGGCGACAGTCTGCGCTGGGAGGAACTCGTTGACGTCGCCTACCACCAGCGCGTCCAGCTGTGGGCGGCCGGTTTCTACCGCACCGAGGGCTTGCACTGGGACCCCAACGCGATGCGCGGCGAGCCGTTCAAGTACTTCGCGTACGGCGTTGCCGCCGCCGAAGTCGAGGTGGACGGGTTCACCGGTGCGTACACGTTGCGCCGGGTCGACATCGTCCACGACGTCGGCGACAGCCTCAGCCCGCTGATCGACATCGGGCAGATCGAGGGCGGCTTCGTGCAGGGCACCGGCTGGCTGACGCTCGAGGACCTGCGCTGGGACGAGAGTGACGGCCCGAATCGCGGGCGGTTGGCCACGCAGGCCGCGAGTACCTACAAGCTGCCGAGCTTCTCGGAGATGCCCTCGGAGTTCAACGTGAGGCTGCTGGAGAAGGCCCATGAGGACGGCGCCGTCTACGGCTCGAAGGCCGTCGGCGAACCGCCGCTGATGCTGGCGTTCTCCGTACGCGAGGCGTTGCGGCAGGCCGCGGCGGCGTTCGGCCCGGCCGGCACCAGTGTCGAACTGGCCTCGCCCGCCACGCCCGAGGCCGTCTACTGGGCGCTGGACCAGGCCCGATCGTCGCTCCGCGCGGAGCGGCTCGAGCCGAGTGGGGTGTGACGACCGAGATGGAATGGATGAAGGCGGTCGAGCGTCTCCGGGAGCAGCGGCGACCCGGCGTGCTGGTGACGGTGATGTCCGTCCGCGGGCATGCACCGCGCGAGGCCGGTGCCAAGATGGTGGTCGCCGCTGAGGGGACCTGGTCCACGGTCGGCGGTGGCAACCTGGAGGCTCTCGCGGTCGAGCGGTCCCGCGCGATGATCGAGGCCGGCGTTGGCGAGCCTGAGGTCATCGAGGTCGCGTTGTCGGACAAGGCGCCGTACCAGCATGGGGTCCAGTGCTGCGGCGGTGAGGTGAAGCTGCTGCTCGAGCCGCTGCCGGTGGTCCCGGCCGCGGCGATCTTCGGGGTCGGGCATGTCGGTCTCGAGCTCGCCCGGATCCTGGCCCGGCACGACATCGAGCTGCACCTGGTCGACTCGCGGCCCGACCAGCTGGAAGCCGAGCGACTGAAGGTTCTCGACGACGCCGTGGCGCGGGTGCACGTGCATCACGTGCCGGTGTTGCCGGAGCTGGTCGTGGCCGAACTGCCGCCGGGCACGCATGCGTTGGTGATGACACATGACCATGCCGAGGACGCCGCGTTGTGCGACGCCGCGCTGCGCAACGAGCAACTGGCCACGATCGGGCTGATCGGGTCCCGGGCCAAGTGGGCGCGGTTCCGCCGCAAGCTCGCCGAGGACGGCAACACCGAGGAGGCGATCGCCAGGATCACCACCCCCATCGGACTTCCTGAACTGACCGGCAAGGAGCCGGCCACCATCGCCGTCAGCGTGGCGGCCTGGCTGCTCCAACTGTTCACCGCCGAGCGTCGCCCCACGCCGGCCCACCGTGAGGCGAAAGCATGACCATCTACCGAGGCACGTTCCTCGACACCCCGGACAACCCGTTCACCGGCGGCAGCCTGCGGGTCGACGCCGACGCCGCACTGCTGGTCAGGGACGGCGTGATCGTTGCCCGTGGCCCCTTCGGCGACGTACGGCGGGCGCATCCGGCCGAGGAGATCGTCGACCTGTCCGGCGGCCTGGTGCTGCCCGGGTTCGTCGACACCCACGTGCACTTCCCGCAGATCCGGGCGGTCGGCGGTCTCGGCCTGCCACTGCTGGAGTGGCTGGACCGCTACGCGCTTCCCGAAGAGGCGAAGATGGCCGACACCGGCTACGCGGCGGGGGTCGCAGCCGAGTTCGTCCGCGGCCTCGCGGCGGCCGGCACCACCAGCGCGCTGGTGTTCGGGGCGCACTACGCCGACGCGGTGGACGTGCTGTTCTCCGCCGCCTCCGGGGTCGGTTTGCGGATCACCAGCGGGCTGGTCCTCAGCGACCGGCTGCTCCGGCCGGATCTGCTCACGACACCTGAGCGGGCGTACACCGAGTCTCTGGCCCTGGCCGAACGCTGGCACGGCGTCGGGCGCAACCGGTACGCCGTGACACCACGCTTCTCGCTGTCGTGCACCGATGAACTGCTCGCGGTCTGCCGCCGGGTGCTGGACGAGGTTCCCGGCTCGCTGTTCACCTCACACGTCAACGAGAACGAGGCCGAGATCGCCACCGTGGCCGACCTGTTCGGCGGCAGCGACTACGTGAGCACGTACGACAAGCACGGACTGGTCGAGCGCCGGAGCGTCCTCGCCCACAACGTCCACCCGACCGACGTCGAGCTCAAGATGCTCGCCACCGGCGGTGCGGCCGTTGCCCACTGCCCGACGAGCAACGCCGCACTGGGCAGCGGGTTGTTCCCGCTGTCACGGCACCTGCAGTACGGCGTACGCGTAGCGCTCGGGTCGGACGTCGGTGCCGGCACGGGGTTCTCGCTGCTGAAGGAGGGCCTGCAGGCGTACTTCTGCCAGCAGCTGATCGGCGATCACGGTACTCCGCTGAGCGCAGCACACCTGCTGTACCTGGCGACAGCGGCCGGCGCGGACGCCCTCGGCCTGGACGAGGTCGGCCACCTGAGCGTCGGTCAACGCTTCGACGCCCAACTCCTCCGCCCGGCCGACGGCTCCCCCTTGGCAGTAGGCGTCGAGCACGCCGACGACGCCGAGGAAGCCCTTGCCCGCCTCTTCACCCTGGGCACCCCCGCCGACGTCCACGCCGTCTGGATCGACGGCGAACTCCTGCACCACTAGGTCGGGGCAGCTGCTAGGTCGGGGCAGCTTCCGTACCGCAGGGCCGGCCTTGTTCCGGACAGGGCCGGTCCTGAAATCATGTCGCCCGTGCTCGCCTGGTCCGGTAGCGTCGCGGGTTGATTTCACTGCCCACGAGGTTTCGCGTGTGGGCTCCCCGGCAGAGAGCAGGTTTCAGGATGGCATGTCGTATCAGTGAGCTCGTCCTCGGTTGCCACGACCCTGAGCTGCTGGGGCGGTTCTGGTGCGAGGTCCTGGACTTCGTCGTCCTCGATCGCATGCACGACGGCTCGCTGGAGATCGGGCCGCGCGAAGGGTTCGGCGGTCCGCAGCCGACGATCATCCTCAGTCGCCGGGATGAGCCGGAGAAGGGGAAGTCCCGGCTGCACATCGACGTCAACGCCACCGACCGCGATCAGGACGCCGAGCTCGAACGCCTGCTGGCGCTCGGTGCGCGCCCGGCCGACATCGGCCAGACCGGCGAGGAGCAGTGGCACGTCCTGGCCGACCCCGAAGGCAACGAGTTCTGCCTGCTCAAGGCCCGCCTCAACCCACTCTGACGGGCCGACGAACATCTGGTGACCCCGAGGCGGTGGAAAAATGACGCGCAGTCAGCCACGAGGCCGCGCGTTGGCCTCACCTCGAATCGCACCAGGAGATGAGTTTTGAGCGAGAAGGACGACGCGGCGATGCAGAAGGCGATGGACCTCATGAAGGCCCACCAGAACGTCACCCAGAAGCTCGACGAACTCGGCCAGACCAGCCCCACCCACGCCGCGGCGGCAGAGAACATCAGAAACCAGGGCGGCCGCTGGGACTCCCCCGAAACCCGCGCCGGCAGCGGCCGCGACGGCGGCCGCGGCTAACCTCCCCGAACACAGAAAGGCCGGCTGACCGAATTCCGATCAGCCGGCTTTCCTCGTAGCGCTAGGTGTCGTACCCCAGTCCGTCCCAGGGTTCGTAGTACGCGATGAAATCCCCCGGTTCGATGTTGATGGAGTACTCGCCCTCGAACTGAGTGACCACCCATCCAAAGGTCACACCCCCGACCTCCGCGGTGAACGGTTCGACCTCGATCGGCTCCAGGACGTACTCGCCAAGCTCGGCCAGCCGAGCAGCGACCAGCTCGTCCGCACCGGCCGAACCTGCCTGACCTGGCGGAAGCCCCGCAGCACGAGCAACCTTGTCGACCCTCACCTCGTCGAACGTCCCGTCGGCCTTCCACAGAAACAGCCCGACATAGGCCGACCCCGGATCGAACAGTTCGTCGCTCAGAAAGAACTTCCGTCCGTCCTCGGCGGTCCCGGCGTACGGCACGTGATAGTCGTCCGGAACGATCGTGAAACGCGCGGGCGCTTGGTCCACAGCAACTCCTTCATCCGGGCCTGCCGGCGTCGGCGCACACCCGACAAGCGCGGCGAACACTGAAAACACGACCATGCGCAACAGTCCGCGACGCAGTCCCAAGCGAGGCAGGCCCCGTCTCGCCCACCGTGCGAACATCAACCAACCCACGCCGCACAACCTACGGCCGGCGCCGCCCCACTGATCCCATTCTCGAACCACCGTTATCAGACCGTCTCGTCCCCTGACCGGGTACACAGGGCTGGGCGCAATGCAGACGATGTGCCGCCCATCAGGTGGCAACATGTGTCTGTCCTCCGTCAGATGATGCGCGACACTCCTCCACCAGGTGACTGCGCCAGCCGAAGCACGGATCGCGGCAGATCCGGACGTTTCGGCTTGGGTCGTGGCCCTGGCAGAGTGTCGCGTATGCACCAACTCGTACTCCGCGCCATTTCGGACAGCGGAGGGACATGCGAGGACCCCGTCCGAAGACGCGCTTCGAACTGATGTCGGATGTCGAGGCAGGCACGACCGAGTTCTTGATCGTCGAGCGGATCTCCGACCCGAGCGGGCAGACGTACATGCAGACTGTCCGACTCGGAGACGGCCAGTACCTGGTTGAGCGTCGCGATGGCGCTCGCGATCGGCACTTCAAGACAGTTGCGCAGAGCATGTGATACGCCTACGCGCTCCTGGCGGGACGGGCATTCGAGCACGAGGGATGGGATCGCGGTCACGCCTGGTCACGCCTCGAGTAGACCGGCTGAGTACGACGCCGCGACCGGCCGTAAGCGGCGGGGTCACGCATTCACTGTCGGCGGCATGTCGGTGCGCCAGTGCGCCAGACGGGCGTCCGCTCGCCGGTCGGTTTGATCGTCGATTCGGCGTAGAGTCGCCTACGGTGGCCCACAGACGTTTCGGTGGAGAGTACTTCCCGCGGTGCTGGTCGGTGCAATCGTGGGTCAGTTGGGTGTCTCGGCGTTATTCGTCGGGGTGGTGTGGGGTGCTCTCGGCGCCAAGCTCGGCGTCATACGCCGGATGGTCTACCTGACGGCCTGGATCGGGGTCGTTGCCGGACTCGGAGCGTACACCGCGTATGACTGGTGGTGGGCGGCGCTGCTGGCAATCGTCGGCGTCGTGGCCGGTGTCGGGTTCAGGTTCGGCTGGTTCGCATCGTTGCTCATGGCTCCCCATGCGGCCACGTTCGTCACGCCTGTAGCGACGGCACGTCCGCCGTCACATTCGGGGCCATTGTTGCGATAGGCACCGGATACGGCATCGTGATAGCCCGCCGTTTCGGCGCACCGCCGGTGATCGACGGCGACCGATACTCCCTTCCGGTCACCGCCGCCATCGCGCTCGCCTTCGGTGCCGTACTGGGTGCCGCCGGCTCGGTCGGGGTCGCTCTGGCGTGGACGGAGCCGTACTGGGTCCCCGAGCCGATTCTCATCTTGGTCATCTACGTCCTGTTGGGCAACCGTGAGCGGATCAAGGAAAAGGCGTTCGCCACCGCCCTCGGCGCTGCTGCGGCGGTGGTCGTGGCGATCATCGCGCCGCCCCCGTGGATTCTCACGATGCTCGCCGTTCTTGCGTTAGTGCTCGGGGTCATGCAACGGGCGACCTATTGGCGGATGTACGCCCTGTACACGTTCGCGCTCGTGGTCTACTTGGCCGCCCCGGACGACGTGGCCTTCGAAGCTGAGGAGCGCGGATTCCAGATTCTCGCAGGCATCGCCCTACTCATTATCGGTCTGGCCATCCTTCACACCGTCGGGACTAGGCTGGCCCGGCGATATCCACAACCAGAATTGGCGAGCCGAGCAGCAAGTGCCTGAGCAGCCTCTATCCGCTTCGTCGTGCGACCGCACATTGTCATGAGCGGACGACGAGCGGACCGCGGAAGAGGTGCGCGGCCGGTGTCAGGCAAACGCCTCCGGAACCTCGAACGACGCCTGGCAGCGTGGGCAACTGGAACCACCGAAGAGATAGGTCAATTTGGTGGCGATGGCGGCTCGATCGTTGGTCTGTGCGAGCGCGAGCAGTCGGCCTTCAACCGTCGGTGCAGAAGGCTCGAGTGGTGTGACTGCCGTGGATGCGAGGGAGGCGTCGGCGAAACTGACCACCCGGGGCTTCCGGCTGTCGAGGTTCAGCAGCAGGTCTTCACCGCAGGACGGGCACTCGAGCGACGCCTCGCCGTTCGCGAGGCGATCGAGGGTTCGCTGCCATACGCCTCCGTCTTCGAAGGTCATGAGTGCCTGCAGTCCGTAGACGAACTCGGTGTCGCCCGTCGCGTGCTGCAGGTTCCGGGCGGCGACGATGCGTAGGTCGGCCACCTCATGCGCGTAGCGTCGGCGAACCACAGCGGTGTCCTCTGGCCCGTCGTTCGAGGCGATGATCGCGGCAGCCAGATGCAACGCGGCCACGTACCCGCTCGGGTCGTGCTGCGCGCTCATCTGCGCCAGCGTGGGGAGCGCGGCGTAGCTCGCACTGTAGACCGTGCCCTGGTGACACAGACGCCCCCACAGTTCATCCCAGGGTGCGCCGTGGTCAGCACCCGCTGCCGCGGCCGTCGCGAGGAGAGCAGGCACACGCTCGGCGGATCCATAGGCGTCCTGCAATGATGCCCACTCCGTCATGCCAGGATCCAATCAGAGCCGAGCGCGCATCGGCAGGTCCGGGCGTTGGTCGCTCGTCAGGTGGTGACCGCAGGTCCTTGCAGCCGCAGTCCTTCGTACGCCCCGGGCCACGGGTGGTCTCGTTGACCACGAGCTGGCGCCACCATGGGGCAGTCGATACGCGGGCGGCAGCCCGCAAGACCAGCGGCGATAAGCCGCGCGGAAGGGCGGGCGGGGCTGCCAGGCGAGCACGCGACGCAGGAGCGCGCGTAGCCGGCTGCGAGGGTTCTCAGCCGGCTTTGGCGAGCAGGTGCTTCTGGACCTTGGCTACCTGGACCGCTAGATCTGCCTCGTCGACGGTGACTACGGTGTCGTGCTCCACCACCGGGCGGCCGTTGACCAGGAGTAGTTCCAGCGGGGGCGGCGTACCGAGGACCAGCGCGGCTACCGGGTCGGCGATGCCGGCGTGGGCGAGGGTGTCGAGACGCCAGAGGGCTAGGTCGGCGAGTTTGCCCACCTCCACCGAGCCGATCTCGTCAGAACGGCCCAGGATGCGGGCGCCGTCGAGGGTTGCCATTTCCAGGGCAGCGCGGACGTCGAGGGCCTCCGGACCGCCACGCGCGCGGGCAAACAGCAACGCATGGCGCAGTTCCTCCACCAGGCTTCCCGCTTCGTTGCTTGCGGCACCATCTACGCCGAGGCCGACCGGACTGCCGGCGGCGCGCAGGTCCGCGGTACGGGCGATGCCGGCGCCGAGACGAGCATTTGAGCTCGGGCAGTGCGCAACACCGGTGCGCGATCGACCCAATTGCGCGATCTCGGCGTCGTCGAAGTGGATGCCGTGGGCGAACCACACGTCCGACCCGGTCCAGCCGAGTTCAGCGGCGTACTCCAGCGGAGTGGAGCCGAAGTGTTCGCGGCAGTAGTCGGACTCGTCGGTGGTCTCGGCAAGGTGGGTGTGCATCCGGACGCCCTTGCGGCGGGCCAGTTCGGCGGCGTCGCGCATGAGCTCGCCGGTCACGCTGAACGGCGAGCAGGGCCCGACCACAATCTGCAGCATCGAGTCCGGGCTCGGATCGTGCCAGCGGTTGATCGCGGCCTCGGTCGCGGCCAGGATCTGGTCGCGGTCCTCGACCACCGAGTCCGGCGGCAGCCCGCCGTCCTTCTGGCTGAGATCCATCGATCCGCGTGCCGGATGGAACCGCATCCCGACCTGTGAGGCGGCGAGGATCTCGGCCTCGAGCAGGTCCTTGCTGTCCCGGGGAAAGACGTAATGGTGATCGGCAGCCGTGCTGCAACCGGTACGCGCGAGCTGGGCCAACGCGGCCTGCGCGGCCACGTGGACGGACTCGTCGTCGATCCCCGCCCATACCGGGTAGAGCGTCGTCAGCCAGCCGAACAGGGTCGCATCAACGGCCAGACCGCGCGTCGCCCACTGGTAGAGGTGCTGGTGCGTGTTGACGAACCCGGGCGTCAACAAACACCCGCGCCCGTCGATCACCCGCGCTCCGTCGTAGGCCGGTGCGGGGCCGGCACCCACGGCGACGATGCGGTTGCCTTCAGCAACAACATGGCCGGTGAACTCACGACGGGTGCGGTCGAGGGTGACCACGACCGCCCCGTCGATGACGATCGGCGTTGTGTCCATGGGATCAGTCAACTCATCCGGCCGGCACGGAGTCACCGGCAGCGAGCACGAACTTCGCTCTGCCAAGCGACGTGCGGTTGGAGGTTCCTACACGAAGCCCGGTACGGCGTGCCACGCGGAACCGGGGTCGGACGCGTCGTCCCGTACGACGGTGGCCTCGATCAGCCCGTACGGGCGATCGGCGGCGATGAACACCTCGTTCGGGTTCTCCAGCCCGAACGGGCTCAGGTCGACCAGGAAGTGGTGCTTGTTCGGCGCCGAGAACTTGATCTCCGCGACCTCAGGGTGCCGCTCGAGCACCGCCTCACCCATCCCGTACAGCGTCTGCTGCAGCGCGAGGCTGTGGATCTTGGCGAACTGCTCCAGCAGCAGCGTCTTGATCTCGTCGTACGACTTGTCCCAGTCGACCTCGGTGTGGTCGTAGCGCCACCGGGCGACCAGCGACGTCGCGAGGATCCGGTCGTTCGTCTCCGGCAGCGTCGTGTACTTGTCCTTCAGGAAGCCGTGGAACTCCGACCCGGTCGACTTCAGGACGACGAGGTCGCGAATGCCGGAGACGACGTACGCCTTCCGCTCGTCACCACGGCCCTCGACGTTGACGACCGTCGTACGCACGCCGCTGCCGGCCCGGACGAACGAGTGGTCGTGACCCTCGCCGTCGACCGGGATCCGCTCCCAGGTGTACTCCTCGACCTCGATCCGGGCGCCGTCGGCGGCGGGGGCGGAGTCGATGAAGTGGCCGCCGAGCGTCAGCGCGTAGTCCTCGATCGCGCCGACGCCCTTCTCCTTGGCGAAGGCGAAGGCGGTGTTCTTCTGGGTGTCGGTCGGCAGGACGTCGGCCTGGTCGCCGGTGGTGTGCGCGTCCTCGAAGCGGCCGCGCAGCGCGGACGAGACGTTCAGGTCGCGGATCTGGTGGCGCGGCGAGTCACGGTAGATGCGGACGACCCGGCTCTCGGCCTTGCCGTACTGGTTGGCGCCCAGGTGGATGGCCATGGGTCAGCTCCCTCGATAGGTGGAATAGGCGAACGGACTGAGCAGCAGCGGGACGTGGTGGTGCCGCTCGTCGGTGATCGTGAAGGTCACGGTGACCTCGGGAAAGAACATCTGCTGGCCGGACGCGTCCGCGTACGCGGCGACGTCGAACCACAGCTGGTACTTGCCGGGCTCGAGCCCCGCTTCGAAGTCGGTGATCCGTCCGTCGGCGTCCGTCGTACCGGATCCGACGAGCACGTCGGCCCGGCCGTCGACGATGTGGGACAGGCGAACCGGCACACCGGCGGCGGGCCGCCCGAGTCCGGTGTCGAGAACGTGGGTGCTGACAGAGCTCATGCGACGACCTTTGCGAGACGAAGGAGTGCGATCTTCCGGAGTTCTTCCTGTACGACGGCCGCCTCGGCGGACTCGTCATGGGTCAGTCGTTGGCGCAGGCTGGTCAGCATCTCCTGCGCCGACAGACCCGTCGCGCAGATCAAGAAGACACGACCGAACCGCTCCTCGTACTCGCGGTTGCCGGCCGCGAGCGCCGCGCGGACCTCGGGATCGTCGCCGACCCCGGACTGCTCGTTGCGCGACCAGGCGGCCTCGGTGCCGGCGCCGGCCGCCCGGTCGCCGATGCGCGGGTGGGCAGCCAGAGCTCGCTCGACCTCACTGGCGTCGAGATCTCGCAATCCCTTGTCCGCTGTCTGGGTCAGCGCCTCGACATCGGCGTACGGGCGGCCGGCGAGGATGCCGTCGACCCAGCGGGGGACGTCGCAGCAGGCCGCCAGCAGCGGGCGCAGCCGGTCGTCCGGAGCGGAGTTGAACTCCTGCAGATCCACGGTCACACCTTCTCGAATCACGAAATCGAATTTCCGTATGACGAGAGTGGCACGCACCCAGCCAGTGCGTCAACAGTTTGTTGAATTTCTCAGTCGCGCGCCCTGTTCAGGTAGTTGTAGACGGTGAAGCGGGTGACGCCGAGGGCCTCCGCCACGATCTCCGCCGACTTGCGGTACTCGAACGCTCCCTTGGCCTCGAGCAGCAGGACGGCCCGCTGCTTGTCACCCCGGGACAACCCACTCAACGGCCCACCGAGCTCCGCGGCAACCTCCGCCAGCAACGCGCCCACCCCGCTGCCACCGCTGCGGGGCAGTTTGACGCCATCGCGCCGTACCTGCAGGGTCACCTGGCTGGCACCGTGCGCGAACGCGGCCTCCAGTACGCCGGTCAGCGCCGGCAGCAACTGCTCTTGCTCACCACGGACCGACGTACCCAACGGCCCGAACTCGCAGTCCAGCCCTGTCTCCTGGGCAGCCTGGAAGGCCTCGGTGGCATGGGCGGGCGGCTGGCCCTCGACGTCGAAGGGCTCAGTGGTGAACTCCGCTACCAGTCGCATGTCGCGAGGCTAGCCCGGACGCGGTCACGACCGCACTGGTCGCCGAGCCAACTTCGCCAGTCCCGCGGTGTCCACACCGATCAGCTTGTCGACCTCGGCCGGGTCGACGGCACCACATTCCAGCCCGCGCAGCACGTAGCCCGCCAGCGCGGCGGCTGTCGCAGGCTCGTCCAGGTAGCCGGAGTTGCCTCCGCTGACGTACGCACGCAGCCGAGCGCCGGCGGTGTCCAGGCCCTCGCGATAGAAGAGGTACGTCGCGGCGTACCGCGTCGGCAGCTGAGCCGGGTGCATGTCCCAACCCTGATAGATGCCGCGGGCAAGCGATCGCCGGACCAGGCCGAAGTGCAGTCGCCAAGCGGCGTGCACAGCCTCGCGATCGCCGACCGGAAGAACGTTCGTGGAGCCGTCGGAGACGAACACCCCGGTGCTCGCCGCGGCCAGTTGCATGACGTCCTTGGCGTGATCGGCGACCGGGTGATCCATGCTCTGGTACGCCGCCGCGACACCGAGCGAAGCCGAGTAGTCGTACGTACCGTAGTGCAGACCGGTGACGCGGCCACCACCGGCGTGGATCATCCGCGCGACCAGCGCACTGCCGTCGGGCCCGAGGATCGCCTGCGGGGTCTCGATCTGGATCTCGAACTTCAGCGACTCGGCGGGCAGATTGTGCGCCTGCTCGATTGTCGACAATATGAGCAGCATCGCCTCGACCTGCTCGACCGACGTGACCTTGGGCAGCGTGATCACGAAGCCGTCGGTCAGAGCACTCGAGAACTCGCGGAGGAAGAGGTCGAGCGTGCGCAGCCCGCGCCGACGGCTCGGCGCCTCGAGGGACTTGACCCGGAGCCCGTGGTACGGCGCCGCCGTACCGTCGCCGACGGTCTTCGCCAGGGCACGGGCCGCGTCGATCGCGGCGGCATCCTCCTGCTCGTCAGGCCTGGTGCCGTAGCCGTCCTCGAAGTCGATCCGCAGATCCTCGATCGGCTCACGGTCGAGCTTGGCGCGGACACGTTCATACAGCTCGGCGCCGAGGTCCGGCGGCAGGTCCAGCGCCTCGGTCAAGCCCACCGGCGCCTCCCCAAGCGCGGCCTTCGCCTGATCGGCCCACTCGCCGACCGTGCCGGAAACGAACCGGTCAGCGGGTACGTAAACGGTGTGCACAGGTTGCCGGACGCCCCGATCACCCGGATACAACGCAGCCAACTCAGCGTCGGCAGCGGCAAGCAGCCGATCCAACTCGCCGGCGAGATCGTCCACGTGAGTCATCAGAGCACACCTCGTTCACCTTGACGGCAGTTTCCGTATCGCGGATACTAATATCTACTTTGCGGAAGAAGCAATGTCCGCTATCTGTGGCTAAACTTCCGTGATCCGGAAAGTGTGCCGAGAAGAGTGGGTGCTCAGTGGCGGAGAACAGCGAGGGCAAGAGCCGCTCCGGCAGTGTTCAGTCGATCGAGCGGGCGTTCGGGCTGCTCGAGACGATGGCCGACGCAGGCGGGATGATGGGCCTGTCCCAGCTGGCCACGGCCTCGGGTCTGCCGCTGCCGACGATCCACCGGCTGGTCCGCACGCTCGTCGACCTCGGGTACCTGCGCCAGGAGCCGTCCCGGCAGTACGTTCTCGGCCCACGGCTGATCCGGCTCGGCGAGAGTTCCTCGCACATGCTGAGCGTCTGGGCCCGCCCGCATCTGACCCGGCTGGTCGACGAGCTCGGCGAGTCGGCCAACATGGCGATGCTCGACGGCGACCAGATCGTCTACCTCGCGCAGGTCCAGTCCCGGCACTCGATGCGGATGTTCACCGAGGTGGGCCGCCGAGTGCTGCCGCACTGCACCGCCGTCGGCAAGGCAATCCTCGCGAAACTGCCCGAGGCCGAGGTGCGTGAACTGCTGCACCGGACCGGGATGCCGAAGCACACCGACAACACCATCACCGACCCGGACGCGTTCACGGCTCAGTTGCGCAACGCCGAGGAGCACGGCTACGCCACCGACGAGGGTGAGCAGGAGCTCGGCGTGCGCTGTGTCGCCGTCGCGGTGCCGGACGCACCGTCCCGGCTGGCGATCTCGATCTCCGGGCCGGCCGGCCGGATGACAGAGGAGCTCGTCGAACGAGCGGTCCCGCTGCTCACCCAGGCCGGCAAGGCCTTCTCGGCGGATCTCCGCTAGGAGCTAGCCCAGCTTCCGCAGCAGCGGGAGCACGTCCTCGGTGAACTGGGTCAGGAACCGCTCCTGGTCGTTGCCCGGGCCGTGGACGACGAAGTGGTTGAAGCCGGCGTCCAGGTACGGCCGGAGCTGCTTGACGACCTCTTCGGGGTCGGAGGCAACGATCCAGCGCTTCGCGACCTGCTCGATCGGCAACTCGTCCGCAAGCTGCTCCATCTCGGTCGCACTGGTCACGCTGTGCTTCTGCTCCGGCGTGAGCGACAGCGGCGCCCAGAACCGGGTGTTCTCCAGCGCCTGCTCGCGGTCGCGGTCGTACGACACCTTGACCTCGAGCATCCGGTCCAGGTCCTCGAACTTCTTCCCGGCCTTCTCCGCGCCCTCCTTCACGGCGGGGATCAGCTTCTCGGTGTAGAGGTCCATGCCCTTACCGGACGTCGCGATGAAGCCGTCGCCGGCGCGACCAGCGTACTTGGCCACCAGCGGCCCGCCGGCGGCGACGTACACCTTGAGCGGGGTCTCCGGCCGGTCGTAGATGAACGCGTCGACCGTCGGGTAGTACGGGCCCTCGGAGCTGACACCCTCCTTCGTCCACAGGTCGCGGATCAGCTGCACCGACTCCCGCAGCCGGGCGAACCGCTCCTTGAACTCGGGCCACTCCATCCCGGAGACGGCGATCTCGTTCAGCGCCTCACCGGTGCCGACGCCGAGCATCACCCGGTCCGGGTACAGCACTCCCAGGGTGGCGAACGCCTGGGCGATCACCGCCGGGTTGTACCGGAAGGTCGGCGTCAGCACCGACGTCCCCAGCAGCACCCGGTTGGTCCGCTCACCGACCGCCGCCAGCCAGGCCAGCGCGAACGGCGCGTGCCCGCCCTCGTGCCGCCACGGCAGGAAGTGGTCCGACACGGTCACACTGTCGAGCCCGAGCTCCTCGGCCCGGACGGAGTACTCCACCAGGTCTCGCGGCCCGAACTGCTCCGCCGACGCTTTGTACCCGACTCGAATGCTCACCCTCAAACTCCCAACGTCGTCTACCCGTGCGTTGAAGACAACCGCGCTCGGGTCGACTCTATGCCGCCGCCTGAACGACACCGTCCGAAGGTGATTGACCGGCCCGGGCCGGGTGCGGAAGGATGTGGCTCCGGCGCGGCCCGCGCCTCACCTTCGTTGATCGGCCCCAGCCCGGTCTCATCGAGAAGGCAAAGGGACTGTCTGTCTCGGGTCGCTCGTCCTGGTCAGCCGCCTCGGACGGGATCGCTGGGGGATCGCGTGCGAGTGCGTGGAAGGCCAGATGACAGCGCACAGGAACTTCAAGCGCCGGGTTCGAGCCCGCGCCGCCAAGACGGGCGAGTCCTACACGGCTGCCCTCCGGCACTTCCGTCCGACCCCGAGTCAGTCCCTGACAGGAGAAGACATGCCGGAGAACATCCTGCGAATTGCCGTCGCCCAGTCGACCGTTCGCGAAGACCCGACAGATGCCACCGCGCTGCGCGACAGCGGCGCGGAGGTCCGCAGACTGATGCAGCAGGCCGCTGACGCGGGCGCAGGCCTGGTGCACTTCACCGAGGGCGCGATCTGCTTCCCCAGCAAGCGCGTGATGTCCGAGCTCGGCCCGGACGAAGTCGGTCCGTCCGACTGGAGCAAGGCCGACTGGTCGGTGCTCCAGGATGAGCTGGACCGGATCGCCGCGCTGTCGCGTGAGCTGGGGATCTGGACGGTGATCCCCTCGGTACACCAACTGCCCGCACCGAGCCGTCCGCACAACAGCATGTACGTCGTCTCGGACCAGGGCAAAGTGGTCACCCGGTACGACGAACGCACGCTGTCGACCACGAAGATCACCTGGATGTACACCCCGGGCAAGGAGCCGGTGACCTTCGAGGTCGACGGGTTCCGGTTCGGCCTCGCGCTCGGGCTGGACGTGCTCTTCCCGGAGTTGTTCACCGAGTACGACCGGCTCGACGTGGACGGCGTACTGGTGTCGTATTCGACCGCCGGCGTCTCGGGGCACGACCACATCGAGGTCCAGGCCCGCGGCACCGCCGTGAACAGCACCTACTGGATCAGCCTGGCCGTGCCGGCGAATCCGGACGGCGGCCTGGAGTCGGGGGTGATCGATCCGCGCGGCAAACTGGTGGCCGCGGGCCCGGCGGACAAGACGCCGGGGATCGCGGTGACCGACCTGCACCATGCGGAGGTGACCACGATCGGCCGGGAGTTCCGGAGCCGGACGCGGGAGCGCATCAGCTCCTGAGGCCTCACAGGTCCGGGTGCGGATCCGTTCTATGAGCATGAACAGGCACGCGATCGTCAGCACCCGGATCGGGGAACTCACCCTGGTCGCCTCCGACAACGCACTGGCCGGCATCTACTTCCCACACCACTGGGTGAAGCCGGCACCGGACGTACTCGGTGACCGGGTCGCAGCCGACGACCCGGTCATCGCCGAGGCGAGCCGTCAGCTGGACGAGTATCTTGCCGGCGAGCGGACCTCCTTCGACCTCCCGACCGTCCTGCGTGGCGACATGTTCCAGCGCCGCGTGTGGTCGCTACTCGAGGAGATCCCGTACGGCGGCACGACGTCGTACGGCGAGATCGCGGCACGGCTCGGGGAGACCGCGCAGGCAGTCGGCAAGGCGGTCGGTCAGAACCCGCTGTCGATCGTCGTCCCGTGTCACCGGGTGGTCGGGAAGAACGGCAGCCTGACCGGGTACGCCGGTGGGCTCAAGCGGAAGCAGTTCCTGCTGGACCTGGAGGAGCCCGCCGAGGTCAAGAGCGCCCGGCTGTTCTGAGATCGCCGACCTGGTCGGCGTACCACTCGGATTCGGTCAGGTGCTCGGCGATCTGGCGGAGGGTCCAGTTGGGACTGCGGTCCTTGTCCCACTCGGCCGGCTCGACCGCGGCGTACCGCAGCGCGAAGGTCCGGCCGAGCCGCCGCAGCCGCTGCTGGGCCTCGCGCAGGTCCTCAGCGGTGAACGGCGCCAGATCGGCCTGCGCCGTGTATGCCGAGGCCTGCCAGTTGTCGGGCTGGGTCGGGACACCGGCCAGCAGCGCCTCGACCTCAGCGAGGTGATCGACGATATGGTCCGCGATCCGGCGGACCGCCTTGTGCGGGGTGTAGATGCGGCCGTCGTCGGAGGTGAGCGGCTGCCCGTCCCAGGCCGGCCAGGTCTCGATCAGCAGGAGCGAGCGCTCGACCGCCTGCTCCACCAGTTCTCCGGGATTCTCTGTCATGCGGCTCACGCTAGAGCCGGGTTACTTCGGCCTACGCCGAAGTGATCTCGAGACGCCGTGCGAGTCCTTCCGCATCGAAGGGAGCGCGGACTTTGGCGTCGTTGTCGAAGTAGATGAAGGACTTTTGGTTCCAGGCCCGGATCTTCGCGGCCCAGCGGTCGAGGGCCTCGTCGTCGTACCCGCTGACGTAGAGCTCGTCGGCGCCGTGCAGCCGGACGTAGACGAAGTCGGAGGTGACATCGTCGAACATCGGCCACTTGCCGGCCGTGTCCGCACAGACGAGCGCGATGTCGTGCTCACGCAACAGTTGGACGAACTCCTTGTTCTCGAAGCTGGTATGGCGAACTTCGATCGCGTGCTTGAGTGGAATGTCGACCGAGCACTCCAGCAACGCCCGGCCCTCCATCCGCTCGTCGTGGCCCTTCGCCACCTCTGCGGCTTGTGCGGTGGTCCTCGGCAACGTGTCGAAGAAGGCCGCGCACCGCTCGGCGTCGTACCCGAGGGTCGGTGGGAGTTGCCACAGCACCGGGCCAAGCTTGTTGCCTAGTGCAAGCACGCCGGAGGCGAAGAAGTTCGCCAGCGGTGCGTCCACATCGGCCAGCTTCTTCATGTGGGTGACGAAGCGTGGACCCTTGACCGAGAACACGAAGCCGTCGGGCGTCTCGTCGTACCAGCGCTGGTACGACGACGGGCGTTGGAGCGAGTAGAACGAGCCGTTCAGCTCGATCGAGTTCAGCCGCCGGGAGGCGTACTCCAGCTCAGCCCGCTGCGGCAGGCCCTCGGGGTAGTAGACCTTCCGCCAGGGCGGGTACCGCCATCCCGAGATCCCCACCCGGTACGAGCTCTCCGGCCAACGCTTCACGTCCCGATTATGGTTGAGGCGTGGTCGAGGCGCTGGTGATAGCCGGGGTGCTGGCCGGGTTGTGGGCGGTCAGCTGCGGACTGATGGTGCTGTTCGCCCACCGGCTGCCGAACGGACTGCTCCGCCAGGTCGCCGAGTTCCTGCCGTCGTGTGTCACGGCCGCTCGGACGTTGCGGAAGCATCCCGACGTACCGCGCCGAGCCAAGATCGCCCTGCTGATCGCGGTCCTCTGGGTCCTGTCGCCCATCGATCTGCTCCCCGAGTTCCTCCCCGTCATCGGGCCGCTCGACGACGTGGTGGCGGTCGTCTTGCTGCTCCGGTACGCCGCCCGCTCGATCCCCCGCGAGACGCTGCTCGCCGCCTGGCCCACCGACCCGACACTCCTCCATCGCCTGCTGGGGCGACCGCATTAGCCGTCGAGCAGGCCGGCGTCCCCAGATCGCGGAGAGTTCTTAGAATGATTGCAGGACCGTAGCATGGGCCTGTGGATCCCCGGAAGCAACGGACGATGGAGGCGCTGGTCCGGGCCGGCCAGGAGATCTTCAGCGAGCGGTCCATCGAGGACGTGACGGTCGAGGAGATCGCCGAGCGGGCCGGTGTCGCGGTGGGGTCGATCTACAACCACTTCGGTTCGAAGGCAGGCCTGCAGGCGGCTGTGGTCGAGCACGCCCTCGATGCCGACCGGCACTACATGGATCGGGCGTACACCGCGGATCGGTCGCCGGTCGAGCAGCTCTACGCGGCGGCCGAGCAGTACCTCGACTTCTACCTGGATCACCCGGACTACTTCCGGATGCTCGCGTTCCCCGGCCAGCCGGGTCAGTACCAGGCCGGCCAGGATCTGTCGGAGCGACTGGTCCGCGCGGTCGACGAGCAGAACCGGCGCCTGGTCGAGGCGCTGCGGCAGGGGATGGCTTCCGGCGCGCTCCGCGAAGTGGATCCGGAGGAGGTGGCGACGATCCTGTGGGCCGCCTGGAACGGCGTGATCAGCCTCGGCTGGCGACCGGACAGCCTCCGCCGCGACGCGACTGAGCTCCGCGCCCTGCTCGCCACGGCCACCGAGATCGTCGCCAACGGGCTACTCGTCCGGTTGACGTGACCGCTGTCGTCGCTGGGCGCCGTACCGGCGAAGTCGTGTGGTACGAAGGTCAGCGTGTCCATCACCGACAGTCTGCCGCCCGCGGACCACGTCAACGCGCTACTCGACGGCGGCCTGCGGATGCTCATCACGTCCATCGTCGACAACGCCGGCATCACCCGGGCCAAGTCGGTGCCGGCCCATCGGTTGCGGACGGCGACGCGGGACGGGATCGGTCTGTCACCGGTGTTCGCGGTGATGTGCACCGACGACGCGATCACCTCGTCGCCGCTGGTGAACGGGCCGGTCGGCGACAACCGGCTGATGCCGGACCTGGAGTCGGCCGCGCCGCTCGGGTCCGATCAGACCGTGTACTGGGCGCCGGCCGACCAGCTGTCCCAGGAGCATCAACCTGTGGACATCTGTCAGCGTGCGGCGCTGCGGCGGCAGGAGGAGCGGGCGGTCGCGGCCGGGCTCGACGTGAAGCTCGGGTTCGAGCTCGAATTCACCGTGTTCACGGGCGATCCCGGCGATCCCCAGGTCGCCACGCTCGGTCCGGCGTACGGCGTACTCGCGACGCTGAAGCTGGAAGACTTCGCGGTCGACCTGCTCGAGGCACTCGAAGCGGCCGGGGTGCCGGCGGAGCAGTTGCATCCTGAGTACGCGCAGGGTCAGCTCGAGGTCGCGCTGCCGCCGGCGTCGCCGTTGGCGGCGGCTGATCAGTCGCAACTCGCACGTCTCGTTGTCCACCGGGTTGCTCGCAAGCACGACCTGCTCGTGTCGTTCGCGCCGATCACAGTGGCCGGGTTCGTCGGCAACGGGGCTCACATCCACTTCTCCGCGATGCTGAACGGCGTACCGTTCGGCGACGACAGCGGTCCGTCGGAGCATGCGCGGCACCTGATCGCGGGGGTCCTGGCCGAGTTGGACGGGCTGACCGGCGTACTCGCGCCGAGTGTGGTCAGCGCCGATCGGCGGGTGCCGGGCAACTGGGCGGGCGCGTACGCGTGCTGGGGTCCGGAGAACCGCGAGGCCGCGCTGCGGTACGTGCCGGGCAGCATCACCGGCCGCCCGGACTCGGCCAACTGCGAGATCAAGATCGGCGACCCGTCCGGCAACGCGTACCTGTCGGCCGCTGCGGTTCTTGCGAGCGCGCTGACCGGGCTGGAGCGTCGGGCGGTGCTCCCGGATGGGTTGGATCGCGACCCGGCGACGTACTCGGAGGCCGAGCTTTCGAGCATGGGCGTACGGCGCCTGCCGCTCACTTTGGAGGACGCGCTGGGAGCGCTGGAGCAGTCGAGCGTGATCCGCAGCGCCCTCGGTGAGGCGATCGTCGACCCATTCCTCGCCGTACGACGCCATGACGCGCAATCTCTGGGGGCGCTGTCCCTGGAAGACCGCGTCCGCGCCTTGCGATGGCGCTACTAGTGAACGCCGGGATCACTTACGGTAATCCTCATGGCATTAGCTGCTAAGGGGAGCCGGGGCGAGTCGTTCCTGGCGGTGGTCGTCGGCGGCGGTGCGGCGTTCGGACTGGTCGTGATCACCTCGCGATCGTGGAAGGCGTGCCAGGTGGACGTCGCCGGCAGTGTCCCCAACGGCCTCACCCTGCTCTTCCTCGGCCTGCCGCTCGCCCTGATCGTGAACCTCGTCCTGTTCAACGTGGTCTTCCGGTACGCCGGTAAGACCTTCTTCTTCTCCCTGATCGCCGCCTCCCTCGCGATCGCCATCGCCGACCTGGCCCTCTACTCCTGGCAAGGCACCCCCGCCGCCTCCCCCGGCATCTGCCCCGGCAACGTCCCACCCTGGTGGCCCACCTGGATCCCCACCTGAAAGCCTTTTGAAAGCTGGGTGCGGTTGAGTGGACGTCATGAGCGGACCGATCCGGCTGTACATGTCGATGTCCCTGGACGGCTTCATCGCCGGCCCCGACGACGAGCCCGGCCAGGAGCTGGGCCGGGGCGGCGGGCGGTTGTTCAACTGGCTCGACGACCGGATGGGGCCGGGGGTGAACGGGCAGGTCTACGGTGAGGCGGTGGCGACCGGGGCTGTCATCGCGGGACGCCGTACCTTCGAACTCGCCGGCCGCTGGAACGGCGACCACCACGACGGCGTCCCGATCCACATCCTCACCCACCACGTCGACGAGAACGACGTCCCGCCCGGCACAGCCAAGTTCTACACCGACCTCGACACCTGCGTCGCCGATGCCCGAGCCGCGACCGGCGACCGCGCCATCCTCGTCCACGGCGCCGGCGCCGCCCAGTCCCTCCTAGCCGCCGGCCACCTGGACGAACTGGAGATCCACCTCGTCCCCACCCTCCTGGGCACCGGCCGCCGCCTCTTCAACTCCCAGCCCGCGGACCTGGAACTGATCCGCACCCTGGAAGGCCGGGACGCCACCCACCTCCGCTACCGCGTCCTGAAACCCTGACCCGGCCTAGCGACGGCCGCCGAATTCCCAATGGTGGGCTTCGGTCGCGTTGGGGAGCATGGTGACGGCTGCTTCTGGGGTTGGGGCTTCTACCAAGGCGGCTTGGCCTACCTGTGTCTGACGGTCGAGGGTGAAGAGGTCGCCGTACATGATGAAGTGCTGTGAAGGTGTCGCGGCGGAGACGTCGGTGGTGATGACCAGATAGCGGTGGTAGTCGGCCACCGCGTCGGTGAAGTCCCACATGGTGCGGGCCGAGCGGTTGTGGAAGCGGTACAGCTCAACGGACTCGAACGCGCCGGCCCGGTAATACGGCTCCTCGAAGGCGAACGCCCGTACGGCGTCCTCGTCCGGCAGCTCCACGATGTGCAGACTGCCGGTCGTCTCGGCGTCGTCGTCATGCGAGGTGAGCGTCGGCCCACGAGCGATCAGCTGGTCGGCGTACCCATCCATAAAGGTCCAGTGCTCTTCGTTCAGCCTGACCTTGATCTCATACCCGCCGACCCGATCCCGCCCCCACACGAAGAACTCCATAGCCGCTCACCCTAGTCCGATCAGAAGGTGAAGGTGGTGCCTATTTCCGCGTGGGTGGTAGGACCGTCGAAGACGGCTTGGGCGACGGCTGCTGCAGGTGTCAGCAACGGGCCGACGTGGGTCAGTACTAGTTGCCTGGTGCCACTACGGCGGGCCAGGTCGGCGGCCTGCTGCGGGGTGTGGTGGAACGGGTTGGCGACCGGGTCGTTGGCTTCGCACAGGAGCAGGTCCGCATCGTGTGCCAGGGCATCCAAAGCCGGGCAGGGCGTGCAGTCGCCGGAGTAGACCAGGGCATGGCCGGGTGATGAGGCTCGGAGGGCGTAGGCCTCGGGACCGCCGTGGTCTACGGAGCGGCTGAGTAGGGTCAGGTCGCCGAGCTCGAACTGGTGGCCGTCGGACAAGGGCCGCAGCTCCAGTACGTCGTTCGTGAAGCCGGAACCGAAGAAGCCTGTCAACCGGTCGGCCAACCCGGCCGGCGCATAGACGGGGAGCGGGACCTCACGTGCAGGCAGTTCGCCATAGGCCAAGGCGTAGTACGCGTTCAGCAAGTCACCGATGTGGTCCAGGTGCAAATGCGAAAGCCACACGGCATCCAACGACGACAGTGACGTATGACGAAGCAGCTCCGCCAGCGAACCAGGGCCGGCATCGACCCACACCGAGGCGGCCCCGGCCCGCAACAGATACCCCGAGCAGGGGCGATCCGGTTGTGGATAGGGAGCCGCGTTGCCGAGGATCGTGAGCGTTGTCAGAGCTTCGCGCCGATCAGCTGGAAGATGTCGTCCGCCGCACCCGGCAGGTCGTCATGGCCGAAGTCGGGATACACCCGCGCGGACTTCGTCGACGTGATCTTGTTGTAGGCGGCGTACTGTGTCGACGGCGGGCAGACCTGGTCCTCGAGACCGACGAACAGCGTGACCTCGGCCTGGATCCGCGGCGCCAGGTGCTGTACGTCGATGTAGCCCAGGCTGGTGAACACCTCGTCCTGCCGGAGATGCCGCGGGTCCCGCTTCTTGAACCAGGTGACGATCTCGTCGTACGGCGCCGTCTCCAGATTGAGCTCCCACGCCCGCTGGTAGTCGGTCAGGAACGGGTAGACGCTGGCCGTGTACTTGATCGATGGCGTCAGCGCGGCCGCCACCAACGAGAGCCCGCCGCCCTGACTCCAGCCGGTGGTCGCGATCCGGGACGAGTCCACCTCGGGCAGCCCGCCGATGATGTCCGCGAGCCGCCGGGTGTCCAGGAACACGTGCCGGTAGAGCAGCCCGTCCGGCCCGTCGTCCAGACCGTGGACGAGGTGGTTGTGCAGGGAGAAGCTGTTCGGCGCCTGCGACTCGGTCCGGAAGCCGACCTGCTCTCGCACGTCCAGAGCGGCCACGGTGAACCCGCGGGCCGCGTACGGCAGCAACTCGACCCACTTCGGCTGCTCACCGCCGTACCCGTGGAAGATCAGTACGGCGGGACCGGTCGGCTCCGCGGGACGGATGACCTTGGCGTGCACCCGGTAGCCGCCGGTGCCGTTGAAGTAGAGGTGCTGCGCGGTCGCCGTGGTCAGCGGGAAGTCGGTCGCGTCGGCGAACTCGGTCTCGGGGTCGATCGCGTCGAGTTCGAGCAGTGCCTTGTCCCAGTACTGGTCGAAGTCGGCCGGCCTCGGGTTGGTGCCCTGGTAGACGGCCAGTTCCTCGGGCGACAGCTCGAACGAAAGCACGGGGACTCCAAAAGCTCGGGTGCCCTATTCTGCGCGATCGCCGTCCTCGGGCGCACTGCCGTTCCAGATCGTGTAGCCGTGGGCAGAATTCAGCCGGTCCCGCAGCGCGTTCTCCAGCAACTCCGTCTGCCCGGGCGCCAGCCAGCTGATCGGCACCAGGACCGAGTGCTCCTTCTGCTTGGTCCGCAGCACGATCGCCTCACCGTGCGTCGTCTCCACCCGTGCGACCTCGGTCACATCGGTCCACGGGGTCCGGACCCCGCGCACCTCGATGTCATCGTCGCGCAGCTTCAGTACGACGGGGGGCCTGGCCAGGATGTAGAGGCCGCCGAGCACCACCAGCCCGCCCAGGACCAGGAACACGGCGATCACCGCGGCCGGCAGCCCGATCGCCCAGAGGATCGCGGCCACGCCGAGGAGAATCAGCCCAGCGGCCGGGATCCCGAGGAATCGGCCCGCCCGCATCCGGTACGTCGTACGCATCGGGCCATGATCCCATCACCTCAGAATGCGTCGACCTCTGAGGTCGGGGCGTTGCCGAGCGGGGTCCGGGCCAGGCTGATCGACCAGTCGAAGGATCCGTCGAAGCGGTCGTCGTACCGCTCGTAGGCGCAGTCCTCGGTGAACCGCCGGTTGACCGCGTCCCAGTTGGTGCCCGACTTGAAGAAGACGTAGTAGCTGCCGCGGATCCCGTTCAGCGTCGCCTTGCTGCTGGCGCGGACGTAGATCGACACCTGCGGCTTCCGCGGATTGCTGTTCGTCACCACGATCACCACGTCGGAGCTGCTGCCGTTGTCGATCTGGAGCCGTCCCGGTCCCTGCGCCCCGGACCGCTGGATGACCTTCCCGTTCGAACCCCGCCCGTTCACCGTCGGCGGGGCTTTCGGCGCGGCCGGTACGACGAGCGCGCCGAACCTGAGACCCTTGCCGACGGACTTCGACACGTCCTGCGGCAGCTCCAGCACCGAGCTGCGGATCCCGGCCTTGGCCTCGTACAGCCGCACCGCCGGCGCCTTGGGCAGCCCGCAGCTGGTCTTGGTCACCCCGGCGTCGCTGAGGTTGTCGGTGACGGTCTCCGGGTAGCCGTCGAACGACTCGAGGACGGTCTGGTGTGCCGCGGACAGCGCTTGAGGTGGGCTCACCTTCGCCAAAGCCTGCCGCTCGAGTACGACGGCCGCCGCGAGCTGAGCCCGGGTCGCGTCGAAGGCCGGCAGCGTCCTGGCGTTCATCACTCGGACCACGTACGTCCGCAGGACCTTCTCGACGTTGGTCAGCGCCCGTTGGTACATCGGGACGGACAGCCGCACCGGCGTGGGCGGCGGGATCGGTTTGCTCACCGTGGTCGTCGTACTTCTACTACCCGAAGGAGCCGCCGCATCGCCGTCTTCGGGCTCGCTGCTGCAGCCCGCAGCCATCAACACCATGATACCGATCGCCGCCGCTGTCCAACGCCGCACAGTCACCCCCAGTGACTCGTTCCAGTGCGGTCAATACTTCCCGACGCTCCGGTCTCGTAGACCCGAATGGCCGGTTGCTGTCAGTTGCCCGACGCGGCCGGGTTGTAGGCGCAGGCGTCGTTGAGGTTCTCGGTGGCGCCGGGTGTCACCGTCGGCTTGGTGGTCGGCTTCCGGGTCGTCGTACCGCTGGACGGCTTCTTCGTCGCGGTGGTCGACGGCGTGGACGCGACCGGCTTCGACTTCGGGCTGATCGCCTTCTGGATCAGCTCCCGCATCGCCTCGTAGTCCGGGTTCTTGCCGGTCGGGAAGTTCTTGGACTTGTCCAGGTCGACGTTGGTGACGTTCGCGTTCTTCACCTTGAGGCCGAGCTCGATGAAGGCCGGCAGGATCTCCTGCGGGATGTCGGTGCGGAGCAGTTGCTTACCGGCCGAGGCGATCTGCTGGTACTTCGTCACCAGGGTGGCCGGGTTCACACTGTTGACCAGCGCGTGGATGGTGCACCGCTGCCGCTCCTGCCGGGACGGGTCGCTCAGGCCGTAGCGGCCGCGGGCGAACCAGAGCGCGTGGTACCCGTCCAGCTTCTGGTCCGGACCCGGCTCGATGTAGCTGGACGGCTTCTTGTGGCTGTTCGATCCCGGCCCGTCACCGTAGTCGCCGCCGATCGGCACCCGGTAGTTGACGTTGACGGTGATCCCGCCGACCGCGTCGATGATCTGCCGGAACCCGGCCAGGTTCACCTGCATGTAGTAGTCGATGTCCAGGTCGAGCGCCTCGCCGACGGCGACCTTCAGCACGTCGGCGCCCTCGTTGTCGGTCGGGCCGAGAATCCCCGGGTGCTGCTTCGGGATGTTCTCGTACATCGCGTCCAGGTAGTACTCCGGCTGCTCGACGTTGCCCAGATTCGGGTCCCAGTAGCCGTCCGGGTACACCTTGTGCAGCGGCGAGTCCTCGGGGAACGGCATCCGCATCCAGTTCCGGCTGAGCGAGATCAGCGAGGTGTCACCGGTCTTGGTGTCGATACTGGCCACGATCACCGTGTCGGTCCGGGTGCCTTCCCGGCCGACGCCGTCGTCGGCGCCGAGCAGCAGCAGGTTCAGCCGCGGGGTGTTCGCCCACGGGTCCTTCTTGTCCACCTTCGGCCGGGTCGCGCTCTTCGAGTCGCCCTCGGACTGGAACACGCTGCCGACCAGGTCGCGCTGGGCCATCACCGTCTGCGCGGCCACGGTCGTCGGTACGGCGATGCCGAAGCAGAGCAACCCGACGAACATCGACCCCGCCAGCCGGCCGGTGTACGTCATACTCACCGGCCGCAGCAGCTTGTGCGAGGCCACCACGATCCAGATCCAGCAGATGCCGAGCACCACCACGGCCGCGGTCGCGATCAGCAGCTGGCGCGGCGACACCGCGAACGCGAGGATCGAGTCACGCCGGGTCAGGCCGACGTACGCGGCGATCAGGAGCAGGCCGACGCTGAGCGTCAGCACGAAGGCGCCGAGCTTCCGGCGGCCGCCCATCATCAGGCCGGAGCCGGGGACCAGCGCGCTGAGCAGGGTGAGACCGATCGCCTTCGAGGTCGTGCGGGCCCGGGGTGTGCGGTGCCGGGACCGGTTGGCTCGGGGCGCGGACCTGCGTCCGGCAGCGCGAGTACTCCGCGACATAGCTCCGTTCCCTGATCGACGACGTGGCGACCCTCCGTCGGCCGCGTGCAGCGGCCCACGGTACTTCAGACGCCCACGGAACCAACTCGGTTGACGTGATGCTGGCGACCCCCGTCGATGGCGTCAGATTACAGGGGTACCGGGCTAGTCTCTCAAGGTGCCGCCTCCGCCACGCAGGGTGGTGGAGCCCCGCTTTGCTGCGGAGCGGGTCGAGCGGATAGTCTTGGCCGTCGTCGTGTCCCCCTCGGGGACCGTCGGAGGAGGCGTCGCCTAGTCCGGTCGATGGCGCCCGCCTGCTAAGCGGGTTGAGGGTAACCCCCTCTCGCGGGTTCAAATCCCGCCGCCTCCGCAGCAATACAGAGGGCCGCCAGGTGGCGGCCCTCTTCTCATTCGCTCAGAAGTTGCCTGGCTTTGGCGAGGCGTTCGACCGAGCGTGGCGTCATCGGCTCGAGGGAAACGATCAGTTGGTCGACGCCGAGTTTCTGGTACGCCGCCAGCGCCGCGGCCAACTCCTGGACCGTGCCTTCGATCGCGCGCTCCTCGGGTTCGGGGACGGCCGGTTGGTCGACGTCACGGACGATGATCCCGACCGTCGAACTCACCGCACCGGCCGGCCGGCCCGCGGTCTGCACCGCGTCGCGCAGCGTGCCCAGGCGTTCCTCGACCTTGTCGTTCGCGTCGCCGTACCAGGCGGTGTTCCAGGCGTCGGCCCACTCGGCGGTCAGTCGCATCATCCGCGGCCGGTGCCCGGCGACCAGGATCGGGATCGGCCTGACCGGCGCCGGCGCGAGCACGGCCTCGCGCACCTGGTGATAGGTCCCGTCGAAGGTGACGGTCTCACCACGGACCAGCCGGGCCACGATCTCCAGCCACTCCTCGAACCGCCCGACCCGGTGGCCGGTCGGCAGCCCGAACGCCTCGTACTCCGGGTCGTGCCAGCCCGCGCCGACCCCGAGCACCAGCCGGCCGCCGGACACCTCGTCGAGCGTGGCCGCCATCTTGGCCGTCAGCCCCGGGTCCCGGAACGATGCACAGAGCACCATGTTCCCGAGCTCCACCTGGGTGGTGATCGCCGCGACCGCGCTCAGCAGCGTCCACGCCTCGTGCATCCCGTACAGCCGCTCGTCCGGCGCCTTGTAGAAGAAGTGGTCCGCCAGCCAGACCGAATCCATCCCGCTCTGGTCAGCCGCCTCCGCGACCGCCCGGACGTCCTTCCAGCCCGGCATGCTCCCGTCCGGCCCGTCCTCGCCACCGACAGGAAGCATCACACCGATCTTCATGCACTCAACTCCAAGGTCCGACGCCGCTGATGCGGTCGACAGTGATGTGGGTGACGTATCCCGGCGGCAGGTCGTCACCGGGCAGGAACTCCGCGTCCGGCCCGATGTAGGTCTTCGCCAGCTTCCGCAGTACGTCGACCGCCCCACCCTCGGTGATCCGGGCGGTACCGGTGATCACCAGGTACTCGGTCAGGCCCATCTCGTTCATCCGATCGGTCTCGACCGACAGCACCACCCGGCCGTCGCGGCGGATGTTCTTCACCTTCTGGTTGTTCGGGACGTGAGCGGCGATGATCTCGTCGCCGTCCAGCCCCACCCAGATCACCGACACCTGCGGACTGCCGTCCGGATTGATCGTGACGAGGTGCCCGAGGGCGTCCGACTCGAGGACCGTCCGCGCGTGCTCGGGAATTCGCATGCCACCAAAAGTACGCCTCACGGCCCTGGCGGGGGATCATGCTGACTATGAGGCCGTACCCGGATCGGGCGGCTGCGGGCCGGGCTCTGGCCGAGGAGCTCGGCAAGGTCGCCGGATCGGTTCTGGTGCTGGGGCTGGCGCGTGGCGGTGTGCCCGTGGCGGCGCCGGTCGCGGACGCCCTCGGCGCGCAGCTGGACGTGCTGATCGTCCGCAAACTCGGCCTGCCCCAGCAACCCGAGCTCGCGATGGGCGCGATCGCCGGCGTCGGCGGCGAGACCCAAACCGTCCGCAACGAGCCGGTTCTCGCCGAGGCCGGTGAGCACGCGCTGGCCGACGTACTCGAGGAGGAGACCCGCGAGCTGCGGCGACGTGAGCACGCCTACCGTGGCGACCGCCCGGCGATCGACGTCCACGGGCGGGTGGTGATCCTCGTCGACGACGGGCTGGCCACCGGTTCGACGATGCGCGCGGCCGTGGCAGCGGTACGGCGACAGGACCCGGCACGCGTCATCGTCGCCGTACCGGTGGGTGGTTCGGACGGCTGCCGGCGACTGGCACGCGTCGCCGACGAGGTCGTCTGCGTCTGGACGCCGCTGTATTACACAGCCGTCGGCCAGGCCTACCGCGACTTCTCACCGGTCGAGGACGAGGAGGTCCGGCGCATCCTGGCCGAGAGGTCATGACACAGCGCGGCGCCCCGGCCGGTGGGCCGGGGCGCCGCGCCTTCATCCGGTCTGCTGGCTTCCGACTCAGCAGACCGTGTCCTCTCAGCCGAGCCGTGCCCTCAGGTGGTCGAGCTCCACCTTCAGCGTGGTCGGCACCTTCTCGCCGAGCTTGGCGAACCACTCCTCGATCAGCGGGATCTCGGCCTTCCACTCGTCCGCGTCGACCTTCAGCGCGATCTCGATCTCCTCGGCCGTCAGGTCCAGCCCGGAGACGTCGAGCGCATCCGGCGTCGGCACCCGGCCGATCGGGGTCTCGACCGCGTCGGCCTGACCCTCGATCCGCTCGATCACCCACTTCAGCACCCGGCTGTTCTCGCTGAAGCCCGGCCAGACGAACTTGCCGGCGTCGTCCTTGCGGAACCAGTTGACGTAGAAGATCTTCGGCAGCTTCGCCGCGTCGTGCTCCTTGCCGACGGTCAGCCAGTGCTCGAAGTAGTCACCGGCGTTGTACCCGAGGAACGGCAGCATCGCCATCGGGTCACGCCGGACGACGCCGACCTCGCCGACCGCGGCCGCGGTGGTCTCCGACGACAGCGTCGCGCCCATGAACACACCGTGGTCCCAGTCCCGCGACTCGGTCACCAGCGGCACCGTGGTGGCGCGCCGGCCGCCGAAGATGATCGCCGAGATCGGTACGCCGTTCGGGTCCTCGTACTCGTCGGCGATGATCGGGCACTGCTTGATCGGGGTGCAGAACCGGCTGTTCGGGTGGCTGGACAGCTCACCGTTGTCCGGCGTCCACTCCCGGCCCTTCCAGTCGGTCAGGTGGTTCGGCGGGGTCGGCGAGTAGCCCTCCCACCAGACGTCACCGTCGTCCGTCAGCGCCACGTTGGTGAAGACCGAGTTGCCCTTCTCGATCGTGCGCATCGCGTTCGGGTTCGTCTTCCAGCCGGTCCCCGGGGCCACACCGAACAGGCCGAACTCGGGGTTGACGGCGTACAGGCGCCCGTCCGGACCGAACCGCATCCAGGCGATGTCGTCGCCGAGCGTCTCGACCTGCCAGCCCTCCAGGGTCGGGTCGAGCATCGCCAGGTTGGTCTTGCCGCACGCGCTCGGGAACGCGGCCGCGATGTAGTGGACCTTCTTCTCCGGCGAGATCAGCTTCAGGATCAGCATGTGCTCGGCGAGCCAGCCCTCGTCCCGAGCCATCGCCGACGCGATCCGCAGCGAGTAGCACTTCTTGCCCAGCAGCGAGTTGCCGCCGTACCCGGAGCCGTACGACCAGATCGTCCGCTCCTCCGGGAACTGGACGATGTACTTCTCGTCGTTGCACGGCCACGGCACGTCCTTCTCACCGGGCGCGAGCGGAGCACCGACCGAGTGCAGGCAGGGCACGTACTTGGCGTCGGTGCCCATCTTGGTGAGCACCTCGGCACCCGTGCGGGCCATGATCCGCATCGACGCGACCACGTACGCCGAGTCGGTGATCTCGACCCCGAACATCGGCTTCTCCGCGGTCAGCGGGCCCATGCAGAACGGGACGACGTACATCGTCCGGCCGCGCATGGAGCCGCGGTACAGCTCGGTCATCAGGGCCTTCATCTGGCCCGGGTCCATCCAGTTGTTGGTCGGACCGGCGTCGGCCTCGTCGACCGAGCAGATGAAGGTGCGCTGCTCGACCCGGGCCACGTCCGAGGGGTCGGTGCGGACCCAGAACGAGTTCGGCTTCTTCTCCTCGTTCAGCCGGACCATGGTGCCGGCGGCGATCAGCTCGTCGGTCAGCGTCGCGTACTCCGCGTCCGAGCCGTCCATCCAGTGGATCCGGTCGGGCTGGGTCAGTGCGGCGACCTCGGCGACCCAGGCCAGCAGGCCGGCGTGCGTGGTCGGGGCGTCACTCAGGTCGTACGTGTGTACCTCGGCTTTGAGGGGCTCCGTGTCGGCAGGTGCGTCGGCGTCGGTATGGGTCGGGCTGGCGGTGGTCGTCATCGGCGGCTCATTCCCTCTCGGCTGTCGGGCCCGGCAACCGACCGGCCCCTCGGCACTGAGGGGAGGTACGGCTCCGGCCGCCGGGGTCTCCGGCGGTTCGATCCAGCTGGCTGGCGGTGTGATCTCTCGCATACCAGTACACCCAGTGGGCGTATACCAGTGTGCAAGTGGTACTAACGGTACGCGACTCGGCTGCGTGGTGAGAACCGGGAGCATGTGAGCCCGCTCACAAAGTCTTGGCGACAATCGCTTTCCGGCGAACCTTGTGAAAACGAGAACGGCCCGCGCTGGTCGCGCGGGCCGTTCGTGAAAGATTTTGCGGCGGATCAGCTGGTCTGCCGCCAGATGTCGTTGACCACACGCTGGACGTCCTGCTCCTCGCCGGTTGCACCGGTTCCCACGACGCCGACCAGCCACCAGCGGCCGGCGCTCAGGAAAGCGTGCGACATCGTCAGCGTGTACGACCGCGTCTTCTGCTCGGACTTCTGTTCGGCGACCCAGGTCCGCGCGTCCTTCGCGGTGGTGGGCGCGGGCGCGTTGAACCCCTTCGACCAGTCCGCGTCGAACGCAACGCGATCGGCCAGACAGCCGGCCAGGTCCTGGCAAGGGTGGAGCGCGATCCGTGCCTCGAGCGTGCCCTTGGGCTGGCCCGGGTCCGTCCTGGTCACGACCCGGCTGTAGATCGCCGAGCTGGACTCGCCGAGCGAGCTGACCTCCGGCGGCCGCGGCCAACCGAACGGGAACGGGAGCCCGGCGAACACGATCGGCTGGACGTCCGCACCGGCCGCGTAGGCGGCGCCGATCACTCCCGGGGATCCGGTCGGCTGCTTGTACTGCGCGGTCGTGACGCGCTCGACACCGGGCAGCAGGGCCGGCGACAGGAACGGGCTCGGGCTGACCGCGGCCGGTACTGCTTCGACCGGCTCGTCCTTGACCGTGCTGCCGATCGCGGAGCCGATCGAGTACGTGATGGAGAAGGCGACGAGCACGCCGAGGACGGATGCCAGGTAGATCCAGCCGCCGATCTTGTGCCGGTACTCCCTGGCGAACTCCACCTTGGACTGCGGCTTCGGCTGGTGTGGGTCTGTTTGTGGTTGGTCTGCGTACGTCGGGAACTGGGTGTCTCCGTTCGGCGGCACAGCGCCGTACTGGCTGAGCTGGGACCGGACCGTCTGCAGGGCTTCGGCGTCGTTGCCGATGATGCCGTCGAGCGGGTCGATCAGCCGCTCGGCGCCGGACTGCCCCGGGATCAGTTGGGTGATCGCGTACGGGCGGTCGGAGCTGAAGTTCGCCGCCCACAGCGGTGTCTCCTCCTGCCCGGGCTCGAGTGCCGCGCCACGGCCGGCCTTGACGAGGCGGTCGCGCACCACCGCGTCGCGCGAACCGGCGTCGCTCAGCACCAGCGCGACGACCTCCATGCCGGTGAAGCTGCGGCCGCGCCAGAGGTCCGCGAGCGGATGCGTCAGCAGTTGCCGGTCGAACTGGTACCCGGGGATCTGCGGGATGCTGTTCACTTCGTCTCCCAGATCGCACGATCCGCCAGCACCAGGGCCGCCTGCTCAGCAGCCTTCTGCTCGATCGGGCTGGCCGTGTACACCACGTGGACGACGATGTCCCCGCGCCGTACCAACGCGTTGATCGCCCAGGACTCACCGCCGAGCCCTCGGGAGGTCCGGCCGAGCTTGGTCGGGTACGGGCGATCGGGAACGGTCTCCAGCGGGCTCCGCTCCCAGGTCCACTTCGCGTTCTGCGCCGGGCTGAGTGGCACCTTGCCGGCCCCGATGTCGCGTCCGCCGTACGGCGTGACCGTCAGCTTCACCGCCGCGCTGCTGAAGGTGCGCCGCTGCGATCCGGACTGAGACGTGCAGGTGACCGTCGACGTCCCGACCTGGTCGAGCGTGACCGGCTCCTTCGACGCCTTCGATGCTGGGGGCAACAGACTGGCCACGTCACCGATCCGGTCGCAGACACCGTCCGACAACTTCCGGGCCGGCAGGATGTCCTCCGGCTGCACCGGATCGCCGAGTGCGTACCCGATCCCGGCCCCCGCGACCGCGGCCACTCCGCACGCGATCGCCGTACCCCGAACCAGTCGACTCGCCATGTCCGCGACCTTAGTCACGCAGAGGTCCTCCCTTACCGGTCAACGACGCGGCTTGGACGGACCTCCGGGGTGGCCGGTTCCGCGCTAGTCCAAGAGAGTCTTCACCGAGCCGCCGGACTCGGTCAGCTTGGTGCCGAGACCCTTCAGCGCGTCGCCGACGGTCGACAGGATCCCGGACAGATCCTGCAGGTTGCCGGCCAGGCTCTCGATCTCCGTCGCGACCCCGCCGATCTGCCCGCTGCCGTCGTTCAGCTTCTTCGCAGCCGCGTCGCCGATCCCCGGGATCATGTCCAGCTCACCGGCCAGCCCGGACAGCATCCCGGAAGCCTCCTTCAGCCGGTCCTTGGCCGCGTGCATGGTGCTCGCACTCCTGGTCAGCGCCTTCCGCGCCCCACCCTCGCCGTCGTCCCCGACCAGCGCCCCAGCCGCCTTCGCCGCCTGCTCCCCGGCCTCGGCCAGCCCCGTCCCGATCGTCTTCAGCAACTCCGGCAACTTCCCGATGAACCCCGCCGCATCGTCCGGCAGCCCCCGCACCAACGTGAGCACCTTCTCGAAGTCGTCCGAGTTCGCCATCACGAACCCGACGGCCTTCTTCACGTCCCCCAGATCCCGCCCACCCAGCAAATCCTCGATACCCATGCCCCGGATCGTAGGGCCGCCCCACCCCGCCGTACGGGCGCCGCACCGCTCCCCCGGAGCCGATTGGCCTCCACCCACCTCCCCCATGTATCGTTACTCGACGTTGTCCAGCGCTCGTAGCTCAACGGATAGAGCATCTGACTACGGATCAGAAGGTTGGGGGTTCGAATCCCTCCGAGCGCGCCACCCAAGCCCAGGCAGAAAGTCCTTCTGACCTGGGCTTTCTTCTTGCCCTGACCGCCTCATTGTCTGTCGCAACGCACGTCATCTCCGGTCCTGGGCATGACTGTGGGCATGAACTCGTCTCGTACGATTCGGTACGTGGCTACGAACAGTGCCCGCAAACAGCGGGGCAACATCGAGGAACGCGGCGGCGCATACAGGGTGCGGGTCTATGCCGGCGTCGATCCTGTCACCAAGAAGACCGTGTACCTCAGGGAGACCATCGCCGCCGGCCCGGACGCCAAGCGGAAGGCTGAGAAGGCGCTCACCAGGCTTCAGAACCAGGTTGACGAGAGGCGCGCGCCACGGACCTCCGCAACCGTCAACCAGCTGCTCGACCGCTACTTTGAAGTCGGACTCGACGTCGCCCCCGGAACGCGACGGGACTACGCCAGCAAGGCGAGCAAGCACATCCGCCCGATTCTGGGATCGACGCCGATCGCACGGATCCAGGCCGACACACTTGAGTCGCTTTACGCTGACCTCCGTCGCTGCCGTGACCACTGCAACGGCCGGGACTATATTCAGCACCGCACGGAGCACCCGCATGTCTGCGATGAGCACGGGGCGGCCGGGCCGTGCGAACCGTTCAATCCCTCGTGCCGCAGGTGCGGGCGTATGTGCAAGCCACACCAGTGCAAGCCTTACAAAGCGTCCGGGATTCGCGGGGTCCACTGGATTCTGAGCGGCGCCTTCGATGCTGCGGTGCGGTGGGGCTGGCTCGGCGTCAACCCTGCAGACGTGGCCAGGAAGCCGGCCATGCCGACAGCGAAGCCCGGACCACCAAACGCCCAGGAGGCCGCCCAGCTCGTAACCGAGGCGTGGGTACGAGGGCCGGACTGGGGTGTGTTCGTCTGGACCGCGATGACCACGGGTGCACGCCGTGGCGAGCTCTGCGCGCTCCATTGGTACCACCTCGAGCTCGACAACAGCGTCGTCGTCATCGAGCGGGCGATCGGAAAAGGCGAGAACGGCGAGTGGGTCGAGAAGGACACCAAGACCCACCAGCACCGAAGGATCGTGCTCGACGAGGAGACCACGGGAATTCTCCGCGAACATCGAGCCCTAGTTGAGGCCCAAGCCGAGGAGCTCGGCGTCAGGATGGACGACAGGGGCTACGTCTTCTCCCTCGCGCCGGATCACAGCACATTCCTAGACCCGAGCACGACTACCCACCGATTCGAGCGGATGGCTCGCCGGCTCGGTATCGGCAGCACGCTTCACAAGCTCAGGCACTACTCCGCTACGGAATTGCTGAACGCTGGCGTGAACATCAGGGCCGTGGCGGGCCGGCTTGGGCACGGCGGTGGTGGAGCTACAACACTCCGCGTTTACGCTGCTTGGCTGGCTGAGGCGGATCAACGAGCCGCGCCGGCCCTCGCCGGTCGAATGCCTGCTCGCCCGGCCGGAAGTCTCGCTAGCGGCGCGGCCGACCGAGCCAGCTCCGCCGAGTCCGAAGAAGGGTCGACCCCGCGCGGCCCGTACATTCAGATCGCTCGCGATCTGCGCGGAGCCATTAGGTGCGGGGCGCTGGCGGTGGGTGACGTTCTCCCGCCCGTCAAGGATCTTGCGCACAGATATGGCGTAGCCGTCAGTACCGCACATCGTGCTATCGCCCTGCTGGCGGACGAGGGGCTCATTCGGGCGTCGCGAGGGCGACGACCCGTTGTCCTACAGCAGGAGGGCCGAGCGTCCAGCGTCAAGCTTCGGGAGTAACCGAGAGAGTCCGGCGATACTCCTCGGGCCTCACTAGACATCACCAGTTCGGTGGTTTCGACTCCCGTTTGTTTCCACGCTGTTCCCGGTGGATTGGTCCGTCCGACCGGCATCTATGGAGAGCTACGCCGCTGCGCCCGTCGCAATCCAAGGGCGCCAAGTAGTTGCCGTGCGCAGGCATTCTCCGGATCCGGATGCTTGGAGCTGTCCGGGCAGAACATCACCGCAGCCACGCGTACCTCCATCGACAACGCGGCTAAAGGCGCAAGCGCTGGCGCCAACGCCACACGGGCGAGTTGCCCGGCCGCGACGTCGGTGGCCTTCCCCTGCAGTGTTCCCTATCCGCAGCTTTGCACTCGTCACGGACGAGGTCCTCGACGGTGCCGAAATGTCGGCCAGTTGATCCAACATTTCGGCCGTCTCTGCGAGCATCTGACACAACCGATGCTTGCGTCGCACCCGCCGGCCGCGAGGATTCTTGGCGACTAGCTAGAGACAAGGCTGCGCGGGTCGCGTTAGTCTTTACCATGCCTGATCTCATGCTCGAAGCAAGCAATGATCTGGTCCAGCGACTTGCGAGAGAGTCTGACGCCGTTCGAGCGATTGTCGAATTGGTTTGGAATTCGATTGATGCCGAGGCGACGAAGGTGACAGTCGATCTTGAGCGGGGTGACGCCGGCGCGATCACCTCTGTCGTCGTCGACGATGACGGACACGGAATCACTGTTGAGGAAGTTCAAAGTGCATTCGGGCGAATCGGGGATTCCTGGAAGAGAGGAACGCGACGCTCGAAGAATGATAAGCGGGGAGTGCACGGAAGCTCCGGGCAAGGCCGACTCCGCGCTTTCGCCCTTGGTAGTAGAGTTCGTTGGCGAAGCACATCGGTAGGGGTCCCAGGATCCATGCAGACATTGACAATCGATGGGACTCGTGGGCAACGGAATGTATTTCATTGGGATCTCGTCACGCCAGCAGACGATCGCCCCGGAACAACCTTCCGTGCTTTCAATGACGATCAGCGCTCTCTTGCTGCGCTTGAGCCAGATCGAGCGCTCTCGCATATTTCGTCGAGCTTTGCGCCCATGCTCCTGAACGAGCCAGACGTTGAGATCTCTTATGCGGGTATCGCGATAGATCCAGCGTCGGAGATTCGTGATGACGCCGTAATGTCCACAACGGTTCAGTCTCCGGAAGGGGACCTGGAAGTCGTCGTCCGTGTAATTGAATGGCGGTCGGGAGCTCACCGCCGACTCTACTTCGGTGGCGATGACCAACACTTCACGTTCGAATTAGACGGCTCAGACCTGGAGAGTCAGTTCACATTCTCCGCGTACATAACCTGCCCTGCGCTCCAAGACCAGGCCGAAGCTATTCAGGTTGCAGGGTTGGCGCCTGAGCCCATAAATGAGATTTGGGCGAGCACGAGACGCCTTTTGCGGCAGCACTTCGCCTTGAGGAGGAGGCAGCGACGGCGGGAGCAAATTCTCCGCTGGCAGGAGAAGGGAATCTATCCGTACCGCGGAGACCCGACCTCGGAGGCTGAGGTGGCAGAGCGCGCGGTATTCGACGTTGTCTCCGGCACCTTAAGTCCGCATATCGCTAAGAACCGGACGGATGCGCAGTTGACTCTCGCGCTTCTTCGGGATGTTGTCCGCCATGATCCGGAGAAGCTGACTGCGATTCTGCACGAACTAGTAGCCCTCAGTGGCGAGGATAGGGACATGCTTCTGGGCCTTCTCAATGAAACGTCGTTACCAGCGATTATCAAATCGGCCAGCTCGGTTTCTGATCGAAGTAAGTTCCTCGCGGCTCTGGAACACATGATATTCCATCCGACAGACTCGAAGGTCTTGAACGAGCGGGATCACCTCCACAAGATTCTGGAGAAAGAGCTATGGGTCTTCGGCGAGGAATATCAGATGATGAGCAGCGAGCGCGGGCTGACGGAGGTCCTGCGGACCCATTTAAGGCTGGGTGGGCTGCCTGAAGGTGATGCACGGGCGGTGCGTAGATGGGATGGTAAGACTGGCCGGGTGGATCTGCATTTGGCCACGATTAGACGAGAGTACGATCGAACTCGGCATCTTATTGTCGAACTCAAGGCCCCAAGTGTTGTGGTGGGTCGCAAGGAACTTGACCAAGTCGAGGATTATTGCAACGTATTAGTAGACAACCCGCAGTTCCATAGCGACTCTGCCGAATGGGACCTTATTCTCGTCTGCACTGAGATGCAACCGATCGCTCGGCATCGTATTCATTCTGACGGCCTCGCGACTGGAAAATTCTGGGCCCAGGCGGAAAGGCCGGCCGGTACGCCAAAAGTAACGGCGCATGTTCGGCGATGGCGGGATCTGATCGATGAAAATCGTCGCAGATTGGAGTTCTTCACCTCCGCGCTGACGCTGGACTCGTCGCTGGGCGAGGGCATGGCATATGTGCGAGAGCGGTATGCGGAATTACTTCCCCCGCAGATGTTGGAAGAAGACTCAGCCTAATACTACAGACGCAGATCGTGATCGCGTTCCTGTCGTGCTTGGGAGTGACGACCTCTGGCTCGGTGCTGGTGGCGTCGGCGGAATTGGCTCCATCGGGCGATGTGGAGTTGGTTGTGGGCGGGTCGGGTCAGTTGTGCGTGGAGGTGCCGGATTTCGTTGCAGGCCGGGGGAATCGCCGCTGTTAGTGATGGATGGTGGCGTTGGGTGTGGTGCGGGGTTCAGGCGTGGCCGCTGGTCTGGCGTGGGCGGCGGTGACGGCGAGGAAGGCGTGGGCGAGGATGGCCCACGGTGGTCCAGCGGTGCCAGGAGGTCCAGGTGCGGACCTGGTGTTCGTCCAGGCCGGCGCAGCCTTTGCCGGCCTGGACGTTCTCCTCGACTCGCCAGCGGGTTCCGGCCACCCGCACCAGCGTTGCGAGCGGCACGGCGGTGGTGGCGTGGCAGAGGAAACTAGAACGGAGCGACCCGTACCACCGCTGGCGTCCAGCACAAGTGGACGGGCGCCCTCAGCCAGTGGACGGATTTCGAGATGTAGCTGCTTGACGAGAACCGGGCAGCTCTCGTGGCTGGAGCACCCCACATCCGGCCGCACAGTCAATGCCTAGAACCCTGCGCAGACCGATCCAGCTCTGCGTGCACTACCCGACGACGTGAGCATCGTCGGGTACCTGTTCGGAATCACCGATGGCTCATGACTCGCGACCTGGTGCGGTGGCATGTCGCAACCGACCAGACTATGACCACGACGGGCAGCTCGACCCCACCTCGGCGACTGCTACATGCAGGTTGACTGACGGACTACCAACCTCGGCCAGACCAACCCGCTGCTACGGGTCAACAGCCGTAACGCAGTCGCAGGTCTCGTAGGTAGCCCCGACGGCCTCAAGGGGAGTCCGAGCGATCGCAATCGTGGTCTTCACACGAGCGATACGTCCTGCGACGGGGACACCTTCCATCCGACTGTTGGCACCTTCGCTGCGGAGGACGTCCACAGTTTCGGGCAGTGCTCGGTCGAGCCGAATACTTTCACCTGGCAAGATAACCTTCTGAGCAACAAGCCTCGGCTCGGAACTAAGAACGCGGACTCTGCCGACGAACGGGACCCACCGTGGATCGAAGTGGAAGCGCAACTCTCGAGATACTTCGTCATAATGCGTGGACACGAGCTCGACGCACGCATGGACTACCACGTCCTCCATATTGAGAAGCTCGATGTGGAGCACTCCTGCCTTGGCGTGACACCGCAACTGAGCCTTCATGTTGCGACCCTCAGCCGGTCGACAAGTTCTGTCGCGAGACTCCTGCCCGATTCGGACGGACACGACCGAGCCCAACCCAAAGCTTCATCTACGAATCGCTGGACGGACGGATCGCCGCCGACGCCGTTTGGAAGGCAGTGCAATAGATCCTTCCCTAATTCGCTATATAGGAGTCGAATCGGCTCGAGTACAGCCCATCGAAACAACGGGAACCCGCCGAAGCCGCCTGGTTCTTGCGCCAGACAAAACTGGACGGCATCGACGCTCTGGCCCGTCAGCAACGTGGGGGCGCGACCATCGCTCCCGTACGACTGTGCCAACAGCATTTGTATAGCGTGCCGGTCAGGAATCATAGTTGCCGAGATGGCTTCTCGAAGGGCCGGCATCGCCAACCGACTCTGAGGATCTTCGGCCAATAGGTATAGCACGTGCCAAAAGGCCAGATATGGTTTGATCAACACTTCACGCACGACCTCTAGGTGGGCCGGTACGGTCATGAGCAACCTAGCCAGCCGCGTTCCTATGGCATAGTATTCAGGATAAAATTCGAGCAGAAGCCCGGCGAAGCGCGGCTCCCGTGAAGCCCATTTATTGCGCTCATCTCGGAGGTTGCCGACGGCAGCCTCGTAGCCGCTCCCGAAGCACGCCTTGACGACGAAACACGAAGCGCCTCCGTCAACTACGTCTTTTCCACCGCACTTATCGGGCTTACCGCAGCCCCCGGGAATATTCCACGAGTCGAGTGCGCGAAGTTCGAGGCGATTGGCCGCCCTGAGTAGATTCTCCTGGCCAATAGCCGCCCGCTCCTCAGACGCACCCGGCAGACTCTGGTTCGTAATATGCCGAAAAGCATGAATAAGCTCATGATACAGGGCGACAGCCGGCAGCACACAAATTTTGTCGCCCGCGTCGTCGTACGTGTAGCTGCCCTGATGGGCACAAGCGTCGGCGTCATACAAAATCGAGATGTCACCGTTGGAATAGAGCACGGTGCTTTGTACACGCGCTGCGCCTCGAAAAGTCGCGAGACCCGCCACCATCACGTTGACGTTCTCCTTGTCGACAATGGCCTTGATCACGCTCGAGAATAAACTAGGTTTGTCTATGCGCTCATACACGACCTTGTCGACCAGCAATTCAGTGCTGGATCCCAACTGCATGTCCCCGCCGGTGATCCACCAAAGGTCACCAAAGACGCGGTCGGGGCTAAGCGGCGTATTACTCTGGAGATCAGTCTTCAAAACAAAGAGCATGTGCGGACGCCCCCACGTTCGATTTGAGCTCCCTCAAGCTGTGCGACGCCTGAGTCGGTGCTGGACGAGATCCGTCACCCTCTCCGCCGGTGCGGTGGGCGTAGTTGGTGCCTGCCTCCCGCCTCCAGGCCGATTGGGTGGGCGCGGTCTGCGTCGCAGGTCGCATCACACCCGTCAACCTCCTGCCCTTAGGCCAGGTCCAAATTCAGGACTGGCGGCGAGGGGCAGGGCTGGTAGACGCAGCTCGCGTCCTTCTTAGGCCTCACTGTCTCATTCCACAGTTCACAGGTATTTCGAGATACCTTTTCGAGAGCGCAGATAAGTGTGTCATTCTGGCGAGTAAGATGCTGTTGAATCTGTAGCCCCTTCTCCTGGTGCCTGGCGAGCGCGATGATCGACGCGTTCAGTGTGGCAAAGCCGCTGTCAAGCGTGCTTGCAAGGGCCTCGATGCTCGCTCGCACGGACTGAACCGCAGCCGTTGTAGTGCCTTCATCGGTATGCAGTGTGTCGAGTCTCGGGTTGACTCCGGCGACGTGGCCACCTAGAGAGGTCAAACCTTCGAGCGTCGCTTGGCTAGTCGCGACGATCGAGGAGGCGTCTGAATGTAGGCGGTCCAGCCTCTCATTAACGCCTACGAGTTGATTAAATACGTCTTCAACACTTGGCATTCGCCTACTCCTTCATCTGAGGTTCTTGTTGGTGCTGGCAGAATTGCTGTCCAGTGGCGAGATTCGAAGACGCAACATCTAGCGAGGATGCCGGCGCAGCTGAACGTGTGGCCGGCAGCCACGTTGGGCATCCTGCAGAGAACCGGTCTCGGCCAGTCGCGCGACGAGAGTTTCGCAATTGTGCGGCACCAACGTTTCCGACGACTAGGGTGCAGGCAGGTCTACGATCGTGACGGGGTATTGTGCAGTTTCAACTCCTGCGCGAGTCACAACGCTCACGGCGGAGGTGCCGGCTGTCATACCAGCGGGCGCCTTGAACACTAGGCGGGTACCCGTCGTGTCAAGCTCCTGCTCATTAGCCGTACCGCCGATCTTAACCGTCACAAGGTTGTCGATAGCTCCCGGAGCCACAAAATTCTGCCCCCAGACCGTGACGGTAGTTCCTACCGCAATGGTGCCAGGAGCTACGGACGTGATAACCGGCTTATTGTCTTGCAGCCCCTTGTTCAAAACGTACGCACCGGCGGCGGCCCCGGTCAAGCCGAGGAGGATCGCAGGAACCTCGGGCAAGACACCGTTTTGTATGAACCGAGTGGCAACATAGAGCCAGGCAATAAGATTAAACACCAGATATTGAACGTCGATGATATCTACATCACCATTGTCGGCCGTGGCCACCTCCCCAACCTTTGGAGTCCCCGTAGACGTCGTCTTCTGTTGTTCTCCGTTGGAAACTTTTGTCGCCACGATTCCACTCGCGACAACGGCGGAGGTGGCGGGCAATCCGATGAGGATCAGGTAAGCATCCCAAGAGCTTCCCACTATGCAGTTCCGTGGCGCGAGATCGCCTACGGCGCATTGGAAATGTGCGCTCTCGGAGAGAAGACTTGTCGCCCCGATAAATGCTAATGCAAAGGCGACCAGGAGGGTCCATAGCAGCAGTTGTGTTCTTGAGGTTGAAGTGCGGCGGTCAGTGCCGACAAATAGGCTGAAGAAGCCTCGATCGGTTCGGTAGAATTTGACGAGGCCGGAGTAGACGGCACCCGCGAATACCAGAGTAGCGATGGCAAGTGCGACTGCCCAGTTTCGAACATCATCTGGCGTGGCCGTTGATCGCGCGCCTGGCTTCGAGGCGACCACAGCCAAGATCGTTAAGACGAGAATGACGACCCCAACTATGATGAATGTCCAACCCTTTGCGGCTGAACCGGAATACAGACCCCTGCCCGCGATTAGGTCAACCGATTCAACGTCCTTGCCGCCATTTACCGAGGTGTAGCGACCTAGATCATTGACAGTGGCATTCTTAATGTTGAGGTCACCTTTTGGTTTATTATCCTTGCCAAAACGCCACGTGTTGTTGGCATCACTGCTGCGCAGTGTAACGTTGGATTGCCCATCGACGGCAATCTGCTTGCCCTCGGCATCGCTTACCAAAACGGTAATCATGCGCTCTCCCCCTTGCCCGCGCGTTGCCAAGTTCGTCAGCCGCCCCGGTTGCAACTTGGCGGCAGCGTCGTCATCACCCGTCCCGCTTCTGTAACAGTCACTCGGCTCTGGCTTCGAGTCAAGATGTGGCAGGCATATGCGAGCGGGCTCCGGACGGACCTAGTAGTCCAGCCGAGGTTCGAGCGACGCCCAGGCCCGATAGATCGCTACTCAAGCGCTTCGTTGACCTACCGGCCGAGCCATTGATTGCGATCCTCTGAAGTTGAGATACACCGGTTGCGTCGGATCTCGTAAGATTGCTCGTCGGTGGCGATCGTGCTAGATGGGCTAGTTCTAAGCTGGTCCCAAAGACCGACTACATCGTCGGTGCCGCGCGACGACAGCGATCGATGAGACGGATCATCCACCCACTAGATGGGGTGGATGAGCGCCGACGTACGACTTGAGCTAGGTCGCTTGCCACATCAGTTCGTGCATTGATGGCCGTTGCCGGGCCGCGCTCCAGGCGCGTTGGTGCCAGGTAGCTACGGTCGCATCATCGTGTCGTTTCGTACGTGGGTGAGATGCGCCATCCGGGTCCGCTGATTCGATCTCCCGGACGTGCGCAATCAGACCGCGTGGCCCGAGCTTGTCGAGTAGCTCCAAGTACTCAGGCCAGCTGTACAGCCCCATTTGATCCACTGGCCGCGTCGCGCCATCGGAGAAGATCGCACGACGACGTACGTCAGAGCTCGCGTAACTGTTGACCATTGCATGGCACGCCGCCTCGGGATCGGCGGCAGCCACCCACCATCCGTCGTCGCGATTGCGGGTCCGGGTCTGGCTACCGACCAGGGCAGACAATGCGGCCTTGTGCTCAGGGGTGTTGAACAACAGACCAGCAACAGCATCCGGCTCGGTCCCTGAGATCTCCTCGATACGTAGATCGCAGGTGATCTGCGGGCCTTCGCTGTTCTCGACCATTACGGTCACATCCGAGAGCGCGAGCGTATCGACGGTGTCGGCGCCGATTCGAAGAATGCCGACCGCGGCGCACGGCGTACCCGGATCCTCGAGGTCGCAAGTCGCGGCATGGGATGCTGCCACCGCCGCGAGCGCCTCGTACAGTCCATCCCTAAGTGGAAGGTCTGGCCGCCCGGCGAGGGCGCTCAACGTGCGGGCGCCAAGTTGCTGCGCGTACCACGCGACGCCGTGGTGGCAACCACCCATAGGAACGCCCGCGCCATCCACAACGATGGCAAGATCCGGGGTTGCTACGACGAAGTCCTCGTTCGGGCGTCCTGGCGCTGCGTCTGTGGCAAGTGAGAACACCTAGTTACCGCCAATCTCTGGTTCGACCGCAGCGAGCATGGCACAGAACCGCTCAACTTCGGGAATGTGGGACCACCTGGCCAGACCGTTTGGCAGCGTGCCACGGAGGTCCATCAGCGTGCGGGTTGAGCCTGTAGCGATGGCGATGCTGTACGCCTCCTCGGCGGCAACCGTCGAGGCTTCAGGTTGCTCGGCGAGGATGTGTGCGCGGGCAAGTGAGCCGAGATACTGGCCCCGATCCCGGTGATAGTCCGGGGGAAGGCTGCTGAGGACATCTGTGAACGCTGCCACCGCATCACCGGCCCGTCCCAATTCTAAAGCGCACTTGGCGCGCGCGATCTTCACGTAAAGCGCGGGTTCGCAGTATCGATCTGCAGTCGGATCGCCGTCAATGATCTCTCCGTCGTACCGTTCCAACAGTCCGGCCGCGGTATCAAAGACGCGGTCGACCTCTCCGCCGGCACCGGCAATCGCGTGACCATGTGCCTCGGTCACGGCAGCGATGATTCGAATCCGGCCCGTCTCCGCCGACTCGAAGCGTTGGGCTGCCTGCGCGAACCGAACTGCGTAGGCTCCGTTCCTGGCCGTCAATGCGCCCGCTGCTCGGCGCATTAGTACGAACGATGTCATGCGCTCGTCCATGCCGGCCTGAGCCCATTCCAACGCGCGCGTTGCCCAAGTGGCGGCTCCACGAAGATCACCGGCGTCGTGGTGGAGCCAGCCCGTAAACTCGGCGTAGCCGGAACCGACGCGAAGAAGTTGGTCGAGCACCGCGCCCGTTGCCTTCTCCTGCATCTGCTCAATCATGCTGACGTACGACTTCATCAGCGGCATCAGTTCACGTGGGCCGAGCAGATTGTCAGCCGAGTACTGGCTTCGGAGATTCTGTTCGAGCCGGGCCAGTGTCTCACTGGTGGGAATTGATAAAACGCCGCGGCTGCCATTCAGCGGGACGCTCAAGTCTGATATGCGCCTTTGTTCGGCGGCGGATAGGCCACCGCTCGTCAGTCGGGCATCGTTCGTTGCACCAGCGGCTGCGGCTCCCGCTCTGCCGAGTTCCTCAAGCAACAGTGCAAATCGCGCCTGCTGATCCGGGTTTGCAGTACTCAGGATGTGGTCCAGGTCCCGTTGGCTGACCATGCTCGGTATCACATCGGGCTGATGTTCCCACTTTGCAACTCCACGAGGTGATCCGCCGATGCGGGCCGCGAGCTCGTCAACCGTCAGCCGGAGCGCGACTCGGAGCGCGCTTGCCTTCGCCCCGTTCCAGCTTGTGACAACCGTGACCATCGGCCTCCCCAGTCATGCCGTGCAGTCGAGTGCGGTTCAGTGCGGCTGAGTACAGGTTACGTTCATGGTCACACCGGTCACCATCAGTATTCACTGGTTCCCATGAACTCACGAGCCGCCGCTAGTCCTACTGACCTCTCTAGGTCGCGTCGTCGGCGTCCATACCTAGGCGTTGCTCGACAGCGGCGAGTCTGCGCTTTAGGTCCTCAACGGTCTCTCGGAGTCCACTCGCGTCAGTGTCCGCAGGGCGACCATCCGGCGACGCCGCGACAAACACGCCGCGGCCCTGCTGGCTATGCACGAGCCCTTCGGCCCGCAATTGATCAACGGCCTTCTGGGCAGTCATCACAGCGACTCCCCACTCCTTGGCGAGGTCGCGCCCGGACGGAAGCTTCGTACCGGCCGCGAGATCGCCGGACTGGATTGCGTGACGTATGCCGTCAGCTATCTGGACGTAGGACGGCCGGGGGTCGTTGATCTTCACCTGCATGCCTCCACCGTAGCCGACCTAGATATCTAGGTCAGCCCCCTGCGAACTGTTGTATACCTATGTGGCCTAGGCTAGTCTAGGTGACATAGGCCAATTCTTGATAAGGAGAGATACGGAATGAGTGACGTCAGCTCCGATGAGAAGTCGCGGAAGTTCCTCAGCATCACCGAAGCGGCCGAGATTCTCGGCCTGTCCAGGATGACGCTCTACCGCGTAATCGCGGCGGGTGAGTTCCCAACTGTGCGCGTGGGTCGGCGGCTCTTCGTGCCGGGGCAAGCGCTGGACGACCTGGTGGCGGCCGCAATCGCCTGCGGCGGAGTCGTGGATGCCGCCGAATGGCGACGGACAGAAGTCGCCGGATGAGCCCGCGGTCGACCGCAGGGCGCAGACAAATCGCAGACCGGCCCCGCACGGGCGCCAACCAGAACAGGGCCGGTTCTCCCATCACTCAGCAACGAGTTCGAGAGGTCTACAGCATGACTTACGCAAAGCAGCCTGGCACGGAGTGGGTGCCGGTCGAGGTGTTCGGCGGGGGTGCGCGATGAGCGAGCGGATCGTGCTTGACCTGGCGTGGCGGATGCATGATTCGGCGGCAGCGGCGATCGACAAGGCGGACACGAAGGCCGGTTTCGCGGCGACGGTGGAGACCGCGCTCGCGGCGGTGGTGCTGACGCTGGTGTCGCAGTCGCAGGGTGCGCCGGTGGCCGCGCGGGTGTTGTTCGGGCTGTCGCTGAGCGCTTTGGCGGTGGCGTTGGGTTCGGCGCTGTTGGTGGTGGTGCCGCGACTGCACCGACCGGCGGATGAGTTGGTGCCGGGTGAGTTTCTGTACTTCGGGGCGGTGCGGCGTCGATCGGTCGCGGAGCTGGTCGACCGCCACATCGACCCTGCGACCTACGAGCGGGTCGCTTTCCCGGTGGTGGCGGTGACGCACCAGGCCAAGCGGCTGGCTGACATCGCCTGGGCCAAGCACCGCTGGTTGCGGGTGTCGTTCGCTGCGGCCGTGGCCGGTGCGGTGTTCACCGTTGCCGGTGTGCTGATCGAGGGTGCGCGATGATGCGGCGGCCGACCAAGACCGAGGGCGTGATGGTGCCCCGGTTCACGGGAGCGATGGTGTTGGTGGCGGCTGCTGGTGTCGGAGCGGTCGCGTGGGACCGGACCCCGGCGCTGACCGAGGCCGGGTACTGGGCCGCAGCGACCGGCCTGGTTGGTCTGGCGTCCGCGGGGCTGTTGTTTTGGCGGCTGATGCACGGCACGCTGATCGCCGCACCGCTGTGGGTGCTGCTGGCCGGCGCCGCCGGCGTTCGGCTGCACGCGCCGGGCGACGTGGCCGGATGGGTTATCGCGGCCGGTGTGCTGCTGCTGGTATCGCTGGGCCTGGTGGCGGTGAACCGCCCGGTTGGCGGTGGCCTGGCACTCGCGGCGTGGCTCACCTACGCCGGACTCGTGCTGCGAGCACTGCCGGAGTCGGTGGCAGCGTCGGCGCACTGGTGGCAGCTGCTGGTCGCGGCGGTTGCCGCGGTGCTGGTGACGGCGGGGTTCACGCTGCGGTCGCGGTCCAGCTCCCGCGGGCTGCTGCGGCGCTTGGGCCGGGCCGGTCGGGTGACTGACGGGTTGGCGTCGGGGTGGGACGTGCGGCGGGTGTCGTCGGCGCGGATGCTGCGCAAGAAAGCGAAGATCGTGCGGCCCTCGCTGGCCGAGGTCCCGGCATGGAAGCGGCGGTACGTGCCGCTCACCGAGATCGGCGCGACCGTCGCGACGGTCGGCTGGGTCAAGGTCCGCTCGGCCGCGGAGGACCACACGCTGACCGTGGCCGGGCCGCGGGCGGGCAAGACCGGCCTGATGATGAACCACCTGCTCGACGCCCCCGGCGCGGTGATCGCCACCAGCACGAAGACCGACATCCTCGACGTCACCCGCAAACAGCGGGCCAAGCAGGGCACGGTGTGGGTGTTCGACCCCGACGGCCTGACCGACGAGGGGTCCACGGTCACGTTCGACCCGCTGGTGGGCTGCACCGACCCGGGCGCGGTGATGGACCGCGCTTCGGACCTGCTCGACGGGGTCGGCGCCAAGAGCGACGACGCCGAGCACTGGCTGAACCTGGCCCGGCAGGCACTGACAGCGCTGATGCACGCCGCCGCGCTCGGCGGCTACACGATGACCGATGTCCAGCGCTGGATCGCGCACCCCGACGCCGCCGCGCAGTCGGATGCGCTGTACGAGCTGCGAGCCGCGAACGCGACCGGGTTCGAGCAGCAGGCGATGCAGTTCTTCACCAACAACGAGCGCACCCGCTCGAGTATCTCCACCACGATCATGCCCGCGCTGTCGTGGTTGTCGGTGCCGAGCGCGGCCGCGGCGGCGGCGCCGGGTGGGGTGCCGTTCGATGTGGAGCGGCTGCTGGCCGAGACCGGCACCGTGTACCTGCTGGGCGCGGACGACAAGAAGACCGCGCCGCTGGTCACCGCGCTGACCGCGCACATCGCCCGCCAGGCCAGGGCACTGGCTGTCAAGACGCCGGGGCGCCGGTTGGACCCGCAGCTGACGATGGTGCTCGACGAGGCCGCGCTGATCTGCCTGATCCCGCTGGACAAGTGGACCGGTGACTTCGGGTCGCGCGGGATCACGCTGCACATCTCGGCGCAGTCGCGGGCGCAGCTGCGCGACCGGTTCGGCGAGGCTGCGACCGGTGCGCTGCTGACCAACGTGACGACGAAGGTCGTGCTGGCCGGGACCAGCGACGACGACGACCTTCAGTTCTGGTCGACGCTGTGCGGCGAACGGCTGGAGCAGGTCGCGACCCGCGACCGGACCACCGGCGGGGTGTCGATCAGTGACCGCCGCGTCCCGGTGTTGACTCCGGGGCAGATCGCGCAGCTGCGGGCCGGTCAGGCGCTGATCATCACCCGCGGCATGCCGCCCGCGATCGGGCGGGTCAAGATGGCCTGGAATCGCCGCGACCTGCGCCTGGAGCGGTTTCAGAGCCGCCGCAGTGTGCAGTGGGCCGGCCGCCAGCTCGCGGCGATCGAGAACCGGGCCGGTGCCCGGCTGCTCATCGACACCGCGTGGCTGCGCGACCAGCTCCTCGCCGGGTTCGACCGGGTCACCGCCGCCCGCAGCCGCCTCCTCGACGGCGCCTTGACGTGGCTGGAGGCCAATGACCCGGCGCGCGAGCTGGTCGCCCGGTTGCGGCTGGCCGGTGCGATGCGCAAGGCCCGCGCCGCGCTCGCCGCCCGCGACACCAGCCCCGCCGGTACGCCGGAGCTCGTCGGCGCCGACGACACCGACGGAGACCGGTGATGACCGGCCACCCCAGCGGCGACCGGGGCGTGGAGTGGGTGCAGTTGTGGGACGGCCGACGCTGGCCGGGCCGGGTCCGCAACGGCCTGCCGGAGTTCCGGTTCGGGCAGGCGCCGTCGGGGCTGTCCACCCGGCGTCAGCTTCGCGACCGAGGCCTGTCGCGAGGCGGTCAGGAGCCGTTCGCCCGGTTGACGTGGAAGCGTGAGAAGCGGTTCGCGTGGCTGTACGTGGACGCCAAGGCCACGGCGAAGCGAACACCGAGCGACAAGCAGCTCGCCGCCGTCAACAAGGCGCTGGCCGCGCGGAAGGTCTGCGCCGAGTGCGGCCCGGTCGACCACTACGTCCGCACCACCGACCAGCTGTGCGGTGACTGCCACACCGCCGGCGTCGCACCCACCGCGGGCGGCACCGCCGGGTGGCGCACCGTCCAGGCCTGGCAAGACGGAGCAACCGACGACGACGCCGACGAGACCGGCGACGAGACGACCGAGCACGACGAGGCCACTGCGGCCTCGGACCGTGCCGCCGCGGCACTGGCCCGAACCGAGGCCCGGCTGGATACCGACGGCAAGACGGCCCACGACGCTCAACGCGACGAGCAGCTCGCCCGCTGGCACACCGACGACCAAGCCGAGCGCCTCGCCGCAGAACGGGCCGACAGCAACTACCAGCCGGCGTGGGACGAGAGGGGAGTGGCGTGATGCAGTACGACGACGAGAAAGACCCCGGCACCGCCGCGCTCGCGGCGGTCGCCGGACTGGCCCGGGCGGTCGAGAAGCTGAGCCGGGACGTGGCCGCGATGAAGACCGGCCTGCAGCAGACCGCCAGCAAGACCGCGGTGGCCCGGTTGAACGACACGGTGGCCTCGCTGGGCAACACGGTCGAGTCGTTCGAGGACCTGCTGACCCGGCTCGCCGCCAAGAACAATGGCCGGGCCAAGTCCGCGGACTCGAGCGGCCCGGAGCCGGTGCGGTCGTGGCTGCGGCTGCCCGAGCACGACGAGGCCGCGGTCCAGGCGGTGCTGAGCGAGCTGCTGCCGTGGATGGAGAGCACCTACCTGCGGTACGCGCCTGGTCGGGAATCACTGCCGCCGTGCTGGCTGTGGCACCCCGAGATCGTGGAGGAGTTGCTGTGGCTGATGGACGCCTGGACCGCCGCCTACGACAGCGACGAGGCGTCGAACAAGCTCGTCGGTGACTGGCACGACCGGCAGCGCCCGGGCGTGACCCGCCGGATCGGCGAGTACGCCCCGGGCTGCGATGTGCTCCAGCACCGCGACGCCGCCGAGCTGCGCGCCGTGGCCGTGCCGCTCGCGGCCGACGCCGACCCGTTCGTGACCTGGTGGACCACCGGGCGCGACACCAACGGTCCGGCGCCGACACCTGAGCAGATCAAGGCCGGTCGCCGTGGCGGCCTGGCCGCCGTGCCCAACACTTCCGGAGTCCAGCGATGACCACCCAGTCCATTACCCAGTTGCTGGATCTGAACGAGCTGCTCGACGCGGTGACCTGGCCGACGATCGCCGCCGGCGCCGCCGGACTGCTGATCCTGACCGCAACGACCGCCCTGCTGGTGTGGGCGGCCCGGCGGGCGAGCCGCGCCGTCACCGCCGCGATCGAGGCTAGGCGGCTCACGACCCGGCGGGTGCTGATCACGGTCGCGATCGTGGCCGCGCTCGGCGTCGCCGGGATCGGTGGCGCCCGCTCGTTCAACGCCGTGTCGGACAAGTTCGACAGCCCGCTGGTCCCGATGGTGGCAGACGGCATGATCGTCGCCTGCACCGCGCTACGCCTGGCCGCCTTGACGCGTGGCTGGCGGATCCCGGGCGCACTGATCACCACGTATCTGTTCATCGGCGGCACTGTGTGGCTGAACATCGACACCGCGCACGGGATCGCCGACGCCGTGGCCCACGCGCTCGCGCCGCTCGCGTACGCGGTGCTGGTCGAGATGCTCGCCCACCTGCTGCGCCTACACATGAAGCTCGCGCAGCCCGCGAAGCCGCGACTGTCGGCACTGACCTGGCTGACCTCCCCGGTGATCACCACCCGCGTGTGGCTGCACCTGTCCCGGACCGGGGGCGACGACCCGGCCGCCGCCCGGGCGCTGGTCCAGCAAGTCGTGCGGATGGCCTCGCGGCTGGCGACCCTGTGCCCGAGCCGCAAGCTGTGGCCGCTGGACGCGGCCCGCGCCGCGCGCACGGCGTGCCTACAGACGATCCGCGACGGGCTGCTGTCGGCCAGCGACCTGGCCGGCCTCCTGCCCGCCGGCGGGCGCTTGACACCGGGCGAACTGCTCGCTCTGATCGACACCGCCGCCCTCGGCCTGACCGCTCCCGGCGAGCCGGTCGAGGCGACGCCCCGCGACAGCGGCCCTGTCGGCCAGGTCGGTGCACCGCTGTGGTTGTTCGCCTACCTGCTCGGTGCACTCCGCACCGAATCCACCGGTGCACCAGTGCGGCCCTCGACCCGCACTGCACCGCCCGCACCAGTGCACCAGGACACCCACAACAGTGCAGCCGCACCAGTGCACGCCCACCAGCACACCACCACCCGCGCCGAACCGACGGCGGCTCATGCCAGTGACGACCGCACCGACGACGAACTGCTAGCCGCGGTGCGCCACCACTCGGCCGCCGAACACGACGGTGGCCCGATGAGCCAGCGCGCGATCCGCCGCGTCACCGGCGTCGGCACCCCGCGCGCCAAGCGCCTCGCCGAGTTGGCCGGATGGGCCGAGCCCACCGAGGACAGCGCGGCACCCGTGCCTCAGGTACTTGGACAGCTCCAGCTCGTCGCCGAGCCCGGTGAAAACCCCACCGAGAACACCAACGACACCAACAGCAGCAGCAGCGAACTCGAAACGAGCAGCCACCGATGAACAGCCCACAGAACATCCGATCAGACGCCAATCACCAAGACAGCAACGCACCCGAACAGACCAAGACCCAACCGACGATTCAGCAGCACCAAGCAGACAGCAGCAAGACCAAAGAAGTCAGATCACACCTATGCATCACGATCAAGTGGAGCCGTCACTCCGCTTCGCGTCGTCGGCAGCGCCCGTGCTTCGCCCTGCGCGACAGCGCCGGGCATCGCCCGGCCCGAGTCGCCGGAGGTGCCTCGTGCTGAGCGTGCGCAGCGGCCACCGCGCCGACTACCTGACCGGCGCGGTCGCGTCCGGCCGGGAGAACTACTACACCGGCGCGGTCGCGGCCGGCGAGCCGCCCGGGCGCTGGTTCGGCAAGGGCGCCGACGCATTGGGGCTGTCCGGTGAGGTCGACGCGCAGGACATGACCGCGCTGTACGAGCGGTTCATCGACCCGCGCGACGAGGCGTTCCGGGACCCGGCGCGGTGGGACGAGGCCGAGACCCTTGGCCACACCGGTCGCAACTACAAGTCCGAGGAGCGGGTGTACGCCGACGCACTGGCCAAGGAGCCCGGTGCAGACGCAGAGCGGTGCGCCGAACTGCGCGCACTGGCTGGCAAGGCGGTGCGCAAGAACGTCGCGTTCCACGATGCGACGTTCTCGGTGCAGAAGTCGGTGACGGTGCTGCACACCGCGTTCGAGGCCCAGGAGGTGCAGGCCCGCACCGAAGTAGAGCGGTCGCGGGGTGCACTGGCCGAGGCTCAGTGCACCGGTGACGCGGCCGCGGTGCACCAGTGCACGCAGGCGGTGCACCGCGCCGAGACCGAGGCCGCGTCGTGGAGCCAGTACCGCCAAGCCGTCGAGGACGCGATCTGGGCGGGCAACCGGGCGGCGCTGCACTACCTGCAAGACAAGGCTGGTTACACCCGCATCGGTCACTGGGGCGGTGTCGCCGGCCGGTGGGACGACGCCCACGCCTGGACGGTCGCGTCGTTCTTCCAGCACGACTCCCGTGACCACGACCCGCAGCTCCACATCCACAACGCGATCCTGAACCGCGTGCAGGGCACGGACGGCAAGTGGCGAACCGTCGATGGCGAGGCGCTGCACCGCTACCAGCCCGCGGCCGGCGCGGTCGGCGAGCGGGTGATGGAGCACCACCTGTCGAAGGCGCTCGGGGTCCGGTTCGAGATGCGACCGGACGGCAAGGCGCGAGAGGTGGCCGGGATCGACCAGGCCGTGATGGACCTGTTCTCGTCTCGCCGCAAGGCGATCACGAAAAAGACCGCCGTGCTGGTCCGCGAGTTCGAGAACCAGTTCGGCCGCACACCGAACAACCTTGAACTCGCACGGTTGCAGCAGACCGCCACACTCGCTACCCGCAAGGCCAAGTCCCATGACGGCGAGACCATCGAGCAGCGCCTGCAGCGGTGGGACCACCAGCTGCGCGCCGAGGTCCGCGGGGGACTCGGCAAGGTCGCGCAGACCGTCCTCGCGACCACCGGCACGCCGCCGGTCTCGCACACCTTCAACGAGGCCAAGGTGCTCGACATGGCGCTGGCCGAGGTGCAGCGCAAGCAGGCCGAGTGGGAGGCTCCCGACCTGACCCGCGAGATCAGCAACGCGCTCCCGGACGATCTGGGGGATCGGACCCCGGAGCAGATCGTGGAACTGCTCGACCAGCTCACCGAGCAAGGCTGCCGCAAGGCCGTTGTGCTGGCCGCGCAGCGGCCCGGCGAGACGATGCTGCCCGTCGAGCTGCGGCTGGCCGATGGAACGTCGTCCTACCGGGCGCCGGGTGGCACCCGCTACGCCACCGGCGACCACCTGAAGGCTGAGCGGCAGCTCGCCCGCGCCGGCTACGCCCGCGGCGCCGCGCTCGTCCAACCACATTTGGCCGAGGGGTTCTGCCGCGAGCTCGCCACCGCGGGACTCGAGCTCGGCGCCGATCAGGAGGCCGCGGTGCGTGGCATCCTCACCTCCGGCGCGAAGGTCGAGACGCTGATCGGCCCGGCGGGCACGGGCAAGTCCCGTGTCGTCGGCGCCTTGGCGAAGGCCTGGGAAGACCCCGAGCTGTGGTTCGGGCAGCAGCACCGCATGATCGGTCTGGCCGCGTCCCAGGTCGCGACCGAGGTGCTGGCCGCCGACGGTGTCACGGCGCGCAACATCAGCCGGTGGCTGATGACGCAGCAACGAATCGCCGACGGTTCGGCCAGCCGCGAGGAACTGGCCTGGCAGCTGCGCGACGGCGATCTGGTTGTTGTGGACGAGTCCGCGATGGCCGCTACAAGCGATCTGGCTGCCATTAACCGGCTGTGCGACGAGGCCGGTGCCAAGCTGTTGCTGGTCGGTGACCACCGCCAGCTCGCCGCGGTCGGTGCCGCCGGCGGCATGGAGCTGGTTGCCTCCGGCGCCCTGACCCACGAGCTGAGCGAGACCCGCAGGTTCCGGGCCGAGTGGGAAGGCACGGCGTCGCTGCGGCTGCGCGCTGGTGACCAGACTGTGCTGGCCGAGTATCACAAGCAGGGCCGCATCCTCGACGGCGGAACGATCGAGCGTGCCCAGCGCACCGCGGCCGACGCGTGGCTGGCCGATCACCTCAGCGGTCTGCACTCGCTGCTGATCGTGGACACCAACGACCAGGCCGCCCACGTCAGTGCCCAGCTGCGCGCCAAGCTCGTGGAGTACGGGCGTGTCGATGACACTGCCACCGTGCTCCTCGCAGAGCAGGGCACCCACGCCGGCGCCGGTGATCTGATCCAGGCTCGCGACAACGACTGGCGGCTCGCCGACTACAAGGACAACCGGCGGGCGGTGTTCAATCGCGACGAGTTCGAGGTAGTCGAGACCCGGCCCGACGGTGGGCTGATCGTCGCGCCGCTGGAGCGCGGGACCCGGCGCCGCGTCCCGGGCGAGACGGTGGAACTGCCCGCGCGTTACGTGCGCGAGCACGTAGCGCTGGGCTACGCCGCGACCGTGCATTCGTCGCAGGGACTCACCGTGGACACTGTGCACTCGGTGACCACACAGAGCACCTCGCTCTACGCGCTGTATGTGGCGATGAGCCGGGGTCGGGTCGCGAACACGGCGCATGTCGTCACCCAAGCGATCGCGGCGACCGCGGAGGTCGGCGAAACCAAGTCAGCGGCGAAGCGGTCGCCGCTGACCGTGCTCGGTGCCGCGTTCGACCTGGACCGGCCGCAAATCTCGGCGCTGCAAGCCCAGGCCGAGGCTGCCGCCGAGGCAGGTCACCTGCGCACACCGGCCGAACTGCTCACCGACGGCATCGCGGTCGCCACTGCCGGGCGGTGCGCACAGTGGCTCGATGAGCTGACCGAGCAGGGACTGCTGACCGTGCCGCAGCGCGGCAAACTCGCCGCCGAGGACGGCGCCGGCACTCTGGCCACGCTGCTGCGGCGCGCCGAGCTGGCCGGGAATGACCCGCGACAGGTGCTCGCCGACGCGGTGGGCTCGCGGACGCTGACCGGTGTACGCCGCTTGTCCTACGTCCTGCACGACCGGATCACCAAGAGCACCCGGCTCGAACCGGCCGGAGACACCCACGTCGCCTGGCTGCCCCGACTCGAGGACGAGGCCTGGTCGAGCTATCTGCACCAGTTGGCGGCCGAAGCCGACCAGCGCGCCGCGACGGTGGCCGAAGCGTTGGCCGACGCCGCGCCATCATGGGCAGTCCAGGCGTTCGGCCCGGCGCCGGCCGATCCCGCGGGCCGCGCGGAGTGGGTCGAGCGCGCCGCGGTCGTGGTCGCTCACCGCGAGCTCGCGGGAGTGACCGCGGACGACGCCGCGCTCGGGCCGGCGCCGAAGCCGGGCCAGGTTGAGGCCTATGCCGCATGGCGCGCCGCGTGGCGCGCGCTCGGACGGCCCGACACCGACCGGGCCGAGGTGGAGATGTCCAACGGCCAGCTCAGGGTCCGGGTCCGCGCCTACGAGCGCGAGAAGGCGTGGGCGCCACCATCTGTCGCCGAAGAACTCGCCGGAACCCGCCAGCACGCCGACGATCAGCGCCGCACAGCGACCCTTCGCGAGACCGAGGCCGACGCCAGCAGCGACCCGGAGACCGCGCAACGCCTGCGAACCGAAGCCGCCGAGGCCAGGGCTCTCGCACAGGCACTCGACGCCCGCGCGGCCGAGCTGGCAAGCGCCGACCAAGCCCGGGCCGAGTGGTACGCCCACACCGCCGCCACCCGCGAAGCGGCCCGGCGCGCGACCGACGAACTCAAGGAACGCGGCATCGACAACTCCGACGACGGCCACACCACCGAGGAATGGCTGGCCGACCGGCGCGCCGACGACCAGGGCGATGACGACCACCGCGAGGTCACCGACGAGCACGACCTGACAGACGTCGCGCAGCAGCGCGATACCGACACGATCGAAGCCGTGCGCGGGAACGAGTTCCCAGAGGCGGAACTGGTCAACGACCAGCTAGCCAGCAAGGCGGAGGTGGTCGCTGTATCTGCGGAAGTCGTTGCCGACGACAAGACACACGCCGATGGGGTGAGCAGCGACGTTGACGCCGCCGCCCGGGTCGAGTCGGACTTGGACCGTGCTGCGCTGGACAGCCAGGCGCCGGTCGACATTCGCGAGATCGCGGCCGGCGAGGAACGGGTCGCAGAGTCGGACACGCCGCGGGTTCCGAGTGCGGACGAGACGGCTGAGGCGGTACGCCGGGCCCAGCGGGCACTGATCGAGATTCAGCACCGCCGCGACGCCGAGGACCGGCACGAAGCCGCCGAAGCCGAAGCCAGGGCCGAAGAACTCACCCGCTGGCACGCCGACGACATCAGCGCCGAGCGCGGCGGGGCGGCACCTGCACGGTCCGGCGAGCACACCGCCGAGGACAGCGCACCGGTGATGGAACTGGGCAGCTACGACGACTAGCCACGCGTAGTCCAGGCTCTCCCGCCCCTGGCGAGCGGGAGAGCACCCCGGCCTCCGGCCGGGACGAAATCCCCTCTCTGGCTGGGGTCGGTGGGCAGCTACCAGACCGGCCCCCTCCACCCGAACCGGTTCCGAACGTTCTCGCCTGATGGACGGCGGCGCTGCGCTTATTTCCTTGTCCACCAGCCGAGAACTTTCGGAACCGCTTCGCGCGGAGCCTCTAGCCGGTCCGGTAGGCGGCAGTAGCCGGCAGGCCCCAAAGGACGGGGCTGCCGCTACACAAGCCCACCAGCGGGCACACAGACGGACCAGTCGCAAGGAGACCACCGTGAAGAAGCACGCCACCACCGGCCGAGAGACCTGCACATCGCAGTGCAGCATCAAAAACCACGCCCACTGCGGGTCGCGGCAGTGCTGTCCCCACCTCTACACCCAGACCGGCGCGCGCAAGACCCCCGGTCGCGAGGCGGGTGCCCGATGACCGCCACGCTCACCGACCTGTTCTGCGGCGCCGGTGGATCTAGCACCGGCGCGATCCAGGTGCCCGGCGTCACGGTCCGGATGGCCGCAAATCACTGGAAGCTCGCTGTGGCGAGCCACAACGAGAATCACCCGACGACCGACCACGACTGCGCGGACCTGTCCCAGGTCGACCCGGCCCGCTACCCCCGCACCGACATCTTGTGGGCCTCGCCGGAGTGCACCAACCACTCCCAGGCCAAGGGCAAGAAGCGGAACGTGGACGCGATGCCGGACCTGTTCGGCGACACCCTCCCGGACGAGGCGGCCGAGCGGTCGCGGGCGACGATGTGGGACGTGGTGCGGTTCGCCGAGCACCACCGCTACTCCGCCATCGTGGTCGAGAACGTGGTCGACGCCGCGCTGTGGGTGCTCTGGCCGGCCTGGCGCTCCGGGCTGGACGCGCTCGGCTACTGCACCCACGTCGTCTACCTCAACAGCATGCACGCCCAGGCCAGCGGGCTCCCGGCGCCGCAGTCGCGCGACCGGCTCTACGTCGTCGCGCACCTGCGTAAGACGACCTGCCCTGACCTGAACCGTTGGACCCGCCCGCAGGCCTACTGCGACGGCTGCGACCAGGTGGTGCGGGCGATGCAGGCCTGGAAGAAGCCCGAGCGGACCTGGGGCCGCTACCGCGCCCAGTACGTGTGGCGCTGCCCGAACGTTGCCTGCCGCAACCAGGTCGTGGAACCGGGGTGGCTCCCGGCCGCTGCCGCGATCGACTGGAGCCTGACCGGCGAGCGGATCGGGGACCGGACCCGGCCGCTGGCCGACAAGACCATGGCCCGGATCCGCGCCGGTCTGGAGCGCTACGCCCGCCCGGAGCTGCTGATCCCGGTCGAGGGCCGCGACGGCAAGACCGCGGCCCCGCTGGGCGAGCCGATGCGCACCATGACGACCCGCAACGAGACCGGCCTGCTCGTTCCGGCCGGTGGCACCTGGAACGAGACCGCGACCCCGCTCACCGACGTGATGCGGACAAGGACCACGACCGAGTCCGAGGCGCTGGTGGTGCCGCTGCGCAACAACAACACGACCAAGCGGGCTAGCGAGCCGTTCGACACGTTCGCGGCCAACGGCAACCACCACGCCCTGCTCATGCCCTACTACGGCAACGCCACCACCCGGACCACGACCAAGCCGCACGGCACGTTCACCACCCGGGACCGGTACGCACTGATCATGCGGAACAACGGGTCGCGCTACTCCGGCGCGGAGATGTGCACCCCGTCGACCGAGACGCTGCGCACGCTCACCACCGCCGGGCACCAGTCGGTCCTGGAGCCGCAGACGGTCGCGGCCGAGGACTGCCTGTTCCGGATGCTGGAGCCGCACGAAGTCGCCGCCGGGATGGCGTTCACACCCGGATACGTGGTGCTGGGCAACAAGCGCGAGAAGGTCCGCCAGCTCGGCAACGCCGTCACCCCGCCCGCCGCGCGCGACCTGATCGCCGCCGTCGCCGAAGCCCTCGGCCACGACCTCAGCGACCTGAACGCCGCCTGATCACCCCGCTGGTGGGGGCGGCCTCGCCGCCGCCCCCACCAGCATCCAAACAACACCGCAGCCACCACCGCAACAACCCCAGCTAGGAGAACCCCATCATGACCACTCCAACCAACGACACCTCCGCCACCGATGGTCCAGACGACTTCCAGGTGGCCGTCACTGCGGTCACCCGCGCGATCCGCGCGATCAACGCCGACCAGCGCGGCGGTGACGGCGCCGAGTTCGTCACGCACCTGCTCGCCACGGTCGCCGCGAACCTCGGCAGCAGCGAAGCAGTGACCGCCGGCCGCCCCGGATCTTGGGAAGCCGCCGGGGTGGGCGACCTGCTGCGAAGCACCGTCGGATCCGACGACGAGTACCTGCTGACCTTCCGCACCGAGCCGATCGAGATCGTGGTCAACAGCGTCTACGAGCTGGACGACCTCGGCATGTTCGAGACCTACGAGGCCAGCACCGGCCACATCGGCGCGCAGTTGTTCGGTGACCGCTGGAGCCGCGCCCGCGACCGGCTGACCCTGGCGGAGCTGGAGCAGATCGAAGACATCGAGGAACAGCTTGTCGAGCTGGAGAAACACGACCGGACCGAGTACCAGCACCGCTTCGCCGCCGCCGCACAGACACGCTTCGAGCAGCTGCGCGCCGAAGACCCGGGCCGCTACCCCGAGCACCTGACCGTCACGGTCCGGTTCGCCGACGAAGACCCCAGCAACGACGACCTGACCGACGGGTGGGGCGAGGACCTGGCCAGCCGTCTCTACCAGCACGCCCGCGAAAACACACCGCTGCCCGGCAGCGACACCGCACCGGACTGGGCGGCCGGACAACGCCACGCCGACACGCTCCTGGCCGCCGGGCACTGGCCACACCTGCGCATCGCCACCCTCGCCCACTACGGCACACCCACCCGCACCGACGAACACTGACCACCTGCGAGACCAGGAGAACCGCTGATGACGATCAAAGTCCGGCTGTCCGGGGAACCTGACGAGATCGACGCCATGGTCGCCCACCTGAGCGAGGGATTCGAGGTGGCCGGCGGGGACCGCGCCTACCCGAACCGGGGATCGTTCGGGGTCCGCGTCTACCTCGAAGTCCGACCGCTCGGCGACCAGCCGCCCGTACACCGCGTGCGCACCGAGCGCGTGCCCCCGACCCGCAAGGAGGTCGAACCGTGAACACCCCAGCCGACCGCAGGACAAGGAAGGCGCGTCCCGGGGCTCGAGGAGCCGGACCCGACCGGCTCGCCCGGTCGGCGCACTGGCACGCCGCCCGCGGCCTCGCCGTATTTCCCCTCCGGCCAGGCTCCAAGGCCCCAGCGGTCGAGGACTGGCCGCACCAAGCAACGACCGACGCCGAGCAGATCACGCGGTGGTGGCGCGAAGCCCCGTACAACATCGGCGTCGCCACCGGCCCGTCCGTGCTGCTGGTGATCGACCTGGACCAACCCAAGCACGGCCAGACCGTGCCCACGCCCTGGCACTCCCGGGGAATCGCGTGCGGGCGCGACGTACTCGACCGGCTCGCCGCCGACTCAGGCCACGTCCTGCCCCGAACCTGGACCGTCACCACACCCAGCGGCGGACAACACCTGTACTACCGCCAACCCGACGGAACCGTACTCGGCAACACCGCCGGACGACTCGGCTGGAAGATCGACACCCGAGGACACGGCGGCTACATCGTCGGCGCCGGATCAGTCATCCACGGCCAGCGCTACCGCGCCGACGTCATCCGCCGCCCCGCGCCCCTCCCCGACTGGATCACCGACGCACTCACCCCGCCACCAGCGCCAGACCCCACACCGAGGACCACACCCGAACCGAGCAACTCCACCGCCTACACCCTCGCCGCGCTCACCGGCGAACTCGACAAGGTCCTCGCCGCCGAACCCGGCCAGCGCAACGACACCCTCAACCGGGCCGCCTTCGCCCTCGGCCAGCTCGCCGGCGCGCAGCTGCTCGACCCGCAAATCGCGCGAGACGAGCTCGTCTCCGCTGCCGGGCGCATCGGCCTACCCCGTGCCGAAGCCGAACGCACCATCACCTCAGGTCTCACCGCCGGCGAACGCCACCCGCGCCAACGAACAGCCTGACCCCCGCCAGACCCGAAGGGGGCCCCTCAGGAAGCCGGTACGTCGGCTCCTGAGGCCCCCTTCTCTCGCCGCCGGTCACACTGTCACGGAAACCTTCTAGCGGTGGTAGGGCGGCTGATGGCCGCTCTGCGGCGCCGACTTCAGCAGCCGTTCCAAGGCCCGCAGACGTGCCGAATCAAGCGGCTGGGCGCCCTTCAGGCCCGGGCGTGGGGCGTTCTGCCAGGTATGTGCGCGTTGAAACTCCCGGCCGGTGAAGACCTCCGCCAAGCGCACGCCGTACCCGAGATCCACGGCCACCCGATCGGCCAACTTCTCCTGTGTACGGGCGGCCCACGGTACGACGAAGGGCGCGAGAAACGGCGACAGCATGAACACGATGTAGTGCGAGAAGCCGAGGAAGATCCACACACCGAGGACGCCCAGCAGCAGGAAACCGATGATGAGTTTCGCCAGGATCGACAGCACGTGATGCCGAAGACAGAACACGATCGCCTTGCCCATCAGCCGAGCGGGCAGAGTGAGCCAGCACAGCAGCAGAGACAGCGACCTAGGCATCGCCAGGTGATGCGCCAGCTCATGCGCCAACACTGCCTCTAAATTGCGTGGCGGAAGGGAGTACACCGCCCAGCTCGTCACGGCCACGATCGAACCAGGGGTGATCGGGGCAGATGCCTCCGGCCCCTCGTGCACCCACGCCCGGTAGCGGTCAGGGTTCACACCAGCCGCGGTGCAGACAGCCCACCAGGCCGGACCCAGCCGCTGGGACTCCCAGGCCGAAGGCGGCCGGAGTCGATACACCCGCCACGCGAGCAGATCCTCTGCGCGAGGGTGAACGACCACCGCGGCCGCCGACACGCCCCAGACTGCGAGGCCGATCCAATACAGGCCGCGCCAAGGTACTCCGAGGAACTGAACCGAGAGCCAGCTCCACCACAGCCACGGCACAGCAACCGCCAGCTCGACCCACGCCGAGGGCTTCACCTTCCGCACGAACTCCGGCAGCTGCGGGAGCTTCGACGGGACGCTCGCCGCTGGCCGTGGCGGCAGCGGCGCCGGCGGGCGGGGGGACACCTGCCCGGGCGCCGCCACTTGACCCGGCTGCGGGAGGGGTCGGCGATGCCCTGCCGCGCCGAGGCCACGAGGGTCAGGAACCCGCGGCGAGGAGGGATTCGGGCAATTGGCGTCTTGGTTGCTATCGGCCCCGTTCATTCTCCGCAGAGTAGTTGCGGCGACGGGGGTTCGAACAGTCGTTTGCAGGTTGCTGCAGCGCTTGTGACCAGGCGGCAAAGCCACCACTCACAGGTCAGCTCGCCCGGGCTGCCTTGACCTCAATCGGCGGCACGGCCGACCGCCGCCACACCCACGCCAGCGTCGCAAATACACCCTCGACGTAGCCCGGTCGTCCCGGCCATTCCCACCGCCCGACCAGCCGCTCCGCCAACAGCGTCTCTTCCTCGATCAGCTCCTCGATCGCCAAGACGAACTTTCGGCTCAGCGGCGCCCTAGCCAGCTCACCGTGGCGCCCATCGATCGGAGCGTCGTACGTGATCCCAGCGTTCGCGAGCCACCGACACGCAGCCAAGACGCCGGCCAGGTACCAGTCGACCGCATTCTCGGACCGCAACGCGTCGTCGCGCCGCTCGGCCTCAACCCACAGCTCGGCGAACTGTACGACCTTCACACCGCGCAGATGCTCCCGGCGGATCCGGTCGAGGTCACGGCCCATGAGCTTCATACCACAACACGATCGCAGCGACCGCCGACAGTTTCCATCGCTCCGGCGCGCTCCGAGCACAGAACAAACGCCGCAGCGACCGTCGCGCCGGGGTTGGTGGCGGCTGTGATGTCTCAGGACACCGGTGACATTGGATGTGTCAGGATATCGGTGACGGTTTGAGGCGTCTTGGCGTGGGCCACGGGGTGGCCGTTGCCGACGTAGGTCACTTCGGGCGCAGTCGCATCGGCCGCTGGCGCTGGTATCGCTATGTGGTCCAGACTCAGCACTCATGACAGTGCATCAGCCGCCCGAGGAGCCAACAACCGAGCTCATCGACAAGCTGCTTGCAGGGGCTCTGAGCTCGCTCCCCGTAGCTGGCGGGGCGGCAGGGGCCTGGTACGAGTACCTTATGGAGGGCCCGTACAACCGGCGCCTGGCGGAGTGGAGAGCGCGTATCACCGATGTGGTGAACCAGCTCGTGCTGAAGGTTGAACGCCTCCTGGACAACGAGGTGTTCCTCGACGCCTTCATCCAATCCACTCGGATTGCCCAGACGACACATCAGCAGGAGAAGCTCGAAGCGCTGAGGAATGCTCTGGAGAACTCGGTCGCGCCGGATGCACCCGATGTAGACGAGCAAGCTCGGTTCTTCAGGCTCGTTGATCAGTTCTCAGCGCGCCACATTCTTTTGCTCCGCTGGGCCCAAGACCACCCCAGCAGGCGGGGCGGCCCTGTTCACGACGAGCAACGCCCGAACGCGGCCGGCATTTGGGGGTATCCTCTGCCCGTTCTAGACGGCCACGACGATCTGCGCACGCTTCTCATGGATGACCTAGTGAGCACCAAACTTGTCGAGGCTCAAGCAGGCTTCCCACGAGTGATCGATCTCGACGACGAGTACTTCGTCGGCGAGGTAACACCCCTGGGCCGCCGGTTCCTGACATTCATCTCGGGGACCGACGAGCAAGGTTCCCACGATATCGGCTAGTACAGCGAATTCGGTCCTGCTGTGAGGATTCGGTCGGTAAGTCGCCGGGCGGAACGTTAGCTGGCGAGCAGACCTGACACCTCAATCGGCGGAGCGACCCGGCCAAGCCCTTGACCAGGCGAACGTTGCGACCACTCCCGCGACGCACCCCAGTCGCTTAGCCCGTTCCTAGTCGCGAGCGCCGAGCGTCCATCTATCGACGGGCTCGTTCTTCGGCACCGACACAGCCGACCCAGCCAATGGCTCACCGGCACCACCGGCTCACCGGCTCACCGACTCACCGACTCACCGACTCACCGACTCACCGAAGTGTCACCACCGACAACCCCGAAACTGTCACCGAAGTCCTGAGGCAGAACCGTCACCGATGTCCTGCGACATGACAGGGATTGGTGGCGGCGACTAGCAATTCTTTCGATCATGTGTTCGAATCTGGGGATGGAGCGGTTCACGGCGCAGCGAACGAACGACGGCTTCGTGGTGATCGACCTGGCCAATGCAGCGTGTACGCCGGACGACCTCGAGCAGGGCCTAGCGGAGAGCCTGGCTGCTGATCTGAACGCTCGGGTTGCGGCTGGTCACCAGATCGATGCCGTGCGATCGGTCCTGCCCCAGCAGTGTCGTGCTGCTCTGTGGCGGTCGGCGGGCACGATCGACGTCTGGCTCTTCGACAAGATGTCTGACCAGTGGCTGGCCCGGGTCACCGACGCAAGCGGCCGGGTCGAGTGGTGCCCTGGCGGCGAGCTGCGGCCCGTCCCGGGCGGTGAGCACGCGCAGGAAGCCGGGGTGCCGTGGGGCGCTGAGCGGGCGGCGGGCCGATGACGGGCGTGCCAGCGGTCGCCGAGGTGAGACTGAAGGGCGGGCCTGGCAGTGGCCAGGGGTTCTCGATGGCCGACTGGCAGACGCAGATCCTCGCCGCACTTAGGATGGGCCGCCGAACCGCCGAGGGACCTGGCTGGGCGCTGGGCTACCGTCCGACCGGCAACGGCCCTGAGTGGGAGTGGGCGGACGGCGACCTGTGTCAGTCTCCAGACCGGGTCGACCCCGATCTGCTCCAGCCGTACGGCGCGCACCCCAACGCCGCGAAGGCTGGGGAGCTGGCTGAGGCCAGCTAGCTGAATGTCCTGAAGTTGGGCACCGGGTGCCACAGGCAAGCAACCCAGCCCCACAGGAGTGCGTGATGGCGCAGGTGATCGTGCACGACAGAGGGTTGCTTGCCTCGTGAACTACTCGCGTGTCATTCTTGCCGCGGCGGAGAATGCCCACCGCCAGGAAAGCGGGGCGATGAGCGAGCAGGCCGGCGAGGACCCGAAGGCGGCAAGGCGTCCGAAGCAGCAGCTTGATCGTGACAATCTGCCCGAAGAGTTCACGCCCGAGTTCCTTGAGAACCTGCCTCCCCGCGATCTCGTTTGGCTGGAGAGCACGGCTGACTTGACGCCGCGGCAGCGCGAGACCTTCTTGGCGTGGAGTAGCGACCGGTTCGGAGGTATTGCCGGGGCGTTCAAGCATAGGACCATGCGCCTCCTCGGTGGTCCAAAGCCGTGGTGGGTCATCACCCCTGAGGCGTCGGCGGATCCACTGGGCGAGGACATCCGCGAGTCCCTGGACGACCTTCGAGAGTCAGTCACGCAGCACAGCCTCCAGATCCACGACGCCGTTCACATGACCGATTCCGTGACTGTCGAGCTCAACGGCAAGGACGTCACGATCCCGGTCGACCTGGGCGAGGAGCAGCTGCGTGCCCTGACAGGGATCCAGGAGACGTCCATGCGGATGACCGAGATGTTGGAGAAGCTCGTTGAGCGAACTGACGAACAGCGTCAGGAGCTGGCAAGGCAGCGTGAGACGGCTGAGCGACAGAAGTTGATCACGTGGCTGCTCGCCGCGATCGCTGGTGCCTCAGCGGTGGGCACCTTCTTCACGGTTCAGGGCACAACGCGGATTGTGGCTGCGATCGCAGGTGCCATCTTTATCGGCCTCTTCCTGTACACCATGATGAGCAACGCAGACTGACGCCGTGCCCCCGACGTGTACTGGCGATGCAGGGCCAGAACCGCAGCAGATCGAACGCGTAGCCGCGCAGCATCGACGGACTGCAATCCGAGGCCGCCAGCTTACGGAGATTCCCGGTCCCACCACATGCTCGAGCTCGGGGATTCCGCCGACGGCCGATCCCCCACGACCAGCGGCAGATGCACAACACTGCGGATCCCCGCGGTGTACCGTCTCGTGGGCATGGTTTTGGGCACGAACTCACGTCTAATAGGGTTCGCGGGAGTCTACGGCGACCGAAGTCAACGACACTGAAGTACGCTGCAGGTGGCTGCCTTCCACGACATGCAGGTCTCTACGGATCAGAAGGTTGGGGGTTCGAATCCCTCCGAGCGCGCAGACAAAACCCCAGGTCACGAGGTGGATGACCTGGGGTTTCGCTTTGTCCGGGGTGGTTCTTGCTAACGCCTCTGCTAACACGGCACCCCCGCTGACGGATCCAGCCCGTCGTCTTCGTCGTCCTGGTCCTCGTCGATGTGGTCAGCAGCAGCAGCGAACACATCAGCGATTCCAGCCGCATGGCGACGGATCACGTGGGCGTACACCCGGAGCGTGATCGACGGGTCCGCGTGCCCCAGCCGGTCCGCCACGACGTGCACAGGTACACCCGCGACCAGGAGCAAGGTTGCGTGCACGTGCCTCAGATCGTGCAGCCGGGCATGTGGCAACGGGACCTCTGGAGCACCCTCGTCGTCGGTGGGCTCGTTGTAAGCCCTGATCGTCTTGGCCATGAGCTGGCTCACGGTGTCGGGGTAGATCGGCTGACCAAACCCAGTCGTGAAGACGTGTCCGGTATCGACCCACGACTCCCCCGCGATCCGCAGGTCTTCCAGTTGGCGGCGGCGGTGAGCCCTGAGCACGTCGACTGTTCCAGCGTCCAGGCTGACGACCCGCTCACGACCTCCCTTCGTTGTGCCTTCGACCCTTGCGCCGTCGACCATGCCCACCGATCCGCGAATCCGCAGAGCTGGCGCCTTCCAGTCGACGTCCGGCCAGCGGAGGTTCAGTAGCTCTCCACGCCGAGCACCCGAGTAGGCCGCCAGCCGGTAGAACGCGAACAGTCGGTGCTCACTCATCAGATCCAGGAAGCGGCGCAGCTCGTCGGCGGTCCAGATGTCGACTGGTCCACGGTGCTCACGTCGAGGCCGCTTTGCCCGCTCAGCCGGGTTCGACGACAACAGTTGCTCTGACCGGACAGCATCGTTGAGCGCCTTGCGCAGAACGGCATGTACGTAGTCGACAGTCCGTCGAGACAACGCAGTGCCGTTCCGCCCACCACCGGCAAGCAGGTCACGGTAGAGCCCGCTGAGCGTCGTCGGGCGGATCGCCTGTAGCCGAAGGTTGCCGATTCGCGGGACGACGTATTGCCGAACGAGGTAGCGGTACCCGGCAAGTGTCCGGGGCTTGACCTCCAGAGCGTGTGCATCGAGCCAGTCGCCGAGGTACTCCGCCAGCGTCACGGCATTGCGGTCGACGTACTCCCCGCGCCGGGCAGATCGACGGGCCTCGTCACGAGCCTCCTTCGCATCGTCTTCCGTCGCGAACCCGCCAACCCACTTCGGCTTGCTCAAGCCGGTCTCGGGGTCGATCACCCGGATCACGTAGGACCAGGTCTTGCCCCGCTTCATCACTCCATCGCGAAGGCTGCTCATCAGGCGGCCTGTCCCAGAGAAGCGACGAACGCACGCAGGTCCTCACCTTTGATACGGCGTGAACCATCAATGCGAACTGACGTCAGTACGCCGGACTTGATCAGCTCGTAGACCTTCGCCCGGCTCAGGCTGAGATGTGTGGCGGCCTCGGGCACTCGATACAGCAGCTTGTCAGTCATCGTCGTTCCCCTCGCTATGCCGCCGTGTTGGCGGGTTCGTGGTCAGTTGCCGAATGGGTGTGGTCCCCGCTGGGTCCTGCGCGTTTGGCTTGGTCGTAGTCGGTTCGCCAGCGGATGCGTTCGTTGATGCCTCGGGTCATCAGTCCGTGCCAGGTGGGTAGGTCGTCGTCGTTGGCTCGGTCGACGGGCTCCCAGATGAAGCGGGGTGTGCCGTCCTCGAGGGATTCGCTCGCAGCGCAGCGGTCTGTGTCGTGCATGTCGACACCGGCAGCGGCCAGGGTTTGGCGGACGACTTCGGCGCGGTCGGCTTTGTGTTCCGTGAGGGTCTTGCCGGTCCACTGACGCGAGACCAGGACGCGGCGGCCACCGAGCCCGAGGTGGTGCCGGTCGTGGGCCTTGGAGGAGCACCAGCCGGGCCGCATCCCAGCTTCCGCGCCTTGAGGCTGGACGCCGAACCGCAGCCAGTTCGAGCAGGTTGGAGAGCAGGGCAGCCAGCGGACCTCACGGTGCAGCCGGTCAAGGTGGATCGCTTGCGGTGTGGTGATCTCGTCGTCGTCGCCGTAGGTGTCGGCGATGGACTTCGCGAGGTACTTCGTCAGGTAGCCGATCGCCTTGCCGACCTTGTCCGCAGCCGTGCCGATGATGCCCTGATAGTTGAGCTGGGTGCCGAGCTTGACCACGTGCGCGGGTGTCGCGGCGGGGTCGTCGCCGATCGCGTCGAGTGCCTCATCCCAGGTGGGCAGCGGAGTGCCGTTGACCGGGTCAGCAAATCGGCCGGCCAACTCGTCCCAGCGCGGCAAGTCGTCGCCGACGTAGACGGGCGTGTCGCAGGGCGGCCACCAGAGCTGTGCGTAGGTGGCGGCAGCAACGTCCTTGACGGTCTGGCGAGGGATGACGCCCCGCACAGCGGCATGCAGGTGCGGCGCGAGGCGGCGTTGTGCCTCGACGGTGGCGAAGTACTGGACCTTGTACCCGGCGCAGCGGCGAAGGTTCTGCCAGAACCGGTCAACGACCTTGGGGAAGTGCAGCGCGTCCATCGCGGCCCGGTGGTAGTCGTACGACTCGGGGTCAGCAGGCGTGCCGTCCGGTCGAACCTTGCCGTAGCTCGGGAGTGTGAGGGTGAGGAACATCGAGGGCCGGTAGGTCTGGCCGTTGGCGCCGGTGAAGGTGGTGCCGACGGTGCGGTTCTCCATGGGCACCCGAGGCAGGTCCGGGGCGTCTCGGCGGCGCCGAGTCGAGCGGATACGACGGGCCGATTCGTCGTCGTCGACCTGGTCCTCATCCTCGTTTCCGGGCTCGTCGGAAGCCTCGTCGACCGAAGCCGCGGGAAGGTCCTGGACCTGGTCATCAACCGGGATTTCGTCGTCGCGGTGCCAGCCCTCGCGGCACTGCTGCATGCGGAGCTTCCTGGCCCGGTCGGCGCACGGAGGGCACTGGCGGTGCTGGGTGGAGCCGCACGGGATCGGGATGACGGACTGTTCACCGGTGGTGGTGTCGGTCATCCGGGACAGCACGGGCCGGACGCAGACACCGTTGCGGACAGCGAGGTCGTGGAGGACGTCGGGGGCGACTTGGCCGAGAGTGGAGATCATCGGGGACCATCTCCCCGCCGTGGCTGGTCTCGGTCACCGGCCCACGGGATCCGCGCGGTGAGGTAGACGCGGACACCCGGGGAACCGTGGTTGGGGTAGAGGCGGTGGGAGCCGGTGAAGTCGAACACCACTGCGAGGACCTTCAGCATGATCTCGATCTCTTCGGGGTCGCCGGAGACCCGGAGGCGGACGGTCATGACGCCTGCCTCCACAGCAATTCCGGGAGCAGCGTGGACCGGTCGAGCGCGTCGCCGATCGGGAACCCGGCAGCGATGTCGGCCCGGATCACGTCGCGCTGAAACTCGGTTGTGCCACCCCAGACCCCGAACTCCTCATCGCCCGCGAGAGCGGAGGCGAGGCAGGAACGGCGGACCGGGCAGAACCCGCACCGGTCCACAGCGGCGGTGGCCTGACCGGGTTCGGGAAAGCAGGAGTCGTCAGCGACCGAGCGGCATTCGCCCATCGAGGCCCAGCCGGGGACGATGTAGGCGCTGATTTCGGCGCGCTGGTCGACGGTCAGGGTCGGGACCTCGAAGACGAGTTCGAGCTGGCCGGGGATCTCACGGGGCTTCATGCTGCCTCTCCCGTCTCGGGGGTCTCGGTGGTGTTGCTGGGGGCATCGATGGAGTGGAGGACCCGGCGCGGGTGGTAGTCGCGGGCAATGGCGCGGATCTCGTCATCAGTTACATAGGCGGCGCGGACCCGGGTGGCGTGGTCGTGGCCTTCCATCAGGACGTAGCCGATGCCGGGCAGCGATCGGGGGATGGAGTCGCAGAGAGCGCCGTTGTCCCAGGCGTCGTCACCGAGAACCATGTCGACCTCGGTGGCCTTGCCGAGCCGGAGCGCGATCTTGTCGGGGAACAGGTCGCGCCACTCGCAGACCCGCTTGGTGACGTCTTGGACGGCGGCCAGGACGTGGAAGCCGGGAGCGCGGCCCTTGGTCAGGAGCAGACCGAGCGCGTTCTCGGCCCGGCCTTGGAGACGCCGGTCGGGTTGGAGTGCGGTTAGGGTCGCGAGCTCGTCGACGACCACCATCACCAGCGGTGTGGCGGTGGTCGGGTTGAACGTCCGGGTCGTGCCCCGCAGCCGCTTGCACCGGTCGTCCATGTCGTCGGCGGCGTCTTCGAGGAGCGTCACCATGGCGTCGTAGTCGTCGCGTTCGTAGCGGGTGAACAGGTCCTTGCCGAACTCCAGTTCCATCCCGCCCTTGGGGTCGACGGCCCAGATCTGGACCAGCCCGGCCCGGATGAACGGACCCAGCGCCCGCAGTACCGACCAGATGATCGAGCCCTTGCCCGAGCCGGTCGCGCCAGCGATGAACACGTGCGAGCCACGGACCCGCAGCCGCCACGGGGTGCCGTCGTCGGCGTATCCGATGACCAGTCCGTCCAGGCGTGCCGGGTCCAGGGACTCATCGACGGGGATCGCGGGAATGGTTGCCTGCAAGGGATTGCGCATCTCAAGGTCGAGCCAGACCCGGCCGGGACGGTCCTTGCGGACTCGGGCGTCGAGGGCTCGCATCGACTCGGCCAAGTGGGTTCGCTTGTCGGCCAGTTCCTTGCTGGACAGGCCGACCGGGAGTTGGAGGAGGAGCCGGTCGACGCTGGGGGTGTAGCGCAGTTTGACGATCCGGGGACGCATCACCCGACCGGTGGTCTCGTCGGTGATCCCGAGCTTGCAGCGCTCCATCCAGAACCGCCACAACGCCCCGTAGCGGATCCAGCGCCGCCACCACTGCACGACCGGGACCCAGACCAGCCGGTTGAACGATGAGCGGTGCTTGAACCGCCACCCCAATCCGCCGGCCAACACCACCACCAGGACCGAGAGGCGGACGGGCCAGCCCCACCGGGACACCTGCACGGCCACCACGGCAGCGACCAGGAGGGGACCGGTGAGGCCCGGGCGGCGCAGCAGCGCGAACACCAGGTAGGCGAGGGTCTTAACCAGCCGCCCCAGTACTTGAGCCAGTTTGGTAACCATGGGTTCATCAGCCCCGTCCTCGTTCGTGTTTGTGGAATCGCCGTTCGACCGTGAGTAGTTCGGCGCCTGCTCGTTCCAGGGACCCCATCGCGAGGACGCAGCCGCGTGCGGCGTCGGGATCGGGTGCGTTGACCAGGAGGCGGTTGGCCTTCTGTAGAACGGATCTGGCGTCGTCGAGCTGGTTCATCAGCCGGTGCAGCTCGACGATCGCGTCCAGGTCGTTGTCGACACCGAGCGCCTTGGCCCAGGCGACCAGGAGCCGACCCTTCGGAGTCATCGCCATCGGTGTCACCGCCTCTCGTGGATACGGAAGCCGCGCAACGCGTCCTCGACCGCGATCACCGACAAGTCGATGCGGCCCAGGGCCTTGCTCAGCTCGGTTTGGAGTTCCTTGCCCGGAGCACCCGACAACGCCCGAGCCGCAGACCGCACCCGGTCCTGACCGTCGAGCAGCCGACCCAGCAGCCGCTGAAGGACCCCGACCGCCTCGTCATCGTTGGCGACCCCGAGCGAGTCAGCCCACACATCCAGGTCACGCCGAGTCGCGAAGAGCGGCATTAGATCCACCCCTCGGCGCGGAGCAGCCGGGAGCCGGTCGCGTCCGGACCTTCGTCGTCCTCGTCTTGGTCGTCGAAGTCGTCCCCGTCGTCGTCCAGCGGGTTGTCTTCCACGGTCGGGTCGTCGTGCCGCTCCCAAGCTGTGCCAACGGTGAGCATTGCAGCGAGCGACTGCCGAGCCTCTGCGACCAAATCGCCAAGGCGGTCCAGGTCGGCAAGCTCGTGAGTCATCACCGCAATCTCTCCCGCCCCTTCGCCGAGCTGCACTGAGACGAACGGCGTACCGGTAGTGGTGCGAGGGAAGCTGGCTACCTTGAGGCAGGTGGTCGGACGAAGGTGGACTCCGACCGACACTCGCGCGCTGAGTTCGTTGAGCATCGCGACCACCGCTCTCAGGCCGCAGGCTTGTTCGCGGCGGCGGAGTTGCGCGGAGCCCGGACCTCGGTGGCCCGGAACGACCACGCCAGCCGCGCCCGACCGTTGCCGGTCTCCGCCACGTACGGGGTCGCGGTCATGCCCTCGAACACCACCTGAGTGAACGGGCTACCCGGGGCGTGAGGAGGCAGAACCGGCTGCACCTTGGACAGGATCTTGATCGACACCGTCCGGTCGGCCTTGCGGGCGTCGGGGTCACCGTCGATGACATCGACCGACCAGATCGGCAGACCGGTCTCTTCGTCGGTCGCGAACACCGCCCGGTCCTTCGTCGAGCGATCGAAGTCCCTGACCTCCGTCACGGCTGAGACCGCGTACGCGCCGTACGGGAAAGCGTCATCGAAGGTCACCTTGATCTTGCGGGGCATCGCCATGGTGTGATCTCACCTTCACTGTTCGATTCGTACCAACCTTTGGTATATCACCGACCTTAGGTACAGATTGGTGCTAGGTCAAGAGGGATGAGACCATTTGTTGGGACAACTTTTGGAAGGTACGCACATGGCGCAGTCAGAGCCGCTCTATCGGCAGATCGCAGCCGACCTTCGCGAGCAGATTCGCGGCGGCCAGCTCAAGGCAGGGGACCGGCTGCCGACCGAGGCCGAGTTGCGGGAGCAGTACGGCGTGTCCCGCAATACCGTCCGGCTCGCCTTCGCCCAGCTCCAGAACGAAGGCATGATCACGAGCACCCAGGGACGCGGCACCATCGTGCGCGAGCAGGTGATCACGACCTACCACGCGAGCTGGGCCGAGAGCCGGGACCGGATGTCGAGCGACCAGGTCGACGCCTTCCATGCCGAGCAGGCCGCGCAGGGCCACAAGTCGGCATACCGCGACTTCGAGATGCGGATCGTCCCAGCATCGCCGGAGCTGGCGGAACGGTTGACCGTCGACGAAGGCGACTCGCTCGTCTCGCGATCCTTCGTCCGCCAGGTCGACGGCGAGCCGTCGAGTTTGCAGGACAGCTACTACCCGATGGACATCGCCCAGGAGTGCGGCCTACTCACCCCGCACGACGTAGCAGGCGGAGCGATTCGCGCAATGGCCGCCAAGGGTCACGTTGAGATCGGCTACGTCGACGAGATCACGACGCGGATGCCCAGGCCGGACGAGTCGCGGAAGCTTGGACTTGGCATCGGCACGCCCGTCCTCGTCTACGTCCGCACGACCTACAGCGACACGCGACCGCTCCGACTGACGCTGACGATCTTCGCCGGTGACCGCAACCGGCTCGTCTACGAGCTCGGCGACATCAGCGGCTACCACGGCGAGAACGGGTACGCCTCGTGATCATCGAACAAGCCACCATCAGCGACCTGCCGGTCATCCTCTCCATGCGCCAGGAGGCCAGCGACTGGCTGGCCAAGAAGGGCATTCATCAATGGGCGGTCGCGTGGCCGAGCCCAGAGGCCCAGTCCGCGCGGATCCTGTCCAGCATCAGAGCTGGCGAGACCTGGATGGTTCGCACCGACGACGGCCAGGCCGCCGCGACCGTTGCGCTCGACACCTTCTCTGACCCGCAGCTCTGGACGCCAGACGAGCAGGCTGACCCGTCGATGTACCTCCACCGGTTGATCGTGCGGCGGAAGTACGCCGGACTCGGAGACGACGTCATCGACTGGGCATGCAAGCGCGCCGGAGACCTTGGCAACCACTGGGTCCGGATCGACGTATGGACCGACAACGTCGGCTTGCACCGCTACTACGAAGAACGCGGCTTCAAGCACGTCCGAACCCTCGACCTCACTGACTACCCATCCGGTGCCCTCTTCCAACGGCCAGCAACGAACTGGCGAGAAGCGGACCAGCCGCAGGCCATCGCCGAACAACCGCAGATCCTGCCGACACGTCGCGGCCGATTCGAGCCGTTCGAGCGCAGCCTCTGGCCGATCCTCAGTACCGCTGTGGTCTGACCCGCCGCTCTGCTCTACTGCCGAATTTGGCTCTTATGGATCAAGGCGCGCCTTCGGCGCGCGGCGCGGGCGTGCGCATGCGGCCTCCGGCCGTTCACCGCCCGCGCCCGCTCTCGGTGTCTTCTTCCTGAGCAACAGCAACCGCCTCCGGCGGGGGCCTCACGACTCCGGGACGACGGGGTCGATTTGGCCGGCTATACCGGAGTGGGGCGGGGTGCGTCTTCCCGTCTGCCGCTCAGCCCAGTCAGGACCTATCAGGAGCCGCCAGAGGGGCCAAGGTCGTTCGTCCGGCAGGGCGCTCCACCTTGGCCCCTCTGGCGTCTCCTGATCGCGCTACGCGTGGGCTGAGCGGCAGACGGGAAGACGCAAGGGGGAGATCTGTGCGGAGGACGCCAACAAAGCCCATGACGATGGCACGCGACCCGAGCACAATGGCGCCATGTTGCAGGGGATTGATCCGGATGAGGAGACGCCGACACCCGCCCTCGTCGCCGCGTGGCTGGCCCTGGACACTCTGCGTGCAGAGTCCGTGCCAATGTGGACGGCCAACTGGCTCGTTCAGGGATATGACGGCGAGTCGCTGGCGGAACTAGCCGGTCTCAGTGGACGGGACACCCGCGAGGTCCGCGACCTCCTCCCGGCAGCTCTCGCGGACGCGGGCGTTGACCCTTTGTCCTCAAAGCAGGCCGCCCTCAAGGTGGCATACGACCACATCGCCAACATGCTCCTCGGCGGCCGGGCCCACTGGACCTGGGCTGTCAATCAAGTCGTCAAACTTGTGATTGGCAACGGGTACGCCTCCGAGGTCTTCGAACAGCCTCTGGGCGCTTTGTGGGGAATCGACGATGAACTGGGCGAACCATGGAGCCGGACGGAGGATGAGCTAGCCGGAATCGTCCGCCAGGCGTGCATCGAGCAGGTGCAGCAATGACGGGGGTGCCCGCCTGGCTTAATTGGGGTAGCGGGCGTCGGAGTAGCTCGTCCCGCGCGGCTTGCTAACAGGCTTGCTAACAGCGTCCTCGGATCAGCTCGGACGACCCTGGACATTTCGTTGGATCGGCAACCGCGTCCGAGCGCACAGTGGTCAGCCGTGGACGGTCTGAACTCGACTACGGATCAGAAGGTTGGGGGTTCGAATCCCTCCGAGCGCGCCACCCAAGCCCAGGTCATCGACCTGGGTTTTTGGTTTGTAGAGCCCTCGCAGCCGGCTACGCGCGCTCCTCCGTCGCGTGCTCGCCCGGCAGCCCCACCCACCCGTTCGCGCGGCTTATCGCCGCTGACTTGCGTGCTGTCGCAGGCGACCCACAACCGTCACCGACTCGCCAGCCGCGCCACCCTCCAATGCGCGTGCTATCGCCCGCTTCACTCGACCACGTGGACCGGGACCCGGTGAGCAGCGCATCGTGGCGTGCAGGTGGCACAAGGTCGTCCGGCACATGCTGTCGCCGGCAACCCACCACCGTCAGCCACCCGCCAGCGGCTTCACCCGGGCGATCGGGCTACTGCGTCTGAGCCGGTAACGCAGGGGCGTCGAGGAGTACCTCGTAGAGGACTAGGTCGCCGTTGGTGCCTGCTCGGTGGAATCCGGCGCGTTCAAGGGTTCGCCGGGAAGCGATGTTGTCCTCGGTGGTGTCGGCGACAACTCGGGACAATCCGTGATCGGCCGCGACGGTCAGCAGGGCGACGAGTGCCTCCGCTGCATAGCCGTGACCACGGGCTGATGGGGCGAGGCCGTAACCGACCTCGACGCATCCGTCGTCCGGCCGACCCTTGAAGCCGATTCCACCGATGGCCTTCCCGTCGGCAGTCCGGGTGATCCGGTAGTGCCCGAAGGGGCGCAGGTCGCCGTGCACGGCCGTAGCTTTGAGAAAGGCCGTGACGCCGATGACGTCGCCGTCGAATGGGTAATCCTCAGCCCAGGCATCCCCGGCCCCGGCGCGCCGCCCGACGATGCGTTCACCCTCTGCTGTGTCGATGGCGTGCAAGCACAGTCGCGGCGTCTGAAGTTCGGTCACGGGCCACAGCGAAGCAGCCCTCGACCTTCCGCACAAGCCGATTACGCCGCCTGGGAAAGGCCGGCCGCGGAACACGTGTACATGCCGCCTTCCGCGCGCTCAGGCCGATGAGCGGACGTCATCGTTGCGTGGGCTACGCGCGCCGTCTGGCGTATCGTCGAAGCAGGGGGGCGAGATGACGACATTGACGGTTGCAGCTGTGCAAGCGGCCTACGTGCTGATGGATCGCGAGGCGACGCTTGCCAAGGTGGAGGAGTTGCTGGCCGACCCCGCAGTACAGGCGGCCAGCCTGGTCGTGTTTCCCGAGGCGTTCGTGCCTGGTACGCCGATCTGGATCGACGGGCCGCCGATCTGGGACGGCGACGAGCAGTGGTTCGCGATGCTGGCCGACCAGGCCGTCGTCGTACCGAGTGAGGCCACCGACCGGCTCGGGGCAGCGGCCCGGCAAGCCGGGGTGTATCTGGTGATCGGGGTCAACGAACGCGAGGCCACGGGGAGCACGATCTACAACACGTTGTTGTACTTCGATGCCGACGGCAATCTCATCGGCAAGCATCGCAAGCTGATGCCGACCGGCTCGGAACGCACCGTGTGGGGAATGGGCGACGGCTCGATGCTCGAAACCTACCCGACCCCCTTCGGGCGCATCGGCGGGCTGATCTGCTGGGAGAACTACATGCCGCTGGCCCGGTTCTACCTCTACTCGCAGGGTGTCGACGTGTGGGTGGCACCGACACTGGCGAGAGGTGACGGGTGGATCGCGACCATGCGACACATAGCCCGCGAAGGCCGCTGCTACGTGGTCGGTGTGAATCCGTGCCTGCATGTCGACCAGATCCCAGCGGACTTCCCCGACCGGGACCGAGTGTGGCGGACCGATCCGGACGAGCCTGACTGGGTCGAGCCCGGCAACACGGTGATCGTGGGCCCGAACGGAGAGATCCTCGCCGGACCGGCCCGGCACACCGAGACCATCTTGGTCGCCGAACTGGACCTCGCCAAGGTCCGTTCGGCGCGGCGAATGTTCGACCCGGTCGGCCACTACCACCGCCCCGACGTCTTCCGCCTCGCCGTCGACACCGCACCGCGCCCCGTCGTCACCACACTCCGCAACGGTCCCGCCGACGAATAACCGCCCTCGTCGAGGAGATCGGGGGTACGCCGAGTCGCCGCGTGGGTGCGCACCGTGGCAACTGGGCGGAATTATCAACAGGGCATGGACTGCGCATGGGCCATGGGTTTGTTTTGTGAAGGCTGGTGGGTACGTCGGGTAGATGACCTCCCCGGCCCAGCAGCTTGCGCCAGCTCTCGAAATCGATGCTCAGCTCACCGAGATCGAGCGCAGCTTGAACCTGCTGCTCAACAACACGCCGGTCAATGCGGCCGAGGCGTGGGTGGACTTCGAGCGGGGTGACTTCGGGGCGGCCCCCACGCTCCGGCTCCGGCCGCTGGAATTCGAGCCGGACCTGGTACGCCGTGAGCTCTACGGCCTCGAGATCGAGAACGTCACCGATCCTGCGCTGCACACCCTCTTCCGGGCGAAGCGAGACGAGATATCCCGCCAGATCACAGCCTTGGAGGATCGCGACACTTCACGGTTCGTGTACGGGTCGCTGCAACTGTACGGAGGAGTCGCACCGCCTCTCGTGTCCGTCGCGGAAGAGCTGCTCGAGACCATTCCGGTCCAAGCTCCCAGCAACCGGAGCGTCACCGCCGGCGCGTTCGCGGAGGCTGCTCGGGAGGAGTTCGAGCGATACCGCGCTGTATATCCGGACTTCCCAGCGCACATCGAAGTACGCGACGACATCTCCGAACTGATGGTGTCGTTCGGCCGGCTGCTCATCCCCGAATCCGCCACGATCCGGGCAGACCGCGTCGAGCCCCTGCTTCACCACGAGGTCGGCACCCACGTCGTCACCTACCAGAACGGCGCCAGGCAGCCCCTGACGCTGCTGACAATCGGACTGCCTGGCTACGACGAGACCCAAGAGGGGCTTGCCGTGCTCGCCGAGTACCTGACCGGCGGATTGGACCCGCGGCGTCTTCGCGTGCTCGCGGCGAGGGTCGTTGCCGTCGGCAAGATGCTCGACGGCGCCGAGTTCCTGGAGATTTTCGAATCATTGCGGGCAGACCATCGGATCCCGACCAGGACCGCTTGGTCCATCGCCATCCGGGTCGTCGTCGGGGGCGGTTCGGTGAAGGACGCGATCTATCTGCGGGGGATCACGCGCATCCTCGAATCCCTCGCGGAGGGCAGCAGCCTCGATGTCCTCTTCGTCGGCAAGTTCGCGTTGGACCACATCCCGTTGATCCAGGACCTGCTCGACCGCGAGGTACTGGAAGCACCATGGGTCCGGCCACGCTGGCTGGACGTGCCCGGCGCTCAGGAGCGCCTCGACAGACTGCGCGCGGGCGCGTCGGTCACGGACTTGTACGAGGGAGATGTGTCCGCATGAAGCTTGCCTTCTTCGTCAACGACGTCGCCACCGAGGTGGACGAGTACACGACTACGCGGCTGGCGAGGGCCGCGGCCCAGCGCGGGCATGAGGTTTGGTACGTCGGCGTCGGAGACGTCGAGCTCGGAGAAAGCGACGGGCAACTGGTCGCCCGCGCTCACGCCGCGGAGTTCGAGCAGGACGACACGCTCGAGGTCTTCATGAAGCGCATCAAGGAGCGCGACGCCGAACGGATCGTCATGGACGACCTCGACGCCTTGTTCCTGCGCAACGAGTCGATCGACGATCTGCAGGAGCGGCCGTGGGCAAGTCCACTGGGTGTGGTTTTCGGCCAGATGCTCCAGGCACGAGGCGTCACGGTGGTGAACGACCCGAGGTCCCTCACCCGCGCGACGAGCAAGCTCTACCTGGAGGAGTTCCCCGAGAAGATCCGGCCCCGATCGCTGGTGACGCGCGACCCGGAGGCGATCGAACGGTTCGCCGGCCAGGTCGGCCACTGCGTCGTCAAACCTCTGTACGGAGCCAAGGGACGGAACGTGTTCATGCTCGAGGACGCGAGTGAGGCGAACCTCGCCCAGATCACCGAGGCGGTGCTACAGGACGGCTACGCGATCGTCCAGGAGTTCGTCGACGGCGGCGAGAACGGCGATGCCCGGATCTTCGTGCTCGAGGGACAACTCCTCGAGGGCGACGGGAAACCGGCCGCCTTCCGGCGAGTGCCCACGGGGAACGACCCGCGGGCCAACATCAGCAAGGGCGGACGCTCGATCCCGCTCGAGATCGGTGACACGGAACGCGGCATCATCGAAGCGATGAGCAAGAAACTCGTGGCCGACGGCATGTACTTCGTCGGCATCGATGTGATCGGCGACAAGGTGGTAGAGATCAACGCGGAGAGCCCCGGCGGAATGCAGAGCGTCGAAAGGCTCTACGACATCGACGTCTGCCCAACCATCATCGAAGCCCTGGAGCGCCGCACTGGCTCGGTAGGGCCACGCGCATAACCGGTTGTCGGGTCGCAGGTGCTCCTCCACACTTCGGTTGGGTGGATGATGCCGAGCTTGATGTGATGTTGAGGAACGAACGCTACCCGCGGTCTGCCGGGTACTCGGCTCGGTGGATGGTTGACGGCGCGATGGGGCCGAACCCGGTGTGGCAGGCGGAGGCCTTGAGCGATCTCATGTCGCTCGAGCCGGGCATGCGGGTACTCGACATGGGATCTGGCACCGCTCTGAGCTCGATCTTCTTGGCCAAGGAGTTCGGGGTTGAGGTGTGGGCGACCGACCTGTGGGTCAAGCCCGACGAGAACTTGCGCCGCGCGGCCGAGGCACAGGTGGCAGACCAGGTTCACCCGATCTCGGCGGACGCCCATGCCCTGCCCTTCGCCGAGGACTTCTTCGACGCGCTCATCAGCATCGGCGCCTACCACTACTTCGGCACCGACGACCTCTATCTGGGCTACTACTCACGCTTCGTGAAACGCGGCGGCCAGATCGGCATCGTTCAGCCCGGTCTCGCCGAGGAGCACGAGACGCTTCCCCCACCACACCTCGAGTCCTACTGGATGTGGGACTTCTGTGCCTGGCACAGCCCCGCCTGGTGGCGGCGGCACTGGGAGAAGACCGGCCTGGTCACCGTCGAGGTCGCCGATCGACTGCCCGACGGGTGGCGAGACTGGTTGCAGTGGAACGACGCATGCGACCACGACAGTGGTACGCCGGGACGGGAAGAAGCTCAGATGCTTCGCACCGACGGCGGCCGAACCCTCGGCCTCTCCCGAGTCATCGCCCGACGCAACAGTCAAGCTCTGCCTGGCGCGTGAGGTTCCCCGCTGCTTGATGTCTCGCGGGGGGAAAGCCAACGACGGCCAACGCAACAAATCGCCAGTCCTGGAGCGTCTCACCAGACATGAGGCCCAGAAACCGCGCTGCGAGATGTCGTGCGTTCTTGGGACCTGCCGTCATTCTCATCGGTTTCGCCCTAACGGCGTGTGGGACGGCGGTATCGCCAACAGCTGGAGCAAGTAGTGCAACCCCTACCGCCGGACCGACCGCGCCGAGTGATGCGGCTGCGACGGTGATTCCGGCAGCTCCTGCGACTCCGGCGTTTCTCGACCGGGCGCGCGCCGTGGCGCAGGCTGTCAGGGCTGCGGGGATCCCGAAGCCTCCTGAAGGGATCTTCCTCTACTCATCCCGGACGCCCGGCCTCGCGTTCGACACGAGCGAGCAGAAGATGGCTTGGATAGCCGGGCACGTAACCTTCGCGCCCGGCGTTCGACTCGGATCAGGCGGCACCTCCCGCATCGATTTCGCGGACGGATCGAGCCGTTCGATCAGCGTGCTCGACGCCCGCCCTGCTCTCACCGAGGCGATCGGAACCACTCACGACAACTGCAGGGCCATACCGGCAGCGTCATGCAGCCTCACGATCACCAGCGCTTCCCTACGAACAGCTGAGGTCATCACGAGCAGCGGTACGGCGACCGTACCCGCCTGGTCCTTCACCGCGAAGGGTCTGTCCAGGTCGATCGTCGCCGTCGCAGTACCTGCGGACGTACTCAAACCCCTGGTCGAGCCCGTCCCACCGCCCGGTCTCCCCAAGCCGCCACCTGGCCTCCTCGAGGTCCAGAGCCTCACCCGGATCGAGGGCAGCGCGCTCACCTTCGTCCTCGGTCACGGAGCCTGCGATACCGACCTTCGAGCTCACGTCCTGGAATTCGATGACCTGGTGATCGTCGGAGGGAGCCACGGTCAGGCGACGACCGGCGGTGGCTGTCCAGACATTGGGCTTGCGAAACCAGCGGTTGTCACTCTGACCGAGCCGCTCGGAGACCGGGCCGTCATCAGCGCAGCGACAGGCGTCAGGCTCACACCGAGGTAGCGCTCCCTGCTCAGGAACGTGGCGACCCGGGTCCTGCTACCAGTTGATCGGGCGCAGCTCGGGGCCGATGATGTGGCCGTGATGAGGAGAGGGGTGCTCCTCGTCGTGCGAGAAGTGCCCGGCGTACCAGACGACCACGTCCTTGGAGTCGATGGACTCGGCGGTCAGGTACTGGTCGAGGCGGCATTGGGTCTCGGCTGGAGAACCGACGACGATGCCGACGCCGTCGTCGAGTTCGTCGTACCGCCAGCGTAGGAACCACAGGTCGGCGACACCGTAGGCATCGCTGGTGCTGTCTGCCGATCCGGGGGTGATGCTGTAGCCGCGGCGACTCTGGGCGTCGCGGACGCGCCAGCGAGCAGCGAAGAGCGATCGCTTCCGCTTCGTTTCCCGGACGAGACGCTTCCACGGCGGCACACCGGGGAAGATCAGGCCGCGTTCCTCGACCACGTCGTTGCCGGCGCCCTCGATGTCGAAGTCCAGGCGCCAGTACACGTGGTGCTGGTGTCGCAGGCAGGTCCGGTAGTTGCGGGTGCCGGCGAACCCGAATCGCGGCTTGACGGTGCCGTCGTCGCGCAGTCGCCAGTCCGAGATGTAGCGGTACCAGGCGGCTTGGAGTTCGCTGACGATCCGCAGTTCGCCGTCCTCGTACCACAGCGCGACGCCCTGGAAGTTCCCGGCGTCGGTTCCGGCCTCCAGGATCGTTGCCGGTGGCGACGTGCACACCCGCCAGCCGGGTCCGACCGGGTCGACGCCGTTGGCGAGGAACGGGGTCTCTTGATTCTGCCAGTCACGGTACGAGGTGCCGTCGTCGTAGAGCACGTTGAGAATCGGTACGTGCGCCTGCCAGAGCACGAGCCGGCCGCGGTAGGTGACGTCCCTCAGCTCCACGCCGGACCCCTTGCCCAGATGGGTGGGTAGTGACGCGCGCGGCCGGACGACAACCAGGTTCCACAGCTCGACGCCACCGCGCAGTACGCGGACGCGGACCGAGTCCCTACCTCCGGCGTCGGGCAGGCTTTCGACGCCGACCGGCAGTCTGTCCTCGCAGTCCCCGTCGAGTTCGTGGAAGGGCTCCGGATCCCACTCCACGAGCCGGTCGCCGAGGTCGACCGCGACGAAGCGGTGCGGCCGTCCGGCCCGTGGGTCGTACACCCCCAACGCGATCCGCCATACGGTCGTCCCGTCATCCCGCTCGACGTCCGCCAGCGGTGGCATCGGCTGGTAGACCACAACGTCGTCCCGGTCCCGTAGATCCGCGAATCCCCTGTCATCGCGGAGCACCTCGAGCGCAGCACGCAGCTCGTCCCCGGTCGGGTTCGGCCGGAAGGCACTCGACGTCACCTCGACGTCGTCGCCGTCGAGCCGTCCCGTTACCTCGACCGATCGGTTCTGCCCCGGGTCGAAGAGCGTGGCGACGAATGGCGAGCTCTCGTCATGCTTACGCCCCAGCGGGACCGGGCCGAGAACCCTCAGAGCGGCCGGGTCGACGTCACCTAGGTGCTCCCGGATCCGGTCGTGGCGCACGAGAACGTCCCGCCAGTGCCGCAGCCGCTCGGTCGGTTCGTCCTCGTAGGGCTCGACAACAACCTCAAGATCCTCGGGCATGGCGGACCCCCCATTGTGTTCGCGCACAGGAACGCTCAACACCTCGGAGGCCCCGGGCCGGGACCTGATACATCGCGACCGAGTGCCCGGGGGTATCGGCGTCCGGTGCGGAGGCGGACGCCGATACCGGTTGGGTCAGGACGGTGTTGTGACGCGCCGGCCGAGGTGGCGGGGGAGGAACTCGTTGTCGAGGCCGTGCCAGCGGATGGTGCGGTGGTCGCCTGGGTTGGCGTGCAAGGTCTTCTCCGTTGAGGCGAAGGCGTCGAAGAGTGCCAGCGAGGATTGGCGGTCGACGTGCTCGTCGTCCCACGGGAGCAGGAACTGGATCGGGACGGTGATCCGGGTCGCCGCCTCGATCAGGGCGACATGCGGGAAGAATCCGCCGCCGAAGATCGCGGCGGTGATCCTGGGTTCGATCGCGGTCAGGGGGATTCCGATCGCGGTCCCCAACGTGATGCCACCGCCGTACCCGATCGGCGCCTCGGTGCCGATCTCGGGGAGTTGCTGCAGGGCGTCCAGAGTCGCCTGCCATTCCGGTACGGCGCGCTCCGCCAGTGAGATCGCGTAGCGGACACTGATCGACTCGAACGCCTCGTTCTCGCCTGCCGTCAGAGCCTGCCGGAGGCCGGCGCGGGCCTGCTCGTCCTCCGCCGTGCACGGGCGGTCGCCGTGTCCGGGCGCATCGACGGCGGCGACGGTGAAGCCCCAGGTGGTCACGAGGTCGTGGGCGCGGGCCATGAGTGCCGGCGTCTTCTTGTGCAGGCCGCCACCGTGACCCATCAGCACCAGGGGCGCGTGATCGGAGCCGGATACGGGTGACCAGAGCACGCCGGGGATCTCGCCCACGAGGAAGTCGCGTTCGACGACACCGTTCGACGATGTCTCCGCGGTGAAACGTACAGAATGCATAGCTGTTGCCTTTCGGGAGTGCCTTGTGATTGAGGCGCTCCCGGCGACGCTTACGTCATCGCCCGACCGCGACGAAGCAGGGGAGCACCCACGTGCGTACGGCGTTCATGGGTCTCACCTCCTCGTGCAGAGTCACGGCCTCCAGCACGTTACCAACCCGACCGCGGCCCCACCCAACCATTTTCTGCCGGCCACTCGGCGGCTGCTACAGAAAGCGCGCAGCGTCCAGGTCAGGCCTTGGTGAGATCGGGCCGATCAGCTCGAGCACGGCGGCCAGAGTCTCGCTCGTGCCGGGCCGACCGTCGAGGGTGATTTCGCCCGGTATGCCGAGCAGATCGAGCGGGTGGTACCACTCACGGATCTTGTCGGGCCCGACGGTCATGGGGCGGCGTTCGTGGCGGCGAAGCGTCTCGTCGAGGGGCACATCGAGATAGAAGACATGGCTTGGGCCCGGATGATCCTTGACCAAGCGGTGCAGCATCGCGCCGTAGTGAGGGGAGTACAGGATTCCTTCAAGGATCACGTTGTAGCCGATGCCCACGCAGTACCGCACGTTCTGGGCGATGAAGTCGATGTTGTCGCCGCCTGGTACGTCGTGCTCGCGCAAGATCACCCGGCGCAGGTGGTCCTGGCCGAGGTTGGCGGTACCGCGGCCGAGCGCGCGTTGGAGCCCCAGCGCGAGTGTGGTCTTTCCCGACGCGGAATTCCCCCGGATGATCACCAGACTCGGCACTCGGACAACCTTAGAACAGGCCTCTGAAACAGAGTCATCCAGTTGTTCGTGCGTGATCTTGTGCGGCCCTGGCGGCGCGCTCGATCGTCGTACGCCGGTTCTCCCACAACGCGGCGTCCTTCTCCTGCTGGGCGGCGCTGCGTCCGTCGAGTCCGACGGTGCCGTCGAGTTGCTCGCGCAGGATGTCGGCATGGCCGGCGTGCCGGCTGGTCTCAGTGACTCTGTGCACCAGCACGTTGAACAGCTTCACGTCAGGGCGTGGCCACCAGGGCACGTGGCCGGGGGCGTCGATGTCGAGGGCATCGATCGTCGCATCGGCGTGATCCCACACCCGCCGGTAGCGGTCGACGATCTCGGCACGTGTCTCGTGCTCCGTCGCCCACATGTCGGTCCCGCGCTGAGACTCGTCATCCCACCGCGGCAGCGGTTCGGGGAACGGCCGGCCGAAGACCTCGCCGAGGTATCGCGCCTCCGAGATCGACAGGTGCTTGATCAGCCCGAGCAGGTTGGTCCCCGTCAAGGTCAGCGGGCGCCGGACGTCGTACTCCGACAGCCCATCGAGCTTCGAAACCATCACCCCCCGAATCCAGCGAAGGTCGTCATGCAGATACGTCTTCGCAAAGCCATCGATCACGAGAAGCGAGCCTGCCAGCTGCCCGCACCGGGCTCAACCCACGCCATGCATCCACCCGCCCTCGTGTCAGTCGGGGTCAGGGGCCGGAGTTGGGATCGTCTGGGCCGAGTGGGCTGCTGGTGGCGGTGTGTCTAGTGGGTGGCGGTCGGAGCGGAAGAGGGTGCGCAGGCGGTCTACGTCTACTTCGGGGAGGTGGGCTTCGACCAGGTTGTAGGTTTCTTCGACCAGGGTGCGCAGGATCGCGGCGCCTTCGGGCGCGGGTTGAGAGAACACCGAGCGCAGTCGGGTTGCGAGAGCGGGCGGCGCGATTGTGAGGTCGTGTTCTAGCGCGTCGAGGCGTTTGAATGCTGAGGGGTGTCCGCAGTAGCGGCCGTTCAGCGCGTGCAGGACGTTGAGCATTTGGCTCGAGACCCGCATGAACTCGCGGGCGAGCAGGAGCGGATTGTCGCGATCGACGTGCATGCGCCATCGCCAGAACTGTTCGATCGCGCCGTCACGCTGGACGACAGCGATCGCGAGACCGCGTGGATAGGTTGCCGCGCGGGCCTGCCAGCCGGCGACGAGGTCCGCTCGCGCGCCGGTGACGTCGCGGCCTTCGACGATTCCCTTGATGGCGTCGAGCCCGGGCCCGTCGGGTTGGCAGGATCCCAGCACGGTGTCGAGGGTCGCTTCGACCACGCTCGTCGGCGTGTGGACGACTTCGACCATCAGCCCGTACGGGCGTTCCGCACCGAGATAGACGTGGTCGTACCAGGGTGGGTTCGCGTCCGCACCGGACACCAGACGAATATCGGCCGCGTGTGCTGCCGGCACGATCGCTGCGCGTTCCTCGACCGTCGGCGGTCGGGACCAGAACACGCCGACCTCAGTGTCCGACCAGCGGTCGGAGTCACCGCGCGCCGTCGAGCCGCCCAGCATCACGGCGTCGACCGCTGCGAAGGCGGCGTACGCCTCGAGCACGGGCTGCACGGCTGTACGCCGCCACCTCGAGGCGTCCGCTGGAGCCGGTCGGCCGTCATCCATCCCCGAAGTAGAGCACGGTGCCGGTTCGTCGAGCCGCCGCCCGCAGCTCAGCCAGCCGTTGGTGCGCCGACCACCAGCGACCCGCCGACGGGGACGGGACGCGGGGACGGGGGATGGAAAACGTGGCACGCGACCCTGGAGTTGACTTGATAGGCAAGTGGGGACTTGCCTATTGTGGGGGTTATGGAGGAGGATCTCTTCAAGGCCCTGGCTGACCCCACCCGTCGGCGCATCCTCGATGAGCTGGTGGAGCGGGACGGCCAGACTCTGTTCGAGATTTGCACGCGGCTGGTGACCAAGCACGGCCTCGGACTGTCCCGCCAGGGAGTCAGTCAGCACTTGGCGGTCCTGGAGTCCGCCGGTCTGGTCCGTTCGCGGCGCCAGGGTCGCTACAAGTTCCACGATCTGAACACCGAGCCCCTCGAGCGCATCGTCACCCGATGGCTCAAACCCGATACACCGGAGGCACCCCAATGAGGATCCACCTGACCAGCGTCTTCGTCGACGACCAGGAGAAGGCCCTGCGCTTCTACACCGACGTGCTCGGCTTCGTGAAGAAGCACGATGTCCCGGTGGGCGAGGACCGTTGGCTCACCGTCGTCTCACCGGAAGACCCCGACGGGACCGAACTGCTGCTGGAGCCCGACGGCCACCCGGCCGCGAAGCCGTACAAGGACGCGCTCGTCAACGACGGCATCCCCGCCGCCGCGTTCGCCGTGGACGACGTCGCCGCGGAGTTCAAGCGGCTGCGCGACCTAGGGGTCACCTTCACCCAGGAGCCGCTGGAGATGGGCCCGGTCACTACAGCAGTCCTGGACGACACCTGCGGCAACCTGATCCAGATCGCCCACACCAACTAGGTCCCTGCAATTGTGGCCGGCGGCAACTTCAGGTACGGCGAGGTGAAGAGCCGCTCTCCAAGTACGCCGTTGTCGCCGACCTCCGAGCCTCGAGCCCAGCCACGACCCGCACAAACTGCCCGGCATCGAGCAGCCGCTCAGCCTCGTCGAGCGCGACGAACCTGAAGCAGCTCACTTCGGTCGGATCAATCACGATCCGACCGATATCGGCCGGTGCGAGAACACCGCCGTCGAAGAGAAACGCCACGATCTCGGTGAAAGCGCCCGATCGCGCGATCCAGTCCACCGCCAGTAGGTCGCCGGGCTCGATGATGAGGCCGATCTCCTCGCGGACCTCGCGCTGGGCGGCGAGCCGTGGCGACTCGTCGCGTTCGACCACGCCGCCGGGAAGGTCCCAGGTCGCCTTGTACGGCGGCTCGAGCACCAGCAATCGACCCGCTTCGTCTGTGAACAAGCAGTCGGCAGCCACTCGTTTGGTGGGGTGCTTCGCGGTGAAATGAACATCGTCGGGCACCTCGCCAGCCAACCACAGAGCGCGTTGACGGCGTCGGCTAGGACTGCTCGCTCGGGACGCGTTTGTGGTAGCTCGCGAGGTCGCGGACCTCCACCGTGACCTGGATGTTCAAGCCGGTTCCGGGCTTGATGTGGTCGCACAGCGTTGCGAGTGTCAGCTCACCGAGGCGGTCCTTGAGAGCGGAGTCCCGGCCGGGAAGGATCGCCAGCTCGACGTGAACCATCGCCTGGCCGGCTTCGCCCGTACCGATGACCTCCTCGCCGGTCGTACGAAAGCGAGTCTTGAACCCCGGCAGGGCGCTGCCGATCAGCTCGGCCGCGGCCGGGTGCAGTGCCAACGCGAAGCCGCGCCGGTCGAACGCCTCTGCCAGGGATTCTGAGTACTCAACGCTGATCTGCGGCATACCCCAATTATCAGGGCATACCGGCACCAACCGCAGTGGCAGTGGGGCAGAGGGGTGGACTACGACCGGCTGCTGGAATTCCCGCGGAGGCCGGTCGGCTGACTGCTACCGTTTCGGCCGTAGGTCATGAGTGTCAGCGTGTAGCCCCGGCTTGCTGGCCGGCAACCCTCCTCGTGGGTGGGGTGCCCCGGGTGAGGACCAGGCTCGGCACACAGGGTGCCGGGCAAGCCACGAAGGAGGTTCGCATGCCAGTGGAGTTCCGCTCAGCCACCGCAAACGACTCTGAGCACGTTGCAGCCCTGCACGCCGGCAGTTGGCGGCGGCATTACCGGGGCGCGTACGCGGACTCGTTCCTGGACGGGGACATCGAGGCCGACCGCCGCGAGGTCTGGTCGAAACGGCTCGCCGCACCAACCGGCACCGCCACGATCCTCGCCGAGTACGACGGCCGGCTGGCCGGATTCGTCCACGTCATGTTCGATTACGACCCGCGGTGGGGCAGCCTTGTCGACAATCTGCATGTTCACCACAGTCAACGCCGTACCGGCATAGGCACGCAGCTCCTGGCGCGCGCCGCACAGACCGTCGTCGATCAGGCGGACGGCCCTGCGATGTATCTGTGGGTCCTGGAGCAGAACACCGCCGCGCAGCACTTCTACCGCGCGACCGGTGGCGACTGTGTGGAAACCTCGACCGTGCCGCCACCCGGCGGAGACCCCACCCGCCTCAACGGCACACCGGCCTGCCTCCGCATGGTCTGGCCTGACGCCTCGCGCTTCACCCACACGTCGCGGTGATTGCCACCGGCAACCACCGCGACGCGATGATCCGTCAGGCTCGCCTCTCGTCGCCATGCCAGTCGGCGTTGAAGCCGCCGAGATGCGGGTGATACATGTCGTCGCCGTCATGCTGGGTGAACTCGACCTTCAGCCACAGCGCGTCGAGCTCGAAGGTCTCCACACAGGCGTCAATCAGGGACTGCGCCAGCCGGGCCCTGACGTCAGCCGGGCGGCCCTTCCGAATGTCGCACATGATCAGGGCCGACGCTGTCGGCGGACCGGACTCATGGCACCGCCACACTCCGCCGCTGCCGAGGTCGTGGATCGAGACCGTGAGCAGATCCCTGTGGACCTGCATGATCTCCCCGTAGACGAGACCGATGCGATGGGCGAACGCCCGCTTGGTGGCCTCGTCGGCGGTCACCGGCAGATCGACCTGGATCGAGGGCATGGGACTCCTTTCGTCAGCCGGCCTGTTCGGCCGGTTGCTGGGTGACCTCGAGCTGTCGGGCGGCCGCGAAGAGAAGGTGCTCGTTGCCCGGTGCCGAGACGAGTTGTACGGCGATCGGCAGCCCGTCGAGGCGGCCCGCGGGCACACTGATGGCCGGCGAGCCGGTCATGTTCCAGAGACAGGTCAGCGACAACAGGGCCTCGCGGACCTCGAGCTCGGCGCCTCCGACGGAGACACGGCGAGCGCCCACAGCCGGCGCCACGATCGGCACAGTCGGCAACGCCAGTACGTCGTACGTCGCCAGCAACTCGTCGACCATGACCGCGAGCTCGTGCCGGGCCTCGTCGGCCTGGGCATAGAGCCGGTCACTGACGTCACCGCCCTTGTGGAGACGTGCCCGCACCTCTGGATCGATGAGGTCATGATCCGCGGCGAGGTGGTGCTCATGCACGCGGAAGGCTTCCTTGCCCTGAAGAGCAGAGAAGACCTCGAACAGCGGCCGCCGCTCCCACTTGGGAAACCCGCGTACGACGTCCACGGCGAATCCGGCCCTGGTCACGAGCCGTCGCGTCTCGTCCTCGACCCGCGGATCCGTCACCGCGATCGCCCCTGGCGGAATCCACCCGACGGCAAGCCGGTCACCACGGCCGGACGGGGACATCGCCGGCCGATCACTGACGGCCTGGTAGCCGATCAGGGCGTCCTCGGAGGTAGCCGCGAACAGACCGACGTGGTCCAGGGTCGGAGCCAGCGGGTAGACGCCGGCGCTCGGCACGACGTCGTACGCGGGCTTGAACCCGACCACTCCGCAAAGCGCGGCGGGCACCCGGACCGAACCCGCGGTGTCGGTCCCCAGGGCGAGAGGCACCATTCCGGCCGCCACCGCGACAGCGCTGCCTCCGCTACTGCCGCCGGACATCCGGCTGGGATCGCTCGGATTGCGCGAGGCGCCGTGGACGGAGCGATCGCCGGTCGCGCCGTACGCGAACTCGTGCAGCGTGGTCTTGCCGATGATCACGGCCCCGGCGTCACGCAACCGCCGGACGACCTCGGCGTCCGCGCTCGCGGTGGCACCGAAGGACGTGGCGGATCCACAACTGGTGGGCAGACCGGCCATGTCGATGAGATCTTTCACGGCTACGGGTATGCCGTGCAGAGGTCCCAGATCGATGCCCGCGGCGAGTTGTTCGTCAACCACTCGAGCTGCCGCCCGGGCTCCGTCGTCGTCGACGAGTGCAAACGCGTTCACGGTGGGATTCAGTTCGTGGGTACGGCGCAACGCCGTCTCGGCCAACTCGCTCGCCGAGATGTCGCGACTGCGCAGGGCTCGGCCCAACTCGGCGGCGGTCATGACGCGAAGCCCGGGACGAGACGGAGCAGGGACACGATCAACGCCGTACAGATGCCCATCGAGGCGACGTTGCCGACAAATGGATGGAAGGTCCTCGGCAATCGGGCCGAGATGGCCGCGGCGACCGGTGGAGCGATCAGCGCACCGGCCAGTGCACCCGCCACGATGGACTGGACGGTTCCGTCGAAGGCGAGCACCGTGGCCGGCGCCACGGAGACGACCGGCACGAAGGTCGGATAGAAGCCGTGCGTCTGCCATTTCTTGCGCCAGATGACCACGCCGGCCAGTGCGGTGAGGACTTGGGCAGCGAGCACAGCGGTGAACAGGCCGGATCCGTAGGAGAGGCTGGACGGGCTGATCAGGTGTGCGACGACCGCTCCGAGGATCAGCGCGGCGCTCGCCCACTCGTTGCCGAAGAACTGCGCCTCGGAGAAGTCGGCCAGCGCACGGCGAGGCACCCAGAGCAGCGAGCGGCGTGACGATCCCGCCTCACCCGGAGGATCCGTCCGCCAGGCACCGGGCGCCGGAATCCAGCTGAGACGCCTGCAGAGCCAGAACGCCACGATCGCATCTAGCCACATGCCGGTGGTGGCACCGACGACCGGCGGCAGGTCGAGGGGTGCGCACACATATTCGACGGCGAGAATCGAGGCCGGCGGAGTCAGCACTGCTCCCACAAGCGCTGCCGTCAGGCCGACTCTCCATCCGGGTCCGTAGAGAACGACGATCGCGGGTGCCACCGAGACCAGCGGCACGAACAGGGGCTGCCAGCTTCCGGGTGCCAGAGTCCAGCCCCAGACGAGGTTGCCCAGCAGGAGACTGACCAGTGCGCTGCCTGCGGCCCACGGCCACAGACCCGTGCCACAGGCCTGAACGAAACCCTGCCATCGCCACGACATGCGATCCGCGACATGGCCAAGCAGTCCGCCGGCGAGCAGCAACGCGCCGGCCGGAGCAACCGCGTAGAACTGTGGCTCACTGATGGAGCCGACGACCCACGAGGCGAACCGGCTCAAGTCGGTGTAGTCGCCGTCCCACGGCTGCCAGGTCGCGTCGCGGGCAACCCGCGAGATCGTCCAGCCGGCCAGCGCCAGGAGCGCGACGCCGACCAGCCCGACCCCCACCCGCGCGGCCCTCCGCGAGCCTGGGACAGCAGTCGTACTGCGGACTGTCGTCATGGCGTCACCTCGGCAGCGGAGCGCGGCCGGCGTACCCGAGCATCTGGTCGTACAGGTCGGTCCGCCGGTCCCGATGCAGGTCGTTGAGCTGGTTCCAGATCGGCGCCGTTCGCGCGGCCGTCAGGTCGACGTCCGCGTAGATGATGGTGTCCTCGTCCGGGCCGGCGATGCGATCGATCGGCCACCCGTTCGTCCCCGCGATCAACGAGTTGCCCATGAATCCCGCGCCACGCTCCTGGCCGATCCGGTCCGCGGTGGCGATGAAGACGTTGTTGGCGTGCGCGGCGGTGATGGTCAGGTACGCCGCCATGCAGACGCCGCTCGCGTCGTACAGCGGCGGGGGCGTCCAGACCCAACCGGTGGGGATGCAGATGATGTCCGCGCCGAGCTGGGCGACGATCCGCGCGGTCTCCGGGAACCACATGTCCCAGCAGACCAGCAGCCCGATCCGGCCGATCTTGGTGTCGAACACCGAGAACCCCTCGTCACCCGGGGTGAACCACAACTTCTCGGTGTTCCACAGGTGAGTCTTGCGGTAGCGACCGATGAAGCCGTCCGGACCGACCAGCACCGCGGTGTCGTACAGCGTCACGCCTTCGCGCTCGGCGACACAGCCGACGATGTACACGTTGCGCGCGGCCGCGATCCGGGCGAACGACTCCACGGTGGGTCCGTCCGGTACTGGCTCGGCGTGAGCGAAGGCCTCCTCACGGCTCTCGAACACGTAACCGGTGGTCGCGAGCTCGGGAAGCACGATCAGCCCTGCTCCCGCGTCGGCCGCGGCGGTCAGCCGCTGCTCCACCGCCAAGGCGTTGGCCTTGAGGTTCTCCACTCCGACCCGCGGTTCGAACTGCACGACTGCCACCCGCACCGGGCTCACCCTCGGATCCGCCTGTGCCGTCATGATCTGGCCTCCTCAGTCCTCGTCTGCAAACTGGTTTCAAGTTGAAACCGCTTGAGCGGGAGCGTAGAGGAGCTGGTTTATACTTGCAACCACTTGGCGCCGATCAAATGCGCGACCGCCTCACCGAAAGGGGGATGTCATGCCGAAGCGCGTGACCCACGAGCGAGCGGAGTGCCCGGTCGCGAGGGCGGTCGATGTCATCGGGGACCGCTGGTCGCTACTCATCGTTCGGGACGCCTTCGACGGCATCAGCCGGTTCAGCGAGTTCCAGCGCAACCTCGGCCTGGCGAAGAACATCCTCTCGTCGCGGCTGCGTGAACTTGTCGCGCACGACATCCTCGAGGTGCTTCCGGCCGCCGACGGCAGCGCGTACCACGAGTACGCCCTGACCCAGAGGGGACGCGATCTCTTCGCGCTCCTGGTCAGCCTGCGGCAGTGGGGCGAAGGCCATCTCTTCGACGACGCCGAGCCGCACTCGGTCCTGCTCGACGTGAAGAACCAGCGTCCGGTCCGCAAACTGGAGGTCATCGACGCCGCCGGCCACGTCCTCGATCCCTCCGAAGCCTTCGTCCGCAAGGTGGACCGACCGGGCCTGAAAGGGATTTGAAACCGTTGCGAGCGACGGTGGGAGCATCGCCGACCAAGGAGGCAAGATGCGACCGCTGATCGTGTTCACTGATGTGACTGTCGACGGGTTCATGGCCGGACCGGAGAACGATCTCGGGTTCATGGTCGACGATCCGCAGTTGGCGGATGAGTTGACGGGCGAGCTGATGGCCGTTGCGGACACCATGCTGTGGGGCCGCAAGTCCTTCACGCCGTCGGGCGCGTACTGGACGGCCGCCGACGGCGAGTTGGCTGCCTGGATGAACGCGACGCCGAAGGTCGTGCTGTCGTCGGACAGCGGCTTCGACGTCAGCTCCTGGGCGAACTCGACCTTGGCGGCCGGCGACGGAGTGGATCAGGTACGCCGGCTGAAGGAGACCTCCGGTGGAAGCCTGGTGGTGTTCGGCGGCGTACAGACCGTTCGCTCGCTCGTCGCCGCGGATCTGGTCGACGAGTACTGGCTCAAGGTCAACCCCACGATCGTCGGCCGGGGCGGCTCGATGTTCTCCGCCGTGGGCGACCGCAGGACGCTGACCTTGCGCAGCGCACGCTCCTTCCCCTCCGGCACCGTCGCCCTGATCTACGCGCCCAGTCGGGTTAGCTGAGGGCAGAGTGATCCCGCCGGTGTACGCCGGTAGCTTCGAAAGTATGACGACTATCGCGAGGTACGACGGTGTCGCGGACTACTACGCCTCCGGCTGGGGGGAGGATCTCACCGATCCGGTCACCGCCTCCCTCTTCGATCTCGTCGGAGACGTCGCCGGACAGCAAGTACTGGATGTTGCCTGCGGCCACGGACGGATCAGCCGCGGCCTCGCCCGCAAAAGCGCGTCCGTGGTCGGGGTCGACGTCTCCGCCGCGATGCTCACCAAGGCGGAAGAGCTCGAACATCAGGAACCACTCGGCATCCGCTACCTCCGATCGGACGCGGCCGACCCCGAACTCCTGCCAGGGGACGAGTACGACGCCGCCGTCTGCAGCATGGGCCTGTCCGACATCGACAACCTGGACGGCACCCTGGCCAACCTCCGTCGCCTGCTCCGCCCCGGCGGCACCTTCGCCTTCTGCATCCTGCACCCCTGTTTCCCAGGAATCGAAGGCGTATCCGGCGCCTGGCCCTCCGACGGCTCGTACTACGACGAGCGATACTGGCAAGCCGACGGCGCCCTCTCCACACTCCGCCAACAGGTAGGCGCCAACCACCGCACGCTCTCCACCTACCTCAACACCCTCCACCACCACGGCTTTACCCTGACCCAAACCGCCGAACCCCAGCCCAGGATCGACCCCGCCTCCCCAAGAAGCCCGATGACGCGCTTCCCGGTCTTCCTCGTCGCTGCGTTTCGAGCCAGCGACCGAGACTGATGAGGAACCGCTCGATTTCGGCGACCTCGCGCACCGGGAGATCGGGGACGATGTCCGTGGTCAAGGGGTGATTCGGTAGATGACGTGGTGGCGGAGGGGGCCGTCGGGGTCGGCGGAGGAGTCTTCGAAGTCGTCGGCTGGATTGTGGGTCATCCCCAGGCGACGCATGACGGCCTGGGAGCGTTGGTTGGTGGCGGTGGTGATCGCCAGGATCTCCTGGAGGCCGAGGGTGTCGAAGCCGAAGGTCAACGTGGCGCGAGCAGCCTCAGTGGCGTAGCCGTGACCCCACGACGCCCGGTTGAGTCGCCAGCCGATCTCGACACCGGTGACCGGCATTCCCGGCTCGACGTCGTCCAGCCCCGCGAAGCCGACAAACTCCCCGGTCGCCTGCACCTCGACCGCCCACCACCCATACCCACGCTCATCGAACTCAGCCTGAAACGCCGCAACCGAAGCATCACTCTGCTCGCGCGTCATCACATCCCCCAGGTACTCACGCACCTCCGGGTCCGCATTCAGCGCGGCCCACGGCTCAAGATCAGACTCCCGCCAACGACGAAGCAACAAGCGCTCAGTGCGCAGTTCATCCATGGGCGCAACCCAACGCCAAGCACATCAACCCCGCAAATCCATTTCCACCCGGTCGTAGAGTTGCCGGCAGTGACTGGTTTCTGAGAGACGCGCATCGTCACCGCGGCGGCTGGGCCGACCGCGGTGGTGAGGTGCGTCGCGCATCGATTCGTCCTCTGATCGACGCGACCTCTCAGGAGCACCGCTGTGCCCACCACCATCAAAGATCACCTGACTCTGCGCACCGTCGACGGCGGCGCCGACCTGCTGGCCGGCGAACTCGGTCAACTGCCCCAAGTCACCGTCCTCAAGACACTGACCGCGTCCGTTACGTGCCGGATCGACGGCGAACTGCAGGACCTGTACAACTGCCCGCTGTACTCGACCGCCGCGATCCCCCTCGCCGGGAACCCTCGGGACAACGGCTTCCTCGACCCATTGCACGCGTCAACCAAAGAGGGCTTCCTCTCCACCCTCCCGCACCCGCTGACCTTCAGAATCGGCGCGGGACGGGAGTTCGCACCGACCATCGCCCGCGACCTGGGCTGGACGAACGAGCCGGCCGACTGGACCGTCAACCTCACCGAGACTGGCACAGGCTGGATAGCCGAGATCGGGCCGCTCTACTGGACCAGACGGTTCGGCCGCCTCGAACGGTTGCCGTGGTCAACCAACCCGGTGGTCGCGGAGGTCGTCGTACGGCTGGCCAAGATCCGGAGCGAACATCGCGTCCTCGACCCGTTCTGTGGCTCCGGGACCCTGCTCCTCTCCGCCAACCGGCAGGCCCGACCCGCAGAGCTGATCGGATCCGACAAGCGATCGGTCCAGATCGCGCACCGGAACTTCGCCGCACGCAACGTGTCCGCCGAGTTGTCGACGGCCCGAGCGGAGCAGATCCAGCAGCCCGACCGAAGCATCGATCGAGTGGTCGCCAACCTCCCGTTCGGCAAGCGCGTCGGCTCTCATCACGACAACGTCCGCCTCTACCCGGCCGCCGTCGCCGAGATCGCCCGGGTGCTCACCACCGACGGTCGCGCAGTCCTCCTGACCGAAGACAAACGATTGCTCAAGGACGCCGTGGCCCGTACGCGCGGCCTGAAGATCGTCCGCGAACGCCTACTCCGCTTCAACGGCGCCACCCCGACAGCCTTCGTTCTGATCAGAACCGGCGGGCGGCGGATGTGAGCTGGTGCAGGCGGGTTGTTACGAGACCGGTCAGGGCTTGCTGAGGGTTGGTGGGAGGGCGTGGTCCAGGGGGTCCGCGGTCTCCCGGCGCTGCTCGGTGGTGGGGTCGGTAGGCAGGGAGACCGCAGTACGGTGAATCAGCAGGACGAGGTCGTCCGACGACAGGTAGCGCAGGGTTCGCGCGGACAGGTCTGCGTCGGGCTCCGGCATCAGGTCCTCGTCCATGGCCGGAGCGTAGTCAGCGGATGAATTCAAAGTAGCTCCGCAGTACCCGCCAAGGGCCCGTGATATGCATGGTGAGTACTGCGCAGCCGCCTAGTTGGCTTCCTTCGTAGCCCAGTAGTGCCATTGCGGGGACGCGACTGGGGAACGGGTCAGGCCGTCCGGCCAGGTAGCCGGCAGGTCGTGACTCCGAGCCGCGTAGAGGATCACCTCCGATGCGGTGCGGTCGCCGCGGACGGCGACACGGGCGGCCGTCTCGGCGCGCATGTCGGACAGGTAGTGGATGGCCGGCAGGAACTCGGCGCTCAGGCGCGGACTCAGCCGCCCGACCGGTTCGTCGTCGATTCTGACTTCGACCACGATCCGGTGCCGGTCCTGGATGCCGTCCTCCTCCTCGACCGCGTGCATGGTGGCGTACACCCAGCACTCGCCCTCCGCCCGGAAGAACGGAGCCAGTACGTCGGGATGCACCTCACCGCCCGGTACGACGATGCCGCTGCCGGGCGGCAACAGGTGATAGCTGCCCGGTGGGGGCAGGTTCACCGGCACCAGCATGTGCGGCTGCCCGAGAGCCACCGCCACACTCGCGTGGAACTCCGTGCCCTGGTCGCCCTTGCCTTCCCAGTCGGCCGGTTCCCACTCACTTACCCACAGGTGGCACGGCACCTGCGGTTGCAGGCCTTGCGCCACCAGTTCTGACAACACCGGGTGATACCGGTGCGCATCGTCCCTCGGCAGGTAGCCGACAACCTTCCCCTGCACCCGTACGGCGATGGATCGGGGATCGAAGCGGTTGTGCGGTTCCGGGACCAGGTCCGCGTCGGTGTCCAGGTCTGCTCCTCGCGCTGGGATGGGGTCCGGGAACAGGCTTCGGATCGCCTGCTCGTGCGGGGTCTCCCGCACGACTTCCTGACCACACCACAGGGCGTCTCCCCACAGACTGAACGGAATCAGTTCCATTCGTGCCCTCCAGTCCACTATGACCGGCTTTACTCGGCTCATCCCGTCCAGGACCCTGGCCGTTACACCGAGTGAGCGTATGAAAACTAGACTGCCCAGTGAAGGGCCGTTTCACGCCTAACACAAGGGTCTGATGCGCAAAGGTAGCCGCGCGTCCGTACTGTGGACGCGGATTGTCTTGTGCAGCGAGCGAATACGCGAAGATCGTGCAAATGCACGGGAAGGAAGCTCATGCAGGGCAGTAGTTCAGTCGCTCGATCGACGACCGGCACGGACCAGAATGCCGTTGACGCGGCAGCCGTCGACGATGCGGTCACGCGGCTCGACGGTGTCGCTGTACGTACACCGTTGCAGCGCAATCTCCGGTTGTCCGAGCGCACCGGCGCCCAGGTCTGGCTCAAGCGGGAAGACCTGCAGATCGGCCGTTCCTACAAGCTCCGCGGGGCCTACAACCTGATCGCCCAGCTCGACGACGCGCAGAAGTCGGCCGGTGTGGTCTGTGCCAGCGCCGGCAACCACGGCCAGGGCCTCGCCTACTCGTGTCACATTCTCGGTGTCCAGGGCAAGGTTTATGTTCCCCGGACGACGCCCCGCCAGAAGCGGGACCGGATCGCGGCCCTCGGCGGCAAGCAGATCCAGGTGATCGTCACGGGTGACACGTACGACGACGCGGCCGCAGCGGCACTCGCCGAGGTCGAGGCCACCGGCGCGACGATGGTGCCCGCGTTCGACGACCCGCGAACCGTTGCAGGACAAGGGACCGTGGCGGTGGAGCTGGTCGAGCAGCTCGGTCACGCGCCCGACGTACTGGTGGTGCCAGTCGGTGGCGGCGGGCTGATCGCGGGCGTCGCGAGCTGGCTGGCCGAGCGGCACCCCGGCGTACGGATCATCGGGGTGGAGCCGGCCGGCGCGGCGAGTATGGCGGCGGCGCTGGCGGCCGGCGAGCCGGTGACGTTGCCGCATCTCGACAGCTTCGTGGACGGTGCCGCGGTACGACGCGTGGGCGATGTGACGTTGCCGTTGGTGGCGAAGTCGGGTGTCCAGATGATGTCGGTGCCAGAAGGGCTGGTGTGCAGCGAGATGCTGGAGCTGTACCAGACCGACGGCTTGATCGCGGAGCCCGCGGGCGCGCTGTCGACAGGTGCCTTGGGCAACGGTCTGGACGTGCGACCGGGTGAGTCCGTGGTCTGCCTGCTGTCCGGCGGGAACAACGACGTCAGCCGGTACGGCGAGATCCTCGAACGCTCGCTGGTGTACGAGGGTCTGAAGCACTACTTCCTGGTGACGTTCCCGCAGGAGCCCGGGGCGTTGCGGACGTTCCTGGACGAGACCCTCGGGCCGGACGACGACATCACGCTGTTCGAGTACGTGAAGCGGAACAACCGCGAGACCGGGGTCGCGCTGGTCGGTATCGAGATCAGCCGGGCCGGCGACCTCGACGGGCTGCTGTCGCGGATGGAGGCGGCACCGCTCGACATCGAGCGCATCAACCCGAACTCACCGGAGTTCCGCTACCTGATCTGAACGCAGCGCACTGATCCCGCGCTCCGGCGGGATCAGTGCGCCTGTGAGTCAGTGACTCGAGTGCTTCGGGTGTTCGTCCGGCTGCTCCGGCTTGGTCGCGTCAGGCATCGGCTGGCGACGCGGGTCGTCCGGGTGCTGCCCGTCCGCCCAGTGCTCATCCGTCGGCTGCCCGTCGCGGCCCCACACGGCGCCGTCGCGGTCCCGATCCGTCGTCCCATCACGGTTCCGGTCGACCCGGTCATCGATCCGATCAGCGGTCCCGTCGCGGTCCCTGTCGTCGGTCCCGTCGCGGTCCTTGCCCCAGGTGGCCGCGTGCGGGGTCGCCTGATCCGGGTGCAACTCGCGCGCCCGGGCGCGATGCTCGTCGGCCTCGGTCCGGGCGTCCGCAGCGGCTTCGCGCCGCTCTGATGCACCGGCCGCTAGCCGGCGTGCCTCGGCCGCCTTCTCGTCGGCAATGGCCTGCGCCTTGCGCGACCTTGCCTCGACCTCATCGGCCGCGGCCTGCTGCTTCTCGGCGTGCACTGCCGACTTCCTGGCCTGCTGCTCCTGCTCGTACGCCTGCTGCCGGTCCCGTTCGGCCCGGCGCTGGGACGACTTGCGGGTCGCCCCGGCGATCAGTGCCACCAGGATGACCAGGACTGCCAGTACGACGACGATCCACAGGACGGTCATTCCGTCCATCGTTCCTCCTCGGCTCGATGTTCGGCCCTCCGGTACCCCGCTCCCGAGCGGCCTAACGTGCCGTACCCCGGGCTAGCCCACCGTGAAGCGGTAGGTGCCAGAGGCAATTTCCTTGACCACCGTGGTCCGGTCGCGAGCGGGGATCCGCACCGTTGCGGTCGTGTTCGCCGGAATCGTCACGTCCAACGTCAACCCGTCGGACGTCGACCGCCAACTGCTCGCGACTTCGCCGTACGGCGTCTCCAGCCGGAGCGAGGCCGCGGTGATGCCCGCACCCGGCTGGCGGCGCGATCAGCACCTTCTTGTATCCCGGTTCGGCCGCGGACACACCGGCCAGCGTTCGGTACATCCACTCGCCGACCGCGCCGTACGCGTAATGGTTGAACGAGTTCATCCCGACATCGTTGAAGGTGCCGTCGGGGTTGATCGAGTTCCACCGCTCCCAGACCGTGGTCGCACCCCAGCCGATCTCGTAACCCCAGGACGGGTACGACGTGTTCTGCAGCAACCGGTACGCCAGATCGGCGCGCCCGATCTTGGTCAGCACCGGCAGCAATCCGTCCACTCCAAGGAACCCGGTCGACAGGTGAACGTCGATCAGACCCGCCGGCACCAGGTCATTGGTGAAAGCAAGGATGTACCCGGTCTGGCTGTCCGACCCGATCTTCCCGTCCGGGCTGACGAAGCGCGCGATGAACGCCGTACGCACGTCGTCGTAGAGCTTCTGGTACTTGGCCGCATCCGCGGTCCGGCCGATCGCCGCGGCCAGCTGACTCAACTGCCGGGCGCCCTTGACCACGAACGACGTCCCGATCAGGTCGCCCGGGGTCGGATCGTCCAGGTTCAGCCAGTCGCCGTAGTCGGGTTCGTCAGGCTGTTCATCTTCAGGTTGTGCACCTGCGGACGGGCCGGGGCCGCGTCAGCAGGTAGCACAGGCGTCAGGAGCAGTACGGCGCTGAGCATGCAGCCCAGCCTGGTGCGGAGGGACCATGGAGCGGACTCCTGCTAGAGAAGGGGCGGTTTCCTGCAGGGGAGGTACGGAGGTAGGACTCAGACCAGACCGCGGCGAGCGGCCCAGACGATCGCTTCGATGGCGGTGCCGAAGCCGAGCCGGTCGCACACCATCCGGGTACGGCGGCGGACGGTCCGCTCGGACAGGTCGAGCCGGCGGGCCACGGAGTCCACCGGCAACCCGGTGGCGAGGAGCCGGAGCAGTTGCAGGTCGTCGTGGCTGATCTCACGCGGCGGCACCCGCCGAGCAAGCGGTCGAATTTCCTGGGGGAGGACGGTCATCGGCTTCGTCGCGGGGAATCCACGCCCGTCAGGACGGTGAGACACCGCGACTCCCTCCTTTCGAGGTTCGGGGCCTGTCGGTCCCGTCTGGTTGGGTGGGAGGCGTGTCCCGGTTCCGGATGTACCCGACTCCCGCGCAAGAGGCCGCGTTGATGGAGCAGTGCAGGCATGCCCGGTACATATGGAATCTGGCGCTCGAGCAATGGTCGATGTGGACCCGCGACAAGGGCGCCACGCCGAGCTTTGCCGAGCAGTGCCGGCAACTGACCGAAGCGCGAGCCGTGTTCGGCTGGCTGCGGGCCGGGTCGCAAACTGCGCAGCAGCAGGCGCTGCGGGACTTCGACCAGGCCGTCAGGAACTTCTACGCAGGCACCCACCGGCGGCCGACCTGGCGCAGAGCCGGGCTGCACGAGGGGTTTCGCATCGTCGGCGCCCAAGCAGGTCGCAGTGAGTCGGTAAGCAGAAAGTGGGCGCGAGTCCTGGTGCCTAAGGTCGGCTCGGTCCGGTTTCGGTTGTCCCGCCCCGTTCCTGCGGCGAAGTCGTACCGCATCACCCGCGACCGGGTGGGGCGCTGGCACCTCGCCTTCGCTGTCATCCCGCAACCGATCCCCGCGCCAGGCACCGGTGAGGTCGTCGGCGTGGACCGCGGCATCACCGTCTCGGCCGCACTGTCCACCGGCGAACTGCTGACCTGCCCAGGCCTGTCGGAACGAGAGCAGGCACGGCTGAAGCACCTGCAACGCGGACTCGCCCGCTGCCAGCGCGGCTCCAACCGCCGCCGGCGATTGAAGGCCGCGATCGCCAAGCTGCACGCCCGTGCCGGTGACCGTCGCAAGGACTGGGTGGAGAAAACCAGCACCGACCTCGCCCGACGGTTCGACGTGGTCCGGGTGGAGGACCTGCGGGTGGCGCAGATGACCAGACGGACGAAGGCCAAGCCCGATCCGGGGCGGCCGGGCGGGTACCT
>NZ_JBICSZ010000015.1:0-120966 GCF_043197365.1 Kribbella sp. NPDC049174 | reverse complement strand
TCCTCGGAATAGTTCTTGCGGGCCATGGTCCTGATCATCTCGCTTCCCCAGCCGATGGCTGGAATCAGCGTGTCCAAGAACCAGGGTCAAGGCCCATCCTCGCCGCTGATGAGGCAACGCATCATCCTGCTGTGCCCGGCCAAAGGCAGATGCCGACGCCGACGACTCCGACACCCGACGGGCCCTCGGGTGATGATCCGGTACGCCGACTCCACGTCGACTACGTGAAGCACTACACGACGTTTGCGGAGCTGCGCGCTGACAGTGCCGCTATCGTCAAGGTCATCGCCGGGGAACAAATCTTAGGCGAGATCGCGCGGCTTCCGACAACGGTGACGAGTGCGACGGTGACGAAGGTTCTCTGGGGAGAAGCTGCGTCGGGGGCGGCGATTGAGATCAGGCAGCTTGGCACCGCCGAGATGGTCGGCAACATGTCGAAGGTCCTTGAGCCAGGTGCTGAGTACTTGGTCTTTCTCATTCCGAGCACTGGTGCCGATGATGCTGCCCCGAACCGCTACCTGATCGCCGGCGACGTCGGCGTGTATCAGTTGCAGGGCGATCAGTACGTGCTCCGCGGGGGCAACATGCCACCCAAAGGAGCCAACTCGCTCCCGCCGACCCTCCAGGCCACCTCGGCGGAAGCAATCATTACCTCCTAGCTCCTGCCGCGATGCCTGGCATGCCGACGTCGACCACACCGCTTGGGGCGCTGTACGCGCTGATGCGTTCCGCGGTGGCTTGCTTCTCGCGGGGTAGACGCAGGGTGGGGCCTGGGCAACTGCCCCTCGCCAGGGCCTGAAAGCCACACAACCTCTCGACACGGCGCGGCTCCATGCTTTTGGAGCAGCGCTTGCAGTCGCTTCCGTAGCGCGCGGCGTATAGGAGAGTCTTCGGGCTACCGCCGGGGTGGAGGCGACATCTGCGTTGGCCTGGCCGCGGTCGGGTCGTCCGCCGAGGTCTCAGGCCGCATGGTTGCCTAGGTTCGTCCTCGGCCAGTGCTCGCCCGCGGTCCAGATCCAGCGCAGGCTGCCGGGCGTCTCTTGTTGGTAGGCAAGGGGCCACCCACAGAACTCGTCAGCGGTGCGGCCCATCCGTTCGGCGGCCAGGCGGCGTTCCTCCCAGTCGGAGCAGGGAACCCGCAGTTATCCGAGGCGCCGTAGCGCTGTCTCGACAGCGACCTCGACCCGGGAAGTCATGCCGGGCACATCGACGGGACGGCGCCCAGCGACCTGACCACGGATCCACTTCGGCCCGCTATCGTCATAGTGCAGCAGGGCATACAGGTCCCACCACGGATCGAGAGTCACCCCGGCGATCGACTCATAGAGCGACCGAAGCTGCTCCGACCACTCGGGCGAGTAGAGCGCCGCCAAGTATCGCCGACAGTGCCCGACGTCAATCGCGCGCGCCCCCCGATGGATGGAGTTCCAGTCGGTCAGTCCAGTAATCCTCCCGCGCGACCACAGCATGTTGACAGGCAGGAGATCGCAGTGCAGAAAGACAGCAGTGTCCTTTGGCGGCGGCGCCGCCATGACACCAAACGCCGCCTTCCACACAGCCGACTTCTGTGCGTCGACCGGCACCTGAAACCCGTCTAGAGGAGCGATCCAAGAATCCGTCCAAGGTCTGAACATCTTCGCGGGGAGATCGAGGGAATGCAGCAATACAGCAATCTCCGCGATCCTCGTCAGCCACGACCGAGGTTCCGCCGGATTGAGGTGAACATGCCCCTGCAACCGTGTCGTCAGCAACGATGGCGCGCCCCCCGTCGAAGCACCAGCAACATCGGTAGCCAGGATGCTCGGAACCGGGAGCCCGCTTCCCGCCACCACACCAAGGTTGGCGATCTCCTTCTCCAAGCTCCCCTGCAGGCCAAGCCCGCCCGGGTACTGCCGCAGTACGACGAACGTTCGCATTCCACGTCGCTCGACAGTCAGCCGATTCACGGCGGAGCAGACGCCACCGGTCAATCGGCGATAGCCAACGATGCGACTGCCCCGACCCATCGACGCCGCAACCCAGGCGAGAGTCTCCACGGAGGGCCGACGCTGCTTGAACCCGCCATCCCTCCAGTCGCCGTCGGTCATGAGCGCGAGCCTATTCATCAGGGGCCTGCGGCGATACGGGTTTCTAACCCGCCAGAGGCAGTGACCCGGCTGCTGGATGGGGTCTCGGCGCTTGCCGGATCGCGGCATACCTCTGCCACAAGGCCGTCGTAGGACCATGGCGCACTCGCCAGCTCCACCAGCACGTTGAGCCCTGCCGGCACAAGGCTCGTCCGATACGGCGACGGTTGCGCCAGCGCGCGCTCGTCCGGCACCCGATCCGAGGTCACATGGACCGCAGTGCCACTACCGACGGCCGCCCATCTGGGCGGCCGTCGGGGTGTTGTGGCTACGGCTCGAGTGGGCTCAGGAGTCGTCGCTGAAGGTTCCGCCGAAGATGTCGGAGTTGCCGAAGGTTGCCGGGCAGTCGTTGTTGGGTCCTGGGCGCAGTTCCGTGGAGTGTGTGGCCGGCAGTTCGGCTGCCGCGTCTTGGTCCTCCTTCTCGTCTCCGACGATGGGTTCGGTGGTGCCGGCCAGGACGTCTTCGACGAACGCCTGACGGTAGGCGTTGATGTCCGGGCAGACGGCTCCGTTGCGCATGTCGTTCCAGACGGCGGAACCGTAGTCCCGCGTGGCGACGGCGTAGTTGTAGTCGCCGAGGAACTCCGAGGTCAGGCTGTTGGCGCTGGACGCGCGCCCGTCGCCTACTGCTCCGCGCAACACTGTTGTGAACGCGCCGACGGTGTGCGCGGTCCCGGTGATGTCGGCGTGCCGGACCACGCCCAGTACCCGGCGCGGCGAGGTGGTGTCGTTGCGCCACGGGTCGAGCCACGCGTTGTAGACCAGCCACGCGTCGGTGCCGTCGGGCGAGATTGCCACCGCCGGGAAGTTGGCCCGGTCGGTGCCCTCGCTGACTACCACCTTTGCCGAGTAGGTGCTGCCCCCGTTGGTCGAGCTCACCAGGAACGCCTTCTCGAGGTTGGTTCCCTGACTGTCGTCGGACCAGGTGAGCAGGATCTGGTCGGTGGCGTCCGCACCGGTCGGCGCGCCGTTGGCGATGTCGAACGACGGGAAGGTGTTGGTGCGGGCGCCCGCGATGCCGTCGATGGTGAACCGGCCCTGCGCGGGGTCGAACTGCCCGATTCCACCAAGCCCCGACACCACGGCCCTCGGACGCTCGAAGTTCTGGCCACCGTTGAAGGACCGGGCCTGGAAGAACACGCCCTGGCGCGTCCGGATGTCGGTGCCGATCCACACCACGTAGACCACGCCTTGGCTGTCGGTTCGGATCGCACAGCCCTGCCGCCCGCCGGTCTGGTTGTTGTTGGTCGCAGCGGACAGCTGGCGCGTGGTCCAGGTGTCGCCGCCGTCGGTGGAACGAGCGAACAGCACCGGTTCGGATCCGGCGGTCCCGCGGAATCCGACGTTGCAGACGTAGGCGTTGCCGAAGTGGGGGCTGGTCTCGGCGTTGTCGGCCCAGACCTGTTCCTTGTCGCTGAAGAGGGCCTGGTTCTGCCTGGTCACGACCACCGGGTCCATCCAGGCGTCGTTGTCACCCGCGATGGCGCCCGCCAGGTCGTCGGTGCGGGACACCGCGATGGCTGCATCGCCGGGGAAGCCGGGATTGCCCGGGAAGTTGGTGGCGATGTTGGCGTAGTACAGCCGCTGCCCGTTGGACCAGGAGAAGTTCCCTGAGGCGTCGGGAACGGGACCGAAGACCAGCTCCGGGTCGCCGTTGGAGACCATGCCGTTGACGTCGTAGTTGGGCAGTGTGCCGATCGGGCCGTTGGGATCGGGTACGCAGCCGGTGTCGCCGGCCGGGGGTTGGCCAGGCGCGACGTCGGGTGCACCGAGGCAGGACGGTGTGACGCGCGCCGAGAAGCCCGTGTACGTCGGTTGCGTCCACGTGCGGCCGGAGTCGGTCGAGAACTGGATGCCGGACACGCCCACGCCCGGGGTGAACGGGCACGTGCGGTCATCGCCGGCGTTACACGCCTCCAGGTCGATGTTGTCGTTGGCTCCCGCCGCGAGGATCGCGGGGTTGACGGGGTTGACGGCCAGACCAGGCTCGTTCTGCTTGTTCTGCGAGAACAGTTGGTCGTTGCTCCCGACGGTGACTTCCGTCGACCCGCCCGGTGTGATCGGCGCGGCCTGGGCCGGCGTCGGGAGAAGTAGTGCTGCGGATGCCGCGGCGACCGTCGCGGCGACGTTGATCCTGCGCATGACGCTCCTCGGATAGATGGATCGTTCTGCGCGGCGCGCCTGGCTGCCCCGAGCACCGGCCAGGTGGTCGCAACCTCTCAGTTTCGTCCGCTCGCGGCGCCCCGGCAAGGGGAAGCCGCGGTCCGCGCAGGCCCCACAACATGGCCGTCCGCGAGGGCAGGCGCCGAGCCAATCCAGAGGCGCTGAGCAGCAGAAGCCGCCGGGCACGGCCAGCGGGCGCTCCGCGCGGTCACTTCCTGTCACCGGCTGATCCGGTAGTCGGAGCGGCTGCGTCAGCGCACCGCGACGCGGTGTGTCGCGGTGATCCAGCCCGTCAGCGCGCGGTGCGGTCCCCGAATCACCTGGCCGGACCCCGTGCGGGGTGGCAGGAACCCGCCGGCGGGGGGATGGCCGGCGGGTCCACCTTCCCAGGATCGCCCAGGGCTTACGGGTCGATGACGACCGTGCAGGTGTAGGTTCCGGGCTTCAGGTCGGAGGCCGAGGCCGAGCCGTCGCCGTTGGCGCCGGTCGAACCGCTGGCCACCTGGCCGTCAGGTCCGGTGCACACGATCGTGGACGCCGTACCGCCGTCGATCTGGGAGTCCACCGACAGGTCGGTGAGCGGCGTGTTGCCAAAGGCAACCGTCTCGCCCACGTACGGCGAATCGGTGCAACTCGCCTTGTGTCGTATCCGTCCGGCTGTCGATCCCACGGGTCGACGGCGAGCTGACCATCTGAGCGGTCTGAAGGCTGGTTGCGCATCTAAGGGTTCGTGCCGCGGATCTGAGGGGTTCCTTCGGATGTGGCAGGGGTGGCGTGAGCGTAGTTAGTGGGAGTACCAGCAAACAGGGGAGGTTTCGCGATGAGCGAGGTAGTGCTCGACAGTTCACAATCTGTCGACGTGTTGGACGAAAGTGCGTTGCTGCCGTTGAGCCAGTCGGCGGGGGTGATGGCCGATGACCCGGCGCTCGACAGCGAGTTCGCCGAGCCGGGCGGCAACAGCGATGAGGTTGCCTTGGAACTGGGCGAGGAGCCGGGTGAGGAGACTCGGCCCGACAAGGCCGTGAGGTCGGCCGACGAGGTCGATCCGGAAGGGGATGAGTGAGATGGCGATCCGCACCGGGCAGGCCGCGATCGACTTCGCGAAGGGCCAGGTGACCAGCCCGAGCCAGGATTGGTTCCGGCTGTGTCTGGTCTTCGTCCGGCGTTGCTTCAACGTCGGGCCGCTGTACGGGTCGGCCGAGAAGGGCTATTTCGGGACCGACTTCAGGCACGGGACCACGGGTACGCCGCCGCTCGGAGTCCCTGTGTGGTGGACCAACGGAGGTGACGGGCACGTCGCCATCAGCGCCGGCGACGGGACCTGCTTCAGCAACGACATCAAGCGGCGCGGCAAGATCGACAGGGTTGCGATCTCGTTCATCACCCGCAGCTGGGGACAGCGGTACCGCGGCTGGAGCGAGGACGTCAACGGAGTCCGGATCTGGCGTCCGGGTGCGCCCACGCCACTGCTGCCGGCTGTCGACCTCAGCAACGTCATCGACGCCGCCCGCCGGGATCAGTTCCGTCCGCAGGGGCAGGGGCTGCACGAGAAGGACGTCCTGATCGTGGAGAAGGCGCTCCGGCACCAGGGCCTCAAGCCGGCGGAGTTCGTCGACGGCTACGCCGGGACCGAGTTCCGCAAGGCCTATGCCAAGTGGCAGAAGGCCACGGTCCCGCCGCCGTTCGACGGCATCCCGGGCAGGGCAAGCCTGACAAAACTGGGCCAGCGCAACGGCTTCCGTGTCATCGACTAACACCAACCGCCCTACCCGGAACCGTCGGCCGGCCCACGCCGGTCGACGGTTCGCCGCGGTTGCGCCGAGCTCATCGCACCGGGAAGTGCTCGCCCGCTGGCCACAGAACCTTCCTCGCCACGGCCGCGGACGGCTGCGGACGGCTGCGGACGGCTGCGACGGCCCCACCGCCGTCACCCTCACCAGCCACGGCCTCGCCGTCACCAACCTCGGCATGCTCGGCGACACCCACCGGCCCTGCGTCCTCCACATCACGACCCAGCCGGATCGTCGATCCTCCCGCGACCGATCCTGGCTGAATAGCTCACGCCGGTACGGCGGCAGAGGCGAGGGCGGTCGTTAGCGTGGCTGGGCGAGAAGCTGGCCGACGACGTCAAGGAGGTGCGGCTGTCGACCGGGCTGACCACCTCGGCCACTTGCATCGTCGGCGACGAGCACGACATCACCCCCACACTCGAGAAGATGTACCGGGCGATGGGGCAGGAGTTGCCGCGCACCAAGCGGATCCTGGAACTCAACCCGGAGCACGTGCTCGTCACCGGGCTGCGCACCACGCACGAGGCCAACGCCGACGACCCGGCGCTGGCCGAGGCCGCCGAGCTGCTCTACGGCACGGCGCTGCTCGCCGAGGGAAGCGAGCTCGCCGACCCGCCCCGCCTCACGCACCTGCTCGCCGACCGACTGGCCCGCTCGCTCTAGACAGGATCGAGCTACCGCGACGCCCGTCGCGGTAGCCCATGTCTCTCAGGGTTTGAGGGCCCGAGTGGCGTAGTAGCCGGGCAGCCAGCCTGCGGTGGCGTTGGAATGGTGCGGGGCCTCGTCGAACCCGGTGATCACGAAGCCGGCGGCGAGCTGCCCGCCGAGCTGCTCGGCCATCGTGTGGCTGTACTCCAGCGGCGCGTTGGCTCCCCACAGCCGCTCGCGCTCCTCGGCCGGGACGTGCGTCAGGTCGCTGTAGGGCAGGCGGTGGCGGACGACCAGCTCGCCGCGGGTGTCCATGGCCTCGTGGTCGAACAGGTACACGTCAGGGTTGAGGAAGCCGCACAGCAGCGCGCCGCCCGGCCGCAGTACCCGGAAGCACTCGCGCCACACGGGTGCGAGCTCGGGCACGAACAGGTTCGAGACCGGGTTGAGGACGAGGTCGAACGAGGAGTCGCCGAACTCCGACAGGTCGCGCATGTCGCCCAGTACCGTGCGCAGCTCCAGACCGTCGCGCTCCGCGACCATCTGATCCTGGTCGAGCTGACGCGGCGAGTTGTCGAAGACCGTGACCCGCGCGCCGGCCGCGGCGAGCGTCGGGCCTTGCTGCCCACCGCCCGAGGCCAGGCAGAGAATGTCTACATCGGACAGGTCGGCGGGGAACCACGCCCGGTCGACCGGCCGGTACCCGATGAGCACGACGGACCAGTCACCGGCGCGTGCCCGCGCGACGGTCTCGGGAGTGACCGGGCGCGACCACTCGTTGCCGCTCTCGACCTCAAGGTCCCACGCCGCGCGGTTGTGCGCTACCGGATCAACGCTCACGGGCATACGGTAGCGGCCCGGCGACGATCGCCGCCGGGGCGCATCCCTTCAGCTTCTGGTCCAGGCCCGGTTGCTGTCTCCGTTGCGACCGGATCGCCGGCCGCCGGCCCGCCCCGCCGGACGAGGTTGGCGAGAGTCTCGACCGAGGGAACCATCGATGGATCGTGCGCATGCAAAAGGTTCGCCAGTGGTACCCAAGCGAGAAACGACACAAGGTCATCTACCGCGGCCCCGCACGTTAAAGGGCCCCGCCGACAAGCCGCTCACCGGCGGCAAGGTCGTGCGAAGTGTGACACGCTAGCGGCCCCGGTTGTGCGGGCGCTGGACGATGTCCTCGAATTCCAAGCGGCTCTGTGCCCACAAGGCGGCCGTCGCCGCCGTCGGTGTCGATCAGGCGGGCCAGCGCCGGCGTGAGGATGCCGCGGCGCACGGCCCGCCTTTGGATCGGTGCGGGCCGTGCGATGGATGTCATGGGTGCCGACCGATCACGCGGCCGTTGTGTGGGCGTGGGTGCGTGAGGTGGTCGCCCACCGGCGAGGGATGGCCCGCAACTGCGTAGCGATGTACACCGCGGAGAGCCCGACCAGCCCGTAAACGATCCGGGTCAGCGCGTTGGTCTCCCCGAACTCCATGCCGAACACAGCCGCGACCAGATCGAACCGGGCGAGCGCGACCAGGCCCCAGTTCAGGCCACCGACCACGAGCAGTACTACTGCGACAAGATCCAGCTTCTTCATTTTGTCCAACCTCCGTCTAGGTTTTGTCTAGACTATAGGAGCGGTTCTGAGAGGTTGTCAAGAATCCGTCTAGGTTCTGTATGGTTAGGGCATGGCCACGAACGAATCGCCCGCGGTACTGCGCATCGGTGAGCTGAGTCGCCGGCTCGGCGTCAGCGATCACGTGCTGCGCGCCTGGGAGCGGCGCTACGGCCTGCTCCAGCCGGTGCGGTCGGCCGGCGGATTCCGGCTGTACTCCGAGGCCGATCTTCACCGGGTCCAGCGGATGCAGGACCATCTTGCGCACGGATTATCCGCCGCCGAAGCCGCCCGCGCCGCCATCGGCGAGCAGCGGACGGCCGAGCCCTCCGAGCGTGCGAAACAGCCGAGCGAAGTAGGTCTCGACGGCCTGGCCGACGCCGCACGGACGCTGGCAACCGCACTGGACGAGTTCGACGAACCGGCCGCGCAGGCCGTCATCGATCACCTGCTGAGCATGCTGACCGTCGAGACCGTCATCCGCGACGTGCTGATGCCGTATCTGGGCGAACTCGGCGAGCGCTGGGCGCGCGGCTCGGTGAGCGTCGTCCAGGAGCACTTCGCGTCCAACGTCATCCGTGGCCGGCTGGCCGGCCTCGGCCGCGGCTGGGGGCACGGCCACGGGCCACGGGCGCTGCTCGCCTGCCTACCGGGGGAACAGCACGAACTGGCGCTGCTCGCGTTCGGGGTGGTCCTCAACCGCAACGGCTGGCGGATCAGCTACCTCGGCGCAGACACCCCACTGAACGAACTGACCCAAGCCACCACAGCAGCGCCGCCGGACCTGATCGTGCTGGCCGCGACCGCACCGGAGCGGTTCGACGGCCTGACCGAGCAACTGGCCCGGCTGGCCCGGATCGCGCCACTCGCGATCGCGGGCGCCGGCGCGACCCAGGAGATCGCAGACGCCATCGGTGCCCGGCTGCTGACCGAAGACCCCGTCACCGCCGCGGAACAGACGCCGGGCGCCACCCGCCCCCACACATCCGTGTAAGTGCAGACAGGCGAGCCCCGCCGCGGGACGCGGCGGGGCTCGTTGGTTGGCCGATCTAGTGGGTCATCGGCGCCGGCTCGCGGTGGCCGGTGTCGATGGCGAGGTCACCGACGTAGTTGTTGCGCAGGGTGAAACGGTCCCGACTGTTGGCCTTCACCCAGTCCGCGGCCTTCGCGGCGGCTGCGTCGGCCTGCGCCCGGGTCTCCCAGGTGCTGATGGAGACGAACGCTTCCTTGTCGATCTGGGCGACTCCGTAGGACACGAAGCCGTTGCTGTCCTTGAACAAGGGGACCATCCCGGCCTTCGCCTGGCTGACTACCTCGTCGAACGTGCCGGACTTGATGTCGTAAAGAGCAACGCGCGTGCAGCGCATGATGTGCCTTCCTATCGCGGAGCGGCTTGCGTAGACCCGCAAACCAGTTCCACCATCGAAGCTACGCTAGAATTTCAATACTGGCAATGCAGTTCCTAGATCTAGGCATCCAGTATGCTCCGTGTCATGGCTTGGGGATTTCTGACGAACCACGCGCAGGCGCTGCTGTGTATCGCGCATGACCCAGGCGTGCGACTGCGGGAGATCGCGACCACGCTCGGCATCACGGAGCGCGCGGCGTTCGGCATCGTCACCGATCTGGTGGACGCCGGATACGTGGTCAAGGACAAGAACGGCCGTCGCAACCGGTACGGAGTCCAGGTCGACAAGCCCTTGCCGGAGCTTCTGCTGCGACAGCGAACGGTCGGCCAACTGGTCGAGCTCCTCGCGCACACGGAACTGGAGACGCACGACGACACCTGAGATCAGGCTGCCAGGTCTGCGACGGTGGCGGCGACGAAGTCGATCTCTTCGGTGGTGTTGTAGTAGTGGGGCGACAGGCGTAGGCACCAGTCGACGTTCTTGTCGGTGAAGTCGAACTGGGCGAAGTCGTGGAAGCTCAATGCCGAGTTGATCCGCCTCGCGTCCATGGCCGCCTTGAACGGGTGCGGCTGCCAACCTTCGATCTCGAAGGTCACCAAGGCACCCAAGGTCGTTCCGCGGTCGAGGACGCGCACACCGGGGATGTCTGCGAGCTTCTCCCGCAGTCGAGCCGCGAGGGCAGGGGTACGACGAGCGATGGCGTCCAGCCCGATCTGGCGCGCATAACGTACGGCGGCAGCGCAACCCAGCACGGTGGCGTACGGGAACTCCCATTCCTCGAAGCGGGCCGCGGTAGCGGTCGGCTCGTAGCGGTCCGGTGCGACCCAGCGGGAGCCATGCATGTCGATGAACAGCGGCTCGTATCCCGCGGCCAGGACCCGGTCCGAGACGTACAGGAACCCTGAGGCCCGAGGCCCGCGCAGGAACTTGCGGCAGGTGGCGGTCAGCAGGTCGCATCCGATCTGCTCGACGTCGATCGGGTACTGGCCGACCGACTGACATGCGTCGACGAGGTAGAGCAGGTCCAGCTCGCGGCAGTGAGCGCCGATCTCGGCGACCGGCTGGACCAGGCCTGCATTGGTAGGGATGTGAGTGGCGGTCACCAGCCTGGGCCGGTGGGTGCGCATCAGCTTGGCCATCGCGGCGACGTCCACCCCACCTTCGGGCAGGTCCGGAGCGTGCACGATCTCCACGCCGAAACGTTTGCGCAGGGACAAGAACGCGATCTGGTTGGAGATGAAGTCGTTGCGGGTGGTGAGGATGACATCGCCGCGTTCGAACGGGATCGAGGACAAGGCAGTGGCGTAGGCATGCGTCGCGCTGCCGGAGAACGCGATGTTGCGCGGCGCGCAGTTGATCAGACCGGCGACCTCGTCGTAGAAGGCGCGCACCTCCTCGGCCCGGGCGGCCGACGCCTCGTAGCCCCCGATCGCCGCCTCCAGTTGGAGGTGCTCGACGACCGAGGTGAGAACCGGAGTCGCGAGCAGACCGCAGCCGGCGTTGTTGAAGTGCACGACGTTCTCGCAGCCGGGGGTGTCGGCGCGCAACCGCAGAAGTGATTCCGGAGTAATGCCAGTAGTGCTACTATGCAGCGTCATGTCAAACGGTAGCACTACTGACACCCTCGTGACGCGCCTGCGGACCCTCGTAGCCGACCTCGGCCCGGGCTCGAAGTTGCCGAGCAGTCGCGAGCTCATCGAGCGCTACCGGGTCGGACCGGGAACCGTCTCTCGTGCGATCGCCACCCTGACCGCCGAAGGCGCCGTGGTCACCCGCGCCGGTGTCGGCACGTTCGTCGCACCGCGGGTGGACCGCCCGGACGTCGTGAGCGACATGTCCTGGCAGGAGGTCTCACTGGCCGGCCGGGAGTACGACCCGGCCAACGCCGTCGAGGCGACTCATCTCCCCACTGGGGACGGGATCGCGTTGTCCGGCGGCTATCTCCACGAGTCACTGCAGCCAACCCGGTCGCTGGGAGCTGCCCTGGCCCGCGCCGCTCGCCGCCCTGACGCCTGGCATCGCGCTCCGACCGCCGGTCTGGAGCCGCTGCGTGCCGTTTTCGCACGTATGGCGGGAGGCGCGACCACCCCGCAGGACGTGCTCATCACCGGAGGCGGTCAGGGCGCACTGTCGATGTTGTTCCGCGCGATCGTGGCACCGGGTGGCCCGGTGCTGATGGAATCGCCCACCTATCCCGGCGCTCTCGCCGCGGCCAGAGCCGCCGGGCTGAGACCGATCCCCGTACCGATGGACGACGAGGGCATCCGGCTCGACCTGCTGGCCGACGTCTTCGCCATGACCGGCGCCCGGCTGCTCTACTGCCAGCCCACCTTCCACAACCCCACCGGAGTCGTGCTCGCCCCCGATCGGCGGCGCCGGCTCATCGAGGTCGCACGGTCCGCCAACGCGTTCGTCATCGAGGACGACTTCGCCAGGCACCTCCGCCACGGACTCGCTGCGCCGGCACCCCTCGTCACCGAGGACCACGACGGGACGGTCGTCTACCTGACCTCGCTGACCAAACCCGCCTCCCCCAGCCTGCGCATCGGTGCGGTGATCGCCCGCGGTCCGGTGATGCGTCGCCTGCTCGGCATGCGGTACGTCGACGACTTCTTCATCGCCAGGCCATTGCAGGAGGCCGCCGTCGAACTGCTCAGCACTCCCGGATGGGATCGCCACCTCAACTCGTTGAGGGCTGAGCTGAGAGACCGCTGTGCTGCCCTCGTCGGCGCGCTGGCGCGTCAGGTTCCCGACTACACGGTGTCCAACGTCCCGTACGGCGGGCTGCATCTGTGGGTGCGGTTGCCACCGGATCGCCAGGCGGCTGCCGTGGCTGACGCGTGCCGGGCCCGCGGCGTACTCGTCGATGCGGGTGATCGCTTCTTTCCCGCTGAACCGCCCGGGGCCTACCTGCGGCTGAACTTCGCCGCTGCCGGATCCGTGGCCGAACTCGCGAAGGCAGCGTCCAAGCTCAGCTGAACCCGGACAATCGGACTGGACTGACATCCGAGGGAGGACGTATGGGCTTGTCGGCGCGGCTAGTGGCAGCTGTTGATGCGTTACCGCTTGCACCCGGGATGCGGGTGTTGGAGATCGGGTGTGGGCCGGGGGCGGCGGCTCGGGAGGTGGCCCGGCGGGTTGGGCCGGAGGGGTTTGTGCTGGCTGTTGATCGGTCGGCCAAAGCGGTGGCTCAGGCGTTGGCGGGGTCGCCGGATGAGGTCGCGGCGGGGGCGTTGGCGGTTCGGCAGGTGGCGGTTGAGCGGTTTGCGCTGGAGGAAGGCGAGGCGCTGTACGATCTCGCGTTTGCCGTGAGGGTTGGGGCGCTCGACGGGCGGCATCCGGAGCTCGAGCGTGAGGCGCTGCAACGGATTTGGGCTGCTTTGGTGCCGGACGGGCGGCTGTACGTCGATGGCCGGGAGCTACATCGGTGACGTGTGCCAGGGGGTCAGCTTCGTCGGGTTGAGGACGATGTAGATCGTGGCTATCTGGGTCGCGGTCGTGGTCAGGGTGATTACCGCGATGGCCTGCGTGGTGTGGCGGAGGACCAGGCCGGGGTGGCCGTTGACTGGTTCGGTGGTGAGGTGGGTGCCGGGGCGGCGTCTCAGGAGGGTGGCGACGTAGACCGCTACCTGGTCGGCGCCCTGGAGGGGGTGTGGGGAGGTCCTGAGGTTGCCGCCGGTGTCGGTGATGACGGTGGCGTCGTCGGCGAGAGTGGCTCGGAGAGCTGGTACGTCGCCCGTCGTACAGGCGAGGGCGAAACGGTGGACGAGCGGGTCCACGTCCTCGGGTTCGAGTCCGTCGAGGCTGATGCTGCCGGCGACTTGGGCCAGCCAGGCTCGGGGTTCGGCGATTCGGGCTCGCTCGAGCGGGTCGAGGGCGTACCAGCGGCGGTAGGTTTCCTGGACGATGCGGTCGGCCGTGGCCGGGGATCCGAACCTCCAGCGGGCGATCTCGAGGAGGTGCTCGCGCTCGTCGAGCAGTTCGGCCAGTGATTCGACGGTTTCCATGTCAGTTCCCGAACGTCGTGAGCTTGTCCGGATTCAGCTGCCACAGCACCTGTTCGATTCCGTCCGCGGACGCGGTCACGGTCAATGCGGCGAAGGCCACACCGTCCCGGCGCAGAACCGCGACCGCTTGGCCGTTCGCCGTACCCAGCTCGACTTCGGCCCTCTCCCAGAAGCGATCCGCGAACGCCTTGTGGTACTTCGCCACCCGTTCCATCCCCACCACCGGGAAGCGGGAGGCGCGGACGACGCCGCCGCCGTCGGAGTAGCTGATGGCGTCCTCGGCGAGCAGTTGCTCGAGTGCCTCCAGGTCACCGGACCGGGCCGCGGTGACGAACGCACTCAGCAGTTCCCGCTGCTCCTGATCGGTGACGGGATTGTGCCGTCCCGCGACGATGCGTTTCCGCGCCCGGCTGACCAGCTGACGCGTCGCCGTCTCGGTGGACCCGATGATCTCGGCGATCTGGCTGTACGGATAGTCGAACGCCTCGCGCAGGATGTACGCCGCCCGCTCGGTCGGCGAAAGCCGTTCCAGAATCAGCAGTACGGCGAACTCCAGCGCCTCGTTGCGTTCGGCACCGAGCAGCGGATCCGCGCTGGTGTCGACCGGCTCCGGCAACCACGGCCCGATGTAGGTCTCCCGCCGTACCCGCGCGGACTGGGTCACGTTGATCGCGAGCCGGGTGATGGCCGTCGCCAGGTACGCCGCTGGATTCGTGACCGTACTGCGGTCGGCCGTCTGCCAGCGCAACCACACGTCCTGGACCAGGTCCTCGGCCTCGGAAGCGCTGCCGAGCATCCGGTACGCGATCCCGAACAGGCGCGGCCGTACCTCGGCGAACACCGCCGCGGCCTGCTCCAGATCCATCGAGGTCATTCTTCGCGGAACTTGATCTCGCGATGAGTGCCGTCACACAACGGCTTGTTCGCCGAGTGACCGCACCTGCACAAGGTCACCCGGTTGCGGGTCTCCAGGTCCTGTCCATCGGCCCGGTGGACCGGCAGACCGCCGGTGATCCACAGTGCGCTGGCCTGACCGTCCTCCTCCTCGAGGACCGAGATCGCCCGCGGCAGATCCGGCTCGATCGACTCCCCGCCGCGGCGAAGAGCGTAGCTGTACGACCCCGACGGGCAGTGGTCGATCCGTCCCATGACATCGGAGCGTACGTCGCTGTCCCCGGTGTCGGCGAGCATCTTGGCGATCGGCCGGGTCCGCCCGATGCAGAAGGCCGCGTGGATGCACAGTTCGCCGACGCGCTGCGCCGAGATGCCGACCCCGTCGTGCACATGCTGCAGTTCGCGGTACGGCGGCATCAGCGAAGCCTCCTTCCCGTCGAATCCGACCACCGCATGGGTCCCGTCGCAGAACGGTTTGGAGCCGGACTGACCACACCGGCAGAGTGCGTAGGTGTCCTCGGTCTCGATCTCGGGCCCGGTCTGCCAGGTGAGCGAGTCGTTGTTCTCGGACACGATCTTCTGCTTGCGCCGCAGCGGCACCCGGCCGTAGACGACGTACGGACCATTCGGCAGTACGGCGACCCGCTGCGACGCACCGACAGCCCATCGACGCGACGACGGTGCGACATAGTCGAAAGTAGGCCCTGCCGTACGACCGTCGTCCTCGGGCATCTGCATCAGCGCCGAGGCCTGCGCCTTGAGCGCATACATGGTGCCGGTGGCAACGGCCAGCATCCGCGGACTGCCGTTGAAGGCCTGCTCGAGCAGATGCAACACAGCGCAGTACGTGTGGTTGAACTCCTCCTGCGCAACGCGGATCGGGTGACCCTCAGGATGGTCGGTCAGGCGCGGGTTCGGCCGCATCGGGTGTACGCCGTCCGCGTCGAAGCCGATCGCCTCGCCGGTCGGGCCGGAGTCCGGGGTGTCGCCGCGCTGGAACCTGCGGCCGAGCTTGAGTTCCTGGAACCGGTAGTAGTGGGCGACCTCGTCGCGGTCCGGGTGGAACATGTCGGCGTCCCCGTCCCACACCTCGCCGCGCGCCGTACCTTCGCCCTGCTCGACGATCTCCTCCAGGGCCTCCAGCGCGGACTTGAGGCTGTCGACGACGACCAGCCGCCCGCCGCTGTGCCGGAAGTGGGCGTTGCTCACCTGCCGGGCGGGATCCCCGGAGAAGACCGCCTCCTCGCCCAACGTGGAACACAGCGACCGCAGTCCCTGTTCGATCGCGTCGTAGAACTGCCCGATCGTCTCGTAGTTGTCTCCTTCGGCCGGACCGCCAGGTGGTGCCGGCCGCTCGATCCGGAGGAACATCTCCAGCGCTTCAGGACCGAAGGGCGCCAGCGACAGTTCGAGCGAGCGGTCGCCGTGCGGCATCCGGCGCGGATGCGGTGGCAGCATCTCCGGCTTGTCCAGCTGCGGCCGACCGCCGACGGCGTTCAGGATGTTCGCGGCCAGCGCGAGGTGCAGCATCTCTTCGGAGAAGACACTCCCGACGACCTGGACGGCCTCCGGATTCCGCTGCGGGTCGAGCGAGTAGAGAGCGCAGAGGTACGGCGGAAGCGTCGCGTGCTCCAGTTCGACTGCCCACTGCAAGTGCTCTCGGAGGCTCTCCAACGTCCACGTCATACTGTTCTCCCCAGTCTGGTCGCGTGAATCAGTTGCATCGACAGGTGTCCGCCGTCGAAGAGACCGGCGAGCCGCCGGCCCTGACGAGCGGCGAGTGCGTACGCGCCCTTGGCGCGATGACGGGCCTCGACCATCGCGGCGACCTCCTCGACACGCCGGGACCACGATCGCGGCACCTCGGCAGGCCGATCGATCTGTTCCACGACGTCGAAGCCGGCGTCTCCGAGCAACGCATCGAGTTCCTCCTGGCCCGGGAAGTGGTTGCCGTCCGGCGGCCGGAGCAGATGTTTGCCCTGTGCAACGACAACGAGCAGTCCGAGCGACCCGCCGGGCACGAGCACACGATGGATCTCGCTGAGCAGGGCAGCCTTCTCCTCGACCGTGCAGAGCACCCCCAGACACCACGCGACGTCGACCGACGCCGTACGGAGTGGAATCCGACCGCCGTCAGCCAGTACGACGGGGAGCCCGAACAGCGTGGCCGCGGCACGGCAGGCGGCCGGCATCGGATCGAGCAGGATCGGGTCGACGCCGAACCGCTCGGCCGCCCACGCCGCAGGTCCACCGACGCCCGCACCGACGTCGAGCAGGCGCATACCGGCCGACAGTTCGCAGGCTTCGGCCAGCCAGGCCAGCGCGGTAGGGCTGGAGCTGCCGCGACAAGCGGCCGGTATCGCGTACCGATCGCCGAGCTGCCGTACGGCATCAGCCGTCCACCCAGCCACATCGTCGAACTCGGCAACCATCGCCGCAGCGGTCATCCCAGTCTCCCGTGAACGATCAGAAGCGGGGCCCCGGTTGCCGTCCGCTCGACAGCTAAGACAGGTCAGCTCGCCGCCGTGTGACAGCCGTGACACCGGGGCCCGGTCACAAACGCGCAAGCTGCCATGTCTGAGCTGGTGACATCCACTTCACGAAGGAGTTCCTGATGACTGACCAACGTCCTGTCGTCGTCCTCGTCCACGGCGCGTTCGCCGACGCCAGCAGTTGGAACGGTGTCGTCGAGCGACTACTCGAGCGGTCGATCGAGGTCGTCGCCGTCGCCAACCCGCTGCGCAGCCTGACCACCGACGCCGCCTACGTCCGCGACGTCATCGCGGGCATCGGCCGGCCCGTCCTGCTGGTCGCTCACTCGTACGGCGGCATGGTCATCACCGAGGCCGCGGCGCAGAACGACAACGTGATCGGCCTGGTGTACGTCGACGCGTTCGCCCCCGACCACGGCGAGAACGCGTTCCAGCTCTCACTCAAGTTCGCCGGCAGCACCCTGGGCGACGCGCTCAACGCCTACCCGGTCGCCGGCGGCAACGAGCTCGCCATCCGGCAGGACGTCTTCCAGCAGCAGTTCGCCGCGGACGTCCCGGCGGCGGAGGCGGCCCTGATGGCCGCGACCCAGCGCCCGGTCACCGAGGCCGCCCTGACCGAGGGGCTGCCGACCGAGACCCCGGCCTGGAAGTCGCTGCCATCCTGGTTCGTCTTCAGCGACGGCGACCGCAACATCCCCGTCGAGCTGCACCGCTACCTGGCCGAGCGTGCCGGCGCCAAGGGCAGCAAAGAGATCGCCGGCGCCTCCCACGCGCTCAGCGTCTCCGAACCGGCCGCTGTCACCGCAACCATCCTCGAAGCGCTCGGCAGCTGAACCCACCAGACCCCTGCCGGTCAACGCTGGCAGGCGCATCCCGGCAGGGGTTTGGTGACCAGGCGGGCTCCTCTCGTTCAGATCCTCGCGAGGTCCGCCCAGAGTTCCTCGGGGATCTCCGCGCTGTGAGCGGCGAGATTCTGGTGGACCTCCGCGGGCGTGCGCATGCCCAGGACGACGGACTTGATCGCCGGGTGGCGCAGGGGGAAGGCGATGGCGGCCTCGGGCACCGTCACGCCGTGCGACTCGCAGATGTCGGCGATGCGATTGGCCCGCTGCAGTACGTCGGGTGTCGCGGTCTGGTAGTCGAACTTCGCGGCCGGATCGGGGCGGGAGGTAGCGAGGATGCCGGAGTTGAAGACGCCGGCGGCCACCACTGAGACATCACGCTCCACGCACGCGGGGAGGAACGTGTCCAGGGCAGGCTGCTGAAGGAGCGTGTAACCGCCGGCGAGCATGACCACATCGACGTCGGTTTCGCGGACCAGGGTGGTCAGCTGGTCGACGTCGTACATGCCGGCACCGATTGCTTCGACCACGCCCTCGGCACGGAGTTCGGCCAGGGCCGGGTAGCCGAGGCGTAGTGCTTCGTCGAAGTGTTGCTCGGCGTCGTGCAGGTAGAGGATGTCGATCCGGTCGAGGCCCATCCGCTCCAGGGAGTCCTCGACGCTGCGTCGTACGCCGTCGCGGGAGAAGTCCCACACCCGGCGGTGCGTGGCCGGCACCTGGAAGGCCTCGTCCATGCGGCCCTGCGGATCCTGGGGCACCAGCAAGCGGCCCACCTTCGTCGACAGGACGAACTCGTCCCGTGGCTTGTCCCGCAGCAGCTCGCCGATGCGTCGCTCGGAATGACCGATCCCGTAGTGCGGCGACGTGTCGTAGTACCGGATCCAGCCGTCCCAGCCGGCCGCCAGTGCCGCGGCCGCGGTGGCATCGTCCAGCGGCTCGAACAGACCACCGAGCGGACCGCCGCCGAAGCCGAGTTCAGGGATTCTCACTGCTCGTTCTCCTTTGTCCGACGGGTGTGGGCCAACGCGGCGGCGCCGGCGAGCGCAGCCACGAACGACGGTACGGCCCACCATCCCAAAGCCTCATACAGCCGTACGGCGGCCCACGACCCGAGACTGCCGGCCGCGTACGCGCACACCATGTAAGCGGTGTTCATCGCGCTCCGGGAGCGTGGCGCGAGACGGTACATCCTGGTGACGTTGGCGACCATGCCCGACTGCATCGACACATCGAGCACCAGCACCCCGGCGACCAGAAGGCCGAGCCCGAGCGGTCCACCCAGAAGCGCACCCAGCATGAGTACGGCGGCCGCGCAGGTGCCGGCCAGGATCCACGATGTGACCACGTCCGGGCTTCGGCGATCGACCAACCGACCGGTCACCGGAACCAGGGCCATCGTGGCGATCGCCACCAGACTCACCCACCCAAGCGCACCGGCGCCGAGACCGAACTCGTCCCGCAGGACCAGGACCAACGTCGCCCAGGTCCCGGTGAACCCCGCGAACGAGCAGGCCTGGTAGAACGCCGATCGGCGCAGCCCGGGACGCAGCCGCAACTGATCGAGCGGTCGCCGTAAGTACCCCGGAAAGTCCACCGGCTCGACGCTCTCCGGCACCGGCAGCCGCGTCCACGCGACCACCGCGCACACCACTGCGAGGGCGGCCGCACCGAAGTACGCGTACCGCCAGGAGTACTCCTCGCCGAGATAGCCGGCCACCGCGCGCGAGGCGATCATCCCGGGGATGCCGACGCTGAGCAGGACGCTGTTCACGCTGCCCAGCCGTCGGGATCCGGTCATGCCCGCGACGTACGGTCCGATCACCGGGGAGGCCACGGTCGCGCAGCCCATCAGGAACGAGGCCAGCACGAGGACCGGCAACGACGGTGCGACGGCCGCGGTGAAGGCGAAGACCGAGACGCTGCCGAAGAGGATGGTGAGCAGGCGGCGCTGCGCCCCGGTATCACCGAGCGGTACGACGGCCAGGATGCCGGCGGCGTACCCAGCTTGCGGCGCGGTCACAACCAGGGCCGCATCCGCGGGCGGCACCTGCAGCGACGCGGCCACGTACGGCAGCAGCGCCTGCGGGAAGTAGACCATGCCGACACCGACGGCGGAGCACACTGCCAGTACGCCGAGCAGCGCTGTCTGTGGTCGTGCGTCGGGGGGAGCCTCGGTGAGCATGGGCTCGACTGTCCCCCGGCGTTCTGTCCGGCCGGGAACGATTTAGGATCCGGCTACATCGACGGAGGTGACGGCTGTGCTCACCTATGAGCTGACTTCGCGAGATCTCGAGGACGTCCGGTTCGCGATCTCGCCGGCCGCCGAGACCGTGCTGTCGCTGCGGGCGCTGCAGGACCCCGGCCGCTTCCCCTTCCAGCTGCCGTGGGTCCGCGCGGTTCAGCCGCTGCTCCCGGCGCTGGACTGGAGCGTGCTGCGCCTGCTGGTCAACGACACGATGGGCAGCCCGGACTTCCTCACGCCGCGTCCCACCTCGCCGCTGACCCAGATCCAGGACGAGCTCGATATCATCGCGGCGGTGGACCGGGCCACCTTCGACCGGCAGCTTGTCGCGGTGAACCGGGAACTGCCCGGCGAGCTGGCCGGTTCCGACGGCGTCTCCAGAGTGGTCGAGGCCCTGCGCGAGTACTGGCAGACGGTGATGGCGCCGTACTGGCCGCGGATGCGTACGGTCCTGTCCGCCGACATCAGCTTCCGCGGCCATGTGATCACCCAGCACGGCACCGGCGTGATGCTCAACGAGCTCGGGCCCGCGATCAGTTACGCCGACGGGCTGCTACGCATCGATCGGGTCGCCAATCCGAGCCGAACCGAGCGGATCGACGGCCGCGGACTGGTCCTGCAGCCGACCCTCTTCGGGCCGCACGCGGTCATTCCGTTCGACATCGGCGCGGAGCCGTTGCTCGGCTATCCACCGCGTGGTCAGGGACACCTCTGGACCGTCGCCGAACCACCGTCGCGGCGGGATCTCGGCCGGCTCGTCGGTACGGCGCGTGCCCGCATCCTGGCGCTGCTCACCCATCCCCGGACGACGAGCGACATCGCCGCGGAGCTGAAGGTCACCCCGTCCGCCGTGAGCCAGCACCTCCAACTGCTCCGGCGTACCGGACTGGTCGAGCCGCAACGCACCGGAAAGCAGGTGCTGTACCGGCCGACGGAACTCGCCGCGCTGCTCACCGGCACCGATCTGTTAGGGTCGAAAGTGCCGCGGGAGCTCACACCGGAGTGGGCTGAGAGGGCGACTGACGAGGGCGTCGCCGACCGCTGAACCTGAATCGGGTAATTCCGGCGTAGGGAGGAAGCGATGAACTACGACGTATGGGTCAACGGCACGGCCACGACCGTTCCACCGGATCGATCTGTGGCCGATCTGGTCCGGGAGTACTCCGACCGGCAGACCGGGATCGCGGTCGCGGTCAACCAGACCGTGCTCACCCGGGACGAGTGGGCCGCCACCATACTCACCGACGGCGATCGGGTCGAGATCGTCAGCGCGGTCCAGGGAGGCTGACATGGACGATCCACTGGAGCTCGGCGGCCGGACCTACACCTCCCGGCTGATCATGGGCACGGGTGGTGCCGCGAACCTCGAGGTGATGGAGGAGGCATTGATTGCCTCTGGCACCCAACTCACCACGGTCGCGATGCGCCGGCTCGGCACCGGCCACGAGGGCTCGATCCTCGACGTACTGAAGAAGCACGGCATCGAAGTACTGCCCAACACCGCCGGTTGCCACACGGCGGCGGAGGCTGTGCTCACCGCGAAGCTCGCCCGCGAGGCGCTGGAGACGGACCTGATCAAGGTCGAGGTTGTGGCCGACGATCACCTGCTGATGCCGGATCCGGTCGAGTTGCTGGATGCCGTGGACGCGTTGATCGCGGACGGATTCACCGTGCTGCCCTACACCAACGACGATCCGATCCTGGCGCGTCGACTCGAGCAGGCCGGATGCGCCGCGGTGATGCCGTTGGCCGCGCCGATCGGGTCCGCCCTCGGCATCCGCAATCCACACAACCTCGCGCTCATCGCCGAGGCCGCGAACGTCCCGGTGATCGTCGACGCCGGCATCGGTACGGCGAGTGACGCCGCGCTGGCCATGGAGCTCGGCTGCGACGCCGTCATGCTCGCCACCCCGGTCACCCGAGCCGAAAAGCCCGCCCTGATGGCCGCCGCGATGCGCGATGCCGTCAACGCCGGCCGTGCCGCCCGCCTGGCCGGCCGGGTCCCCCGCCGCTGGCACTCAGCCCTCGCCTCGTCCCCGGTGACAGGCCTACCGACCTTCTGAGAGGACCCTCCCAGCCAGGTCCGGGGCCTCGGTGAGGTCGATGGAGCGGTCGAGCAGTAAGGCGGTCAGGGACAAGGAGAGGTCCTGGTCGGGCTGTAGCGCCAAGGCGCTTTGCCAGGCCAGGGCTGGGCCGGCGCCTACGTAGTCGGTGGAGCGGAGGAACCACGGGCGCACACCGTCGGACTGCACGAGTAGCAAGGTGGTGACGGTGTCGCCGCGTTGCTGGACGAAGGCCAGCCAGGGGCTCAGGGAGCCGTAGGCGGCGTCAGTGCCTTCGCCGGCTTCGCTCAGCACCACAGTGGTTTCCGCGGACGGCAGTCGCCAGAAGATGCCGCCGTACCCGGCGCCGGGCCGTCCCGCGGTGGCCGGGCTGTCGATGCGGATCGGGCCGTAGCGGGCGGTGAGGACGCTGTTCCAGTCGAGTCGCCAGCCGCCTTCGGCCAGTGCGCCGCTGAGTCGTCGGCGTTCGACCAGTTGCGGCCGGCCCTGTTCGTCGTACCAGGTGATCTCGTCGGTCAGCGAGTTACCCGGACCGTCGTCGACGGTGACACCGCGGCTGCGCTGCTGGCCGTGGTTCGTCAGCAAGGTCGGACCGCGGCCGGGGAGGAACGTGCGGCCACCCCAGTGTGACGTTCCGTTGACTCCGGCAACGGCCAGTGAGACGCCGTAGTGATGCCGGTGATCGACCGGGCTCACCTCGGTCAACGGGTTGCCGCCGAGGGTTCGAACAGGATGCAGATAAGGCCGCGGTGAATGCACCTGCGGCATCCGACGGCCGAACTCGTAGTGCGCCAGCAGCCCCGACGAGGAACCCAGCACGAAGATGTCCCCCTGCTGCTGCCAGCGGATCGGCCCCAACCGCCCGCGCGGCGCATCCCCTTGCAACCGGGTCGCCTGCGGCACCGGACCGGTACTCGCCCGCAATGCCAGCCGCAGATCCGGTACGCCGTCCACCTCGCCCTCCGACCCCGCGATCTGCGCGTACAAGACCTGCCAGGCCAACTCACCCAACCCCTGCTGCGGAACCCGCACCGTCGTCAGCGACGGAACGGCGAACCGCGACAACCCGATGTCGTCCATCCCGGCCACCGACAGATCAGCCGGTACGGCGACGCCGACCTCGTTGAGCCTCGCCAGCAGACCGAAGGCGACCAGATCGTTGAACGCGACGACGGCCGTGACCTGGGACTCCAGCACCCGCTCGACCGCGGCGTACCCGTCCTCGATCGACGAACCGCACTCCAACCGGACGATCTCCAGCCCGGGGATCTCCCGCTCGGCGATCTCCAGTGAGCGCAGGCGATCCGTATTCGACGCGCTCCCCACCGGCCCGGCCAGGTAGGCGAGCCGCCGATGTCCGAGGCCGACGAGATGGTCGACCACGATCCGCACCGCCCTGCCGAAATCGACCCCGACCGTGGCGACGTCGGACGGCCCCTGGCGATTGACCAGGATGACCGGCTTCACCTCCGGCAGCAGCTCGAGCAGGCTGTCCTCGGCCAGCCGCGGCGAGACCATGATGAGCGCGTCGCACCGGCGCCGGGCCTCCACCGCGATATCCGCCTCGGCCATCGGGTCCTCGTCGGTTTCGGCGACCAGGACCCGGTAGCCGGCCGCGGCCGAAGCGTTGGTGATACCGCGCATGATCTGCTGGAACAGTGGGTTGCCCAGGTCCGGAACCACCAGCGCGACCATGTTCGTCCGGCCGAGGGACAGGTTGCGGGCCAGGTCGCTGGGCCGGTAGTTCAGCCGGTCGGCGGCGGCCCGGACGCGTTCGGCGATCTCCGGCGCGACGGTGAGGCGGCCGTTCATCACCCGCGACACGGTCGCCCGCGACACCTCCGCCGCCCGCGCGACGTCGGCGATCGTGATCGAGTCCTTCGGTGTCCTGCCCATCAAGCCGTCTCTCGCTCGGTTACCCGGACCGGGCCGAACACGGCCCCGCCACCATCCATCGTGCCTTGTGGCGCCGCCGCGAACAGCCCCACCTCGGCGCCGATCCACCGTCCCTCCACAGCCTGGAAGACCTTGGCGATCTCCACCCACTCACCGCCCGCCCGATAGGAGAACCGCACCACCGCATTCTCATCGACGTCAGCGGCCAAATCGACGTATGGCGTCTCCACTGGAGCCTGGTGGAGGAGGTCCTCATCCGGTGTACCGCGCTCGCGCAGTACGACGTCCGTCCCGGTCGGCGTGCGATGGAGGCCGATCCACGCATACGTCTGGCCCAGTACGACGAGACCGGCTCGAGCACCCGGCCCGCCGCCGTCGAGCCGGACGGACGTCTCGAACCGCCGGCGATGTCCGGGTAGCTGCTGCCCGAGCACCTGCGGGAGATTCCGCAGATCGCCGTCGTCGTCCGGGAACACAGCCAATCGCAATGAGCCGTCCTTCGGAGCGTCGTACCAGTCGGGCCGCGGGTTCGCCTGCCAGTGCCAGATCGGCGACAACTCCGGCCCCTCGAAGGCATCGCTCCGCTCGGGCTCACGCTGCTCGCCGGCCGGTAGCGGATGCCGCAGTACCGGCTCTCCGCCATCACCGATGACAGGCCAGCCGTCCTCCCAGGTCATCGGCTGCAGATGTACGACGCGACCCGCCGGACCGCGATCGGAGAAGTGCAGGAACCAGTCCTCGCCGGCCGGTGTGTCCACCCACGCACCCTGATGCGGCCCGTTGACCGGCGTCGATCCCTGCGCCAGTACGACGCGATCCTCGTACGGCCCGTACGGCGACCGGGCCCGGAACGCGGACTGCCACCCGGTCGTGACCCCTCCGGCCGGGGCGAAGATCCAGTAGTACCCGTCCCGCTTGTAGAACTTCGGCCCCTCGAGCGTCGTGTACCCGGGCAACTCGTCTCCGTCGATGACGGTCCGGGCCGGCCCGACGACTCGATCGAGGGCCGGCGACACCTCGCGGACGGTCAGCCGGTTCTTGATCCCGGCCCGGCTCTTCGCCCAGCCGTGCACGAGATAGCAGCGCCCGTCGTCGTCCCACAGCGGGCACGGATCGATCAGGCCGCGGCCGGCCAGCAGCAGCCGGGGCTCCGACCAGGCGCCCGCCGGATCGGCGGCGCTGAGCACGAAGATCCCGTGATCAGGATCGGGATAGACGATCCAGAACCGCCCGTCGTGGTGCCGGATGCTCGGCGCCCAGACACCGCCGCCGTGCCGCGGAATCCGGTAGTGCTCGACCGGCGGCACCTCGCGCAACGCATGGTTCACGAGCGTCCACGAGACCAGGTCGCGCGAGTGCAGCACCGGCAGTCCGGGCGCCCGGTTGAAGCTGGACGCGATCATCCAGTAGTCGTCGCCGACCCGGACCGCATCCGGGTCCGGCCAATCCGCGTCCAGCACCGGGTTGGCATACACAGGTCTCGCCCTCCGATCGGGAAACCGCCTTCCGAACCCTATTGCGAGCCCGGTGCGCTGTGTTACTTTCTCACGAAGAAACCGGTTTCTCAAACTGTTCCGGCGTGGAGAGAAGGACCAGATGACAGGCAGAGGGTGGATCCGGGCGACAGCGACGGCCGCGACCCTGGCGCTGGCGATCGGCGGTTGCGCCGGCCCGACCAGCGGCGGCGGCAGCGAGGCCGCGAGCAACCCCGACGACTGGGGTGAGGCGAAGGGCACCGTCCAGTTCTGGGACACCAACGCCAATCCGGCGCTGACCAAGAAGTGGGAGAAGTTGATCGGCGAGTTCAACGCCGCCAACCCCGACGTCAAGGTCGAGTACGTCGGCCTGCCCAACTCGTCGTACCTGCAGAAGGTCGACAACGCGCTGGCCTCCGGCGAGATCCCCGACGTCCTGCTGATCGGCAACGACGTCGCCCACCTGATCGCGCAGAACGCGCTGGTCACACTGGACGACGCGTACGAGAAGTCGGGACTGACCAGCAAGGTCGACGCGACGATGATCGCGAACGAGCGCCGCAACTCGTCGGACGCCAAGCTCTACAAGGCTCCGCTGAGCGCGCTGTCGGACGTGATCTGGTACCGGACCGACTGGCTGAAGCAGAAGGGCCTGGCCGAGCCGAAGTCGTACGACGACCTCTTCTCGATCGCCCAGCAGCTGACCGAGAAGGACAAGAACCGGTTCGGGTTCGCGTTCCGCGGCGGGCCGGGCTCGATGCCGCCGATGTTCGCGATGACGTACGGCCAGGCAGGGATCGGCACGTTCTTCACCGACGACGGCAAGGCGACCTTCAACGACCCGGAGGCGGTCAAGTCGCTCGAGCGGTACGCCGGGCTGTACGGCACCGTCAGCGCACCGGCCGACCTGTCCAACGACTACGCCAAGATCGTGGCCGCGTTCGACGGCGGCTCGGCCTGGGCGACCCACCACAACCTCGGCTCCACCCAGGACCACTTCAAGGCGCTCGGCCCGGCGAACGTGGCCGGCGTCCAGCCGTTCCCGAACGCCGACGGCGTCATCACCGCGACCGCGCCCGCGATCTCGGGGCTCGGCATCCTCGCGAAGAGCGAGAAGAAGGCCGCGGCCTGGAAGTTCGTCGAGTACATGAGTACGACGGCCAACTCGGAGTGGTGTGAGGCGGTCGGCCAGGTGCCGGCGAACACCGAGGCCGCCAAGGCGCCGTGGGTGCAGCAGTCGCAGCCGCTGCGGGCGATCGTCGAGACGTCGAAGAACCCGAAGACGCAGTACCTGCAGCTGCCGACGTACCTGCCGGACTGGAGCAAGATCCTCAAGACCGAGATGGAAGCCGACTTCCAGCAGGTGCTGCAGAAGAAGCTCACCGCGCAGGCCTTCGCGGACAAGTACGCCGCCCGGTTCGAAGCCGCGAAGAAGGAGTACGACGACTCTAAGTAACCATCACGCCCCAATCCTGAAGAAACCGGTTTCTCTGTGTGAGGAGACGTCATGCCGCCCAGACTCCGCACCACCACAATCTTCCTACTCAGCACTGCACTTCTCGGCCTTGCGCCGGTGCCGGCTGCAGTCGCACAACAAACCGCACCGACAACCACTCACGTCTCGGATCCGGCTCGACAGGTCCTCTCACCTGGTGATGGGTGGGCCTCGATGGGATCCGGTACGACGGGTGGCTCGGCGGCCGAGCGTGTCGTGCAGGTTCGGACGGCGGCTGAGTTGAAGGCTGCTGTGGCTGGGGACGAGCCGAAGGTCGTGCAGGTGGTCGGGAAGCTCGATGCCAACACCACCGACGACGGGCGGCCGATCGCCTGTCCGGAGTACAACGTCGCGCCGTACACGCTGGAGAACTACCTCCAGACCTACGACCCGGCGCACTGGACCGGACCGGCGACCGGCCCGATGGAGGATGCCCGCAAGGCCTCGTCGGCGAAGCAGGCCGAGCGGGTCCGGATGGACATCGGCGCCAACACGACCCTGATCGGTCTCAGCGACGCGCACCTGGTCGGGTTCGTGGTCAACATCGAGTCCGTCGACAACGTGATTGTCCGCAATCTGCGGATCTCCGACGCGTACGACTGTTTCCCCGGCTGGAACGGCGACACCTGGAAGACCGAGTGGGACAACGTCGTGGTCAGCCGGTCGACCCACGTCTGGCTGGACCACCTGACCCTCGACGACGGCGACACCGTCGACGCCGAGCAGCCGAAGTACTTCGGCGAACCGTTCCTGCGCCACGACGGCCTGCTCGACGTGGTCCGCCAGGCCGACCTGGTCACGATCTCCTGGAACAAGCTCAGCGGTCACGACAAGTCGTTGCTGTGGGGCAACGGTGACGGCGTCGTCGCCGACCGCGGCAAGCTCCGCGTGACCATGCACCACAACGAACTCACCGACCTGGTCCAGCGCGGTCCGCGGGTCCGCTTCGGCCAGGCCCACGTCTACAACAACCTGTACCGCGTCACCGACCCCGGCCGCTATCAATACTCCTGGGGTGTCGGCGTCGAGTCCTCGATCATTGCCCGAAGCAACTGGTTCCAGGGCGTCACCGCGGACCGCATCATCTACGACTGGGGCGGCACCGGCATCACCGAGTCCGGCAACTGGGTGAACGGCCGGCCGGCCGGCGTACTGGCCGCGTACAACGCCGCACACCCCGACGATCAACTGCTGCCGACGGTGTCCGGAAGCTCCGGCCCGCACCTGCGGATCAACCCCGCGCCGACTGTCCCCGCCCTGGTCGGCGCGTGGGCGGGTGCGGGCCGGCTGGACCAGAACAAGCAGCTCCTTCAACTGATGAACGCCCCGTCCACCACCACGGCCGACGGCCCGGTGTGGCCGGCCAAGGCGACCGGCATGGCGTCGATCCCGACTGCCGACCTTCCCCACGGAACCACCGGTGGGCTCGGCGGACAGCTCGTGGTCGCGGACACGGCCGAGAAGCTGACCCAGTACGCCGGTAGCCCCGAACCGCTGATCATCGTCGTCCGGGGCAGTCTGCGGATCCCGTTCGGCACCCAGGTCCCGGTCGCCTCGCACAAGACCATCATCGGCGCCGGTACCGTCGCCGAACTCGTCGGCGGCGGCCTGTTCCTGAACGGCACGCACAACGTGATCGTCCGCAACCTGCGGATCCGCGACTCCTACATCCCCGGCGACTGGGACGGGAAGTCGGCCGAGAACGACAACGACGGAATCCGGCTCGACACCGCACACCACGTGTGGATCGACCACGTCACGTTCGAGCGGCTCGGCGACGGTCTGGTCGACGTACGCAAGGACTCCGACTACGTGACGCTGTCGTGGAACGTCTTCAGCGCGCACAACAAGACGGTCGGTGTCGGCTGGACCACCAACGTGCTGACCAAGATCACGATGCACCACAACTGGTTCTCGAACACCTACCAGCGCAACGCGAGTATCGACAACACCGAGGCCGCGCACGTCTACAACAACTGGTTCCGCGGTTTCGGCCAGTACGGCACCATGTCCCGCGGCGCCGCCAAGGTAGTGGCCGAGAGCAACTACTACTCCGATGGCGAGGACCCGATCGTCGCTAAGGACCCGGCGTCGCAGATTGTCAACAAGAACAATGTCTTCACCAGCACCCGCGGCCGGCGCGACAACGTCGGTACGGCGTTCGATCCGGCGACGTACTACGCCTCGACCCCGGATGCCGCGAGCACGGTGCCCTCGACGGTCGGTGCCTACGCCGGCCCGACCACTCGCGACCGGACCTACGGCCGTACGGTCACCGTCGCACTCGACGGCACCGGCGACTTCGGCAGCATCGGCGCAGCCGTTGCGACCGTCGGAGGAGGCAGGCCGACCACGATCGTGGTGAAACCCGGTGTCTACCGCGAGATCGTCCGGATCTGGGCCTTCCAGGACAACCTGACCATCCGCGGCGCGACCGGCAACCCGGCAGACGTCGTCCTGACCTATGACCTCGCCGCCGGCCAGGAGAAGTTCTACGGCGGCACGTTCGGCGCGACCGGATCGGCGACGCTCGGCATCCTCGGCGACGACGTGACCGTCGAGAACCTCACCGTCGAGAACGGCTGGGACGAGCAGGCGAACTTCCCCAGCCAGGCGATCGCGCTGCGCACCGCCGGCGACCGGATCCGGCTGGACAACGTGCGCCTGCTCGGCAACCAGGACACGCTGCTGCTGGACACCCCGAACCGCGAGGCGATCGTCCGCACCTGGGTCACCGACTCGCTCATCCAGGGCGACGTCGACTTCATCTACGGCCGCGGTACGGCGGTGATCACCGACAGCACGATCAGGTCGGTGGACCGCGGCCAACCGGTCAACGGGTACGTCACCGCGGCCGCGACCGTCGACGCGAACCCGCACGGCTACCTGATCGAACGCAGCCGCTTCGAATCCGACGCCGCGGCCGGCACGGTCTTCCTCGGCCGTCCGTGGCATCCCAGCGGCGACCCCGGTGCCGACCCGCGCGTGGTGGTGCGGGACTCCTGGCTCGGCGCCCACACCGGTACGCCGGCTTGGACGGACATGAGCGGGTGGTCGTGGCGCGACGCGCGGTTCGCCGAGTACCGCAACACCGGCCCGGGCGCCGCGACCGGCGACGGACGGCCCCAGCTGACCGACACCGAGGCCGCCGCGGCCAACCGATCCGCCTGGCTGGCCGGCTCCGACGGCTGGCAGCCGGTCGACCGCGACTGACCCCGCAGCAACAACAAGGAGATTCCACGATGGCAGTTCTGCAGGCTGATCCGGCGCCGCCGGACACACAGGTCCGTCGGCGACCACGGGAGCGATGGACGCCGTACGCGCTGTTGGCGCCCACGCTGGTGCTCGTCGCGATCTTCCTGCTCTACCCCATCGGCAGTGTCGTGTACTACTCGCTGTTCAAGTACAACGTCACCAAGCCGCGCAGCAACGGCTTCATCGGCCTCGAGAACTACCAGAACATGCTGAGCGACCAGATGTTCTGGGACTCGCTGCGCTTCACCACCCAATGGGTCGTCGTCGAGGTCGGGCTCCAGCTGGTGCTGGGGCTCGGCCTGGCCCTCGTCATCAACGAGACGTTCGTGGGGCGGAGTCTGGCCCGGTCGCTGGTCTTCTCCCCGTGGGCGGTCGCCGGTGTGCTCACCACGACGATCTGGCTGCTCATCTACAGCCCGACCACCGGGTTCTCCCGCTATCTCGCCGACATCGGTATCGGCAGCTACGGCGAGAGCCCGTTGATCGACGGCACGTCAGCCTTCTGGGCCGCGGTATTGGCGGAGCTGTGGCGAGGTGTGCCGTTCTTCGCGATCCTGCTGCTCGCCGATCTGCAGACCATCTCGCAGGATCTCTACGAGGCCGCGGAGGTCGATGGCGCCGGGCGGCTGCAGCGGTTCTGGTCGGTGACCTTGCCGCACCTTCGCAACGCGATCGTCCTGTCGACGCTGCTGCGGGCGGTGTGGGAGTTCAACAATGTCGACCTGCTCTACACGCTGACCGGCGGCGGTCCCGGCAACGCGACCATGACGCTGCCGCTGTACGTCGCCCGGATGGCGGTCGACGCGAAGGAGTTCGGCTACGGCTCCGCGCTGACCGTGTCCGCGTTCCTGATCCTGGCGATCTTCTCGATCGCGTACCTCAAACTCTCCCGCGTCGGCCGGGAGGCCTCATGACCACCGTTCTTGAAGCGCCGACCCAAAGCCGTCCAGCGGTCGATCGTCGACAATCCGAGCGCAAGACCCCCGACAACCGGCAAGCACCGCGGTGGATGATCTATGCGCCGCTCGCGTTGTATCTGCTGTTCACGCTGGTGCCGTTCTACTGGATCCTGCTGTTCAGCCTGCGCCCGGCCGGTTCTACCTCCGTGCTGCCATGGCCGATCACGTTCGAGCACTACGCGACGGTCTGGAACGGCGCCGGGTTCGCGGTGTTCTTCAAGAACTCCGTCGTCATCGCGTTGTTCACCCTGTTCGGTACGACGGTGTTGTCGCTGCTCGGCGGCTACGCGCTGGCCCGGTTCCGGTTCCGCGGCCGGGGTGCGTTCATGGTGATGACGTTGTGCACGCAGTTCATCCCGGGCGCGATGATGCTGATCCCGCTGTTCGACATCTTCCGCACCATCGGGCTGATCAACACCCCGTGGAGCATCGTCATCGCCGACACCGTGTTCGGGTTGCCGCTGTCGCTGATCATGATGGCCGGGTTCATCCGCAACATCCCGATCGAGCTGGAGGAGGCGTCCTGGGTGGACGGATGCGGCCGGCTCCGCGGCTTCCTGACCGTCGTCCTGCCGCTGCTGCGGCCCGGGATGGTGGCGATCAGCTCGTTCGCCTTCATCGGGTCGTGGAACAACTTCCTCTTCGCGCTGATGTTCCTCAACGACCAGGACCAGTTCACCATCCCGGTCGGGCTGAGCTACATGCTCGGTGAGTACAGCGTCGACTTCGGCGCGTTGGCGGCGGGTGGCGTGGTGGCCGTCGTACCGGTTGTGCTTGTCTTCGCCTATGTGCAGAAGTTCCTGGTGCAGGGCCTGTCGGCGGGCGCGGTGAAGGGTTGAGACCGACTGCGTTGGGTGGGTACGACGACTGGCCGGGGTTCGTTCGGGACGCCTTGCCGCTGACCGGTGACGAACTCACCACGAGTGTCGCCGGGCTGCTCGGCGTACCCGAACCACCTCGGCCGCCGGCGGTGCGGATTGTCGACGATTGGCAATCGGACGGTGTCCACGGCCGGGTGCTCGAGTGGAGCACCGGGTTCGGTCCGCCCACTCGTGCCTGGCTGGTGCGTCCTGATGATCCCGGGCCGCATCCTGGGTTGCTCGGGCTGCACTGCCACGCGGGTGTGAAGTCGGTCGGCGCGGAGCGGCTCGTCGAGACGCCTCGGCCGAGTGCCGGCGCGGTCAGACTTCGCCAGGAGCTCTACGAGGACCGGGCCGTCGCGAACGAACTCGCCCGCGCGGGTTTCGTGGTGCTGTGTCACGACACGTTCGCGTGGGGCTCGCGCCGGTTCGGGCTCGATCCGCTGCCGTGGCGGCTGCGCGACGTGATGGCGACGTACGAGGCAGCCTGGCTGGCGGCGGATCACTCCCCTGGCGACGACGAGTGGTACGACGTCGCCGCCGGCCATCACGAGAACACAGTCGCCAAGGCAGCCGGGCTCCTCGGTACGTCGTTCGCCGCGATGGTCGCGTACGACGACCTCGTCGCCCTCAGCGTGTTGCGCCAGCTCGACGCGGTGGACGCGGACCGGGTCGGCGTCTTCGGCTTCTCCGGCGGCGGTGGGCGCTCGGCGATGCTCACCGCCCTCGATCCGCGCATCAAGGCGTCGGCGATCGTCTGCATGATGACCACGTTCGACTCACTCATCCCGGCGTACCTCGACGCCCACTCCTGGCTGTTCACCACCCCCGGCCTGGCCCGCCACCTCGACCACCCGTCCCTCACCGCCGGCCGAGCCCGCCACCACCAGCTCGTCGTCTACGCCGAGGACGACGCCCTCTTCCCACCCCAAGGCATGCTCGCCGCCGACCGCGAACTCACCGAACACTTCCACCACGGCCCCGCCACCTACCAAGGCCTCTTCCTCCCCGGCCCCCACCGCTTCGACCGCCAAATGCAGGACGCGGTCAAGACCTTCCTGCTGTCGTCGCTCTGAGGCGGACCTCCAAGGTTGCGCCGCCGGTTGGTGAGGTGTGGATCTCGATGGTGCCGTGGTGGCGGCGGACAACTTCGGCGGCGATCGCCAGGCCGAGGCCCGCGCCGCCGGTGTCGCGGGAACGGGCCGAGTTGAGGCGGACGAAGCGCTCGAAGACGCGGGCCCGGTCCGCCGGCGGGATGCCGGGACCGTCGTCGGAGATGGTGAGTACGACGGTGCCGTCCGACTCCGCCAGACTCAAGGCGATCCGGCTGCGGGCGTGCCGGGCGGCATTGTCGGCGAGATTGTGGATCATCCGGGCCAGCGCGGTCGCCTCGCCGCGCACCTGACCGGCCGACACCGCCGAGGTGTCGACGGCGAGATCTGTTGCCATACGCAACCGTTCTGACTCGGCGAGGACGAGGTCGTCCAGGTCGACCGGCGTACCCTGCGGTTCGGTGTGGTCCTCGTCGGAACGCGCCAGCAGCAGGAGGTCGTCGACGAGGTGCTGCATGCGCACGTCCTCGGCCAGGACAGTGGTTGCCAGCGCGTCCACGGTGGTGCTGTCCGGGTGAGCCTGCGCGACCTCGGCGTGCTGGCGGATCGCCGCGATCGGAGACCGCAACTCGTGCGACGCGTCGGAGACGAATCGCTGCCTGCTCTCGTGCGAACGCTGCAACCGGTCGAGCATCCGGTTCATCGTCCGCGCCAGCCGGCCGATCTCGTCCAGGCGTACGGCGGGAACCCGGCGATGCAACTCGGTCGCGGTGATTTCGTCCACCTCCCGTCGAATGGCGGTCACCGGCGCCAGGACCCGCCCGGTCACGATCCAGGTCACCGCACCCACGATCAGCATCATCACCGGCACACCGACCACCAGTACCCGGCTGACGAATCGGGTCGAGTCGAGTACGTCGACCAGCGGCCGCCCGACGACCACTTCGCCACCCGACTCGACCGGGGCGGCGGCAAAGACGAAGTCTTCCGAGTAGCCGGAAGGTCCGACCTTGACGCAGCCAGTGCCAGGCGCGGCGAGCTTGCCGGCGTCCGAGGCGCCGACCACAGAACCGGATCGGTCGATCAGCTGCACGAGCTCGGCGCTCGTCGACGACGTTCGCACCGCGGAGTCCGACGACAGCTGCGACGCCCGTTCGCGAGCTTCGGTGCAGACCTGAGCTGTGAGCACCGAACCGAGCAGCGCGACCAGAACGACGGCGCCGGCCACCAGCGCCACACCGACCACCAGCACCGCGGCCAGCGTCACCCGGATTCGCATGTCATCGCCAACCGGTAGCCCGCGCCGCGCAGGGTGGTGATGGCGTCCTGGCCGAGTTTGGTGCGGAGGCGGCGGATGTAGACCTCGACGATGTTCGGGTCACCCTCGAAATCGAAGTCCCAGACGTGATCGAGGATGGTCCGCTTCGACACCACCTGACCGTGCCGCCGGAGCAGGAACTCCAGCAACGACAGCTCGCGCGTCGTCAGCACCAACTCGGCCTCACCACGCCAAGCACGCCGCGTCGCCGGATCCAGCCGGAGCTCGCCGGCTTCCAGTACCGCCGGTCGATCGGCCGCTCCCCGTCGTACCAAGGCCCGCAGTCGTGCGATCAGGACGGCGTACGCGAACGGCTTGGTCAGGTAGTCGTCGGCGCCGAGGTCGAGCGCCCGGACCTGGTCGGCGTCCGCATCTCTTGCCGTGAGCATCAGAATCGGCGTCCAGACCTGCTCGGCCCGCAGCGTCGCACAGATCTCGAACCCGTCGATCTCCGGCAGCATCAGATCCAGCAGGACGACGTCGTACCCGTGCTCGCGCGCGAGCCACAACCCGTCCGTCCCGGTCAGCGCGACGTCGACGGCGTACCCCTCCGCCTCCAACCCGCTGCGCAGACCGCCGGCCAGCCGGGGCTCGTCCTCCACCACCAGTGCCCGCATCAGCCACCTCCAGGCCGATCGTCTTCCATTGTGGCTGAATCCGGGCTGAATGCACCGTTCAGCGAGCATTCAGCACCACGGTCCTACCGTCGGCCACATGGCAACCATCGAGGCGATCGACCTCAGCAAGCGGTACGGCGCGCGCAACGCCCTCGACGGACTCACCTTCGCCGCGGACCCCGGCGACGTGATCGGCCTGCTCGGCCCCAACGGCGCAGGCAAGACGACCACGATCCGCCTGCTCACCACGATCCTCGAACCCACCGGCGGAACCTTCACAGTGGCGGGCATCCCGGGCGATCGACCGGACCGGATCAGGCAACGCATCGGCGTCCTGCCGGAGAGTGCCGGCTACCCGGCCCGGCAGACCGGCAGCGAATACCTCCGCTACGCGGGGCGGCTGTTCGGCCGCGGCCGGAAGGATGCACGCGATGTCGCCGACCGGTTGCTCACCGAGGTCGGCCTCGGCGACCGGGCCGGTGCGCGGATCTCGACGTACAGCCGCGGTATGCGGCAACGACTCGGGATCGCCCGGGCGCTGATCAACGATCCCGCGGTCGTGTTCCTCGACGAACCGACGCTCGGCCTCGACCCGGCCGGCCAGCGCGAGATCCTCGCCACCATCGGCGAGATCAGGCGAGGCGCCACGGTGGTGTTGTCGACGCACACTCTGACCGAGGTCGAGCAGGTCTGCAACCGAGTGATCGTCCTCGACCAGGGCCGGCTCCGCGCGGACGGATCGCTTGCCGAAGTCGTCGGTACGGGCAGCTTGAGCGATGCGTTCCTCAGCCTCACCGAGGAGGCGGGTCATGACTGAAAGCCGATGGGAGGTCGTCGCCGAGCAGGAGTGCCGGGACCTCTGGATCGGCGGTCGCGGGCCGACGTTGGTGTTCGGGTTCAGCGTGCTGCTCAGCGCGATGACCTATCTGGCCGCGACCAACCAGGCGATGAACTTCCTCGAACAACGCGAAGCGGTCAACCTCACCGTCCAGATCGGGCTGGCGGTGGGTGTCCTGCTCACGGTCGTGGTCAGCGCGGACGCGATCAGCGGTGAACGCGAGCGCGGAACCTTCGAAGGCCTGCTGCTCACCCCGGTGTCCCGGCGCGGGATCATCGTCGGCAAGCTCGCCGCCGCGTCGACCATGTGGCTGGCCTGCCTCGTCGTCACGCTGCCCTACCTGTGGGTCCTCGGGCGCGGCGTGGCGGGCGCCGTACCGGCAGCGCTCCTCGCCCTCACCGTCGGGACGCTGGTCGCGACCGGTCTCGGCGGGGTCGGCCTGCTCATCAGCGCGGGCACGAACTCCAACAAGACCAGCCTGGCGTGCGGATTGCTGGTGCTGCTCGTGTTGTTCGCACCGACGCAACTGCCGGCGCTGCCGAAGACGGGGATCGGTGAAGTGATCACCCGGGCCAATCCGATCGGTTCGGCACTGCACTACATCTCGCAGATCCTCGTGAGCCGGCGCGGCTGGACGCACGACCTCAGCTACCTGGCCTCCCCGGTCCTCGTCGCGCTGGTCGTCACCGGCGTCCTGATCGTGGCCGGCCCACGACTTGTCCGACTGACCGCGGGGCTGCGATGAACACGCTGGGCCTGCTCGCCGCCGTACTGCTCTCCGATCCGTCGATCACCATGAACCAGGACGAGCTCAACGCTGTCATCGGGCAGACGCTCACGGTCGAGTCGGTCGTATCCGGCCCGGCGATCGCCCACCTCAACGTGGTCAGCCTCGACGGGGTGTACGTCGATCTGGAGGATTGGTCCCAGGACGTCACGCGATCGGTGCCGGCTGAGGAAACCGCGCTGGATTGGGAGTTCCAGGCGGTCAACCCAGGCCGCTTCGCGGTGTACGTCGTACTGATCCCGCAGAACGGCCCCCTCGTCGCCGGCCCACCCGTCCACGTCACCGTCTCCCGCCGCGAAACCCTGGACACCGGCGGCGCCCTCCCCGTAGCCGTCGCCGTCCCAACCATCCTCGGCTTCGCCGCACTCGCAGCCCGCCGCCGTACATCGACAGGCTTCTGGAGGTAGCCGAGCGGTTCCGGGAGGAATGCGGTGGTGTTGGGAGGGCTGGGCGGGTGAGGATGGCGGGAGGACGACTCTTGGAGGAGTGTTTTGAGCAAGCTCTCGTATCCCCGGCCTGAGGGTGTTGCGCCGGGGAATGGGTACAGCCATGTGGTGACTGGGCCGGGGCAATGGGTGGCGGTTGCCGGCCAGGTCGCGTTGGATGCTGATGGCAACTTTGTTGGGGTCGGTGATCCGGCGGCGCAGGCGCGGCAGGTGTTCGCGAATCTGGATGCCTGTCTGAAGGCGGCCGGTGCGACCTTCGCTGACGTGGTGAAGCTGAACTTCTACGTCACCGACATCGCCTTCCTGCCGGCCATCCGCACCGCCCGCGACGAGTACGTCGACACCACCAACCCACCCGCCAGCACCGCGGTCCAGGTCGGCGCTCTCTTCAGCCCCAACGCCCTCCTCGAAGTCGAGGCCTACGCAGTCGTCTAACGCAGTAGGTCTACCGCGGCCCGGGCTGCTTCGCCGATGGCTGTGTCTACGCGGGGTTGGCGGAAGTCGCCGCGGGCGGCGAGGGTGAAGACGGCGATCGCGAAGGCGGCACCATCGGGCAAGGTGACCACGCCGACGTCGTGGCGGAGGGCTCCGAAGGTGCCGGTCTTCCCGGCGACGCGGACGCCGTCATGCGGGAAGCCGGAGGCCATCCGGTGCTGGAAGAGCTGCCGATGCATCGTCGCCTTCACGAACTCCGTCTGCCCGTCCGACAACAGCTCCCCCGCCCACAACCGCCGGAGCAGCAACGTCATGTCGCGCGGACTACTCGCCGACGCGTTCGCCGCCTCGTAGACACCCACTGGATCAGTCCGGTCGTTGTCAGCCAGTACGGCGAGCGCCGCATCCGGACTGTCCAGCCCCGTACGCCGCTGCAGATCACGCAGATGCGCAGCAGTCCCCCGCCGTACCCAGGTCCGCTGCAAACCGAACGACTCCAGCAACTCCGCCAACCGCCGCAGCCCGACCAGATCCAGCAACGCATCGGCCGACGCGTTGTCCGACACCGTCATCATCAACACAGCCAGGTCCCGCAGCGACATCGTCACCGGATCCGCCAGCACCGACAGCCCGGTCGGCCCAGCCGTCCGCTCAGCCGGATCCAACGTCAATCTCGACAGCGGATCGATCTCCCCGAGATCCACCAACCGGCAGAACCCAGCCAGCAACGGAAGCTTGTAGACCGACGCCATCGGTACGACGCCATCCGCGTCCACCTCGACCGTCGACTCAGGCGAGTCCAACGCGACCGCGTGCAGCCAACCCCGGACGCCCGCATCCTCGAAGACCGCCCGAATCCGCGCGCTCACGACACCACCAGCGCATCCGTCAGCTGCGCCATCACGTCAGCCGGTCGCAGGAACGGCGTACGCGTCCTGGACCACACCAACCGCAGCCGCACCGGCAGCGGATCGTCGACGAGCCGATGCCGCCCGACCCCCGGCGCCGTCAACGACGGATCGGCCGTCACCACGATCGCCTGACCCGCGGCCGCCATCGCCAGCCCGGCCCGCTCATCCGTCACCACGACCGTCCCGCCGTCGGGCCGATGCAACGCCAACGTGTCCAGGAACAGGTCGCGAGCCGCCGGCGCCTCAGCCCGTGGCCGTACGGCGACCGGCGCCCCACCCAAGCGCCGCAACTTCACCTCGTCACCGTCATCCGGCACGACCGACGTCGGCACCAGCGCCCACGTCGGCAACAACGTGACCGGACCGGCCTCGAGCCCGTCCAGTACGGCGGGATGCAGTACGACGGCCATCGTCAGCCGACCCGCGGACACCTGACCGACGAGCGAACTGGTCGGCGCGGACACCACCGTCACCCGGCTCCCCGGGATCGCCGCGCCACACGCAGCCGCCACCGCGGCGCCGGTCGACGGCGGAACCTCCGGCGCCAGCCCCAACCGGATCTCCGGTCCCTCCGGATCACGCGCGACCGCGGCCTGATGAAGCTCCTCGATCGTGCTCAACGCCCGCCGCGCGTACGGGAGCAAGGCCGCGCCGGCCGCGGTCAGCTCGACCCCTCCCTGCCCGCGCTCGAACAGCTTGGCCCCGACCAGCGCCTCCAGCCGGCGCAGCCCCTGCGACAGCGGCGGCTGGGTGATGCCGACCACCCGGGCGGCGTCACCGAAGTGCTGCTCCTCGGCCAGCGCGATGAAGATCTGCAGATGCCGCTCAGTCAGCATGCCCCGCTGACCTGCGGCGATATGTCCCGGCAATCGGATCATGCGCAAGAGCATATTCGACATGTCCGACCGCGCTCACCTTGACTGAAGGCTCAGGTACGGCGAGAGGAGACAGCGTGAAGGTGAGTCGCAGGGGAATCATCACGGGCGCCGCGGCGGCCGGTGCCACCGGAGTCATCGGCGTGGCCGCCCGAGGCGCAGCCGCAACCACGGACGCATCAACTGCAGAGGCAGCAACAACGAGCGAGGCAGCAACAATCCAGGCCGGCGCAACCAAGGAGCCGGTCGAACTCACCTGGCTCGGGACGCACGCGTGGCAGATCCGGTCGGGGAAGAGCATCGTCCTGACCGATCCCTGGATCACCCGGTTCAAGACCGGCACGTTCACGCCCGAGGGCGCGGACCCCAAGACCAAGCTGGTGATCGAGCCGGACGTGATCGACCGCTACATCTCCACGGCCGACGCGATCCTGGTGCACCACGGCCACTACGACCACATGGCCGACGTACCGTACGTCGCGAAGAAGACGCAGGCGACGGTCCTCGGCACCGAGTCGCATCTGAACATGCTCCGCGCGATGCGGACGCCGGAAGAGCTGCTGTCACCGGTGCGCGGTGGTGAGTACCTGCCGTTCGAGGGCTTCACGATCGAGGTCTTCCCATCCCTCCACTCCTGCAGCGGACGGCACCACACCTACGCCTACCCCGGCTACCGACTCGACGGTGTCCCGCCGCGGCCGCGCGTGATCGAGGACCTGCTCGAAGGCGGCACGCTCGCGTACGTGATCACGATCGGCGGCGTCCGGATCCTCAGCCTGAGTACGGCGAACTTCGACCCGAACGCCCTGCGCGACCTGCAGGTGGACGTCGTCTTCGCGGCGCCCGGTGGCGAGCTCGGGATCACCGACCGGCTGCTGCGCACGATCAAGCCGGTGCGGAAGGTCATCGCCACGCACTGGGACGACTTCGACCTGCCGTTGGACAAGCCGAGCGTTCCGTGGACCGATCTGACGAAGCTCCGCATGTCGGTCGAGACCGCCGGTGCGGAGTTCGTCGTGCTGGATCACCTGGAGAAGATCACGCTTTGACCCGGTAGTGGTACTGCGAGACGGTCCGGAACCCGAGCCGGTCGTACAGGGCCCGGGCCGGCTCGTTCTCCGCGACGACCTGCAGGAACACTCGCCGGACCCCCAAGGTCGTTGCCTTCTGCAACAACGTGCGGATGACGGCGAGGGCGAGCCCCTGCCGGCGGAACCGCTCGTCGACGGCCAGGCAGTACAAGCCGGCCCAGTCGTCGACCAGGGCGAGCCGGCCGATCGCCTTGACCGGACCAACCGAGGGAATCGTCGCGTAGAGAGCCCGGCCGCGATTCAGGATCTGCCGGGCGGCCGCCTGCTCGTCCTCCCCGCCGTGCCCGTCGATGCGCCACCAGGCGTCCATCCACGCATCGTCGGGCACCGAGGAAATATTCACGTCGACCGGCACGTCGGGCAGCCGGTCGAGGAGGTCGGCCACCTCGGCGCACTGCACCAGCGTCGGCGCCTGTACGACGTAGCCGCGAGCCTCGAGCCGGTCGTCCAGATCGGTCGGCTGAGCCGCCGGGCTGACATGGAAGCACGGCGTGATGCCGTGCGCCTGATACAGGTTTTCCACGTAGTCCAACGCTCTTTCGAGGTCGAACGGCGCACTCGCGGGCAGCACGGAGTTGGCTCGCTTGGTGACGCCGCGGTTGCGGCGGACGACCCAGCCGTCCAGTTCGGTCTTGGCCTCCGCGGGCCAGCCCTGATTCATCAGACTGTCGATGCCAGCTGCACTGATCACTCCACCCAGCGTAGAACCAAGCGAATCAACTTGCAACCGATTGGATGATTATTCACTCAGACCGGATACAGCGTCCGCGAGTACGTCGATGCCCTCAGCAACAGCCTTCACGGTCAGACCGCCGTACCCGAATACCAGCCCGGCCGGTCCGTGCCCGGCCATCCAGTACGGCGCCAACCCGTAGACCCCAAGTCCACGCTCCAGCGCGGCCGCCGACACCGCGCTCTCGGACAACCCCTCCGGCAACCACGTCATCACGTGCAGACCGGCCGACACCCCCACCGGCACGAGCTCCGGCAGCCGCTCACCCAGCCGCTCAACCAGCGTGTCCCGAAGCTGCCGATACTGCGGCCGCATCCGCCGCAGGTGCCGGTCGAACTCCCCGCGCGCCACGAAGTCCGCGAACGCCAACTGATCGAGCACCGGCGACCCGCGATCGTCCGTTGTCTTCGCCTCGGACATCGCCCCGACCAGCCGAGCCGGCAGGATCAGCCACCCGAGCCGCAGCCCCGGCGCCAACGTCTTGCTCGCGGTCCCGGCGTACGCCACCCGGTCCGGTGCCAGCCCCTGCATCGCCCCGATCGGCTCCCGGTCGTACCGGTACTCCGCGTCGTAGTCGTCCTCGATGACCAAGGCATCCCGCCGTACCGCCCAGGCGACCAGCGCCGCCCGCGTCTCCGCCGACGCCACCGCTCCGGTCGGGAACTGATGCGCGGCGGTCACCAGTACGACGTCCGCACCGGACTGCTCGAGTGCGTCGACATCGACCCCGGTCTCCAGCACCGGTACGCCGACCACCTCGAGCCCGGCCGCCGTCGCCACGTCGCGCAACTCGTTGTCGGACGGATCCTCGACCGCGAGCCGCCGGTAGCCCTGTTTCGCCAGGACCTGCAGCAACAACCGCGATCCCTGGGCGAAACCGTTGCAGATCAGCATGTTCTCGGGCTTGGCCGCCGTACCGCGGACCCGGTTCAGGTAGTCGGCCAGCGCGTGCCGGAGTTCGAGCGCGCCGCGTCCGTCGATGTAGGCGAAGCTCCGATGCGGCGTCTCGTTCAGCACCTTCCTGATCGACCGCAGCCAGGCGGCGCGGGGGAACTGGGAGACGTCGGGCTTGCTGTACTTGAAGTCGATCCGTGGCGGCATCGTGGTCGGTCGAGCGGTTGAGGATGCCTCGACCACGGCGATGTCGGCAACCTGGGTGTAGCCGCCGCCGCGGCTGACCAGGTACCCCTCGGCGACGAGCTGCTGGTACGCCTCGACCACGACGCCACGGGACAGTCCGAGGTCCTGGGCGAGGGCCCGGGTCGACGGCATCACCGTGTCGGCGCGCATCAGACCCTGCCGGATCCGGTCCCGGATCGCCTTCTCCAGCTGCTGGTGCAGCGGCACGCCGACATCCCGTCGGAGCTCGACCAACAGCTCGGCGGCGCCGGAACTGGTCCTGTTTCGGCTCACACAACTGGACCTTATCGGAGTACCGCCACGCTGTCAGGGTGATGGAAGAGCCCGAACAACCGAGCCCGAAACAACCGAGCCCGAACAACAGAGCCCGAACAACAGAGCCCGACACCAAGGAGCGGACCGATGGACAAGCTGCTGCAGGCCGGCGACACCGGCTACGACGAGGCCCGGAGCGTCTGGAACGCGATGGTCGACCGCTATCCGGCCGCGATCGCGCGCTGCCACGACACCGCCGACGTCGTCGCCGCGGTTCGGTTCGCCCGCGAGGCCGGTCTGGAGATCGGCGTCCGCTGCGGCGGCCACAGCATCGCCGGCCACGCCGTCCCCGACGGCGGCCTGATGATCGACCTGACCCCGATGAACGCGGTCCGGGTCGATCCGGACCGCCAGCTGGCCTGGGTCCAGGGCGGCGCGTTGCTGGGTGAGCTGGACGAGGCCGCGCAGCGGTACGGTCTGGCGACGACCGCGGGCAACGTCTCGCACACTGGCGTCGGCGGACTGACCCTCGGCGGCGGCATGGGCTGGCTGGCCCGGCAGTTCGGGCTGGCGTGCGACAACGTGGCGTCGTACGAGCTGGTCACCGCGGACGGCGACGTGGTCCGTGCGAGTGCCGACGAGAACGCCGAGCTGTTCTGGGGGCTGCGCGGCGGTGGCGGCAACTTCGGGATCGTCACGTCGTTCGAGTTCCGGCTGCACCACATCGGCACCCGGGCGCTGGTCGCCGAGTTCACCTACCCGTCCTCGGCGGGTTTCGACGTACTGCGGACTTGGCGCGAGCTCAACGCCACCGCGCCCCGGCAGGCGACCTTCACCGCAAGCATCACGCCCGACGCCGTGACCGTCGGGTACGTGTGGGTCGGCGACGGCGGTTTCGAGTTGCTGGATGCGTTCCGCGCCATGGGCCCCACCGACGAACAGGTCGAGGAGATGCCGTACCTGACGCTGCAGAGCCGCGACGACAACGTGCAGGGTCACCGCTACCGCCGTTACTGGAAGGGCCACTACTTCAAGGCCCTGCCGGACGACGCGATCCGCGCGCTGCTGCGCACCCCGGGTGTGTCCGCGAGTCTGCAGGCGTACGGCGGTGCGATCGCCGACGTACCGGACGACGACGCGGCGTTCAGCCACCGGGACACGCTGTTCGAGTTCGTCACCGCGACCCGCTGGGTGGACCCGGCCGAGGACGCGGCCCGGATCGGCCGGCTCCGTGAGTACGCCGCGACGCTGGCGCCGTACGCGAACGGCGCCTACCTCAACACCCTCAACGGCGACGCGATCAGCCGCGCCTTCCCGCCGGCCAAGCTGACCCGGCTGACCGCACTCAAGACGGCGTACGACCCGGCGAACGTCTTCCACCTCAACCAGAACATCCGGCCCGGCGGGGCAGCTACCACCGACGCCGCCTGACTGGTACTTGTGGACGGTGGACTTCGAGGCGGTGTTCGCCGACGTGGCCCGGGTGATCGAGGGTACAGGCGTGGTCATCATGGCGATCGGCCTCGCCGTCGTCCTGATCCGCTACGTGTACGACGTACTCCGCAAGGGCGCCGGCAGCTACCAGCAGCTGCGGGTCAGCCTCGGCCGGGTGATCCTGCTCGGCCTCGAGATCCTCATCGTCGGCGACATCATCCGCACGATCATCGTCCAGGCATCCGTCGAGAGCGTGCTGGTCCTCGGCCTGATCGTGGTGATCCGCACCGTGCTCAGCTTCGCCCTCGAGGTCGAGATCTCCGGCGCGTGGCCGTGGCAGAAACGTCCCGTCAAAGCGGACTGAACCTGTCCGCTTGGGGTTCTACGGTGGCACCATGACAGCCACCGAGAGCTTCTTCGAAGACTATGCGGCCGCCCTCCTCGCGCGCGACGAGAAGCGGATCGCCCGGATGTACGCGGTGCCCTCGCTCATCGTCTTCCCCGGCCAGTCGATCCCGGTCACCAGCGAACAACAGACCGAGCAGTTCTTCGCCTCGTCCTGGGCGCAGTACGAGGGTGTGGACGCCGTGCAGAGCAAGATCTCGGTGATGGCATCGACCTCGGCGAGCATCTGGGCCGATGTCACCTGGTCGTACGACGGTGAACCGCGCGAACGTTTCTGCTACCAGCTCGCCGACGGGCCGGACGGCTGGAAAATCGCCGTGCTCACTCCACTGGACCAGGCATGATGGACGGGTGATCACCGAGTTGACCCCCGAACTGGCGGCGACGATCGAGGCGGCGTTCAACCGGCGGGACCGGTCGAACATGCAGCCCACGATCGACTTCTTCGAGAACCTGCTCACCGAGCACCCGGACAATCCCTATGTGCTGTACGAGGTCGGCGGTTCGTACGACACCGACGGCCAGGAGGAGAAGGCGGTCGAGTACTACGAGCGCGCCCTGCCCGGGCTGACCGGTGAGACGCGACGCAAGTGTCTCCTCCAGTACGGCAGCACCCTGCGGAACCTGGAGCGCTTCGACGAGTCCCTGGACGTCTTCAAGGCGGCGTGCGCCGAGTTCCCCGAGTCGGACTCGCTGCGGGTGTTCAAGTCGCTCACCCTGCACGCGGCCGGCCACAAGGACAAAGCGCTCGCCACCCTCCTCCTGGTCATCGCCGATCGCCTCGGGACCCCCGAGATCAAGCGCTACGAGGCCGCCATCCGCGGCAACGCCGACTACCTCGCCAACCTCTGACGATCAGCAGGCACAGGCGATACCGCGCGGCGCGGTGAGCGGGTCGGCCGGGCGGCGTTCGATGCCGTCAGCGGTTTCCACCGGCAGGCCTTCGCGGGACCAGTACTCGAATCCGCCGATCATCTCCTTGACCGGGTAGCCGAGCTTGGCGAACTCGAGCGCGGCCTTCGTCGCACCGTTGCAGCCCGGCCCCCAGCAGTACGTCACCACAGTCACACCCTCCGGTACTACGGACGTCGCACGGGCCGCGATCTCGCGGGTCGGCAGGTGGATCGCGCCGGGGACGTGGCCCTGGTCCCAGCTCTCCTGGCTGCGGCTGTCGACCAGCACCCAGCCGGTCGCCCCCGCGCCGATGTCCGCGGCCACATCCGACACATCGGCCTCGAAGGACAGCCGGCCGGCGAAGTGCGCGACCGCGGCGTCCCGCTCGGCGGCGGGCGTCTGCAGAACAGCCGAAGTGTGCAGGTCAACGGGCATCTCGGGGCTCCTTCTCGATCAGCGGAGCCACCAGCGTCGGGCATCGCCATGGTCGAGCAACAGTGGCAGAAATGCCCTAGTACCACAAGATCCAGTCAGCGACTGATCTTGGCCCGCGCCCGGGCGACCTTGATCGCGGTCGTCAGCGTCTCGACGTCGTACGCCCCGTAGTGCCGCTGCCCGTTGATGAAGAACGTCGGCGTGCCGGACACCCCGCTCAGATCGGCCGACTCCACGTCCTGCGCGACCCGCGCCGCCGCCACGTGCCGCTTCACCTCGTCGTGCAACTTGTCCTGGTCCAGCCCGAGTTCCTCGGCGTACCGGAGCAGATCCTTGGGCTGCAGGTTCTCCTGGTTCGCGAGCAGCAGATCGTGCATCTCCCAGAACGCACCCTGCGCGTCCGCCGCCTCGGACACCTCCGCCGCGATCTGCGCCCGCGGATGGACGTCGCTCAGCGGCAGATGCCGCCACACGTACCGGAGGTCGTCGTCCTTCAGCAGATCCCGTACGACCGTCTCGGCGAGCCCGCAGTACGGGCACTCGAAGTCGCCATACTCCACCAACGTCACCGACGCCGTCTCCGGACCGCGGATGTGATCCCGCTCGGGATCGACCGGGTCGATCAGATCCACCAACTCATCCGCGTCGCCGAGCAGGGCGATCGCCTTCTTCGGCGGAGAGAGCAACTTGGCCGCGCGGAACACCAGCCAGGTCAGCGCCGACGCCACCACGACCGCCGACAGCAGCCCGAGCTTGGCCTCCGCCAGCAACGGCCCCTCGAAGGCAATTGTTGCTATTAGCAACGAGACCGTGAAGCCGATGCCGGCGATCGTGCCGCTGCCGATCACCGCCGCCCAGCCGACCTGCGGCCGGTAGCGTCCGCCGGAGAAGCGGGTGAGCAGCCAGGACACCACCGACACCGCGACCGGCTTGCCGACCACGTACCCGACCAGGATGCCGAGCGTGATCGGCGACGTGTACGCCTGACCGAGGAAGTCCAGATCGATCGTGATGCCGGCGTTCGCGAGGCCGAACAACGGGACGATCAGGTAGCTGGTCCACGGGTGGTAGAGGTACTGCAAACGCTCGTTCGGCGAGATCGTCGCGGTCAGCCCGACGGTCGCGGAGCGGGCCAACTCGGGCGTCGGCTGCTCGCGGAACAGCCGGAACAGCCCGGTCGCCTGCTCGAGCTCCTCACGGCCGGGTGAGTACGCCGACGCCGTCAGGCCGATCGCGAGCCCGGCGACCACGGGATCGACGCCACTGGTCAGCAAGGCGGCCCACGTGACGACGCCCAGTACGACGTACGCCCAGGCCTTGCGCACTCGCAGTACCGCCAGAACCACCACTGCGGCGAAGGCGAGAAGGGCGAGCGCGAGGGGTTTGAGGGCGATGTTCTCGCTGTAGACGACGGCGATGACGAGCAGCGCGAGCAGGTCGTCGACGACGAACACGGTCAGCAGGAACACCCGGACGCGATCGGGCACGCCGCGGCCGACCAGCGCGAGCAGGCCGAGGGCCAGCGCGGTGTCGGTCGACATCGCGACACCCCAGCCGTGCGCGCCCTCGCCGCCCGCGTTGAAGGCCAGGTAGATGAGGACCGGCAGGATCATCCCGGCGACGCCGGCCGCCAGCGGCAGCACGAACCGGCTGCGGTCGCGCAGGTCGCCGAGGTCGAACTCGCGCCGCGCCTCCAGCCCGACGACCAGGAAGAACAGTGTCATCAGGCCGCTGTTGATCCACTCCCGCAGATCCAGGCTGAGCACGTCGCCGCCGAGCCCGATCGACAGCTCGGTCCGCCAGAAATCGTCGTACATCCCCGGCGCGAGATTGGCCCAGAGCAGCGCGATCAGGATCGCCGCGGCGAGCACTCCGGAGCTGCCCGCTTCGGTCCGCAGGAAGGCGCGCACCGGTGCCGCGAACTCCCGCCGCCAGCTCGTCCGGCCGCTCAGCAGCGCGGGGAAGTCCGTCATGGATTCACTGTATCGTTCTGGGTTCAAGGACCCAGAAAAATCTCCGGCCCGACCGGCTAACAGTTTGGGGGGTAGGGGCTGCATTATGTCTCCTGAGGATCACTCCAGCCAAGGGGTGCCTGATGGCTCGCGCACGACTGGAGTCCCCTTGACCGAGCAAGACCTCGCCGCGACGTCGGCGGACGCTTTCGCCCACCTGGCGATCGAGTTGCACGACGCTCCGGGGGTGGAGGAGACGATCGACGCGGTCGTCCAGTTCGCCCTGCAGGCGCTCAGTTGTACCTACGCCGGCGTCGCCCTGTACGCCCGCGGGTCACAGCCCGAGGTCGCGGCCGTGACCGACCCCGTGGTCGCCGATGTGTACACCCTGCAGATCAACAACCAGAACGGCCCGCTCGTCACCGCACTACGGGACCGGACGCCGATCCTGATCCGCGACACCCTCACCGACGACCGCTGGCCCGAGTGGGCCGAGAAAGTCGCCGGCCTCGGTGTCCGCAGCGTCCTCGACGTACCGCTCGCCACCGGGAACGAGACCCGCGCGACGGTCGGCGTCCTCGGCCTCTACAGCGACCGCCCCGACGCGTTCAGCCAGGACGACGAGGCGATCGCCCACATCCTCGCCCGGCACGCCTCCGTCGCGGTCGCCTCCGCCCGCCACGAGGAGACCATGGCCCAGGCCGTGGACGCCCGCAAACTCGTCGGCCAGGCGATGGGCATCCTGATGGAACGCTTCGACGTCGACGGCGACCGAGCCTTCGCCATCCTCAAGCGCTACTCCCAGGACACCAACACCAAACTCCGCGACGTAGCCCAACAACTGATCGACACCCGCAAACTCCCCCACTGACCACACTCGGTCAGTCACCGCCCAGGACGTTGCTGATGCAACAGTTTGTGGTCAGTTGCGGGCGCCGGTGGCGCGTTTGATGGTGTAGTCGAAGGCTCGGTCGGGGAGAAGGCGGCGGAGGGTTACCAGGGGTTTGGCGGCGAACCCGACGAGGTAGCGGGTTCGGGGGCGTCGGGCGGTGACGGCTTTGGCGATGGCGTCGGCGATGACGGTGGGTGGGGAGCTGCGGCGGTCGGCCATCTCCGAGTCCATCGACTTCGCCATGGCTTCGGCCTGGTTGGCGTAGGGCCCGGCGGCGGAGACCTTGCGGAGGTTGTCGGCGGCGATGCCGCCCCACTCGGTCCTGATGCCGCCTGGCTCGATCACGACCACGTCGATGCCGAACGGCTTGACCTCCAGGCGGAGGCAGTCACTGAGTGCCTCGAGGGCGAACTTGGTGCCGTGGTACCACCCGCCCAGCGGGGTGTAGATCTTGCCGCCCATCGAGCTGATGTTCACGATCCTGCCGCTGCGCTGCGCGCGCATCCCCGGCAGCACGAGTTGGATCAGCCGTGCCGCCCCGAACACGTTCACCTCGAACTGGTACCGCGCCTCGGACAGCGGCACCTCCTCGAGAGCGCCGTACGAGCCGTAGCCGGCGTTGTTCACCAGTACGTCGATCCGCCCGGACTCGGCCAGGATGCGTTCGATCCCCGACTGCATCGAGTCCTCGTCGGTGACGTCCATGGCGAGCGGCCGGATGCCGTCGGCGGCGAGTTTCTCCATCCGGTCGACCCGGCGGGCGGCGCCGTACACAGTGAAGCCGAGGCCGTGCAGCTTGCGGGCAGTGGCCTCGCCGATACCGGACGAGGCACCGGTGACGAGCGCGATCTTCGGGGTCATGGCCGTCCTTGCAGCTAAGATGAACTCCGGTTCACGATTATCATGAACCACGGTTCACAATATTTCAAGGAGTCAGATGAGCCCGCGCGCCGACGCCGTCCGCAACCGGCAGAAGATCCTCGACGCCGCCCGCGAGCAGATCACCCGGCACGGGCCGGAGGCCGGAATGGACGAGATCGCCGCCGCGGCCGGCGTCGCAGTCGGCACGCTCTACCGCCATTTCCCGAACAAGACCGACCTGGTCACAGCGGTCATCGCGGAGTACCTGGGCCACGTCGCCGACGATGCCGAGGCCGCGAACGAGCGAGTCGCGGCCGGCGCCAAGCCGATGGACGAAATCACCTCGTTCGTCGAACGCGTCCTCGAGGCCTCCGCCACCGACCACGCAGTGAAGGCCGCGGCCCGCACACTCGGCGCCGACACGGTCGACGAACCCGCCGAAACCCGAGCCCGCACAGCGGTCGGCACCCTGATCAAGGCCGCCCAGGACGACGGCGACCTGCACCCCGACGTCACCGTCGACGACTTCTATCTGCTGATCTCCTCCGCGCCCATCGACCAACCACCGGCAGTCCGCGCCCGCTGGCTCACCCTCGTTTTCCCGGGCCTCACCACCCGAGGTCGCGGCTCCGACTGAGCACACGGTGGTGATTCATCAACCGTTTGAAACGTTAAGAAAATATAGGAAACTGGCGAACGCCTTCCCGGCAGATCGGGTGCATACTTCAAGAAGAATTGGGTACTCCGCCCGCGACTGGTCCGCATCGCCTTGTTGTGTCGACATCTGCGGACCGTTGGGTTGAGCTTGACGCCGGGGCTTGTGCGGCCAGAACCGCGGACCGGGTCACGTCCCGGCGTCCAACCCAGCCTCCTTTCCACCGTTTACGCTGGGCGCGTGGGTGAATGGCGACCATTGACCGGTCCGTCGCGGCAGGTGGCGCTGGAGATCCTGCTGGACGGTCCGTTGTCGCGCGCCGAACTGTCCCGCCGGGTGGGGTTGTCGCCGGGCAGTCTGACCCGTTTGACCAAGCCGATGGTGGAATCCGGCCTGCTCGTCGAGCTGACCGCCGGACCGACGGACGCACGCGTCGGCCGACCATCGCAACCGCTCGACCTCGATCCGGCCGCCCACCACTTCGTCGGTATCAAACTCACCGGTGACACCGCGATCGGCGTCCTGACGACCCTGCGTGCCGAGGTGATCGCCAGCGCCGAACGCCCGCTGACCGATCACACTCCGTCCGCGGTGGCTCGGCTCGTCCTCGAACTGGCCGACGACCTCGCCGTGCAGGTGCCCGGGGAGCGCCCGATCACCGGCCTCGGCGTGACCGTGGGCGGTCGGGTGACGGACAACTCCGAGGTCCGCTGGGGACCGTACCTGAACTGGGTCGACGTGCCACTCGGCGAGATTCTCGCGGCCGACACAGACACCCCGGTCGTCGTCGTGAACGATCTCAACGCGCTGACCGAGGCGACGCACTGGTTCGGCGCCGGCCGCGGCTTCGACCGCTTCGTGTTGCTGACGATCGGAGTCGGCGTCGGGTACGGACTGGTGCTCCACAACCGGACCGTCGACAGCCCCGACACGAGTATCGGCCTGATCGGCCATCACCCTCTCATTCCGGACGGGCCGCGCTGCGACCGCGGTCACCACGGGTGCGCACTGAGCCTGCTGACCGTCGGCGCCATCACCGACCAGGTCGGTCGCGCGCTCGGCCGGCCCGTGGAGTACGAGGAATGCCTCGACCTCGCCGCCAAGGGCGACGCTGCCGCGTATCCGGTGGTCAGCAGGGCCGGCCGCGCCCTGGGCCGACTCATCGCCGCCGCGGCGAACTTCACCATGCCCGAGCTGGTGGTGCTCGGCGGTGAGGGCGTCCGGCTTGCGGAGGTCGCCCACGACGAACTGCTCGCCGCGCTGCACGCCGACCGCCACCCGTCCGCCGCGGAGCTTCGCATGGTCCTGCAGCCCGCCGACTTCACCGAATGGGCCCGCGGCGCCGCGGTCGTCGCCATCCAGACGTTCGTACTCGGAAAACAGTAACTGACTATCATCGATTAAACAGTTACACTCGATCGCATGAGCGAGCTGTTGAGGCGATGGGTCGAGGGCTGGCGGCTGTGCCGGGGGCTGGCACCGGTGATCGAGTACGACGACGCAGTGGCCGTCGTACTGCGATTGCCGGGGCGCGAGCGGGAGTTGTTCGCGCTGACGGATGACCCCCTGGTCGTGGATCGACTGGCGGCCGGGATGGTCGAGGATGTCTGGCTGACCGTGACCACGCAGCACGGTGCCGGGGTGGCCCGACGGCTCGCGGCCGCCGGGCTCGAGCCGTTCGCGGAGCAGAAGCTGCTGATGTCGATCGACCTACGCGATCACCCGCAGCCGGCGACCTCGTTGAGCGAAGTCCAGGTCTGGCCGTCGGGGGATGAGCCGTATGAACTCGAGATCACTTCCGCGGGCCCGCTGGAGTATGTGCGGATCCTGGCCGTGGACGGCACGATCGCGGCGCGGGGGATGGCGTCGATTGTCGACAATGACGCGGTGATGCACGACATCCAGACCGATCCGGCACATCGGCGGCGTGGGCTGGGCAGCGTGGTGATGGGCGCGTTGAGCCGGCGCGCGGTCGAGCGGGGCGCCGACTCGGGCCTGTTGATGGCAACGGTGGAAGGCGTTCACCTCTACCGCACGCTCGGCTGGTTGCCGGAAGCAACCATGGTGACCGCGAGGGGATCAGGCGGATCGGGCGCGGTGAGCGGCGACCTTGGTGCGGTTCTGACAGGCCGTTGAGCAGAACCGCTGAGTGCGGCTCCGGGTCGAGTCCAGGAACAGATCCTCGCACTTGACCGCCTCACACCGGCGGAGGCGATGAACGTCTTCACTGCCCAGCAACATAGCGGTTGCGGTCGCGAACTCCGCGATCCATCCGGCCGCCTCATCCGGATCCCCGAAGTGCAGGTGCCATGGCGCATCCTCGTGCCGGGTCAGCTGTGGCGCCGCCTTGGTCGCCTTGAGCAGTTCGTTCACCACCTGAACCGCCCCGTCGACATCGCCTTCGGGGAGGTGGCCCAGAGCGTCGTACAAGACCCGCCCACCGGACGCGAACGCCGTGACGTCCACCTCGACCGGCTGGTCGGTGGTCAGTCGCAGTACGTCGTGCACAGCAGCCGCATCCGGTGCAGCGGCCGGACGACCCTGTCGCCAAGCGGATCCGAAGGCGTTGCCCAATGCGATCGCCGCCAGCAACGACGCCTTCAGGTGATCCGTGGCTTCCACCTGTCCAGTATGCCGTGGGAAAGTTCGCCGGACCGGCGGATTTCATTCATCTGGATGAGCTGCGTCATACCAGGGTCGTAGCCGCCGGCCGGACACATCCTTCCGCGAACCGATGAAGTCGTTGGTTGCCGGAAACAACAATGGCGGCTATGAACCTGGTCCAGAGCCCGTCCCGCCATCGCCCGGCAGTCCGTGGGACCGCCGGCCTGTCCGAGGCGGTCGTCGACCTCTCGGCGGTTCGCGACAACATTCGCACCTTCCGTCGCCTCGTGCCAGCCGGCGTTATGGCCGTCGTCAAGGCGGATGCCTTCGGTCACGGTGCAGTACCGGTGGCCCGTGCGGCCGTCGAGGCCGGCGTGACCTGGCTCGGCGTCGCCCGCGCCGAGGAAGCGCTGCAACTGCGAGCCGCCGGGTTGACCGTACCGATCCTCACCTGGCTGTACGACGCCGCCGAGCTCATGCTGCTCGGCGATGTCGACGTGGACGTGAGTGTCTCGACGATCGCCGAACTGCAGCGGGTGCTCTCCAATCCGTCGGTTCACCACGTGCAGCTCAAACTCGACACCGGCCTGCACCGATCCGGTAGCGCACCCGATCAGTGGATCGAAGTCACCCGAGCCGCCGCACACTACGAAGCCCTCGGCGCCCTCACGGTCCGCGGCATCTGGTCGCACCTCTCGCACGGCGACTCACCGGATGCCGTCCAGAGCCGCAGGCAGTTGCAGCTGCTCCGTACCGGCGTGATCCTGGCTCGACGGGCTGGTCTGCGGCCCAGCGTCGTCCATCTGGCCAACTCCGCTGGGGCAATCACGCTCGATGCGCCCGACCTCGACCTGGTCCGGATAGGCGCTGGGCTCTACGGCATCGACGAGACCGGCATCGGGCTGCGGCCGGCGATGCGGCTGATGAGCAAGCTGGCCCAGGTGCGACGGATCCGCGCTGGTGAAGGGGTTTCGTACGGACATGACTTCGTCGCGGAGCGGGACACGACTGTGGCGCTCGTTCCGCTCGGGTACGCGGATGGCATTCCGCGCATCGCCACTGGACAGGCGAGCGTGCTGTGCCGAGGAGTCCGGATGCCCGTGATCGGGCGGATCGCGATGGACCAGTTCGTCGTGGATGCCGGCGAACTGCCGGTCGAGGCGGGTGAACCGGTGACGATCTTCGGCGACGGATTGCGCGGCGAACCGACCGCACAGGACTGGGCCGACTGGGCCGGCACCATCCCGCACGAGATCTACTGCGGCATCGGATCCCGAGTGGCCCGCCGGTACGAGGAGGCGGCCCGATGAAGGTCGCAGTCGTGATGGGCGGCGCGAGCCCCGAACACCAGGTGTCCCTGGCCAGCGGCCGGGGTATCGCCAAGGCGGTCAGCCTCCTCGGCCACACCGCGATCCCGCTGGTGATCGATGCCGAGGGCAACTGGGTGGACGGCCAGCACGAGGCGATCGAGATCCTGCAGGCCTGTGACGTCACCGTCCCGGCCCTGCACGGCGAAGGCGGCGAGGACGGCACGCTCCAGGGATTCCTCCAACACCTGAAGATCCCGTACGTCGGCAGCGGCGTGGCAGCCAGTGCCGTCGGACTGGTCAAGCACCTCACCAAGGCCGTCCTGAGGGCACACGGCATCGCGGTCACGCCGGGTGTCACGCTCGCCGGTCCCGACCTGACCGACACCGAGGCCGCGATGCGGAAGCTCAAGGCGGCCGGTCTCGACTTCCCCGTCTTCGTGAAGCCTGGCAACGGTGGCTCGAGCTTCGGTGTGGCCCGGGCGACGGACCTTCCGGCGCTCTCACAGGCGATCGCGGCGGCCGCCGTCCTCGATCCGCACGTGCTGGTCGAGCGGGAGATGGTCGGCCGGGAGATCGACCTTGCCGTGCTGGAGTTCCCGGACGGGCGGATCGAGGCCGCGCCGGCGCTGGAGATCCACAGCGATCCGGAGCAGCCCTTCTTCAACGCGACCGCGAAGTACGACAGCAGCGCCACCAGGTTCGTCGTACCGGCACCGCTGGATCCGGAGACGGCCGAGCGACTGCGCCGTACGGCGATCGAGGTCTTCGAGGTGCTCGGGTGCGAAGGGCTCGCCCGGGTCGACTTCTTCGTCCCGGCGGACGGTGAGCCGGTGGTCAACGAGATCAACACCTTCCCCGGGTTCACCCCGGCGTCGCAGTTCCCGCGGATGTGGGCGGCGGCCGGGACGAGCTACGCCGAAGTGGTCGACACCTTGCTGCGGACGGCGGTGGCGCGCGGATGACTGTTCTGTTGAGCGACGACCGGATCACCCGGATCCCGGCGATCGAGAGCGGTGAACCGCTGATCGATCTGTTCACGCGGGGCATCTCGACACCGGATCGGCAGTTCGCCCGGGAGAGCGTCGCGGACCGGCTCGCGATGGCCGGCGCCTTCCTGCCGGCCGGCGTACGACTGCATGTCGTGGAAGGGCTGCGACCGCTCGAGAGCCAGCAGGACATCTACGACGACTACCGCACCGAGCTCGAGCGGCTGCACCCGGGGATCTCGGACCACGACGTCCACGTGCTGGCGAGCCGGTTCGTCGCTCCGGTCGAGATCGCCCCACATGTCGCCGGGGCCGCCGTCGACCTGACGCTGATCGGAGCGCACGGCCCACTCGACCTCGGTACGCCGATCGACGCGACGCCCGAACAGAGCAACGGCGCGTGCTTCTTCGATGCCGCCAACATCAGCCGGGAAGCCCGGGCGAACCGTTCCCTGCTGGCCGACGTCCTGACCGCCGCGGGTCTGGTGAACTACCCGACCGAGTGGTGGCACTGGTCCTTCGGCGACCGCTACTGGGCCTACCTGGAGGACCGCCCCAACGCCATCTACGGCCCATCCTCAACCACTTCAGCCCTGGCGCACTGACCCGGGCCACCCCGGCGCGGGCACAGCCCCCTCGGCGTTTGATAGACGCTGCCTATCAGGTCATAGGCAGCATTGCTTTGACCCTGCGGTGCTGGCGACGGAATGTTGTATACATGACGAGCGAGGTCGTGGCCGCTGCCTCCGTCCCGGTTCCCGGGCGTGCCCTACGAGTGCGAGAGATAGCCACCGAGCTGAGACGGCTCCGGGGTGCGTTGATCCCGATCCTGCATGCGATCCAGGAGGAACTGGAGTACGTCGACCAGGGCGACATCCCGGTCGTCGCCGACGTACTGAACATCGCCGTGGCCGAGGTCCATGGCGTCGTCACGTTCTACAAGGACTTCCGCCGGACGACGGCCGGCCGGACCACCGTGGCGATCTGCCAGGCCGAGGCGTGCCGATCGGTCGGCGCGGTCGCGCTGGCCGAGCACGCCAAGCGCAGTACCGGCTGCGGGTTCGGTGAGACCACCGCGGACGGCCGGCTGAGGCTGGACGAGGTGTTCTGCTTCGGCAACTGTGCACTCGGCCCGGCGGTTCAGGTCGGCGACAAGCTGCACGGACGGGTCACTCCGGCCCGGCTCGACGCGATCCTCGGGGAGGCACGATGACGAAGGTCTACGTCCCGCGGGACGCCGCCGCGCGATCGGTCGGCGCCGACGAGGTCGCCGAACGGATCACCGCGACAGGTGGCGTCGACGTCGTCCGGACCGGCTCGCGCGGCATGCTCTGGCTGGAACCGATGGTCGAGGTCGAGACACCCGAGGGGCGCGTCGGCTACGGACCGGTCGCACCCGAGGACGTCGACGGGCTGGTCGCGGCCGGGATGCTCCAAGGCGCGGTCCGCGCCATCGGTGCGTACCTCGGCCTGGTCGAGGAGTTGCCGTGGATGAAGCGGCAGCAGCGACTCACGTTCGCCCGGGTCGGAGTGATCGATCCACTCTCCGCCCAGGACTACACGGCGCACGGCGGGAATGCGGGCCTGAGGCAAGCACTTTCGCTGACGCCGGCCGAGGTGGTCGAGACCGTGGTCGACTCCGGCCTGCGCGGGCGCGGCGGCGCCGGGTTCCCGACCGGGATCAAGTGGCGCACCGTGCTCGGCGCTTCGTCCGACCTGAAGTTCGTCTGCTGCAACGCGGACGAGGGCGACTCGGGAACCTTCGCGGACCGGATGCTGATCGAGGGCGATCCGTTCACGCTGATCGAGGGGATGACGATCGCGGCGTACGCGGTCGGCGCGACCGAAGGCTATGTCTATCTGCGGTCGGAGTACCCGGATGCGGTCGCAACCCTGAAGGCGGCCATCGAGATCGCCCGCGAGGAAGGCTGGCTGGGTGAGAACATCCTCGGCTCGGGCCTGACCTTCGACCTGCATGTCAGGGTCGGCGCCGGCGCGTACATCTGCGGCGAAGAGACGTCGATGCTGGAGAGCCTCGAAGGCAAGCGTGGCGAGGTCCGGGCCAAGCCGCCGATTCCCGCGCTGGAAGGGCTTTTCGGCCGGCCGACCGTGGTGAACAACGTGTTGTCGCTGGCAACCGTCCCGACGATTCTCGCCAACGGCGCAGAGGCCTACGCCTCGTACGGGACCGGCCGTTCGCTCGGGACCAGCGTCTTCCAGCTCGGCGGGAACGTCGCTCGCGGCGGGATCGTGGAGACCGCCTTCGGGATCACCCTCGGCGAACTCGTGAACGACTTCGGCGGCGGTACGTCGTCCGGCCGGCCGGTGCGCGCGGTCCAGGTCGGCGGACCGCTCGGTGCCTATCTCCCGGTCGAACAGTTCGACCTGCCGATGGACTACGAAGCGTTCGCGGCCGCCGGTGCGATGGTCGGGCACGGCGGGATCGTGGTGTTCGACGAGACCGTGGACATGGCCGCGATGGCCCGGTTCGCGTTCGAGTTCTGCGCGGCCGAGTCGTGCGGCAAGTGCACGCCGTGCCGGGTCGGCGCGGTCCGCGGTGTGGAGACGATCGACCGGATCGTGGCCGGTGACGACCGGCAGAAGAACCTCGTGCTGCTCGACGACCTGTGCGAGTTGATGACCGACGGCTCGCTCTGCGCGATGGGTGGGCTGACGCCCATGCCGGTCCGCAGTGCCGTCCGCCACTTCGGAAAGGACTTCGAGGCATGACCCTGCTCAAGGAACCCGACTTCGGTACGCCGGCCCGCCCCGGCGAAGCCACCGTGGAACTGACGGTCGACGGCGTCGACATCTCCGTTCCACCTGGTACGTCGGTGATGCGCGCGGCCAAGCAGGCCGGGCTGGACATCCCCAAGCTCTGCGCGACCGACAGTCTCGAGGCCTTCGGTTCCTGCCGGTTGTGCATCGTCGAGATCGACGGCGTCCGCGGTACGCCGGCCTCCTGTACGACGCCGGTCGCGGCCGGCATGGTGGTCCGGACCCAGAACGAGCGGCTCGGGAAGCTGCGTCGCGGCGTGATGGAGCTCTACATCTCCGACCACCCGCTCGACTGCCTGACCTGTTCGGCCAACGGCGACTGCGAACTGCAGGACATGGCCGGGGTCACGGGTCTGCGCGAGGTCCGGTACGGCTCCGGCGTCGAGGCCGGCGCGAACCACATGGGCGCGCCGACCGACACCTCCAACCCGTACTTCGACTTCGAGGCGTCGAAGTGCATCGCGTGTTCACGATGCGTCCGGGCCTGTGACGAAGTACAGGGAACTCTCGCGCTGACGATCGAGGGTCGTGGCTTCGACTCCAAGGTCGCCGCGGGTGCGGGTGTGTCGTTCATGGAGTCGGACTGTGTGTCGTGTGGCGCGTGTGTGCAGGCGTGCCCGACCGCGACCCTGCAGGAGAAGTCGGTCATCGAGCTCGGGATGCCGACGCGGTCGGTCGTCACGACCTGCGCGTACTGCGGTGTCGGCTGCTCGTTCAAGGCCGAGCTGCGCGGTGACGAGCTGGTCCGGATGGTGCCGTACAAGAACGGCGGCGCGAACGAGGGCCACTCGTGTGTGAAGGGGCGCTTCGCCTTCGGGTACGCCAGCCACCCGGACCGGGTGCTCGAGCCGATGGTGCGGGACTCGATCGAGGACGAGTGGCGGAAGGTCTCCTGGGACGAGGCGATCGGCTTCACCGCTCGCCGGCTGCGCGAGATCCAGGCCGAGCACGGCCAGGGCTCGATCGGCGCGATCACCTCGTCGCGGACCACGAACGAAGAGGTGTACGTCGTCCAGAAGATGGTTCGCGCCGTTTTCGGCAACAACAATGTCGACACCTGCGCCCGGGTCTGCCACTCGCCGACCGGATACGGCCTGAAGCAGACCTTCGGCGAGTCGGCCGGGACCCAGGACTTCAAGTCGGTCGAGGAGGCCGACGTGATCCTGGTGATCGGCGCCAACCCGACCGACGGGCACCCGGTGTTCGCGTCCCGGATGAAGAAGCGGCTCCGCCAGGGCGCCAAGCTGATCGTCGCCGACCCGCGCCGGATCGACCTGGTCCGTTCCCCGCACATCGAGGCCGAGCACCATCTGCAGCTCGCCCCGGGGACCAACGTCGCGATCATCAACGCGATCGCGCACGTGGTCGTCACCGAGGATCTGGTCGACCGCGCGTTCGTCGCCGAGCGGTGTGAGGACTTCGAGACCTGGGAGTCGTTCATCGCGCGGCCCGAGCACAGCCCGGAGGCGGTCGCGGACATCACCGGCGTACCGGCCGAGGAGATCCGCGCGGCGGCCCGGCTGTACGCGACCGGCGGCAACGCCGCCATCTACTACGGTCTCGGCGTCACCGAGCACAGCCAGGGCTCGACCATGGTGATGGGGATGGCGAACCTCGCGATGGCGACCGGCAACATCGGCCGGCGCGGTGTCGGCGTCAACCCGCTGCGCGGCCAGAACAACGTCCAGGGCTCCTGCGACATGGGCTCGTTCCCGCACGAACTGCCCGGCTACCGGCACGTCTCGGACGACGGCGTCCGCGAGGTCTACGAGCAGCTCTGGGGTACGCCGCTGCTGAACGAGCCCGGTCTGCGGATCCCGAACATGTTCGACGCCGCGATCGACGGCTCCTTCCGGGCGCTGTTCGTGCAGGGCGAGGACATCGCCCAGTCCGACCCGAACACCCAGCACGTGTTCGCGGCGCTCGGCGCGCTGGACCTGCTCGTCGTCCAGGACCTGTTCATCAACGAGACGGCGAAGTTCGCGCACGTGCTGCTGCCCGGTACGTCGTTCCTGGAGAAGGACGGCACGTTCACGAACGCGGAGCGCCGGATCAACCGGGTCCGCCCGGTGATGGCGCCGCAGACCGGTAAGCAGGAGTGGGAGATCGTCTGTGAGATCGCCCAGCAGATGGGCTATCCGATGCACTACGATTCAGCCAGCCAGATCATGGACGAGATCGCACTCACCACCCCGACGTTCATGGGGGTGTCGTTCGACAAGCTCGACACGATGGGCTCGATCCAGTGGCCGTGCAACCTCGAGCACCCGGACGGGACGCCGATCATGCACGAGGACGAGTTCACCCGGGGCAAAGGCAGGTTCATGGAGACCGTGTACGTGCCGACCAGCGAGCGGTCGACCCGGAAGTTCCCGTTGATCCTGACCACCGGGCGGATCCTGTCGCAGTACAACGTCGGTGCGCAGACCCGGCGTACGGCGAACGTCGCCTGGCATCCCGAGGACATCCTCGAACTGCATCCGCACGACGCCGAGGTCCGGGGCATCGAGGACGGCGACACGGTCGCGCTGTCGAGCCGGGTCGGCCGGACCACGCTGCGGGCCAAGCTGTCCGACCGGATGCCGGTCGGGGTCTGCTACACCACGTTCCACCACCCGGTGACCGGGGCGAACGTGATCACCACGGACAACTCGGACTGGGCGACGAACTGCCCGGAGTACAAGGTCACCGCCGTACAGGTCGACCTGCTGGCCCAGCCGACGTCCACGCTCGCCGAGCGCGAGCCGGTCATCGCCGGCGGTGGGAGATGAGCGGCACGACGCTGCCGTCGTACGTGCGGCTGGCCAACGAGATCGCGGCCCAGTTCGCGCACCGTGCGCCGGCGGACGCGGCGACCGCGATCGCCAGCCATATGAAGGTCGCCTGGGACCCTCGGATGAAGAAGGCCCTGATCGCCCACGTCGAAGCCGGTGCCGAGGACCTCGACCCGGTTGCCGCGCTCGCCGCACAACAGTTGGTCGCCGCCAAGTGACCCAGCCAGACGACACCCCGCCACCGCCTTCCGAAGGCCTTGGCCTTCGGAAGCGGCGGCATGCCGACGCTGTGCTGCCGTGGGATGTTGCTCGGGAACTGGCTCATGCGGCCGCGACGCCCTCGAAGGCGGTGTCTCGGTCGTTGGCTGAGGCTGAGGGCGCTGTGTTGGCGACGCCGCTGGTCTCACCCGTTGCTGTGCCACCTGTGGACCGGTCAGCCATGGACGGGTACGCCGTGTGTGGTGCTGGGCCGTGGAGGCTTGTTGGGCACGTTGCAGCGAGCTCTCCCACCCCACCGGAGTTGGCTGCGGGTGAGGCTTGCAGCATCACGACCGGGGCAGCCGTGCCTGCCGGCACTACATCGGTGGTGCGCGACGAAGACGCTGTACCCGTTGGCAATCTGGTGCACGGGCCGGACGAGGCTGGGCGGCACATCAGGCGGGCCGGCGAGGAGTGCGCTGCCAACGAGATGCTGCTGCCGGCTGGTGTGGTTGTGGATCCGCCCGTGCTGGGCGTTGCGGCGTCGGTCGGCCTCAACCGACTCACTGTCATACCGCAACCGCGAGTGGCAGCTGTTGTGACCGGTGACGAGTTGGTCCACCGCGGCCCTTCGGGTCCAGGACGTGTGCGTGACGCCATCGGTCCAATGCTGCCCGGCCTGATCACTCGCTCAGGTGCACTAGCTAGTCCCATCACGCATCTACCGGACGACCGGACCGCGTTGATCGACACGCTGCGGTCGGCCGAGGCGGAGCTGATCTTCGTGTCCGGCTCGTCGGCGTCCGGGCCGGCGGATCATCTGCGCCCGGCGTTGTCCGCCCTCGGCGCCGAGCTGATCATCGACGGCGTGGCGTGCCGGCCCGGCCATCCACAGGCGTTGGCGCGGCTCGCCGACGGTCGGTTGGTCGTCGGCCTGCCCGGCAACCCGTTCGCGGCGCTGACCGCGTTCCTCACCTTGGGGGTCGCCGCGATCCTGCGGATGCGCGGTCTCCCCCTTCCTGCGTTGACGGTTGCGCCGGTACCACGTGGGCTGGCGTGCCATCCGCGCAGTACCCGCCTCGTTCCCGTCCGCGTCACCGCACAGGGCGCCGTACCGCTGGGGCATGGTGGGTCCGCGATGCTGCGCGGGGTCGCCGCGGCGGACGCACTTGCCGTGGTCGACCCCGGGCCGGCCGAGGCGATCGCGGCGCGGCTGCTTCCACTCGATCCAGGAGCTCGACCATGGGGCGTTTGATCGCACGTCGTCCGGTATTGCGGCTCGGTCCGAAGGGCGACCGGACCCGGCCGGACTCGATCGCCGTCGAGGAACCACTCGAACTCCGCGTCGACGGCAAATCACTCGCAGTCACCATGCGTACGCCGGGGCACGATGTCGAACTGGCCCACGGGTTCCTGCACACCGAGGGTGTGATCGGCAGTGTCGACGACATCCGCGACGCCCGGTACTGCGACTCGCGCGACGACGAGGGCCGCAACACCTACAACGTCCTCGACGTCGGACTCGCACCTGGTGTGCCACCGCCAGTGACCGGTGTCGAGCGCAACTTCTACACCACGTCGTCCTGTGGCGTCTGCGGTAAGGCCTCGCTGGACGCCGTACGCCTGAAGACGCGCTACTCGCCCGCCGACGACCAGGTCCGGGTTCCGTACGACGTTCTGGCCGGTCTGCCCGACGCACTGCGGGAAAGACAGCAGGTGTTCGACCGCACCGGCGGCTTGCACGCGGCCGGGCTGTTCACCGCCACCGGTGAGCTCCTCGTCGTCCGCGAGGACGTCGGCCGGCACAACGCCGTCGACAAGGTCATCGGCTGGGCCGTCCTCGCCAATCACATCCCGGCCCGATCCTGCATCCTGATCGTCTCCGGCCGCACGTCGTTCGAACTCGCCCAGAAGGCCGTCATGGCCGGCATCCCGGTCCTGGGCGCCGTCTCCGCCCCCAGCTCGCTGGCCGTCGATCTCGCCGACGAGTCCGGCCTCACCCTCGCCGGCTTCATCCGCAACGGCTCCATGAACGTCTACACCCACCCGGACCGCATCGACGTCAGCGCCGCCCGCTCAGCCGGGTAGTCAGGAAGCGGCGGAGGTGTTCTCGGCGTTGGTGGACGGGGTGACCCAGAGGCAGTCGGCGGTGCCGTCGGCGAGGCGTTGCTGGTAGACGTCGACCTTGTGGGTGATCACGTTCAGGCACTGGTTGAGTTCCTGGATCTGGGCGGTGACGTGGTCCTGGTGGCTGCGGAGCAGGGCCAGCCGGGCCTGTTCGTTGCCGGGGCCCTGGCGGACCAGGTCGGTGTACTTGCGGATGGTGTCCAGCGGCATGCCTGACGAACGGAACTTGATGCACATGTCGAGCCACTCGACGTCGTCCTCGGTGTAGACGCGGCGGCCGTTCGACTCACGTCGTACCGGATCCGCAAGCAGGCCCTCGCGTTCGTAGAACCGCAGGGCGTGCACGCTCAGCCCGGTCCGCTCCGCCACCTGTCCGATGCTCAGTCCCGTGCTCATAGGCGGCACCTTAGCCCGGAGCTAGACCACCCTCTAGATGTTTTATCGCAAAGGTTTCAGCGCTGTCAGGGCCTGATGGACGTCGGCCGGCGTCGTGTAGATGTGGAACGACGCCCGCAACTTCCCGTCCCGGACGGCCGCGCGGATGCCCGCGGCGGCGAAGGCCTCCTGCGCTCCGGCCAGTGAGGTGCTGACGATGGCGGAGTTGGACGGCGGCAGGCCGAGCCCGTCGCGGAACTCGTTCGCCAGGTCGAGGTTGTGGCGGCGGATCGTCTCGACACCGATCTGCTCGACCAGCTCGAGCGCGGGTGCGGCGCCGACGTAGCAGAACCAGGCCGGCGACTGGTCGAACCGACGGGCGCCGTCGGCGAGCTCCATCCGCGATCCGTAGTACGAGTCGTGCACGGTCCGGCCGGCGTACCACCCGGCGGCCGACGGCCGGCAGAGCTCCTGCAGACGCGGCGAGAGGTAACCGAGCGTCGCGCCACGAGGCGACATCAGCCATTTGTAGGTGTGGACGACGAGGGCGTCGATCCCGTCCACGGTGAGCGGCAACCAGCCGACTGCCTGGCTCCCGTCGATCACCAGCAACGCGCCGATTTCCTTGCTGGCAGCAATCACCGCGGGCAGGTCGAGGACCAACCCGGTCGACGACTGCACCGCACTGACCGCGACCAGGTCGATCCCGGGCCGGATCGCCCCGACCAACTCCTCCCCCGGTACGGCGACCACCTCGACGCCTCGGTCCTCCTGCACCTTCCACGGGAAGACGTTCGAGGTGAACTCGACGTCGTCGGTCAGCACCTTCGCACCGTCCGGCAACGCGGTCGCGACCGGCGCCAGCGCCGCGGAGACCGTGCTGCCCACGAACACATCGGCCGCATCGGCACCGACCAGCCGCGCGAACGACTCCCGGCTGCGGGTGGTCGACTCGTCCCACGGCTCCCAGCTCGTCGCGCCGACCCGCCAGTCGGACAGCGCGGCCTGCAGCGCCTCCCAGGCGGGCCGCGGCGGCAGCCCGTACGACGCGGTGTTCAGCCAGCCCGGCTCCGGATCCCACAGTCCTGAGAACTCCACGTGCTCCACCCTACGCACGGCTTGACCTAGACAGCGCTCTAGCTCCTAGCGTTCGAGACAGCAGAACCGGGAGCTAGGAGCTTGTACATGCGTTATCGCACGCTGGGTGGGACCGGGATCGAGGTCAGTGCACACTGCCTCGGGACGATGATGTTCGGCGCGGTCGGCAACCCCGACCACGAGGACAGCGTCCGTATCATCCACGCCGCCCTGGACCAGGGCATCAACTTCGTCGACACCGCGGACATGTACTCCCGCGGCGAGTCCGAGGAGATCGTCGGCAAGGCGCTCAAGGGCCGCCGCGACGACGTCGTTCTCGCGACCAAGGTGCACTTCCCGCTCGACGACGGGACCCGCAACCGCAGCGGCAACTCGCGCCGGTGGATCGTCCAGGAGGTGGAGAACAGCCTGCGCCGGCTCGACACGGACAGGATCGATCTGTACCAGATCCATCGGCCCGATTACAGCACGGACATCGAGGAAACCCTGTGGGTGCTGACCGATCTGGTCAGCCAGGGGAAGATCCGCGCGTTCGGGTGCTCGACCTTCCCGGCCGAGGACATCGTGAACGCGTACCACGTCGCCGAGCGGCGTGGGTACGGGAAGTTCCGGACCGAGCAACCGCCGTACTCGCTGATCAGCCGGGGGATCGAGCGGTCGTTGCTGCCGACGACCCAGCGGCTGGGCATGGGTGTGCTGACGTGGAGTCCGCTGGCGTCGGGGTTCCTGTCCGGCAAGGTCCGCAAGGACCAGCCGGTCGATCTGACCACGGGCCGGGCCGCGCTGACGCCGTTCCGGTTCGATCCGTCGATCCCGGGGAACGCGGCCAAGTTCGACGCGGTCGAGCAGCTGATCGAGGTTGCCGAGGGCATCGGTTGCACACTGCCCGAACTGGCGCTGGCGTTCGCCACCACGCACCCGGCGGTGACGTCGGTGATCAGCGGGCCGCGCACGATGGAGCAACTCGACGGCCTGCTGAAGAGCGCCGACCTCACCCTGGACGATGCCACTCTGGACCGGATCGACGAGATCGTCCCGCCGGGCACAGATCTCTACCAGCCAGACGGCGCCTGGCGGCCGCCGTCGCTCACCACTCCGGCTCTCCGCCGCCGGCCAATCACCGAGCGCTGAGCCGCGACCGGCGCACAGACGGTGGTCAGTGATTGACAGAACGTGCCCGGACCTTCGTGACCAGGGCATGTAGGGTCGCCCGTTCGGCTGCGGACAGTGGCTCGAGGGAGGCCTGCTCCACCTCGCGGATCACCTGGCCGGCGGTGGTCAGCGCGGCTCGGCCCTTCGCGGTCAGGGTGATCCGGTAGCGGCGGCGATCCGCGGGGTCGCGCTCGCGACCGACCAGCCGTTTGCTGATCAACTCGTCCATCAGCCGGACCATGTCACTCGGGTCCATCCCCAGCCCGGCGGCCAGGCTGTTCTGCGCCGCCGGGCCGTGATCGCCGAGCTCCGCGAGGGCGGCGTACTGCCACAGCGTCAGACCCGGACGATCGGCCAGCCGGTCCGCGATCGCCCGCCGGCTCGCCACCGCCACCTTGTGCAGCACGAAGGTGGTCGTCCCCGCCAGAGTCTCCATCGGCCTATTGTAGGCTGATACCAATCGTTGGAAGTTACCAACTAATTGAGGAGCTCACGATGGACGCGCTGTACCCACGGCTGCTGGTCCGCGATTTCCCTGCCGCCGTTGACTTCTACCGGACCGCACTGACCGAGTTGTACGACGTCCAGCCGGTCAAGGTGATCCCGGAGGCGCAGTACGCGAACTGGGACCTGGACGGCCAGACCGGCCTGGTGCTGTTCGGCCGCACGATGATGGCGACCACGATCGGCACCGGCGACCTACCACCGGACGCTCCCACGCAGGACGCGGCCATGCTCGTCTTCAAGGTCGACGAGGTCGATACAGCGGTCGAGGCCCTGGCGAAACTCGGTGCGATCGTTCTGTCACCACCCCAGGACCGTCCGCAATGGGGCCCGAATCTCCGCACCGCCCACCTCCGCGCCCCCGACGGCACCCTGCTCGAGCTCCAGTCGTACTGAGGCTTTTCAATCGTTGGAGATGGGGCACTGAGAAGGGAGATATCGGAAGGAAACGACGTGAGGACGATGGAACTGCCGCAGTCGATCCGCAATGCCGCGGAACCCTGGACAGCGAAAGAACTGAGCATCCTGAAGAAACTGGCCGCCGACAATCTGCCACCCTCGGTGATCGGCATGCGACTCGGCCGGCCCGAGCGGGCCATCCTCAGCAAGGCGATCCAGGTCGGTATCACGCTCACCCCACTGAACCGCCCGCCGTACGGCGCTTGACCCACACCCGGTCGCCGGGTGCATTACGGTGTGTGGGAACCAGGGACCGGTGAGTCGGGGGTGATGCCGTGGCAGTGACGATGCGGGACGTGGCCCGGCATGCCGGGGTGTCGCCGAAGACGGTGTCCAACGTGATGAACGGGTATCCGTACATCCGCGAGGAGACCCGGATCAAGGTGCTCGCCTCGATCGATGCCCTCGGCTACCAGATGAACATCTCGGCCCGGAACCTGAAGTCCGGCCGGACCGGCATCATCGGCCTGGCCGTCCCCGAGCTGAGCAACCCGTACTTCGCCGAGCTCGCCGACGCGGCGATCGCGGCCGCCGGCGAGCACGGCCTGACGGTGATGATCGAGACCACCAACGCCGACCGTGAGCGCGAACTGACCGCGCTGGCCCGGCCGCGCGGCCATCTCGTCGACGGCCTGCTCTACAGCCCGCTCGGGCTCGGCCCCGATGATGTCGAGCAGCTCCACACGTCGACCCCGATGGTGCTGCTCGGCGAGCGGATCTTCCACGGCCCGGTCGACCACGTGATGATCGACAACGTCGAGGGCACCAAGGCCGTCGTGCGGCATCTGCTCGACCAGGGCCGCCGCAGGATCGCGGTCATCGGCATCCGTCCCGGCGAGCAGGTCGGCACCGCGGCCATCCGGTACGGCGCCTACGCCGAGACGCTCGGTGAGTACGGCGTACCCGTGCCGGAGCAGCTGGCCGTGTCGGGCGGGAAGTGGCACCGGTCGAGCGGAGCGGACGCGATGGAGGAGCTGCTCGCCACCGGGCAGAAGTTCGACGCCGTCTTCGCCCTCAACGACACGCTGGCCCTCGGCGCGGTCCGTGCGCTGACCGCACACGGCATCCGGATCGCGGACGACGTCGCGGTCGCGGGGTTCGACAACATCGACGAGGCCAGCTACAGCAGTCCGACCCTCACGACGGTCGACCCGAACCGCATCCAGATCGCCCGGACCGCGGTCGAGCTGCTGGTGCGGCGGATGGCCGGTGACGACTCCGAGCACCAGGAGATCGTCGCGCCGTACCAGCTGCACGTGCGCGAATCCACCGCCGGCTGACCGGTCACCCAAAGCCACCGGACCCGAAGGGTTGACGGTCCCGGAGCACCCGGGCATCATCTCTACACCGATGTAGTACACCGATGTAAAAGCATGCACCGGCCGTCCGTACCCGGGGCCGGCGCGGCGGTTACGCACGCCCGGAACCGTGCTCCACCCCCGCCAGGAGGACACGAAGATGCTGCCTGAATCACCCCCACCCCCAACCCGTCGAGCCGTCCTCGGCGGTCTGCTCGGCGCCGCCGGAGCCCTCGCCCTGAGCGGCTGCGGCAGCCTCGGATCCACCCCCCGGGTCCGGGAATGGAACCTGTTCGGCGGCGGAGACGGTGCCCGCCTGCTGCAGATCCATCAGCAGTACGTCGCCGAGCACCCGGACGTCCAGTTCGAGGCACACACCTTGGCCTGGGGCCCGCCGTTCTACACCAAGCTGGCGATGTCAGCGGCCGGCGGCCGGGCGCCCGAGGTGGCAACCCTTCACTTGTCCCGGCTGAAGGGTTTCAGCCCGGCCACCATGCTCGACCCGATCCCGGTCGACCTGCTCAACGAGGCCGGGATCCGCGAGGAGGACTTCCTCCCGGCGACCTGGAACCGCTGTGTCGTGGACGGGAAGCTGTACGCAGTCCCGCTGGACCAGCACCCGTTCGTCCTCTACTACAACACCGACATCTGCAAGAAGGCCGGCCTGCTCGACGCCGACGGCAAGATCAAGCCGGTCAAGGGTGTGGACGCCTTCGTGGAGATGATCAGGGCGGCCAAGGAGACGACCGGCAAGTACGGTGCCTCGATCGAGACGACCAACCCCTGGCGCATGTGGTGGACGCTCTACGGGCAGCTCGAGGGCAAGTTCTTCAACGAGGACGGCACCGAGCTGATCATCGACGACGCGAAGGCGCTCGAAGCCCTGGAGCTGATGGCGAAACTCGCCGCCGACGGCCTCGTCCCCCGGTCGGCCAACTACCCGGCCCTGGTCGCCCAGTTCACCAGCGGCGACGTCGGCCTGAGTTTCAACGGCGAGTGGGAGGTGACGACGTACCAGACCGCGAAGATGCCGTTCAGCATGGCGCCGTTCCCGGTCGTGTACGACGTACCGGCGTACGCCGGTGACGCGCACACGTTCGTGATGCCGCATCAGGCGAACCGGAGCAAGGACGACACGAAGGCGACGGTCGAGTACATCGCCTGGATGCTCAAGCACAGTGCGGACTGGGCGGCCGGCGGCCACATCCCGGCGTACCAGCCGGTGGCGGAGAGCCAGGACTACCTGGACCTCAAGCCGCAGGCGGAGTACCGCAGTGTCGCGCCGGACGTGCTGTTCGACCCGGACGCGTGGTTCAGCGGCTCGGGCGCCCAGTTGCAGAACGAGGCCGGGGCCGCCTTCAGCGGCGTCTTCTCCGGCCAGGCGACGCCGAAGGCCGCGCTCGCGCAGTTCAAGGCAGCCACCCAGACGCTGCTCGACACCCCGTCCCCGGTCTGACAGGAGGTCACCCCCATGGCCGTGCAGACACCACCTCGAGTAACACCTGGTACGCCGCCCACCGCGGTGAAACCTGAGACCGGGCAGCCGTGGAAGGAACGCTGGGCGGGACTGTTCTTCGTCGCGCCGTTCCTGCTGCTGTTCGCGGTCTTCCTGGTCTGGCCGACGGTTTCCGGCCTCTGGAACAGCTTCTTCAACACCAGTCTCGCCGGGGTCCAGCAGGAGTTCCTCGGCCTGCAGAACTGGCGGGAGATGTTCGGCGACCCGGCCGTCTGGTCGTCGCTGAAGAACACCCTCGTCTTCACCGCGATGAGCACCCCGCCGCTGGTGATCATCGCGCTCGTGATGGCCTTGCTCGCCAACCGGAAAGGGTTGCTGGGCTGGCTGTTGCGGTTCTCGTACTTCGCTCCGTTCGTGCTGCCCGCGACCGTCGTGACGCTGATCTGGGTCTGGATCTACCAGCCCGGGTTCGGCCTGGTGAACGGTCTGCTGACCGCCGGCGGGTTCGCCGAGATCGACTGGCTGAACACCGAGAACCGGGCGATGCTGGCCGTGGTGATCACGACCGTCTGGTGGACGGTCGGGTTCAACTTCCTGCTCTATCTCGCCGCGCTGCAAGGGATTCCGGCCCAGGTCTACGAGGCGGCCGCGATCGACGGCGCGAACGGCCGGCAGAAGCTGTTTCGGATCACGCTGCCGCTGCTCAGCCGGACCACCGGGCTGATCATCGTGCTGCAACTGGTGGCGTCGCTGAAGATCTTCGACCAGATCTACCTGATGACGAACGGCGGTCCGAACTACGCGACCCGGCCGATCATCCAGTACATCTACCAGAACGGCTTCACCAACTACCGGATCGGTTACGCGTCGGCGATCTCGTACATGTTCTTCGCGATCATCGTGATCGTCTCGGTACTGCAGTTCAAACTCTTCTCCGGCCGGAAGGAGGGGGCGGAATGACGACCGCCACGTTGCCGGCCGCGACCAGGTCCGGACCGGTCGAACCACGCTGGAGCTTCCCGAGGGTGGCGAGCATCGTCGGGGCGGTGATCCTGGCCGCGATCTGGCTGGTGCCGTTGCTCTGGGCTCTCGACACCTCGCTCAAGCCGGAGCCGGAGACCACCCGGTCCCCGATCACCTGGTTGCCCGAGGCACCGACTACGGCCGCCTACCAGAGTGTGATCGAGCAGGGCGACCTGCTCCGCTGGTTCCTGAACAGCACCATCGTGGCGATCCTGGTGACGGCGCTGACGTTGCTGGTCTCGGTGCTGGCGGCGTACGGCTTCTCCCGGACGAACTTCCCCGGCCGGCGGGCGCTGTTCGCGCTGATGATCGCGGGCATCCTGGTCCCGCCGCAGGTGCTGATCGTGCCGCTGTTCCAGGAGATGACCGGTCTCGGCCTGGTCGACACCTACTGGGGCATCGTGCTGCCGCAGGTGGTCGCGCCGGTGATGGTGTTCGTACTGAAGAAGTTCTTCGACGGCATCTCCCGCGACTACGAGGACGCCGCCCGGGTGGACGGCGCGACCCGGTGGCGGATCGTCTGGAGTGTGATGGTGCCGATGTCGCGGCCGATCCTCGTTGCCGTCGGCATCTTCACCTTCATCGGGGCCTGGAACAACTTCCTCTGGCCGTTCATCGTCACCACCGACCCGTCGATGATGACGATCCCGGTCGGGTTGGCCAACGTGCAGGGCTCGTACGGTCTGCGGTACGCGCAGATCATGGCCTCGGCCGTGCTCGGCGGACTCCCGTTGCTGATCGTGTTCGCGCTGTTCCAGCGGCACGTCGTCCGTGGTGTCGGTGACGCGGGGATCAAGGGATGAGGCGATTCGCGGCACTGGCCGCGGCGGCCCTCCTCGTCCTGAGCTCAACCGCGGGCGCCACGGCCTCGAAGGACCCAGGTGTTCCTCAGCTGACCGGCGACCTGCGCACGCACGACCCGGCATTGATCAAGGACGGCCGCGACTGGTACGTCTTCTCGACCGGCGACCCGGCCGTTGCCGACGGCACCGTTCAGGTACGCCGTTCCCCGGACGGACGCCACTGGACGACGGCCGACACGGTCTTCGACGCCATCCCGGCGTGGCTGCGAGCCGAGGTCCCCGGGGTGTCGAACCTCTGGGCTCCCGAGGTGATCGAGCACGGCGGCACCTATTACCTCTACTACTCTGCGTCCACCTTCGGCTCGAACCGATCGGTGATCGCGCTGGCGACCAACACCACCTTGAATCCGGACGATCCGTCGTACCGGTGGGTCGACCGCGGCGTGGTGCATCGCTCGGTGCCGACCGACGACTACAACGCGATCGATCCCGGTGTCGTGGTGGATCGCGCGGGAACGCCGTGGATGGCGTTCGGGTCGTTCTGGAGCGGGATCCGGATGGTCCGGCTGCAGTGGCCGTCCGGGCTCGCCGTTCCCGGTCAGGGCGAACCGCTCCGGCTGGCCGACCGGCGCGTCCCGCCGAACGCGATCGAGGCGCCGTACATCGTCCGGCGCGGCGACTGGTACTACCTGTTCGTCTCGTTCGACTTCTGCTGTCGCGGGTCGGACAGCACGTACAAGATCGCCGTCGGCCGTTCGCGCGCCGTCACCGGTCCGTACGTCGACCGGCTCGGCACACCGCTGCTGCAAGGAGGCGGCACGGTGATCCTGTCCGGATCCGGCTCGATGGCCGGCCCCGGCGGCCAGTCCGTCTCTGACGGCTGGCTGGCCCATCACTACTACGACACCCAGGCCGGCGGGGACTTCCGGCTCGGCCTGCGGCGGATCCACTGGGGGCCGGACGGCTGGCCCCGGATCACCTGAAACCAGCAATCAGTCACGACAGGAGCAACCTGGTGCCCTCTGCCAACATCACCCTCGACCCCGCGTTCACGATCGCGCCCGTGAACCGCCGGACGTTCGGCACCTTCGTCGAGCACATGGGCCGCTGCGTCTACACCGGCATCTACGAGCCCGGCCACGCCACCGCCGACGAGGACGGCTTCCGCAAGGACGTCCTCGAGCTGACCCGCGAGCTCGGAGTGTCCGTGGTTCGCTACCCCGGCGGCAACTTCGTCTCCGGCTACCGCTGGGAGGACGGCGTCGGCCCGCACGAGGGCCGGCCGCGCCGGCTCGACCTGGCCTGGCACAGTGTCGAGACGAACGAGTTCGGCCTGGACGAGTTCATCCGCTGGTGCGCCAAGGCCGGGGTCGAGCCGATGATGGCGATCAACCTCGGCACCCGCGGGGTGCAGGAGGCGCTCGACCTGCAGGAGTACGCGAACCACCCGGGCGGCACGGCCCTGTCCGACCTGCGCGAGCAGCACGGCGCGTCGCCGTACGGGATCAAACTGTGGTGCCTGGGCAACGAGATGGACGGCCCCTGGCAGATCGGGCACAAGACGGCGGAGGAGTACGGCCGGGTGGCGGCCGAGACCGCGCGGGCGATGCGGATGATCGAGCCCGATCTGCAGCTGGTCGCGTGCGGATCGTCCTCGTCGGCGATGCCGACCTTCGGCGACTGGGAACAGACGGTACTGCGGGAGACGTACGACTTCGTCGAGTACATCTCCTGCCACGCGTACTACGGCAACGACGACGGCGACACCGCGTCGTTCCTCGGCTCGGCCGTCAACATGGACCGCTTCATCGACGCCGTGGTCGCGACCGCGGACGCCGTCGGCGCGGAGCTGAAGAGCACGAAGAAGATCGACATCTCCTTCGACGAGTGGAACGTCTGGTACGGCGCCCGCTCGCGCCGGACCGACGAGGATCCGGACGGTTGGGCGGTGGCGCCGCGGCGGATCGAGGACGAGTACAACGTCACCGATGCCGTTGTCGTCGGCAACCTGCTGATCTCGCTGCTCCGGCACAGCGACCGGGTCGGCGTCGCCTGCATCGCGCAGCTGGCGAACGTGATCGCGCCGATCATGACCGAGCGCGGCGGCCCGGCCTGGCGGCAGCCCACCTTCCACCCGTTCGCGATCACCTCCCGGCTCGCCGCCGGTCAGGTACTGCGGCTGGAGACCGACTCGCCGACCGTCAGCACGACCAAGTACGGCGACATCACGGCGGTCGACGCGGTCGCGACGTACGGCGAGGGCAAGCTGGCGGTGTTCCTGGTCAACCGGTCCACCGAAGGCCCGATCGAGGTCACCGTCGACGTCAGCCGCGCCGGTGTCGCCACGATCGCCGAGGCGCTGACCATCCACGACGAGGACGGCCTGGCGACGAACTCCGCCGACCATCCCGACCGCGTCACCCCGCAGGCAGCCGACGCCAAACTGGTGGACGGCAAGCTGACCGTCACCCTCCCGGCGGTCAGCTGGGCCGCAGTCAGCCTGGCCGGCTGAACTGCGTGACGGTGACCCCCGGCGCGATCTCGATCCGAGTGGTCTCGTGGTAGCCGCGGGACTTGTAGAGGGTGACCGCCGGGGTGTTCGCCGTGCCGGTGGAGACCAGGCTGGTCCGCCGCGGTTCGAGGTGGTCGAGGTGGTCCAGCAGCGCGCGGCCGTGGCCGCGGCGGGCGTGGGCGGGGTCGACGATCAGGCGGGAGATGTCGACCGTGTCGTCGTCGGGGAACTCGTAGGCGACCGCGCCGACCAGGACGTCACCGTCGTACCGGCCGAGCCAGTGTTCGGTGGACGACATCAGGCCGTCGAGGTCCTCCTGGAGCGGCGGGATGCCGTCGAAGCCGATCAGTTCGGCCTCGACGGCGTACGCGTGGTGCTGGATCTCCAGCAGCCGTTCGGCCAGGGCTCGGTCGCTGAGGTCGAGGGGTCTGATCACGCGCGCCAGGCTACTGCCGGACCGCTCAGGCCGCGCGCCAATAACCGAGCGCCTTAACCCGGTGCTTCGGGATCGACAGGTCCTTCAGGACGTACGACGTAAGCGCGCGGGTGGTGGCCGTGTCGCAGGCGATCCACACGAACGCGTCGGCCGGGTCCCCGATGAATTTCGGCAGGTCCGCCTTCACGCCCTCGACCATGTCCGGGCGTGGAACGGTCCGCAGTTCGTGGTGCTCCGGGTTGATCCGGAACGGCAGTTCGTGATCGACATCGTGGGTGGTCTCGAACCAGATCGTCGCGGGCAGCTTCGGCGCGACCGCGAGCAGCGAGTTGATCGCCGGCAGCGAGGCCGGATCGCCGATCACCAGCATCCGCTCCGGCAGCGGGTCCGGCACCTCGAACCCGGTCCCCTGCACAGTCGCCTCGATCGTGTCGCCAGGCTCGGCCTTGCGGGACCAGTCGCTCGCGCACCCGTCGTGCAGCGCGAACTCCAGGCTGAAGGTGCCCGCCGCGGCATCCGGATCGACCAGCGTGTACGCCCGCTGATGCGGCTTGCCGGCGTTGTCGAACCACAGCCGCACCCACATCGTCGGGTGGACGCCGATCGCCTCGAGCAGTCCGCCGTCGGTGAAGTGCACCCGGCGGTAGCGCTCCGTGACCTGTTCGGCACCCGTCACGGTGAAGGTGAAGTCCTTCCCGCGGAACAACTTGAGCACCACGTGTTCCCAGCCATGCCCCACGACTTTCCTCCAGCGAGAATGGCCGTTGCGGCCGAAGGTAGCTGCCTTGTAAGTTAGCCCAGCCTAACCTAACTGAAGCGAGGACTGCAGTGAATGCTCGGGTCTTCCGGGACGCGTACGGCGTACCGCAGCTGCAAGCGGGAGACCCGTTGGCGCTGGTGTACCTGCAGGGCCTCAACGCGGCTCAGGACCGCGCCTGGCAACTGGAGCTCGAGCGCCGCCGGTTCCTCGGGACGAGTGCGGCCTTCCTCGGTGCGGAGGCCGCGCCGTGGGACGTGTTCGCACGGCAGGCACGGCTCGCCGACACCGCACAACGCTGCTTCGAGGCGCTCGACGACGAGCTGCGCGAGTGGAACACGGCGTACGTCGAGGGCGTCAACCACGCGATGCCGGTCGGAGCGGCCCGGGCGCCCGAGTTCGCCCAGACCGGGCTGACCACCCAGAAATGGGAGCCGTGGGCACCGCTCGGGATCTGGCTCGCGGTCCACATCCTGTTCGCCGGCTTCCCGAGCAAGCTGTGGCGGACGCACGTCGCCCGTCATCTGGGCGAGGAGGCCATCGAGCTGTTCTCGTCGGAGGGCCCGCGGACCGCGGGGAGCAACGGCTGGCTGATCCCCGGCTCCCTGACCAGCTCGGGCCAGGCGATCATCGCGGGCGACCCGCACCGCTTCATCGAGAGCCCGGGCGTCTACCAGCAGATCCGGTTGTCCTGCCCCGAGTACGACGTCCTCGGCCTCGCCGTACCGGGGATCCCGGGGATCGCCCACTTCGGCCACACCGGCACGGTCGCCTGGGCGATCACCAACGCGATGTCGGACTACCAGGACCTGTACGCCGAACAACTCCGGCGGACCGGGTCGTCGGTCGAGGCGCTCGGCCCGGATGGCTGGAAGCCGGCCTCGAGACACATCGAGGTCATCGAGGTGGCCGGTGCGGATCCGATCGAGATCGAGGTGATCGAGACCGAACGCGGTCCGGTGATCATCGACAACGCCGAGCAGACCGTCAGTCTGCGGTACCCGCCGCGGGTGACGGGACGGCTGGGCTTCGAAGTGCTGCCGAAGTTGCTGCGGGCAACCACTGTCGGTGACGTCGACGCTGCGCTGGAGACGTGGGTGGAGCCGGTCAACGTGGTGCTGGCGGCTGACACGTCCGGTGGCCTGTTGCACCGGACCGCCGGCCTCGTCCCGACGCGTCACGAGTCCAACCGGCTGCGCGTCGTACCGGCATGGGACGCGGATCATCAGTGGCAGGGCTGGTACGAGCCGATGCCTCGGGCAACTGTCGACGGCCCGGCGGTGATGGCGAACGCGCGTGAGCTGGCCGCGCCGATGGGTGTCGAGTTCGCCGCGCCGCATCGATCCCGGCGGATCCGGGAGCTGCTGGGCTCGCAGCCGACCTGGTCGGTGGACGAGATGCCGTCGATCCACTCCGACACCTATCTGGGCTCGGCGGGCAGTCTGCTCGACGTGCTTGCCGGCTTGGCGGATCTCTCGCCGGAAGCTGTTGCCCTGCGCACCGAACTGCTCGAGTGGGACCGGCGGATGGACGCGTCGAGCACCACCGCGTCCTCGTTCGCCGCGGTCCGCAAGGCGCTCGTGTCACGGTTGGCCGACCGCTTCGCCGTACTGGAAGGTGATGCCGGCTGTCCGGAGGTGTTCCAGCCCTGGATCGACCCGCTGACGCATGTGTCGTACGCACTGGAGAATCTGCTCGGCACCGACCTGCTTCCCGAGGTCAACGTGAGTTGGCTGGCGCGTGAGGCCCTCGAGGAGGTTGCCGCGCGCAAGCCCCGGCCGCCGTGGGGTGAGACCCATCAGTTGTCGCCGCTGCACATGTTGCGTGGTCCGCTGTTCGCGCCGGGCGAGGAGCCGATCGACCTCGGACTGTCCGGCGATCACCACTGCGTGATGTCGACGTCGAGCCTGCCCGGTCTCACCGACGTGTGCATCCGCGGTTCGGCGGCGCGTTACGCCTTCGACCTCGCGGACCGCTCGGCCAGCGGGTGGGTGGTTCCGTTGGGGGCGTCCGGGGTACTCGGGGATCCGCATCACCACGACCAGCTTCCGCTGTGGCTCCGTGGCACGCTGGCCCCGGTCCACGGTGAACTCACTCGGGTCGAGAGCTCCTTCGAGCACGTGGTCGACGGGTTCGGCGCGGTGCGGATCGTCGAGGCCGATCCCGACCGCGACCTGGACCTCATCCACGGCTGGGTGACGGCCGAGCGGGCCGGGTTCTGGGGGATGGGCCATTTGTCCCGGGACGAGATCGCCGGGATCTACCGGTTCCTCGACTCGGTGCCGACGCATCACGTGTACCTGGTCTATCTGGACGACGTACCGACGGCGCTGCTGCAGACCTACGATCCGCAGGCGGATCCGGTCGGAGCGGCGTACGACATCCAGGCCGGCGACATCGGCCTGCACTTCCTGGTCGCCCCCGGCGACCCACGCCCGAACTTCACCGGCAACCTGCTCAGGGTCCTCGGACAGTTCTTCTTCGTCCACCTCGGCCACCCCCGCGTCGTCGTCGACCCCGACATCCGCAACGACCGAGCCATCGACCGCTTCCACCGCACCGGCTTCGTCCTCGGTTCCGAAGCCAAGATCACCTACCCCGACAACACCACCAAGACGGCCCAGCTGGCCTTCCTCACCAAGGACCGTTACCTGGGCGGATGACAAAATGCCCTTGATGGCCGAGATTCCGCTCGACGCGCTGGTGCCGCACGCAAGCGGGCCGGTCGCGTCCAGGGCGACCTGTGCCAACTGCCGCTCGCGGCCACCCGGATGTCCTGCCCAGTCTCGGCGCCGAAGGGCCACAAGGGCGCACTGACCGTGATCGGCACCAAGGCGGTCTTCGTCGACCTGACCGCCCGCGACGTCCATGCGCTGTCCGATGACGGGTTCGGCGAACGCACCGGGCTGGGCGAGGTCGACGTACCGGACAATGCCCTTGTCGCGGGCAACGATCTCGACGGCCGGGTGGCGATCGTCGACCCCGGCAAGGGCGTCGTCCACCTGGTCGACGTCGGTACCCAGCCGGCCGCGCCGATCACCAGGCCGATCAGGCCCGGCACGTACGACAAGGTCGCCTCCTCCGGTCAGGGCCTCGCGCTGCTGGACCGGAAGAACGCGGATCTGGTGCCCCTGGGCCGCGACGGCAAGGAGACCTCACACCAGAAGGTCGCGAGCCGGCAGCGGGACGACGAGGAGAAGCGCGAGCCGAACCTGTTCCGCGGTGACGACTCCCGGGTGTACGTCGAGAGTTCGAAGGGCGACCGGGGCGTCGTGGTCGACCGCGAGGGGAACGCGGAGACCGTGGAACTCAGCACCGACGGGCAGGACAACCGCGAGAAGCCGGCCAAGCCGATCCAGACTCCCACCAGGACCCCGCCGCCCGCCAAGACTCCATCGCCGGTCAAGACACCGCCGCCGCCCGTCAAGACGGAGACACCGGAGCCGCCGGACCGCACGACCACTCCGCCCGGCGGTGACAGGAGGACGCCTGGGAAGACGCGGACGACGCCGCCGCGAAAGACGACCCGGCCGAGGTCGACACCCACCAACCAGGCGACCGCGAAGGCAGGCCGCCCGGGTGCACCGGTCGGTGTCAGAGCCCGGGCCGGCGACGGTTCCGCGACCGTGACCTGGCAGGCCGCTACGCCGAACGGTGCCGCCATCACGTCGTACAAGCTGAGCTGGTCCGGTGGATCCACCACGGTCGCCGGTACGGCGCGGTCGGCGACGATCACCGGTCTGGCCGACACGACCGGGTACTACATCACCGTCCAGGCAGTGAACCGGATCGGGGTCGGTCCAGCGGTCCGGTCGAACCGGGTCGAGCTCAAGTGGACCGTGGCCGAGTCACCGCGCGAGCTGCTGGTGAAGTCCGACGGCGTCAGCGGGACGCTCGTGCTGGCCTGGGACACCCCCGACATGAAGGACGGGACGCTCCTGAACTATGCCGTCACGATGGGCTCGCAGACGAAGACGACGACGGCTCAGCAGATCACCTGGTCCGGGCTGACCAACGGGAAGAACTACACATTCGTGGTCCGGGCCGTCACCCGGGCGCCGGACGGCCTGGAGCTGACCGGCTGGCCGGCCAGCCTGACCGCGGCTCCGGTCGGCGCGCCGCAACGGACCAAACGTGTGGTCGCGTCCCGTGGTGCGGGCGCGGAGTACAAGGAATGCCAGCCGCCGGCCTGCGCGTTCGTCCAGGTCCGGATCGAGAACCTGCGGCCGAACACGGACTACGAGATCAAGCCGTGGACGTCGAAGTAGGGCAACTTCAACCCCGGCGCGACCCTGCGGACGAGCTCCGAAGGGCATCTCCTGATCGACGACCAGTTCCCGTGTGGCGCCGTCGGTCAGACCGTCTGGGCCACCGTCACCGGACCTGAAGGCACGTACACGTCCAACAAGTTCGTCTGGAACTCGGACGGCTAGTTCTTGACCGCGAGGACGGCGGCGATCAGGCGTTGCCATTCGGTCAGGTCGTCGACGGGCTCGGGGTTGCGCCACTCGACCGCCGGGACCAGGCCGGGCTCGAGGACGGTGAAGCCGTCGCCGAACAGCGCGAGGATCTGCTCGTCGGTGCGCCACCGGCCGCGGCCCAGCGACCCCTGCAGCACCTGCTCCAACTCCTGGCTGCGTGGGTCGTTCTCGCTGCGGAAGTGACTGATGAAGATGTGGCTGCCGGACGTGATGCGGTCGGACCAGAACTTGACCAGGCCGGCCGGGTCCTCGTCGTCGTTCACGTGGTGCAGGGTCGCGCTGAAGACGACGGCGACCGGCTGCTCGAAGTCGATCAGCCGCCGGGTGTCCGGGTGGTCGTAGATCGCCTTCGGCGTGCGCAGGTCGGACTGGAGCACGGTGGTGTTGTTGTTCTCGGCCAGCAGTGCGCGGCCGTGCGCGAGCACGATCGGGTCGTTGTCGACGTACACGACCTTCGCGTCCGGGTCGTACCGCTGGGCGACCTGGTGCACGTTGTCGGCCGTCGGCAGCCCGCTGCCCAGGTCGATGAACTGCCGGACCCTGCGATTCGACACCAGTTCGCGGATCGCGCGGATCAGCGCGCCGCGGTTGTCGTGCGCGATCTGCTGCGAGCCGGGCAGGTCCTTGATGAACTTGTCCCCGAAGGCGCGATCGACGGCGAAGTTGTCCTTGCCGCCGAGCAGGTAGTCGTAGGTCCGCGCGATACTCGGCTTGTTCATGTCGAACCCGGGGTACGGCGGCTTCTCCGGCACCTGCTCGTCTCCAACGGCCATCGCGGCGGTCCCTCCGATCCGGTATTGACCCCAATCACTCTATGCGATGCGGGGACTACGTGATCTCGGGCCCCGGCCTGTCCGCCGGATCAGCTGGCCCGTTCCAGCAGCCAGCCGCGGTCGGCCGCCTTCACACCGGCCTGGAAGCGGCTGCGCGCGCCGAGCCGGTTCATGATCTGCGCGACCATCCGCCGTACCGTCCGGACCGAGATGCCGAGCTGCGCCGCGGCCACCTCGTCGGTCGCGCCGAGGGCGAGCAGCCGCAGCATCTCCTGCTCACGCAGCGACAGATCGGTGTCGTCGGGCAGCACGTCACCAGCCAGCGGTACGGCGTCCGGCCAGATCCGCTCGAAGAGCTCGATCGCCGTAGTGACCACGCTGGTCAGCCGCAGTACGGCGACGCTGCCGTTCGCCGTATCCGCGGGCAGGACCGCGACCCCGCAGACGTCGTACCGGCAGCGCGTCGGTGGTCGGTGCGTGGGCCGAGGCGCGGACAGGCTTCGCGCCCATGGCGTGCCGTGACCGCGGGGATGACGGTCCGGGATCTGGCGCACGCCGCGCGCGAACTGCCGGACACCGAGACAGGACTCACCCGCGTCGCGCGGGCGGTCGATCACGCGCTCTGGTCCGGCGGGCCGGGTGGTGCGGAGCTCAGTCAGCAGGCGTGGACCGGCGTGCGGGAACTCCGCAAGGCACTCGGGGCACGGCCGTGGCTGGACCGGCTGCAGGCATCGCTCGAGGTGCGAACGCTCTTCAGCCGCTGACGTGCATGCCGCAGCGGCCGTCGGGTTCCGGCACGACGGCCGCTGTGGTGACTCTCGGCGAATGTGCGGTGACCTGGTCTGGCGGGCCCTGCCACCGACTCGTCAGCCGATGACGGTCTTCTTCTCGTCCCTGCCGAGGTGCTCACGGCCGGCCGGATGCCGTTCGCGCGGTTGCTCGTGCAGTGCGTGGTCGGCCGTTCGTGGCGCCGGGCACACCGGGCCGCGGCGGATCGGACCGCCACCCAGCCTCCGGCTCTTCCACTGCTTCTCTTCGTAGTCGTAGTAAGTGTCGACGCCTCCGACTGTCATATATGTCCTCCCGTCAACCCCGCGTCCCCTGCTGGCGCATTCAACAGTCCGGCACGAGTGGCCTGTTTCACAAGCAATTCCGGAAATCCCCATCGACAAACGGATTCGAACAGCCGGATGTGTTCGATTCCCCCACAAACCTGCACCAAACCCGTTTAATGCTTGACGTTCTCAGACCACCACGACGGCCACGCCGTGACCAGCCAGCCGGACACCGTCGGTGACCGGATCCGCCGTACCGAAGGCCATCACCTGGTACGACGGGGTCCCGTCGACCGGCACCACGGCCTCGCCGGCGGCCAGGTTCACGACGATCCGGAAGCGGCCGCGGGTGACCACAAGCCAGTCGCCGTCGGCGTCGAAGGCGATCCCGACCGAGTCCAGCCGATCGTCGCGGAGGTCCGGCGTCCGGGCCCGAAGCCCAAGCAGGTCGCGATACCAGGCGAGCAGCTCGTGGTGCGGCGGCTCGTCCTGCTCGGACCAGTCGAGGACGGAACTGCGCCAGGTCTCGGGATCCTGCGGGTCCGGGATCTCCTCGGCGTCCCAGCCGTACGCCGCGAACTCCCGCCGGCGACCGGTCCGGACAGCCTCGGCCAGCTCGGGTTCGTCATGGTCGGTGAAGTAGCGCCAGGGCGTGGAGGCACCCCACTCCTCACCCATGAACAACATCGGTGTGTACGGCGAGGTGAGCACGAGCGCGGCCCCGATCGCGAGCTGGCCGGGTGTCAGCGCGGGCCGGTCACCGAGCGCGCGGTTGCCGACCTGGTCGTGGTTCGAGGTGTAGGCGAGGAACTCGCCGCCACGGTGCCGGGCCGGGTCGACCGGCCGTCCCCAGTCCTTGCCGCGGAAAGTGGAGTACGACCCGTCGTGCAGGAACACCTGGGTCAGCGTCTTGGCGAACACGCCGGGCTCACCGAAGTCCACGTAGTACCCGGCGCGTTCACCGGTCAGCAGCGTGTGCAGCGCATGGTGGAAGTCGTCGCTCCACTGCGCGGTCATGCCCCGGCCGCCCTCGTCCACCGGCTCGACCATGCGCGGGTCGTTGAGGTCCGACTCGGCCACCAGCCCGAGCGGCCGGCCGAGCTGCTTCGACAGCTCCGCGGTCTCCGACGACAGCTGAGCCAGCAGGTGCGTCGGACTGTCGTCAGCCAGGGCATGTACGGCGTCCAGCCGCAGAGCGTCGAGGTGGAACGACCGGAACCACCGCAGCGCGTTGTCGCAGATCCACCGGCGCACCTCGGTGCTGCCGGTGTCGTCGAGGTTGATCGCCGGTCCCCACGGTGTGGTGTGCCGGTCGGTGAAGTACGGCCCGAATTCGCCCAGCCGGTTCCCACTCGGTCCGACGTGGTTGTAGACGACATCGACGCAGACAGCCAGGCCGACCTCGTGACAGCGATTCACGAACCGCTGCAACGCTTCCGGCCCGCCGTACGGCTCATGGACGGCGTAGAGGTGCACACCGTCGTACCCCCAGCCGTGCCGGCCTGGAAACGCAGCAACCGGCATCAGTGAGACCACCTCGACGCCCAGCGCCACCAGGTAGTCCAAGTGCCCTGCAGCCGCGTCCAGCGTGCCTTCCGGCGTGAACGTGCCGATGTGCAGCTCGTAGAACACAGAACCCCGCACATCCCGACCGGTCCACTCGCTGTCCGTCCAACGGAAGTGATCCTCGTCGAACACCCTGCTGAACCCGTGTACGCCGTCCGGCTGCCAGGCACTGCGTGGATCCGGCAGAGGCCCGACCCCGTCGACGGTGAACGCGTAGTCCGTCCCGGGCCGGGCCTCGACCACGTCCCGGCGCCACCAACCGTCACCCGCCCAGCGCATGGGCAGGGTGCCGTCCCGGAGCACCACGTCGACAGACGACGCGGAAGGTGCCCAGACGCGGAAGGTGTGCACGGGCTTCAGCTCCTTACGAGCAGGGCCACCGGGAGGTCCTCCAGCAGTTCGTGGATGCGGGCTGATCCACTACCCACGATGCGGCCGGTCAACACGTTCTTCCACTCACCACTCGGCAGGACCACCGTGCTCTCGCCCCAGCCGCCCAGCCGATGCAGAGCGGCCGGGAGGCGGGTGGCGACTGTGATGACTGCGTCGCCGCGGGCGAAGGCGACCGCATGGCCGTTGGAGGTTGGCAGTGGGGTGTAGGTGCCGGTGAAGGCGTCCGGGTACTGCCTGCGGATGCGGAGTGCTCTGGACGTGACGAGCAGCTTCTCGTCGGCGAGGTTGTCCGGCTTGGCGCCGTCGTCGAGACGCTGCAGACGGTCGATCCGGTGCTGATAGTCCACCGGCCGCCGGTTGTCAGGGTCCACCAGCGACAGGTCGACCAACTCTGTGCCCTGGTAGACATCCGGTACGCCGGGCATGGTCAGCTGGACCAGCTTCTGGCCGAGCGTGGCCGCCCGGACGAACTCGGTCTGCCTGGCGGCAAAGCGTCGTACCGACTCCACGACGGCTGCGTCCGCGAGGACTGCGGTGGCGAAGGTGACGACGGCCTGTTCGTACTCCTCGTCCTGGGCGGTCCAGGTGGTGTGGCGCTTGGCCTCGCGGATCGCCTTGAGGAGATAGGCCTGCAGACGATCCTCAGGGAGCGGACCGTCGTCCCAGGTGCCGAAGAGCGTCTGCCAGAGCAGGTACTCCGTGCTGCCGTCGAGCAACGGACTCCGGTGGTCCTCCGACAGTCGCCGCCACTCCCGGACCGCCTCCGACCAGGCGGCAGGCTGCTCGGACAGCACACCGAGCCGTGCCCGCACATCCTCGGATCGCTTGGTGTCGTGGGTGGAGAGCGTGGTCATCGTCTTCGGCCAGTGCTGGTTCAGCCGGGCCGCGAAGGCGTGGAACTCCTCGGGAGTCACGCCGAAGTGCTCCGGATCCCCACCGACCTCGTTGAGCGACGAGAGCCGGAACCACCGGTAGAACGCGGTGTCCTCGACCCCCTTGGCCATCACCGGACCGCACGTCTGCTGGAACCGGATGATCAGCTCGTGCCGCGCGTGCTCGTCGATCCTGCTCGCCGTACCGGTCTCCTGGCCGAGCAGCAGGTGCAGTACGACGTCCAGCGTCTCCTGCCGGTCCTCGTCCAGGTTCTCCCGCGCCTTCTCGGCCGCACGCTCCAGAGCACGAACAGCATCCGGTCCAGGCTGCTCCCCTGGTACGACATACGCGCGGTAGATCTCGAAGTGGACGAGTAGCTCCACGACCACCTCGTGGAACGCACGACGGGTGTGGTCACGCAGCCGTACGTCGTCCTGGCAGATGCGGGCCAGCAACTCCACCAGCCGGTGCACCTCGGCGTACTGCCCGTGCTTCACGACCTCCCGCTTGGCCTCCTCCACCACCGGGCTGAAGTCAGCCGGCTCACCAGTCAGCTCGGAGTGGAGCGCTGCGAGCGGTGCAGCACCGGCCGGGTCGACGAAGAGACCTCCGACGCGCAGTAGGGCGTCGTACCCGGTGGTGCCGGCGCAGGGCCAGTCGCGGGGGAGCTCCTCGTCGCCTTCGAGGATCTTCTCCACCACGACCCATGCACCACCGGTGCGCTCGGCCAGGCGGCGCAGGTACCCACGCGGGTCGGCCAGACCATCCGGGTGGTCGATGCGGAAGCCGTTGAGCTTTCCCTCGTGCAGGAGCTCCAGCAGCAGCGCATGCGTGGCTTCGAAGACCTCCTGCGTCTCCACCCGGACGGCAGCGAGTGTGTCCACGTCGAAGAAGCGACGGTAGTTCAGCTCCTCGTCAGCGACCCGCCAGTGCGCCAGTCGGTACCACTGCTCGGTCACCAGCTCCGCGATCGGCAGGTCCGCCGTCCCTGGCCGCAACGGGTACTCGTGCTCGTAGTACCGCAGTACGTCGCCGTCGACCGACAACTCGTTGTCCGCCAGCACCCTGCCGATGCGCTGACCCAGCACCGCCATCAACAACGGCTGGTTCCCCGAACCCCAGTCGACGTCGAACCACTCCGCGTACGGCGACCCCGGCCCATCCCGCAGCACCGACCACAGTGCCTTGTTGAGCCGAGCCGGCGTCGGCACCGCCACGTGATTCGGTACGACGTCCGACACCGCACCCATCCGATGGTCGACCAGCCGTGCGGCCAGCCGGTCGAACGCAGGACGACCCCCGGCCGGCTCGGACAGCCGACTGTGGTCCACCACGTCGTACCCGTGGGTGGAACCGGGCGCGGCCTGGAGGATCGGAGACAGGTACGCATGGGAGATCCCGAGGCTGTGCAGATACGGGACGACGGTCGCGGCGTCGTCGAACCCGAATCCGGCATGCAACTGCAGCCGGTACGTCGCCTGCGGGACCGAGTTCATCCGGCCGCCTGCCTCGGGCGGGTCAGGACCAGCATGCCGTGGGCCTCGATCCGGATGGTGCTGCCCGCGAGGTGCTCGCCTCCCTCGGCACGACCGGTCGGCCTGATGGTGTCCACGACCACGGACCACGCCTCGCCGTACTCCTTCGCGGGCAGCAGGAATTCCTCCGGCTCGTAGTTGCTGTTCAGCAGGATCAGGAACGAGTCGTCCACCACCGGCTCTCCGCGCGGGTCCGGCTCCGAGATGGCGTCACCGTTGAGGAACACGGCCACTGCGCGGGCGTCGTCGCGGCTCCAGTCGCCGTCCTGCATCTCCTGGCCGTCGGGGGTGAACCAGACCAGGTCGCCGAGCCCGTCGACCCCCGTGTCGCCGTGGAAGAACCGGCGGCGCCGGAACACCGGGTGCTCGTGGCGCAACCGGACCAGCGCACCGGTGAACTCCAGCAGGTCCTGCTGCTCCTCGGTGAGGTCCCAGTTCACCCAGGCGAGTTCGTTGTCCTGGCAGTAGACGTTGTTGTTGCCCGACTGGGTCCGGCCGAGCTCGTCGCCGTGGGCGAGCATCGGAACACCCTGCGAGATCAGCAACGTGGCCAGGAAGTTGCGCTGCTGCTTGCTCCGCAACGTGATCACGACGGCATCGTCGGTCTCGCCCTCGGCGCCGCAGTTCCACGAGCGGTTGTGGCTCTCGCCGTCCTTACCGCCTTCGCCGTTGGCCTCGTTGTGCTTCTCGTTGTACGAGACGAGGTCGCGCAGCGTGAAGCCGTCGTGCGCGGTGATGAAGTTGATGCTCGCCAGCGGGCGCCGGCTGTCGTCGCGGTACAGGTCCGACGAGCCGGTCAGCCGCGAGCCGAACTCGGCCAGCGTGTACTTCTCGCCGCGCCAGAAGTCGCGGACGGTGTCGCGGTACTTGCCGTTCCACTCGGTCCACAGCGGCGGGAAGTTGCCCACCTGGTAGCCGCCGTCGCCGACGTCCCACGGCTCGGCGATCAGCTTGACCTGGCTCACCACCGGGTCCTGCTGGACCAGGTCGAAGAACGCCGACAGCCGGTCCACTTCATGGAACTGACGGGCCAGCGTCGACGCGAGATCGAACCGGAATCCGTCCACGTGCATCTCGGTGACCCAGTAACGCAGCGAGTCCATGATCAGCTGCAGCACGTGCGGGTGCCGCATCAGCAGGCTGTTCCCGGTCCCGGTGGTGTCGTAGTAGTGCGACTTGGCCGAGTCCACCAGCCGGTAGTACGCCGCGTTGTCGATGCCCTTGAACGACAGCGTCGGGCCGAACTCGTTCCCCTCGGCGGTGTGGTTGTAGACGACGTCGAGGATCACCTCGATGTCGGCCTCGTGCAGCGCCTGCACCATCGTCTTGAACTCGGTCACCTGCTGGCCGCGGCCGCCCAGCGAGGAGTAGGCGTTGTGCGGGGCGAAGAAGCCGATCGTGTTGTAACCCCAGTAGTTGGACAGGCCCCGCTCCTGCAGGTGCCCGTCCTGGGCGAACTGGTGGACCGGCATCAGCTCGATCGCGGTCACCCCGAGCTCCTTCAGGTGCTCGATGATCGCCGGATGCCCGATCCCGGCGTACGTGCCGCGGATCTCCTCCGGCAGCGCCGGGTGGGTCTTGGTCAGGCCCTTCACGTGCGCCTCGTAGATGACCGTCTCGTGGTACGCGTGCTCCGGCGGGCGGTCGTTGCCCCAGTCGAAGAACGGGTTCGTCACCACCGAGAGCATGGTGTGCTCACGGTTGTCCATCGTGTTCAACTCGTCCGGCTTCGCGAACCGGTAGCTGAACAGCGACTCGTCACCGTCGATCTGCCCGTCGATGGCCTTCGCGTACGGGTCCAGCAGCAGCTTGGACGGGTTGCACCGATGCCCCTCGGCCGGGTTGTACGGCCCGTGCACCCGGAACCCGTACCGCTGACCCGGCTGCACCGCCGGCAGGTACCCGTGCCAGACGAACCCGTCCACCTCGGTCAGCTGCACCAGCTGCTCGGACCCGTCGTCACCGATCAGCGCCAGATCTACTCGTTCAGCAACCTCCGAAAACACCGCGAAGTTCGTCCCGGAGCCGTCATACGTGGCTCCGAGGGGGTAAGGACGACCAGGCCATTTCTGCACCAGACGACAGTAGCCACCTCGGTCCCCAGACGAAGCATGGCGGGGTGTTTTGGTGCGGAGTGTTCATCAGTCGGAGCAGGCCTCCGGCTCGTCGAAGTGGCCCGGCGTGCCCGGGTACGCGCTTCCCGCCGTACGCCGCGTTGCAATGGGTGAACAGGTTGTACGCGCCGTTCCAGTCGATCAGCCGGTCGCCCCCTGGAGCTCCTCCAGGCACCGCATCAGCCGTTGATCCAGCCAGTGGTCGAGGAGCGTTGCAAGGCGGCGATGAGCGACGCCCCCAAGCGATCGGGGTTCAGCCGGTTGGCCTGGATCGGTGAGTCGAGTGGCTCGGTCGCGAACTGGTCACCGCGCTGGTCCCCCCGGATCGACCACAGCGTGGCCTCGCTACCAGGGGAAGCGAATTCAACACGGACAACCACCGATTGCGTGTAGAGCGTCCGCCAATCCACCCCACCGACGAAGTCCAAGAACTCAGTCAACTGGTCCTGGACTTCGGACGACTGCTCGTCCAGGCGAGACAAGACTCCAGCCAAAACTGCGCCGACCGCCGCGGGCTCGCTGCTCGCAGGCAATCTTGCGAATGGCTCGGTGATGACGTAACTGGAGCTTCCATCGGAGAATCGCCTGCCGTGAAAGACCAGCTCGTTCCGGAACAGGTACACATCCGCGGAGGGCTGGTGTGCCACCTCGCGGCTCGGTTCATCCAGCCAGTCCGACTTGTGTCGCCACGTGGTGTTGCCGAGATGATCCCCGATCGCCTTCGCCAGGAGCGGACCTGATCTTGCCTGGCTCTGCAGTGCGAGCATCCTGCTCCGCACAGCATTCCTCGGTATCTCATGGAGGATCGCTTCCTCGAGATCACCATCCGGGCTCGCGAGCAGCACCTCGACCGCCTCGTACCACCGCTGCAGCAGATCGTCGTCCGCGCGGTCCGTCGCCTGCCTCAGCACACCACCCAGGAGAACATCCCGGGTCAACGAGTGAGCCAGCAGCCAGTCGGCGCCGAAGGCCGAGGCGCGAAGATCCGATGCGATCTGATCGCGCCATTCCGGAAACGCGTCCGTCAGATAAGCCGGGTATGTGGAACAAGTCACCTCGGTAATGATTGCCTTCTCCTACGACACTGGCGCTTGACAGTGGAACAAGCAAGAGTTCGCACCGGGGAACAACATCTCATCCAATTGATTCGGCTGACCATTGTACGCTCGAAAGGCTTCCACGTACATCGGAACATCAAGGACGAAACCAGCCACCCCGAGTGTTCTTCCGAACATCGACAACGGTCCGCGCACCCGCAGCGTCCTCGTATAGGACTTCGGATGGATTTCATCGAACTCGGAACCAGTGTGCCTTGCTACTGCCTGGTTCGCCGCGATGCCCTCCAGGGTGCTCTTGAACACTGCCCGCTTGTTTCCCTGGTCGAGATCGGCGTCGATCGTTCCCCCCTGGTCTTTCAGCTGCAGCACGTCCCACAGTTCCTTGAACTCGCCATGAGCGATCGCCTCCTCCCGCGCGGTCAACAGGGCCCTACCTTTATTGAATTTCAACTGATCATTCGCCCGAAGCAGTTCGGCGTATCCTGCGGCGAGCGAGATCGCCTTTTGATGATGCAATTTCTTGTTGACCCTGTTTCCGGTCGCCAACTCGTAGCGCAGCGCCGCGGCAGTCTTCCCATCACCCCTCCCGGAGACCGCCTGCTCCCGTATGTAAGTGGAGTCCAGGAGGTCCTGCAACTTGGCGTTGGTCACCGTCGGCGGGCGGAGGGGAGATTGGGACACCGGGTCGACCCGGTCGCCGTTGTCGTCGATGGCGTAGTGACCGTCCACCTCCACGCCGGTGACAGGGTTGCCGCCGGCGAAGGCGTAGCGGTTGCTGGTCCAGGGGTCGAGGCCCAGGTCGAGGTCGGCCAGGGCGCCGGTGTAGGTGTCGCGGGTGAGGAAGCGATTCAGGCCGGGCGAGTAGTTGCGGAAGCCCATGTCGTAGGAGGACGAGGACTGGTCCCAGCGTTTGGCGTTGAAGCGGTAGACGTTGTAGGGCTCTTTGCCGGGGTTCTGGGCTTCGGGCTTGTCGACGCCGGTGAAGCGGTCGTCGTCGTTCTTGCCGTACGCCGTGTAGCCGTAGGTCGAGCGGGTGTCGCCGGCTTCTGACGTGAGAGTCTCGACGTCGCTGTGCGGGTTGTAGCCGTAGTACGAGTCCTCCGAGCTGCCGTCGGTCTTGAACTTCACCTGCGACAGCCGCGAGCCCCACGGTGAGTACTGGTACGACGCCGTGACCTGGCCGGCCACCTCCTCGGAGAGCACCTCGCCCGACAGACCGAGGTAGTTGTACTCCGTGGTCTTCGCGCCCTCGACCTTCGAACTGGTCCGGTCGAGTGCGTCGAAGCTGGTCTCGGTCGTCTTCGTCGAGCCGTCGTCCTGCAGCTGGCGGTGCTTGATGATGCGGTCGTAGCCGTCGTACGTGTTGCGCTCGATCACCTTGCCGCCGGCCGACACTTGCGACAGCCGACCGAACGGATCGTACGTGTACGACGCCGTCGAGCCATCCGTTGTCGCGGTCAGCAGCCGGTTGCGGTCGTACGAGTAGGTCGTCGACGCGCCCTTGACCGTCTGGGCGACCACGTTGCTGGCCGCATCATGGGTGTACGACTCCGTCGACAGCACCGTCGACCCGCTCGCGTCCTTCTTCTCCACCTTCGCGACCCGGTCGAGTGGGTCGAACGTGTAGGCGTAGACGTTCTCGAGGTAGGCCGAGTGGTTGTCGGCGTTCTGGACCTTGGCGGTGTCCTTGGTCCGGTGACCGTTGGGCGAGTACTCCATCGCGTGCTGGGAGACCAGCGTGCCGTTGGACTTCTTCTCGATCTGCGACGAGACCAGTCCGTCGAGGTAGTACTCGCTGTCGACCGTGTTGCCGTTCGCCTTCGTCTCGACGTCGGTCTGGCCGCGGGCGGTGTAGGTGTACGACGCGATCTTCGGCGCCGGATCCGACGCCGTCTTGGCGTTCTTGACCTGCTCGACCAGATCGCGGACGTCGTAGCTGTACGACGAGTACTGGTCGTTCTTGTCGGTGACGTCGTCGAAGGTGCGCGTCACCGGCGCGCCGTTCTCGTTGTACGTGTAGGTGGTCGTCTTGAGGAGGGTGCTGCCCTTCTTCTCCTCGACCTTGGCCACCTGGTTCAGGCCGTTGTACGTGACGGCGTAGTCGCTGACCTTGGCGGCCGGCTGGGTGTCGGTGATCTGCAGCAGGTTGCCGTTCGCGTCGTACGCGTAGGTGAAGTCCTTCTTCTCGGTGTCCGCCTCACCCGTGTTGTCGCGCACGACCTTGACCGCGTCGGCGACGACAGTCCCGGTGGTGGCCGGAGCCAGCGTGACCGAGCCCGTGGTCGCTTCCGCGAAGGTGAACTCCCCGAGACTGACCCAGGTGCCGGCGCCGGTGGTCTGGTTGACCGGCTTCGCCACCGGTGTCGATCCGGTGCTCACCGCGTACGGCGCTGCCGTCGAGGCACCCGCGACGGACGGGTACCGGACGTAGACGGTGTACTTGCCGTCGGCCGGGACGTTGAGTTTCCAGGTGTGCTTGTCCGTGCTTCCGGTCGCCGCGGCGTGGGTCCGGTAGTTCGTCCCTTGGAACCCGGTGCCCGTCGTGGCGGTCGCCCACGTCCCGGTGGCCTCGACATCGCCGGTGTCCGAGTTGTCCACGAGCGAGACGTGCAAGCCGACCGGTACGCCGTCGTCACTGCGCGACTTGAGCTTGCCGTCGGGGAAGAAGTCCCACGTCATCGTGCGCGACGACGAGCCACCCGCGCTGGTCAGCGTCCGCGCGGTCTGCTGACCCAGATCGTTGTAGCCGTAGGTCGCCGCGATCTCCCACGGGTCGGTGCTGGACTTGACCCAGCCGTTGTCGAAGTACGTGTACGACGTGTCGTTGCGCGTCGTCTGGCCTTCGGACGCCGGTGCGCTGACCTTCGTCACGTTGCCGACCTCGTCGTAGGTCATGACGGTCTTGTCCGGCGTGTTGTAGCGCGCGTCGTCCTCGTCGTACGGCGCGATCTGCTCGGCCGGCCGGTTCAGGGCGTCGTACACCGTGACCTGGGCGAAGTCGTCCGGGTCGTCGGTGGTCTCGACACCGCGCGGGCTGGTCACCTTCGTCTGGTTGCCGACCTGGTCGTACTCCACCTGCGTGGTGCGGTACGTCACCGCGCCGCCGGCGTCCTTGCTGTGCGGGACCTTGACCTGGACGGTCTTGCCCCGCTCGTCCAGCGTGATCAGCGTCTTGTTGCCATCGGCATCCGTCGAGCTGATCACGTTGCCGTCGCGGTCGTACTCCTGGGACGTGCTCTTGCCCGCGGCGTCCGTGGACGTCTTGGGCCGGTGCGCCTTGTCGTACGTCGTCTTGGTGGTGAAGTCGGCCGGGTCGGTGGTCTTCGACTTCCGCGGATCGACGACCGTCACGACGTTGCCGACGTTGTCGTACTCGTAGCTGATCGTGTCGTCCTGCGCGTTGTCGACCGACAGCAACTGGTAGATCGGGTCGTACGTGTACGTGGTGACGAAGTCCGTCGTCTCCGGCGTCAGGACGCCCTTCGGCTCGGTCTGCTTCAGCAGGTTGCCGACCACGTCGTACTCGTACTTCGTCTCCCGCTCCGGTCCGGTCGCGAGATCCTTGGGCGCCTTCGAGGAGATCAGCTGGTCGGCGTCGTCGTAGGCGTTGGTCGAGGCCGCGCCGTTCGGGGCGGTGGCCTGCGTGACGTTGTCGTTGGCGTCGTACACCGGCGCCGGCGTGTTGATGTAGAGGTTCGCGGCCTCGTCCTTCGGCACCTTCGTGGTCATCGGGCGGCCGAAGACGTCGTACGTGTAGCTGCTCGTCTTGAGCTTGGCGTCGGTGACCGCCAGCACGTTGCCCCGGAGGTCGTACCCGAAGTCCGTCGACTTCGTCAGCGCGTCGGTGATCCGCTTCGGGTACCCGGTGTCGTCGTACAGCGAGTACGTGGTGGTGTGGTTGTTCGCGTCGGTCGAGGTCTTCAGCTGGCCGAGCGCGTCGTAGGTGTACTTGGTCGTGTAGTCGTCGGCGGTCGCGGTGGCGTTGCCCTTGGGGTCGGTGACCGACATCAGGTTGCCCAGCGGGTCGTAGCCGAACGTCCAGACCCGCCCCTCCGGGCTGGTCTTCCGGATCAGCTCACCGTAGAAGCCGTTGCCGCCGACGTTGTAGCTCAGCACCGTCGCGGGCGTCCCGTTGGCGTTGGCCTCGGCGTCCTTGATCGTCAGCGGAAAGCCCGTCTTCGGATCGTAGGACCAGGTGCTCCTGGCGCCGTTGGGCTCCTCGAGCTGGGTGACGTTGTGGTCGTCGTCCCAGCTGAGCTTGGTGACCTCGTTCTTCGCGTTGGTCGTCTGGACCGGCCGGCCGAAGCTGTCGGTGAGGTACTTGGTCGCGCGCGGCGTGGCGTCGGTGACCGTCGTCTCCACCGTGGCACCGGGGACGGTCACCGGCACGTAGCCGAATGTCGTCGTCTTGCCGAGCCGGTCCGTCAGCTTCTCGAGCTTCCACTTGTCCTTCGGATCCGTCGTCGCGGCGAAGTACGACAGGTTCGTCGACTTGCCCCGCGGATCGGTGATCCGGACCAGCTTGGTGTTCTTGTTGGTGTTGGTGGCGTCGTAGACGAACTTGAACGTCTTCGCCAGGCTCGTCCCCGCGCCGTCCACGAGCTCGGCCATCAGGCCCTTGTCGGTGTACGTGAACGTCACCTTCCGGCCCGAGATGTCCGTGATCGACTCGACCTGGTCGATGATCTTCGGGTTCGTCAGGTTCGTCGCCGCCGTCTTCACGCCGGCGTCGTTGATGTAGCTGTACGCCTGACCCTTCTCGAAGTAGTCGAGCGTGAGCGTACGGCGGCCGGCCGCATCGGTGATGTAGTCCAGGAACTTGACCGGCTTGTTCGCGCTCTTGCGCTCCTCGTAGGTGAACAGCGTCTCGTTGCCGTTCTTGTCCCGGATGACCGACTGGAAGCCCTGGTCGTCGAAGAAGAACTGGGTACGGTCGGGCCGGGTCAGCACCCACGCGCGGTTGACGGAGGTCTTGTTGTCCGGCGGGTCAGCGACCTTCTGCAGGTACAGGTGCACGCCCTTGGGGTGGTCGTAGTCCCACTTGGTCTCGTCGGTCGTGCCGTGCTTGTTCAGCGCGAACGTGTGGCTCGTGCCGTCCCCGTCGGTGAGCGTGATCTCGGTCGGCCACTTCTGCCCACGCGGATGGAAGTCCAGTGCCGAGCCCAAACGGTTCAGCGTCGACGTCGACAGCGACCATCCGTAGCCCATCGAGGAGGCCGAGGTGTCCAGGCTGTTGTAGGTCATCCGCACGAACGTGGACGCGCCCCGGCTGGGGTTCGACAACGCGTTGTAGCTGAAGGCAACGTTCCCGGTGGCCAGGTTCACCATGGCCGAAGAGCCCGCGCCGGTGTTCTTTCCGGCGTACTGGTAGAACTTCTCCAGTCCCAGCTGGTCCGAGGTCGGGTCCTCGACGGCGGCGTTCTGGTTCAGTGCTCCCACGCCCCCGGTGGTCTTGGACAGCCAGGCGCCCGTCGTCTTGTGGCGAAGATCCCATTGCAGGACGAAGTCTTCGCGCTTGTTGCTGGGATCGGCTGCCGTCGGGCTCTTCACCTGAGCCGTCACCTTGACCGCTGCCCCTGGAGCCAGATCGGCGGGCAGGGCCGTGTCGAGACGGTTCGCCGCCGACGTCACCTCGGTACCGTCGGGCAGCGTCCAGTGGTACGACAACGCGTAGTCCGACGACTTCAGGGCGAACGCCTGCGTGTTCGTGATCGTCACGTCGACCGGGTACTGCGCGGCAGGCGACTGCCGCTGAGGCGTCTTCGGCGCGTGATACGCGGACTCCGGCGTCTTCGTCAGGTAGGTGACCTTCAGGATCGGACGGAGCAGCGGCTCGGCCGCTTCGGCGCTGAGGAACAGCGCATGACCGGTGCTGGTCTCGGTGGCCTGCTTGACCAGGAAACCGTGCTCACTTCCGGCCGTGTTCACCCAGTTCTGTACGGCGGTCTTCGCCTGCCACCAGTGCCAGGTCGGATCCGGTTTCATGTTCGCGGCCGGCACGTAGTCCAGCATCGAGCCGAAGTCGCCGCCCGCCGTTGTCCACGGCGTCGTCGAGTTCGCCTTCAGCCACGTGGTCGACGCCTCGACGAAGGTCTTGCTCAACGCGTGCGCGTTGAGCTGGGCCGCGGTGCCTTCGTAGTGAGCCTTCCAGAGCCCGAACTTGGCATCGAGAATCGTGGAACCTGCCGGAATGCCGGCGGTGACGGTGCCGAAGTTCACGACGGCCCGCGTCTTGCCATAGGTCGAGTTGTTACCGACCTCGAGCCAGGGCTCGCCCTCGATCTTGTCGAGATTCGTCGCGGACTGAACGCTCGACAGTGTCGAGTCGGCCGACGCCTGGAAGTACTTCACCACCTGACCTGCCTTCGGCAGGCGGGCAAGTTGCGTCGCCGACGGGGTCAGACCTCCGTCCTTCGTCTTGACGGCGACCATGTAGTAGTAGCCGTCGCCTTCGTCGGAGGTGTCGTCGGCCGGAGTCGGCTCAGCACTCGTGTCCACGTACGTCGTCGTGCCGGTGGGTACCGGCGAGACCAGCGTGTCCGGGGTCGGGGTGAAGTTCTGGAAGATGCTGCGGTGCACCTGGTACTCGACGATGTCGTCGGCGGTGCTGGTGCTCGGGTCGGCGTACGCGCTCCAGTTCAGCGTGGCGCCGGTCGCGGCGATCGTGGTCGGCGTACTGAGGCTGACGCCGGGGCGGCCGTAGGTGATGACCAGCTTGGGCCGGTTGGCATGCCGGTGGACGTCCGAGCCGTTGTAGGCGTACTCGCTCGCCTGGTAGACCGGTCCGCCTCGCCCGAGGGTCTCGTCCGTTGCCTTGACCACGATGCCGTTGTTCGGCGAACCGTCGAGCCAGTACTGCACCATGTTGCGCACGCTGAACGTGTGCCAGACGCTGCTCTCGCCGGCGTCCTTCGTGTCGTAGGCACGCTTGATGAGCCGCATCGTGTCGGCGGTCGTGACCTTGCCCGCGACGTCGCCCATCGTGATCCGGTAGCCACCACCCAGGTTGAACGGCAGCGATCCGAGGGCCTTCAGGACGTTTCCGCTGCCTTGGGTCTGGTCGACCGTGTAGTTCGACGTACCCCCGCCGTGCAGAACGCTGTACGGCGTGTTCGTCGCGCGGTCGGATCCCTGGAGGTATCCCGCGTAGACGTCGTAGTACCCCGTCTCGGTGACGTCCGGCATCCAGGTGAACGACGAACCCGTCGCGGCGTCGTTCTGGTACTTGTAGCCGCCTCCGTCCGCCGCTGCCGACGTACCGGCGAGCCAGGCTCCGACCATCGACGTCTTGCCGGTGTAGCTGTCGTCGACGTACGACATGTTGTAACCGAGGCTGCCCAGGGTGGTGTTGACCGAGGAGTTCCAGTTGACCGTCGACTCGGTCCAGGCCGAGGCCCCCAGACGCGCCTCCAACTGGACGGCGTTCGCGTTGGTCTGGAACGTCTGGTCGAAGTACAGCTTGAGCTGCGCCGAATCGACCGTCGTCCCGGCAGGCACGCTCGAGATGTCGAATTTCAGCAGGCTCCGGCGCTTGCCCGTCGTGGTCGTCCCGACCTGCAGGCCGCTGATGCCTCCGTAGTTGTTCGCCGGCAGGCTGGAATCCACCATCGCGTCCTGCGCCTGATCCGGCGCCGGTTCCACCGCGATCGTGGGGTCGATCACCACCGGGTACTGGCGGTCCGGGCTGTTCAGCCAGGCAACGTCGGCCCGCACGGTGATGTCGATGTTCGCCCCGTGCTGCGTGACCGTCTGAGTCACCTGGTCACTGAAGGCCTTGCCGTACGGCGACGACGCGTCGTCGCGCGCGTCCGTCATGAACGGCCGCGGCATCGTGAACAGCGGTCGTCCGACCCCGCTCTGTCGGTAGAAGGCGATCGAGCCGTCCGGCTGCTGCTCGGCCTTCACCCCTGCCAGCTTCAGCGTGAAGTGGTACGTCGGATCGGCCGGCGCCGACTCCAGGACGATGCTCTCCTTCAGCTGATCCGGGCCGACCTCGTACACCAGATCGGCGTCGCCGAAGACGTCGGGATAGGTGACCGTGTCACCGGAGCTTGCCGGGGTCAGCACCTTCGTGCTCGGCGTGCCGAGAGTCACGGTGCGACCGTCCAACTCGAACCTGACCAGCTGATCAGGCCGGTTGCCGAAGTAGCTGCGGAAGCTGTTCGTCTCGTTGGCCAGGCTGAAGCCGGTCGCCTTGCTCGTTCGGACGGTGGTGTCGATCGGCTGCAGGCTGCCGTCCGGCGCCCGGAAGTGAACCGGCTCGGAGGACAGCTCTACCTCGCGCCGGCCGTCCGCCAACTCGAACGTCTTGCTGGTCGGCGTGCGCTGTCCGGCGAGCTCCTTCACCCGTCGTGCGTCGCGCTTGACCGGCGTCGGAGTCTGCTCGCCGCGAGGCACCCCGGCAGGCAGGACGGCGTTGAGCTCCGGATCGGGCTGCCCGATCTGGCTGCGCCAGCCCTGCAGCTCGGCGGCCTGCGCAGCCGCCGCCGAGTGAGCAGGCCGGGCAGCGGCCTGAAGCGGGAGGTTGGGAGCGACGAGGGCGACGGCGAGGGACATGGCCGTCAGGGCGCGGCGGGAGCGGGACATGCCGGGCAAGCTCCTTCGGGTGAGCCCGGGACTCGCGGTGAGGTGCGCTTCCGGGGCGGACGGGGCGGCGCGGCGGGACGGCCGGGCGCGTGCATGCTGACACGCGGGCGGACGGCGAAGGAATCGCTACCGGCTGGTCATGTCACTTGCTGCAAGCGGTGTAACGCTGAGGTGTTGTCTCGCGATCGCGCGCGACGAAAATCCTTGTGATGCAAGCGTTTGACGCAGTGGGGCGGGTTTTGGAGTACCGGTGAGGCTAGTAAGATCTCGCGCTTGTGAAGTCGCCCTCCGTCCGGCGGCCGGTTTTCTTGGACTCGACCGGGCGTCGCCATCGAGCCATCCGGCGCGGCGGTGCGTTGCTCGCCGTACCTGTTGTGGGGTACCTGATCCTGCTGGTCAGCAGTCTGCTCGGTGGACCGAGTCTGGACACTCCGCTCGTTCCGTTGCCGGAGGCCGGGAAGCCGGCGGTCGAGAAGCCGCTGGTGCCGCCTGGGCCGGCCGCCGTGCAGTCCGAGCGTCCGAGCGAGTCGGCCGTGACGCCGGACCGCGCAACCGAGCCGACGAGCACACCCACTTCGAGTAGTACGCCGGTCCCGAGCAGCACGCCCACCGTCGTACCCACCCCGACGATCGCGCCGACCACTCCGGTGACCGGATCACCCACCACCCCACCGGGTAAACCCACTACCGCACACGCCAGCAACAAGCCGACCGTGCCGCCTGGTCGGACCAAGTCGCCGTCCAGGCCGTGAGTCGTCCGGTCGCGCGACGCGCGAAACCCGTCCCGCTGCGCACCCACTGGGTCGTGCTGACTGTGCTGCTCGTCTGTCTGTCGAGCATGCTGGTTCTGCACGGCTACACGCATCACATGTTCGGCACCGAGCCCGACGGCGCGGTCACGGCCGGCGGGCCGGCCGGCGCCGTACCGCGGAAGGTCGTCGACGGCGGTCCGGTGATCGACGCGCGGCCTGCCGACATCCGCTCGGTCCGGCCCGCCGCGCGGACCATCGCGCTGACCTTCGACGACGGCCCGGATCCGGTCTGGACCCCGAAGGTGCTCGATCTGCTCAAGGCCCAGAAGGTCCATGCGACGTTCTTCGTCGTCGGCACCGAGGTCGCCGCCCACCCGGAGATCGCCCGGCGGATTGTTGCCGAAGGCCACCAAATCGGCGTGCACACGTTCACCCACGCGAACCTGGGTACGGCGGCCGGCTGGCGCCGATCGCTCGAGCTGCGGCAGAGCCAGCTGATCCTGGCCGGCGCGACCGGGATGAGTACGCCGCTGCTGCGACCGCCGTACTCGTCCGAGGCGAACGCGCTGACCAACGCCGACTGGACCTCGATCGAGGCGGCTCGCCAGGCCGGCTACCTGACCGTGCTGAGCACACAGGACAGCGAGGACTGGCGGCGACCGGGGACCACCAAGGTGATCGCCAACTCGATGCCGCGCGGGACCGCGGGGCAGGTGCTCCTGATGCACGACGCGGGTGGCGACCGGAGTGAGACCGTCGCCGCGCTGGCCAAGCTGATCCCGACGCTGAAGTCGCGTGGGTTCAAGTTCGCGACCGTGAGCGACTCGGTGGGGCTGCCGCAGCCCGTGCACAAGGCCAGCCTGATCGAGCGTGGGCGTGGCCTGGCAGCCATTGGGGCGCTGCGGATCAGTGACGGCGTCCTGACCCTGCTGACGTGGTTCCTGTACGCCGCCGGCGCGCTGAGCGTGCTCCGCGCGATCACCACCGTGGTCGCGGCGCGGCGGCACGCCCGGCAGCGGGACTGGTCGTGGGGTGACCCGGTGACCGAGCCCGTCAGCGTGATCGTCCCGGCGTACAACGAGAGCGCCGGGATCGAAGCGGCCATCCGGTCACTGGTCGCGTCGGACCACCCGATCGAGGTGATCGTGGTCGACGACGGTTCGACCGACGGTACGGCGGACATCGTCGAGGCACTGCGTATCCCGGGCGTCCGCGTGATCCGGCAGCGGAACGCGGGGAAGCCGGTCGCCCTCAACACCGGGCTGCAGGCTGCACACTTCGACCTGATCGTCATGGTCGACGGCGACACGGTGTTCGAGCCGGACGCGGTCCGGATGCTGATCCAGCCCTTCGCCGACCCATCCGTCGGAGCCGTGTCGGGTAATGCGAAGGTCGGCAACCGGCGAGGGCTGCTGGGTCGCTGGCAGCACATCGAGTACGTGGTCGGCTTCAACCTGGACCGGCGGCTGTTCGACCTGGCCGAGTGCATGCCGACCGTGCCCGGTGCGGTCGGCGGCTTCCGTCGTACGGCGCTGGAACGGATCGGCGGGCTCAGTGACGTGACACTGGCGGAGGACACCGACCTGACGATGGCTCTGTGCCGGGACGGGTGGCGGGTCGTCTACGAGGAGCGTGCGGTCGCGTGGACCGAGGCGCCGGCGTCGCTGGGTGCGCTGTGGCGGCAGCGGTACCGCTGGTGCTACGGCACGTTGCAGGCGATGTGGAAGCACCGTGGTGCGTTGGTGCAGCGCGGTCAGGCCGGCAAGCTCGGCCGACGCGGTCTGAGCTACCTCCTGATGTTCCAGGTGCTGCTGCCGCTCCTGGCGCCGGTGGTCGACGTGTTCGCCCTCTATGGCCTGCTCTTCCTCGATCCGCTCCGGGTGGGGCTGGTCTGGCTGGGCTTCCTGGCCTTGCAGTTCGCCATGGGTCGCTATGCGTTCCACCTGGATAGTGAGCGGGCTGGACCGCTGTGGACGCTGCCGCTGCAGCAGTTCGTCTATCGGCAGCTCATGTACCTGGTCGTCATCCAGTCGGTGTTCACCGCCCTCGCCGGCTCCCGCCTCCGCTGGCAAAGGATGGAACGCTACGGAAGCCTGCGCTCCCCTGCGAGCACCGAAGGTTTTCCCTAGACCGCGGGGAATTTGGCGGTGATCGCTTCCGGAGACGGGAAGTTGTTGCGGAGGATGCCGGGCAACCGGCCGCCCGCCCAGCGGCCCGACCCGGAGGAGCGCATCCATGCGATCTTTCATCACCCGTCCCCGCGCCCTGGCGGTCATGCTGGCCGGTACGGCGCTCGTCTTCAGCCCACTCGGTGGTCAGGCGACCGCCAAACTCCCCGCGGACCAGGCAGCCGACTGCTTCGTCCCGTCGGCCAGTGCGTCCGCCAAGGGTGGCCACGGTCCGGACACCCGGGACGTGTCGGCCGCCGAGCAGAAGGCGATCGAGGCCCGGACCGCACAGCTGCTGAAGGCAAAGGCTGCCCGCGGTATCGCCGTACCGAAGGGTGCGCTGGCGGCCGCGACCGTGCCGGTCTACGTCCACGTGATGCGCGACGCAGCCGGCGCCGGTGACGTCACCGACAGCCAGATCGCGCAGCAGATCACCGTACTGAACAACACGTTCGCCGGCGGAGAGTCCTCGGCCGCGGCGAACACCGGCTTCACCTTCACGCTGGCCGGGACATTCCGCTACAACAACAACCAGTGGCACAAGGACAAGCAGAGCAGCACGTACCGCAAGCAGACCCGCAAGGGCGGCGCGAACGCGCTGAACATCTGGCTGGTCGACTTCGCCTACCTCGGGATCGCCACGTTCCCGTGGGACTACGACCGCAGCCCCGGTGTCGACGGCATCCGGGTGCACTACGACTCGCTGCCGGGCGGCAGCATCGCCAACTACAACCTGGGCGAGACCGCCACCCACGAGGCCGGCCACTGGTTCGGGCTGTACCACACCTTCCAGGGCGGCTGTACGACCACGAACGACGAGGTCTCGGACACGCCGGCGCAGAGCAGCTCCACCAACGGCTGCCCGGAGGGCCGTGACTCCTGCTCACTGCCGGGCCTCGACCCGATCCACAACTACATGGATTACTCGTACGACTCCTGCTACAACCAGTTCACCTCAGGCCAGAGCACCCGCATCAGCAGCATGTGGACCGCTTACAGGGCTTAAGGTCTAGACGTGGCCACCCCGGCATGCGTGGCCGGGGTGGCCACCTTTCACGTCGGGTCGATGCCGTCGAGCAGGCGGTGCAGCCCCCAGAGGTACTGGTCCGTGGTGATGTAGCGCGACATCGTCGGCGCCGCCGCGGCCGATCGCGGGAACACCTCCGCCGGGATCTGAGCGAACCCGGCCCGCCGGCGCGCCACCCGATCATCCTCCGGCGGCAGCGGCCCGGGGCCGGTCTCGTCGGCGACCTCGAGGGCGATCGCTCCCAGGACGTACACGATCAGCAGGTACGTCGCCCGGGCCGCGTCGGCAGGCTCGACGCCGGCACCGATCAGCAGATCCAGCAAGCGTTCGTTCAGCGCGGTCGCGCGCGGGCCGTCCATCGGACCGCTCATCAGCAACGCGGCCGCCCCCGGGTGCGCGACCAGCCGACGGCGAAGCTCCACCGCGAGCGCCTCCACCCGATCCCGCCACGGCTTGCCCTCGTCGGCGAACTCACCGGCATCCGCCTCGCCCAGCAGTTTCTCCACCAGCGCGCGGACCACCGCCCCCTTGTCGGGGAAGTAGGTGTAGACCGCGTTCGGCGCGACTCCGACCTTCGCCGCGATCCCGCGGATCGACGCGGCCGCCGGCCCGCCCTCGTCCAGCAGCACCAGCGCCGCGTCGAGAATCTCGTCCTCACTCAACGTCCGCCGCGGCCCCGGCCGGCCTCTTGTCGCCATCCACGCCTCCTAACTCTGGACAGCGTACAGGATTAGATGCAGACTAACTCTGTACGCCGTACAATTTCGTCGGAAGGCACCCGTCATGCGCCGGATCACCGGAGTTCTGTTCATCGTCAGCGCGGTCAGCTTCGCCGTCGCCGCGACCGTTCTGTCCGCCACCTTCGACTGGCCGGACATCCTGCGCGAACCGGCCGACGAGGTGCTCACCTCGTTCGCCGCGGGCGGATCGAGCCTGGTCTGGACCTGGTTCGCCACCGCCTGGACCTACGGACTGCTCGCGATCCCGATCCTGATGTTGCCCAGAGCAATCAATCGGGAGAGCTCGACCCTGCTCCGGGTGGCGACCGCGATCGGCGCCGCCTCGGTCCTGCTGGCCCTGATCGGCTTCCTACGCTGGGTCTTCGTCGTGCCGCCGCTGGCCCGGGCGTACGCCGAGGGCGATCCGGCGGTCGTCGCCGCGTGGACCGCTCAGCACCAGTACGGCGGAGCACTATTGGGCGAGCACCTCGGCCAGATCCTCGCGATCATGTGGAGCCTCGGCGTCAGCGTGGTCATCCTCCGCACCAACGCCCTGCCCCGCTGGATCGGCTGGGCCGGGCTGGCGGCGAGCCTGCTCTACCTGGTCAACCAAGGTGATGTGCTCGCCACCGCTCTGCCCGACTTCCCGGTCTGGGAACCGGCCGGATTCGTCGGCAGCACGGCCTGGGGACTGTGGACCGTCCTGCTCGGTCTCGCGCTGATGCTCAGACGATATAGCGATCGCCCGGGCGGATGATCCGGAGCCAGCGGGCGCCGTAGGGCTCCAGTTCGATCTCGAGCACGCCGTCCTCGCCGACGTTCGTCGTACGGTCCTCGAGAAGGTCGACTGCTCGCACACCGACTCCCGTGCCGGCCACCGCGAGGGTCGTGCGGGTGGGTTCGGCGCCGAAGTTGTGGACAGCGACGATGCGGCCGTCCTCGCAGTCCGAGCGGTGGGCGAACACAGTCGGCGACTGGTGCTCGAGGATGGTGCAGTCACCCCAGGAGAGCTCGGGGCACTCGCGGTACCGCTGGGCGAGGAGCTTGATCCAGTTGAGGAGTGACTCGGGGTCGCGACGCTGGGCCACGACGTTGACGTGCTCGGGGCTGAAGTCGCCCTCGGGGACGGCGGCGGCGAGGTCGTTCGGGTCCGCGGTCGAGAATCCGCCGTTCGCGTCGGCCGTCCACTGCATCGGCGTACGGACCGCGTTCCGCCCTTCGATGGCGAGGTTCTCGCCCATACCGATCTCCTCGCCGTAGAACAGCACCGGCGTACCGGGCAGCGAGAACAGCAGGCTGTAGACCATCTTGAGCCGGGCCGGGTCGTTGTCGAGCATCGGCGGCAGCCGGCGGCGCAGACCGCGGCCGTACAGCTGCATGGACTTCTCGGGGCCGAAGGCGTCGAAGACCTCCTGCCGCTCCTCGTCGGACAGCTTGTCCAGCGTGAGCTCGTCGTGGTTGCGAACGAACGTGCCCCACTGCGCCTCCTCCGGCGGATCCGGACGCTCCCGCAGCGCCTTCGCCAGCTCGGCCGGGTTGCTCCGCGCCAACGACAGGTAGAGCCGCTGCATCCCGATGAAGTCGAAGGACATGGTCAGCTCGTCAGCGTCCTCGTCACCGAAGAAGGTCCGGGTGTCCTTGTACGGCAGGTTGACCTCACCGAGCAGCATCGCCTGCCCGCTCCGCCGGGACAGGAAGGCCCGCAGGTCACGCAGGTAGTCGTGCGGGTCCGGCAGGTCGGCCACGTCGAGCGAGCCCGCCGGGTCGATCAGGAACGGTACGGCGTCCACCCGGAACCCGGACAGCCCCAGTTGCAGCCAGAAGCCGATCACTCGCATGATCTCTTCGCGCACCGCGGGGTTCGTGATGTCGAGATCCGGCTGGTGCTTGTAGAACCTGTGCAGGTAGTACTGGCCGGCCTTCTCGTCGTACTGCCAGAGACTGTCCTCCTGGTCCGGGAACACGATGCCCTTGTCCGCATCCGCCGGCGGCTCGTCCCGCCAGACGTACCAGTCCCGGTACGGCGACTGCCGCGAAGCCCGCGCGCTCTGGAACCACGGATGCTGGTCGGACGTGTGGTTGACGACCAGGTCGGCGATCACCCGCATGCCCCGATCCTGGGCGAGCGTGATCAGCTCGACGAGATCGCCGTGCGTGCCCAGCCGCGGATCGACACCGTAGAAGTCGGTGATGTCGTAGCCGTCGTCGCGGTCCGGAGTCGGGTAGAACGGCATCAGCCACAGGCAGGTCACCCCCAACTCGGCCAGGTGGTCAATCCGCTGACTGACCCCGCGCAGATCACCGCGCCCGTCGCCGTCGGTGTCGAAGAAGGTCTCGACATCCAGGCAATACACCACTGCGTTCTTCCACCAGACATCCGCGGTTTCTGTCAGCCTCATGGCTCCCTGTCCCCACCGCGCGAGGAACTACACTGACACTTGCGTAATCAAACGGTCACTTGGAGTAAGTTCGTTGGCATGCTGAGACGGGCTGTTGTGCTTGCCGGGGTTCTTCTGCTGGTGTCCGCCGGGGCGGTGTCGGCTTCGGTCGACAAGCGGGTGATCGTCGGTGGGACGTTGGCGAGTGTCAGTGAGGCGCCGTGGGCGGTGGCGTTGACGAACTCGCAGTCGTCGCGGCCGACCGGGCGGTGGTGTGGTGCCGTTCTGGTGGCGCCGGACAAGGTGCTGACGGCCGCGCATTGCATGGTCAAACCGGTGTCGACGTACACGGCGGTCCAGGGCCGGGCCGAGTTGAGTGACGACTCGACCGGGCGGGTGTCCGGGATCAGCAAGGTGTGGATCCATCCGGGCTACAACACGAAGAACAACCGCAACGACTTCGCCGTCCTCACCCTGGCCCAACCGTTCACGCAGGTCCCGGTGATCGCGCTCGAGACCAACCCGAAGGCTGACCGGAAGGGCGCCGTACCGACCGTGTACGGCTGGGGCGACACCGCGGACACCGGACCGGACGACACCCTGCAGAAGGTCGCCGTACCCGATCTCGGCGACGACACCTGCCTGGCGAACAAGGAGTACGTCGCCAACGGGTACGCCGCCGCGTCGAACGTCTGCGCCGGCAACGGCACCGGCGACGCCTGCCAGGGCGACTCCGGCGGCCCACTCGTTCTCAACGGACGCCTCCTCGGCACCGTCTCCTGGGGCAAGGGCTGCGCCGACCCTGCTTTTCCCGGCGTTTACGCGGAAATCGCACCCGTCGTCAAGGCACTCGGCGCCCAGCTCTGAACAGGTTCGTTAACCCGAAACATACCTGTCAGTACCGGTCGCAGCTCCTCATCAGACGGACACAGGGCAGAAACACCAAGTCCTTACCTTTCTGTGCAGCTACTTAGTTGCCCAGTGAGGAGAAGGCATGGCGCAGACCAGACGTCAGTTCCTGCAGCAGGTCGGTATCACCGGTGGAGCCGGTGTCATGTATTCCACGATGTCGGCGCTCGGCCTCACGGGCGTCGCCGAGACTCCCGCGTACGCCGCTCCGTCGCGGGTCGAACTGAACGGCCGCGGCAAGCACATCGTCATCCTCGGTGCCGGGATCGCCGGACTGACCTCGGCGTACGAACTGCTGAAGGCCGGTTACAAGGTCACCCTGCTGGAGGCCCGCAAGCGCCCCGGCGGCCGGAACTGGACGGTCCGCGGCGGCACCGTGGAGACCGACCTGGCCGGGAACACCCAGCGGGCGACGTTCTCTCCCGGCGAGTACATGAACGCGGGCCCGGCCCGCCTGCCGCAGCACCACGTGACGCTCGACTACTGCCGCGAGCTCGGCGTCGCGATCGAGCCGTTCGTCAACCAGAACGCGGACGCGTACCTCTACCGCGAGGGCACCACAGCCCTGTCCAACAAGCCGATCCGGCACCGCACCGCCAAGGCGGACGTCTACGGCTACGTCGCCGAGATGCTGGCCAAGGCCACCGATCAGGGCGCGCTCGACGGCCGGCTGACCGGGACCGACAAGGAGGCGCTGATCGGGTTCCTCAGCAGCTTCGGCGCGATCGGGAACAAGGCGGCCGGGTTCGCCTACACCGGCGCCGGCGGCCGGCGCGGCTACGAGATCGAACCCGGTGCGGGGATGGAGGGCGGTACGACGGCCGCGCCGTACGCACTCAGCGACGTGTTCGCCAGCGGCGTCGGCAACTACTTCTCGTTCGAGTTCGGCTGGGACCAGGCGATGATGATGTTCCAGCCGGTCGGCGGGATGGACCGGATCCCGTACGCGTTCGAGAAGGCGATCGGCCGGGAGAAGATCCAGTACGGCGCCGAGGTGACCGGTCTGCACAACACCGCGGCCGGTGTCCAGGTCACCTACCAGACCGGAGCGCGGACCCGGGTGATCACCGCGGACTACGCCATCTGCACGCTGCCGCCGCACCTGGCCGCGAAGGTTCCGTCCAACCTGCCCACGCCGATCATCGAGGCGCTGAAGTACGCCCGTCCGACGAACGCGGGCAAGATCGGCATCGAGTACGGCCGGCGCTGGTGGGAGGAGGACCACCGGATCTACGGCGGGATCACCAACAGCAACCTCGACACGGTCAACACCTGGTACCCGTCGACCGGCTTCCACGGCAGGCGCGGCACCGTGATCGGCTACTACAACACCGGCGCCAACGCCAACGTGTACGGCGCGCTGACACCGGCCGCCCGGCTGGACCGAGCCCTGATGCAGGGCACCAAGATCCACGGTGACGTGTACGGCAAGGACGTCAAGGCGTCCTTCTCGGTGAACTGGCTCGGGACCAAGTACTCCGAAGCGGCCTGGGTCAGCTGGCCGTCCCAGACCGACGGGATCTACGCCCGGCTGCTCGAGGCCACCGGCAACATCTACTTCGCCGGCGACCACCTGTCCCACACCATCGCCTGGCAGCACGGCGCGATGGTGTCCGCCCGGGCGGCTGTGACCGCCCTGCACAGTCGGGTGACCAGCAGATGAAACACAAACTCCTGATCGGGTTCGTCGTCGTGGTGATCGCCTCGTGCTCGTTCACCGCCGGAGCCGCCGGCTGGTGGAACAAGCCGAAACCGCCCAACCCCGGCACGGTCGTACCGGTGCTGCCGGCCGGCCAGGCCAACCCGATGATCGCCAACGGTGTCGGCATCGGGGCCAACACACCGATCTACAAGACCAGCGGGCTCGGCCCTTCGGCACTCAACCCGGGCGCTCCCGCGGGGTCGGAAGCGGCGTACATCGACACTGTGGTCTTCCCGGGTGGGACGCTGCCGGCGGGCGTCACCATCACCGAGGCCCAGGGCATCAACGTGCTCCGGCGGATCGGCGAGAACCTGCAGGCCCAGGGTCTCTCGTACGCCGATGTCTACACGATGCGGGTGTTCCTGCAGAACGCGTCCGGCGCCGCCACCGCCGACTTCGCCGGCTGGAACCGCGCCTACCGCCAGTACTTCGCCAACACCGACCTCACCACCGGTCAGTACGTCCCTGTCCCACTCGGCACGGCGGCCCCCGCCAAACCGTTCGTGGTCAACAAGTCTCGCCCCTCGCGCTTCGCCCTGGAGATCGAGAACCTCCCGGTGAACGGCTGGCTCGTCGAGGTCGAGGTCGACGCCGCCTACCCCACCAAGCGCTGAACAGCGGTTACAGCACCGCGCCTCGTGGCGCGACCTCAACGGCGGCGACTCCTCGTGCGTACAGCACGAGGAGTCGACCGCCATGTTCGCACTGAAGCATGCCGGCTTCGCCCGCCAATGCGGCGACAGCGTGCGCGACAACTTCGTCATCATCGGCCGCGCCAGACTCCTCGTAGGTGACATCCAGGTGGTCACCGCTGATGAGCCGGACCCGCAACACAATGCTCGCCATTCTCGCAGCCTAGGCGCGCCGCCCCGTCGTTGACAGTGCGCCCGGCGGGCCACAGGCTGCAGTCAACGGCGTCGGCCGTGGGAGGAGGGCCCATGCGGCACGGGATCTACTTGCCGAACCAAGGGGCTTTCGCTGACGTGAGTGTGCTCGTGGAGCTGGCGCAGTCGGCTGAAGCGGCCGGATGGGACGGACTCTTCATCTGGGACGAACTGCTGCCCCTGCACCCGCACACGGACGCGGTCCGAGAAGCGCTCGGTGAGTCCGACGACGTGGCCGACGCGATGGTGGCGCTGACGGCGGTGGCCGGGGCGACTGAGCGGATCCGCTTCGGGACTCTGGTCACGGCGGTTGCCCGGCTGCGGCCGGAGGCGTTCGCACGCCAGGCGGTGACGCTGGATCGGCTGTCAGCAGGCCGCTTGGTGCTCGGGGTCGGCCTCGGTCACCCGGATGACCAGTTCACCGCGTTCGGGATGGACGTGGATCTGCGGACCAGGGCGGCGATGGTCGACGAGTTCCTCGAACTGGTGGACCGCCTGTGGACCGGCGAACGGGTCGACTTCGAAGGCGAGCACTACACCTGCCGCGATGTCTCCCTCCAACCCACGCCGCTCCAGCACCCCAGAATCCCGATCTGGATCGGCGCCGGCGGCTCTTTCCGCCCACCCCGCCGCCGAGCCGCCCGGTGGGACGGGTTCGCCCCAGCCAGCGAGCAGTGGCCGACGGTGGTGATCCCGGCCGAAACCTACGCCGACATCGCCGAGGACATCCGGGCCGTCCGGACCTCCGATACGCCGTACGACGTCGTCCTCATCGGCAACGCCGACGCGACCGAACCCACCCCCGCCACGATCCCGCAGTACGAACGCTCCGGCGTCACCTGGCTTCTCACCCAGGCCCTCACCGTCCCCGATGCCCGCGCCCGCATCCGCCACGGTCCACCCGCTGGCGGCAGCGCTTCGGGCGGAGGCAGACTGCTGGCATGAGTGAGCCTGCTCGGGTGATCAAGGCAGGGGACCTGGTGGCCGCCGATCCGACGTCCGGGATGCTGCGGATGCGGGCGTTCGAGCTGCCGATCCTGTGGTCCGGGCAGGTGATCACCGAGCCCGGCGCAGTCTCGGGCTGGCATCACCACGACAAGAACGAGAGCAGTCTCTACATCGTGTCCGGCGTACTGCGGCTGGAGTTCGAGGGGAGTGACGAGTACCTCGACGCCGTGGCCGGCGACTTCGCGCACGTGCCGGCGTTCACGGTGCACCGGGAGAGCAATCCTTCCGGTGCACCGTCGCTGGCGATCATCGCCCGGGCCGGCGGCGGTATCCCCACCGTGAACGTCGACCCACCCGAGCGATTCCTCTAGCCGGGCAGGCCAACGCCGCACTATCTCGGTTGTCAGAGCTGTTCGTCTGCTGGCAGGCTCCCAGCGGCTGCCGATGGAGGCAGTCACCTGGAGGGGGAGCCTTGCTCGGAGCCTTCGGGGTCGACCACATGCTCAGGTACATCGCGGAGAACAAACCCGACTACGCCGACGAGTCGGAGAAAGCGCTGTCGAGACGGGAGCTGGACTCCGCCCTCACCGCCGTCCCCGCTCCCGGTCTGCGACAGTTGCCGGCGGCGTGCGCCGACAGCAAGCGCAAGGTCGGCGTGATCAGCGACCTCTCGGAAGACGCCGTGGCGGCAACGGTGCGAGCGCACTCGCTCGAGTTGCACGTCGGCACGATCTCCGCGCGACGAGGGCTCGACCTCGCCGTGTTCGACACGGGGCATGCCGCCGAGAGGGCGGCAGATCAGCTCGGCGTCCCGGTCAGCTCCTGCTTGTTCGTTGGTGGTCGTTGGACCAGGATCCGCGCCGCTCAGGAGGCCGGTGCGGTCGGACTGGGTTGTGAGTGTGGGCGTGAACCTCGCAAGTCCCTCGCCACGCCACAGGTTCCGGTGGTACCGAACCACGCGACGCTGATCCAAGCGCTACTTGCCGCTTAGGAGAAGCGTTCGTACGCCGGCAGTGTCAGGAAGTCGACGTAGTCGTCGGCCAGGGCTACCTCGAGGAAGAGGGCCCGGGCGGACTGGTAGCGCAGGTACTGGTCGAGTTTGGCGATCTCCTCGTCGGCGATTCGTTCGACGAGTTCGGTGGTGACGGTTTCGCCGGTGTCCAGGACGACGCCGTTCTGACGCCACTGCCAGATCTGGGAGCGGGAGATCTCGGCGGTGGCGGCGTCCTCCATCAGGTTGAAGATGCCGACCGCACCGAGACCATCGAGCCACGCGGCCAGGTACTGGATGGCAACGCTCACGTTGTTGCGCAGCCCGGCCTCGGTGACCTCGCCCGGTGTGGCAGCGACGTCCAAGAGCTGCTCAGCGGTGACGTGGACGTCCTCGCGAAGCTTGCCCAGCTGGTTCGGCTCCGACCCCAACACCGAGTCGAAGACCGTCCGGCACGTCTCGACCATGCCGGGGTGCGCGACCCACGACCCGTCGAAGCCGTCACCGGCCTCGCGCCGCTTGTCCGCCTCGACCTTGGCGAACGCCTGCTCGTTCACCGCCGGGTCCTTGCTCGGGATGAACGCCGCCATCCCGCCGATCGCGTGCGCGCCGCGCTTGTGGCAGGTCCGGACCAGCAGCTCGGTGTACGCGCGCATGAACGGCACCGTCATCGTGACGCTGTTGCGGTCCGGCAACTGGAAGTCCGCACCCCGGGTCCGGTGCGTCTTGATCACGCTGAACATGTAGTCCCAACGGCCCGCGTTCAGCCCGGCCGAGTGCTCCCGCAGCTCGTACAGGATCTCCTCCATTTCGAACGCGGCCGGGTAGGTCTCGATCAACACGGTCGCCCGGATCGTGCCGCGCGGAATACCCAGGTATTCCTGCGCGGTGACGAACACGTCGTTCCACAGCCGCGCCTCCAGATGCGACTCCATCTTCGGCAGGTAGAAGTACGGCCCTTGGCCGCGGTCGATCTGCAACTGACCGCAGGCGGTCAGATAGAGCGCGAAATCGACCAGCGACCCGGACACCGGTGAACCGTCCACCTGGATGTGCTTCTCCGGCAGGTGCCACCCACGCGGCCGGACCACGATCGTCGCCAGCTCCTCGTCCGGCTTCAGCTCGTACGACTTGGCGTCGGTGCTGAAGTCGATCCGCCGGGTGATCGCGTCGAGCAGATTCAGCTGGCCGCCGATCACGTTCTCCCACAGCGGGGTGTTCGCGTCCTCCTGGTCGGCCAGCCACACCTTCGCGCCCGAGTTCAGCGCGTTGATCGTCATCTTCCGGTCGGTCGGCCCGGTGATCTCCACCCGCCGGTCCACCAGTCCGGGCGCCGCCGGCCCGACCCGCCAGTCCGGGTCGTCCCGCACGTCCTTGGTCTCCGGCAGGAACCCCAGCGACGCGCCGGCCGCGATCTCGGCGACCCGCTCCCGGCGACGCTCGAGCAGCTCCTGCCGCCGCCCGTCGTACTCCCGGTGCAACTGCTCGATCAGCCCGAGCGCGCGCTCGGTGAGGATCTCGTCGTACCGCTCGTTCATCGGCCCGGTGACGTCTGGCACAAGAGACTCCTTAGCTGAGAACCACGACTTCGTGATCGGTGATGCGGTCTACCCCGACCGTAATCCAGCCGTCCTGCTCGTTCACGTCCGCCTCCACACCGGCGACCAGGAAACGAGCCCTGCTGCCGGTCGCACGGACCCTGACGGTGAACGGCCCGGACGGCGTGAGCTCCTCCAGCCGGCCGCGCCACGCGCCGCCCTGGTCGAGGTTGACCAGGTGCAGGACGTGCGTGTCGCCCTGCTTGTAGAGCTGGCAGTCGAGTACGCCGGCGCCCTCGACCTGCAGCGGGATGTCGTCCCGGGCCGCCCACCGGACCAGGTTCGCCAGCAGCCGGCCGTGATCGGGATGGTGGTACTGCGCGTACAGCCGGTCGAGGTCGGCCGCCAGGTACGCCGTGCTCTCGCCGAGCACCAGTGCCGGGATGTCGGTCCGCGGCTCGGCCATCCACGACTTCTCCGGCGGATAGATCGGGAACGGCGGTACATACGTCACCGCCGGCCCGGAGGCCCGGACGACCTCCAACTGCCCACCGAACGGCAGCACGTCCGTGTCGTCGAACCCAGCCGCGATCCCCCGATCCTCGATCCGCAGATAGGTATGGGCGTCGTACGTCTCCCAGTCGACCTTGCCCGCCTCGAACCGTTTGCCCTCGTGATGGACGCCGAGCAGTTCGGCCAGCGCGAAGTCGTCGCGCCGATCGCCCCACTCGTCGTACAGGCTGGACTCGCCGGTCACCACGAGCCGCCCGCCACCCTCGACGTACGCCGTCAACGCCGCGCACTGTGCGTCGGTGAGAACACCGACGTTCGGGACGATCAGGACGGCGAAGGACGAGTCGATCTCGTGGGTCGGCAGATACGGGATCCTGGCCCGGATCAGCGCGTCCACCCAACCGCGATAGGGCAACTGACTCGTCATCTCCGGATCGGCCTTGCCGTGGAAGTCCACACTGCGCTGACTCCACAGCAGGCCGACCGTGGCGACGGGCTCCCGGTTCACGAGGTAGTCCTGATGCTCGAAATGCCAGCCGAACAGCGGCTCGGCCGTCGCATACTGCCGCCGGTCCTCGTGCACCGAGCCGATGTGGTGCCACCACGGCTGGATGCCGCCGGCGAACCCCTCGAGCGCCCACATCCGGGCCTCCGGCTCGGGTTTGCTCCCGAGCCGGAACGTCGGCGTCCCGGCGTCGTACATGGCCGTGCTCTCCGGGATCAGCGTGTCCCAGCCGAGCAGCCCGTGCAGCCGCTTGCCACTGTCCGCGTTGGCCTGGAAGCCGCTCTCGTCGTGCCGCCACTGCGAGTCGAGCAGGAAGATCGGCGCCCGCTTGCAGATCTCCACGTCGTCGCGCAGTCGCTTGCTCTGCGCAACGACCTCACCGCCGTTCATACCGATCCACAGGCAGTCCGGTCCGCCGGCCCGCTGAGTCACCTCGTTGTTCAGGTCCCACACCGCGAGCCGCCGGTCGTAACTCCAGCGGATCCATTGCCGGTACGCCGGATCCGCCCAGTCGACGCCCGCCGGCAACTCCTGGCCGAAGCTGTCCCGGCAGTTCGGGCAGTAGCAGATGGAGTCCCGGCCGAGGCCGCTCCAACTGTTGTCCGTGATCCCGTCCGGTGCGCTGCGCTCGATGATCTCCTCGAGGATCCCGGTCAGGAAGTCCCGGTAGTACGGCCCGGTGACACAGGCGACGTACAGCTTCCCGGCGCGATAAGGGTTGCCGTCGGCATCGACCGCGAACCAGTCCGGGTGCGCGTCGTACAACTGCTGGTGGGCCCGGTTGGAGTCCATCCGGGCCAGCACGGTCAGCCCGTCCGCCTTCGCCAGCTCGACGATCTCGCCGTACAGGTCGCGATCACCGAGGAACTCGGCCCGGTGCTGCAACTCGAACCGGCTCGGGTAGTACGCGACAATACCGCCGGCGTTCACGATCACGCCCTGCACCCGGGTACGACGCCAGTGCTCGCGCCACCACTCGGCGTCGTACCGGGCCGGGTCCTTCTCGGTCAGGTTGGTCTGCGCCCACCGGAAGGTGCGCTGGTACCAAGGTTTCACTGGAGACTCCGGACGGCATCCCCGGCGCCGGACAGGTTCTCCAGCAGCATCTCGGAGTACTTCCGGCTGAGTACGACGCCCTCCGCGCCGCCCTCGAACGCGGCCAGCGTCGCGTCCCGGACCGACTCCCGTGTGCAGGCGGTCAACTCGCCCTCGTTGTCGTCCCAGTTGATCTTGGTGCCGAGGTCACGGGGCTTCTCGAGCCGCTCCTTCGTGACGCCGACCGGGATGTCGATGTCGATACCCGGGTAGATCTTGCTCTGCCCACCGACACCGGCGACGGCCCGCTCGGTCTCCCGCCGTACGTAGTCCGCGGTGAAGCCGGACTGCGGCAGCTTCTCGTAGTCGCCCTCGTCGAGTTGCAGCAGCTTCATCATCAACGGGTAGACGTCCTCCGGGTCCGCGTCGGCGAACAGCGCGCCGCAGATGCTCTTCACCCAGGTGAAGAACCGCGGCCCGGCACAGTTGTTGTAGATGACGACCTTGATGAAGTCGGAGAACTTCGCCATCTCGGTGTAGTCCTGGTCAGCCCGGTAGAACGGGCTGAACGAGATGTTGTGGTAAACGTGCCAGCCGACCTGCACCTCGGGCGAGATCGCCTTGGCGACACCGTAGATGTCGCGGTACAGCTGCCGCTGACTCTCGGTCCACAGCGTCTGCCAGGCGAGCACCTCGGGGTAGTTCAACAGGATCCGCCAGAACGTCACGAACGCGCCGTCGACCGGCCGCTCACCGGCGCCGACCCGCTGGTTCCACTCGACCAGCTCGCGGTAGCCACGCATCGCGCGGTCGACGTCGATCCCGCGATCGCGGCCGAACTGCTTGCAGTGCGGGCAGAAGCAGCCGACCTCGGCCACGTCGACCGTGCCCTGCATCAGCATGTTCAGCGGACCCGGCCGCTCCGAGCACCAGGCGAGCCCGTCGAGCTCATAGCTCTGCAGGTAGTCCTCGACGAACCCGAGGTGCCAGTTGCGGTAGTCCGGGTTGTTGAAGCACGGCCGGCGACCGGGCCGGCCCCACGCGTCCACCTCGAGCACCTTGACGAAGTTCGGGTAGGTCCGCAGCTGACGGGCCCCACCGCTCTCCTCCATCCAGGCGAACGACTGCATCCCGCGCTCGCGCGCCTTCGGCACCACCTCGGCGAGCAGGTCGAGCTCCGGGTGCTCCGGTGCCCGGCCGGCCGCACCGAGCACGGTGTTGCCGTAGTACTGCGGATGCGGCGTCGCGTAGTTGCCGCCGACCCACCCGAGGTCGTAGTCCGATCCGCCGTGGTCGGGGATCGGGTGGCCGGGGATCTGGCGTCCGCCGGTGCCCCGGGTCCAGGTCGGTGTGGCCAGGAACAGCGCGTTCACCGCGCCGCGCTCGGCCAGGATGTCCAGTGTCTGGTCGACCCCTTCGTCGACGAACGAAACCGCTCCGATCTGCATGGCAACGAGCCGGTCCGGCACGGTGCTCACCCCTTCATTCCTGTCATCGTGATGCCCTGGATGAAATAGCGCTGTGCAAAGAGGAAGACGGCGATGACGGGGACCACCGAGACGGTCGCCCCGCACATCAGCAGACTGATCTGGGTGAAGTACTCGCCCTGGAACTGGGCGAGTGCCACCGGCAACGTCTGCAGGTTCTCGGAATTGATGTAGATCAGCGGACCGAACAGGTCGTTCCACGACTCGAGGAAGGTGAACACCCCGATCGCGGCCAGCGCCGGCTTGGTCTGCGGCAGCATGATCCGCCAGTAGATGCCGAACGTGGACGCCCCGTCGATCTTGCCCGCGTCCTCGAGCTCCTGCGGGATGGTCAGGAACGACTGCCGCATCAGGAACGTCGCGAACACCGGGGTGAGCACCTTCGGCACCCACAGCGGGTACTGCGTGTCCACCCAGCCGATGTGGCGGAACACGATGTATTGCGGGATCAGGTAGGCGATCCCCGGGATGATCGAGGTCGCCAACAGCACCATGAACGCGAAGTCCCGGCCGGCGAACCTCAGCCGCGCGAACGCGTAGCCCGCCATCGACGCGACGATCAGGATGCCGACCACGTTCAGCCCGGCCAGTTTCACGCTGTTCCACAGGAACATCGGGATCAGTTCGAAGATCTGCCGGTAGTTGTCCCACTGCGCGTCGCTGGGCAGGAACTGCGGCGGCACCGACAGCACCTTCGCCTCCGGCCGCAGCGACGCACTGATCATCCAGACCAATGGCGCCAGGAAGGCCACCGCGAACAGCGACATCACCAGGTACTGCGAGGTCTTGCTCACCAGCCTCATGAGTAGAACACCCACCTCTTCTGGAGCTTCCACTGCAGGAAGGTGACGGCGGCGATCACCGCGAAGAGGATCCAGGCCATGGCCGAGGCGTAGCCGATCTTCCCGAAGCTGAACGCGTTCTGGTAGATGTTGAAGATGTAGACGCTGGTGGCGTGGCCGGGCCCGCCCTTGGTCATCACGTAGATCAGGCCGAACACCTGGAACGACGTGATGAACTGCGTGATCAGCAGGAACAGGAAGTGCGGTGTCAGCAACGGCAGTGTGATGAACCGCAGCCGCTGGAACGCTCCGGCCCCGTCGATCTTCGCGGACTCGAAGTACTCGTTCGGGAGGCCCTGGAGACCCGCGAGCAGGATGATCATCGGATAACCGATGCCCTGCCAGACGCTGACCACGATCACCGCCGGCATCGCCCAGGTCGAGCTCGACAGCCACTGCGGCCCGGTCACGCCGACCTGGCTCAGCAGCCCGTTGACCACCCCGTTGTCCGGCTGGAAGAACCAGAACCAGACGAACCCGATCGCGACCACGTTCGTCACGTACGGCGCGAAGTACGCCGTCCGGAAGAACGCGACACCGCGGATCGGCCGGGCACACAGCAGTGCCAGCACCAGACCGATCCCGATCGTCAACGGAATGCTCGCCAGGGTGAAGTAGACGGTGTTCTTGAACGTCTGCAGGAACAGCGGGTCGTCGCCGAACAGATCGGTGAAGTTCTTGATCCCGACGAACTTCGGTGCCGAGATGCCGTTCCAGTCGGTCAGGGACGCGCCCATCGAGACCAGGATCGGGAAGAACTGGAAGGCCACCACACCGACCACGATCGGACTGATGAACAGCCAGCCGACCAGGTTCTGCTTGCGGCGCGCCCGCCGTACCTCGGCCCGGTGGTCCGGCACCTCGGCCTCGATCGCCGGCGGCCTGGTTGGTGTTGTCGTTGCCATCGACATCAACCCTTCAAGGCGTTCTCCACCTGTGGCTTGATCTGGTTGAGGACGTCGCCGACCGGCTTCTCGCAGTTGTAGGCCTGGTCCAGCGCGGGCCGGTACAACTCACGGGCGCCGAGCGTGTTCTTGGTCTGGTTGGTCGCGGTCAGGTGCTCCGCGGCCTCGCCGAACAGCCCGATGTGCTCGGGCATCTTCCCGTCCGGCGCGAGCTGGGCGGCGACCTTCTTGTTGATCGGGGTGAACGCGCCGCCCTGCAACAGGATCTTGCCGCCCTCCTCACCGGCCAGGAACTTGAGCAGCGCCCAGGCCTGGTCCGGATTCTTGGCCGCCTTCGGGATGCAGAACACGATCACGCTGGCCTCGGTCTTCTGCTCCACATCGGCCGGCGGCGGCGCGACGTCCCAGGTGAAATCCTTCACCGTCGTCCGCATGTACGGAACCGTGCCGAAGGTCGCGTACATCATCGCGATCTTGCCCTGGGCGAACAGCTGGTTCTGCACGTTGTCCTGCTGCAGTGCGGACCACGGCGGCTGCACTTTGTCCTTGCAGGTCAGATCGGTTGCCCACTGCAGGGCTTCGACCTCCTTGGCGCCGGGCAGCGTGAACTGCGACCCGTCGGTGGAGTAGATGCCGGTCTGACTGCCGTGGTTGACCGTGAACGTCTGCTCGTACCCGGTGTCCAGGTACACCAGAGCGCCGTACTGCTTTTTGGCCGGATCGGTCAGCTTCTTGGCCCGGTCGGCGAAGTCCGCCCAGGTCCAGCTGTCCGGCGACCAGGTCGTCGGCGGCAGCGGTACGCCGGCCTGCTTGAACAGATCGACGTTGTAGAAGATCAGCCGCGGCTCGTAGCCGAGAACCCAAGCCGTGTGCGAGCCGTCCGGCTGCTTGGGGAACTCGTACGCCTCCTTGGCGAACGCAGCCGTGTCCAGACCGTCCTTCTCGATGTACGGCTTCAGGTCGAGCAGTGCTCCCTGCTCGGAGAAGCCGCGGACGAAGTCGTCGTTGATCCGCATCACGTCCGGCGGACTGCCGCCCGCCAGCAGGGTGCGCATCTTGGTGTCGTACTCCTGGGTGACCGCGGGCTGCACGGTGACCGACGTACCGGACGACTTCTCGTACGCCTGGATCGCCTGCTCGAGCGGCGTGCCCTTGACCTGTTGCCAGTTGAGGAAGGTCATTGCCTTCCCGCCACCTGCATTGCCGTTGCCATTACCGCCACAGCCGGCCAGTACACCGCCGGCCGCGAGTCCCGTCAGTCCGGCGAGAAACCTGCGGCGGCTCAGGTTGGAGTGGGTTGTCTGCACCGGAATCTCCCATCCGCGAGGGATGAATACGTATACAATGAATACGTATACACATCTCCGACGGCGTGGTCAACGGCGAGAGGTGACACTCTTCAGTAGGGTTTCGGGTTCTGAGCAGGAGGGGAGGGCGGATCATGACGCGACCACCGACGAGCCGTGATCTGGCTCGCCTGGCCGGGGTCTCACAGGCCACGGTCTCGCGGGTGCTGACCAACAATCCGAAGGTCAACGCGGAGACCCGGGCCCGGGTGCTGCAGGTGCTGAAGGACGCGAACTACACGCCGAACGCACTGGCCCGGGCGATGAAGACCGGCCGGACCGACACGATCGGCGTGTTCATGACCCGGGTCACGAGTCCGTTCCACGCCGAACTGCTGGACGAGATCGGCCGGGTGCTGAGCGCGCTCGGGCTGCACATGATCCTGTGGAACATCGAGCACGACCCGGAGGAGTCGGTCGGCAAGGTGCTCCAGCAGCGGCTGGTCGACGGGTTCCTGCTGACGTCGGCGACGTACGACTCGTCCCTGCACACGATGGCGGTCGAGTCCGGGACACCGACCGTCCTGCTGCACCGCGGCATCGACGGTCTCGACTGCGACCAAGTGGTCGGCGACAACTATCAGGGCGCGTACGACGCCGGCCGCTACCTCGCCGAAGCCGGGCACACCGAGATCGGCCTGGTCACGCTGGCACACACCGGGAACACCTCCCGGGACCGCGACCTCGGCTTCCGCGCCGCCCTCGCCGACGCCGGCCTCCAGATCAAGCCCCGGAACGAGGTCATCGTCGGGGTCCCCCATGCGGACGGCCACGCGGCGGCGCAGAAACTCCTGTCCGCGAAGAAGCCGCCGACCGCGATCTACACCGTCACCGACCTGCTCGCCTTCGGCATCCTCGACGGCGCCCGCGCACTGAACGTCCGCGTCCCCGACGACGTCTGGGTCATCGGCTTCGACAACACCTCACTGGCCGCCTGGGAGTCCTTCGACCTCACCTCGGTCGAACAACCGATCCACGCCATCGTGGAAACCGGCGTAGACCTCCTCCGCCGCCGCATCGAAACCCCCGACCGCCCCACCGAAATCATCACCCTCCCCTGCCCCCTGGAAATCCGAGGCTCCACCGCCAACACCCCGTGGCGTTAACGGAGTCGCGGCAGGACATCTCGCAGTACGGCGGCGTGGTCTTCGGGGCGCTTCAGACCGAGCTTCATGGTGTTGACGGCGAGGTGGGTGGCGCCTAGGTTGCGCCAGCCTTCGACGAAGGCTGGCCAGTCGTTCTCGGGGATCTCGGCGAGCGTGAGGCGAGGTTCGATGCCGATGGTGGCGGGATCGCGGCCGGCTTCGGCGGCGTACGCCCGGAGGCGGTCGACGCGCGCCTTGGCCTCAGCGTCCGGCTCGGTCTGCGGCATCCACCCGTCACCGATCCGGCCGGTACGACGAAGTACCGCCTCCGCACCACCGCCGAACCAGATCGGGATCTGCCTCCCCGGCAGCGGGTTCAACCCCGCCTCATCGATCTGATGGAACCTCCCGTCGTACGAGATGACCGGCTCGGCCCACAGCCGCCGCAGCACATCCACCTGCTCCTCCAGAAAGGCCCCACGCTGCTTGAACGGTACGCCGAGCGCCTGATACTCGACCTGATTCCACCCGATGCCCACCCCCAGCCGCAGCCGACCACCACTCAGCACATCAACCTCAGCGGCTTGCTTCGCAACCAGAGCGGTCTGACGCTGCGGCAGAACCAGCACACCAGTCACCAACTCGACCGACGACGTGAACGCCGCCAGGTATCCGAACAACACGAAAACCTCATGAAACAAGGACTTGTCGGTGTATCCGGTCCAGCCCGGCCGGTTCGTCGGATCTGCGCCAAGCACGTGGTCATACGCGTGCACATGCGTGTACCCGGCCTCCTCGACCGTCGTCGCCCAGTCGCGGACCACGCCCGGATCCGCGCCGATCTCCAACTGCGGGAACACGGCACCGATCTTCACGCGGACGCCTCCGTCAGTAGTTGAATCAATCCCTGGACGGCGAGCTCGAACGGCTCGTCGGAGTTCGCGGCGCGGGCCAGGACATACCCACCCTGCAGCACGGCGGCGATCGTCGCCGCGATCTGATCCGGGTCGAGACTCGACGGATACTCGCCCTTACGTTTGCCCTCAGCAACAATCTCCGCGAGTCGCCCGCGCAACCAACGGAACGTCTCGTCCACCGGCGCCCTCAACTCCGGATCGGCCATCACATCCGGATCCGCGGTCAACCGCCCGATCCGGCACCCGCGCAACACCTCACGGTCCCGCTCGAGGTAGTGCGTGATCCGCTCGGTCGCCGTACCAGGACTCGCGAACTGCCCCTCCGCAGCCTCACGCAACTCCGCCCCCGACCGCTCGATCGCGGCCTTCGCGAGCTGGGCCTTCCCACTGAAGTGGTGATACATGCTGCCCTGCCCAGCATCAGCAGCCCGCTGAATCGCCTTGGGACTTGTCCCGACGTACCCACGCTCCCACAACAATTCCTGAGTACTACGAATCAGCCGCTCCATCGTCTCCACCCCAAAACTGTACCTACCCACAGGTACAACCGCCGCCCTACACCGCCGCACCACTCGAGCCCAAACCACCCCGCTACGCCCGCTCCGTCGCGTGCTCGCAGCTTGCTGCACACGTGTGGACGCCATGCATGATGACGCCCCGGGCAACACATCCAGGCTGAGCACATTCAATGCCCGCTGAGACGAGCTCATCCGAACCTCAGCCATGGCATGACGACGCCATCGTCGAACTCGCATGCACCGAGGATGGCCTGCGGCGTCGTCGCACCGCAGCGCCCATGCCTATCCGGTTTCCGCAACCCGACAGTGTGACGTTTCCCCTTGTGGATAAGGGATTCCGAGCCGCCACGAGTTTGCCCACCACCCACCATCACCTAAGATCGAACACATGTTCGATGGAGATCTGACCATGCTGTCGACGGCCGACCTGCTGGAGTCGGCCGCCGAACACCGTGCCGAGGTCAACCGCCTCGACG
>NZ_JBICSZ010000014.1:0-133976 GCF_043197365.1 Kribbella sp. NPDC049174 | reverse complement strand
CCGAGCCTCAGTGCGGAAGTGTCACCACCAAGAACCCTCAGAATGTCACCGATGTCCTGATGCAGAACCGTCACCGATGTCCTGCGACATGACAGTGTGGTCGCCCGCTTGTCATGTCGCACGACATCGGTGACGGTTCTGTGTCAGGACATCGGTGACACATCTGGGGTGCTTGGTGGTGACACTTCTGGCTTCTTTGAGCGGTGCCGACCGCTAATGAGCCTGTTGATCCTCGTGTCCGTCTCGCGATCGTCCAGTGGCCCGATGACGCGCCGCGCGGGGCGGTGACGACGTTCTGCGCCGAGCATCGGATCTCCCGCAAGACGTTCTACGCGATCCGCGCCAGGACCCGCATCGACGGTGCGGCCGCGGCGCTGGAGCCCCGCAGTCGGCGGCCGAAGACCAGCCCGGCCGAGTTCAGCGACGAGGTCAAGGAGCAAGCCCTCGGCGTCCGTGCGGCGCTGGAGTCGTCCGGGCTGGACTGCGGTCCGGTCAGCGTGCACGACAAGCTGCACGCGATGGGCCTGGAGGTGGTGCCCTCGGTGGCGTCGCTGGCCCGGATCTTCCGAGCCGCTGGTGTTGCACGGCTCGAGCCGAGGAAGAAGCCAGGCGCGGCGTGGCGCCGGTTCGTCTATCCGGCCCCGAACGCCTGCTGGCAGCTCGACGCCACCGAGTACGTGCTCACCCGTGGGCGCAGGTGCGTGATCTTCCAGCTCATCGACGACCACTCCCGCTACGCGGTCGCCTCCCACGTCGCGTGGGGCGAGACCGCCGAGGCGGCGATCGTCGTCTTCGACAAAGCCGTGGCCGCCCATGGCGTGCCGCAACGGCTGCTGTCGGACAACGGGTCCGCGCTCAACCCGTCGCGCCGTGGACTCCTGGGCCAGCTCGTCGTCCACGTGATGGCCCTGGGGGTCGAGCCGATCACCGGCAAACCCTACAACCGACCACCCAGGGCAAGAACGAACGCTTCCACCAGACCCTGTTCCGCTACCTCGACAAGCAGCCGCTCGCCGCCAGTCCGGCCGAGTTGCAGACCCAGGTCGACGCCTTCGACCACATCTACAACACCCAGCGCCCCCACCAGGGCCTACCCGGCTGCGTCACACCCCTGACCGCCTGGGAGACCACCCCGAAGGCCGAGGCTCCCCGCCCCACCCGTGAACAGATCGCCCACCCCCGCACCCATCACCCCCGCACCCATCGGCCCAGGCCCACACCGGTGCCAGCTGACCTGCCCCCCGACACCGTCGTCAAGAAGCTGACCAGCGCCGGCGTGTTCTACCTGGACAAGGTCCAGTACATGGTCGGCGCCCAGTACGGCTTCCAGCAGGTTCTCATCATCACCAACGGCGACAAGACCGGCGACAAGATCACCGTCACCGACCTCGAAGGCGAAATCCTCATCGAGCACACCCGACCCGCACCTGGCATCGCCTACGTCGGCAACGCCAGGCCACCCGGACCACGCACCGACAAGCCGCGAACGTCACCGAAGTCCTGAGACATCAATCGTCGGGGATGTTGGTGATGACACTTCGGTGAGTCGTCGGTGTTGGTGATGTCTGGGGTCGGTCGACTGCGGGTGTCGAAGAACGAGCCTGTTGATCCTCGCAGCCGCCTCACGTTCTCGCTGAACCACCGGATCGACCCGGTCCACCCCACCCGCTCGGCCAGGACCGTCGCCGGCATGTCGGGGACCTCGGCCAGCAGCGCTCGCACATGCGGCTCGAACTCGGTGAACGACGTCGGCCCCGGTGACCGCACATACCTCGGCGGCGCCCCCGAGTTCACCGCCTTGATGACCGTGGTCCGCGAGGTCCCCAGCCGAGCTGCGATCCGTGCCTTCGGCACGCCGTCCGCAGCCAGCCTCCTGATCAGCGCCCAGTCTTCCAAAGTGATCACACTCCAATCGTTGAGTGCTCACTTTTCACCGCCGAAACTGTTCAATTTTCGAGCGCCGCCGACACCATGAGGGCGTCGCATGGTTGGCGGATGGGCGCGCTGGCCCAAGGGCGAGCAGCGAGATGAGCACTTCCCGAACTCAAGCTGAAAGTGCCGAATTTCGGATCGATCCTCGCTGAGGTGCCCGCTCGGCCTGACGAAGACTGGTCAGGACGCCACTATGCGGCGACAACCGTCAAGGACCGCCAAGGGGCGAACTGCGCGCGGGGCGGCATCGGAGGGGTTGTCAACCCGAGTCTTGCGCCCCAAGCGGATCATAGATTACCGTGCGGTTATGGAACTAACAGGTGATGTACTGGTGGAGTCCGACAGGCGGCTCGATGTCGCTTTCTCCGCCCTGGCCGACCCCACCCGCCGGGCGATCTTGACCCGCCTGTCGAGCAGCGAGGCCACCGTGCTGGAACTGGCTGAGCCGTTCCCGCTGAGCCAGCCGGCGATCTCCAAGCACTTGAAAGTATTGGAACGCGCCGGCCTGATTACCCGCCGCCGTGACGCTCAACGACGCCCCTGCCGGCTCGAGGCGGATGCGCTGCGCGGCGCCACCGAATGGCTCGACGGCTACCGGAAGTTCTGGACCGAGAGCTACCAGCGCCTCGACACCTTGCTCGCCGATCTGCACCCGGCCGACCCGGAAGCCGGCGGCCAGGCAGGGCAGCGATGAGGACCGCCGCCGACCTGATCATCGAGCCGCACCATTCCCGGGACCTGGTGATCACCCGCACCTTCGCCGCACCGCGACAACTGGTCTTCGACGCATGGACCCAACCCGAGCTGCTGCGACGGTGGTACGGGCCCCGGGGCTGGCATTTGACCACCTGCGAGATCGACCTCCGGGCGGGGGGCCGGTTCTTGTACCTCCTGCAACGCCCGAATCGGGCGGACATGGCGCTGCGGGGCACGTACCAGGCCGTGGACGCCCCGACCCGCCTAGTCACCTCCGAGCGGTGGGACGACGACTGGACCGAGGGTGAAACGCATACCACCACGAGCTTTGACGAGCGCGACGGCGCCACCACGGTCACCCGGATCATCGAGTTCACCTCTGCCGCAGCCCGTGACCGGGCCCTAGGCTCAATCGGCCGCGGCGGCCTAGAGGACGCCTTCCAACGGCTGGACGACCTGGTCCGGGCCGAACCGGATGACACCGCCCGCGACGACGTAGGCCAGCGAGATGTTGGCCGGAGCGATGATGGCCGGGACTATATCGCCGGCCGCTACCGGCGCCGAGCGGCGCGTTTCGACGAGTTGATCTTGGGGGTGGGCTCCGACGCGTGGGCGTCGCAGTCTCCGTGCGAGGACTGGACCGCCCGCGACATCGTTGACCACGTCATCGTCATGCATGCCGCCATGCTCGCGCCACTTGGCAGCTCCTGGGAACCCAAGTCCGCGACCGCGGACCGTCCGATCGACGCCTTCGCCTCCGCGCGGGCTCGGATGCAGCACGCGCTGGACGACCCGGCAGTTGCAGGGACCGAGTGCAGCACCCCGACGGGAACGCTGACCGTCGCCGAGCACGTCGACGCGGCACTGAGTGTCGACCTGGTCCTGCACGGCTGGGACCTTGCCCGGGCAACCGGGCAGGACGACACCATCCCGGCCGAGGACCTGGCGCTCCTGTGGCCGATCGCCCAGTCCATTCCGGAGCAGTTCCGCGTTCCCGGCGCCTTCCGCCCCGGGCTGGTGGTCTTCGGCCCTCAGGTACCGGTTGCCGCTGACGCACCCCTGCAGCACAAGATCCTAGGTCTGTACGGCCGCGACCCTGCCTGGCAACAGTGACCGGCCGCAAGCAACTCCGACGCAGCATTCTGGCAATTGCCACAGGCTTCGTGCTTCCCCTCGTCTTGTCGAGGAGCGCAGACATCCTGCTCGAGAGCACCGGCGTATTCCCAACTGTGGCCGAGCAACGAGCGAACGGATTCGATGTGCTGTGGATGAACATCCTCGCACTCGGGTATCGGATGGCATTCGGCGCCCTTGGAGGTTACGTGACTGCTGCAACAGCGCCGAACCGCCCAGCACGCCATGTTCACCTTCTGGCGATCATCACTACAGCGGTCGCGGCAGTCTCCAACATCGCCGTGGCCACGATACCGGCGACAGCGAATGTGCTCCCGCCATGGTTCGCTGTCGCGCTGGTGCTCCTGGCCTACCCGAGCGCATGGCTCGGGGGACGCTGGCATCTGTCCAAGTAGGAAACGATGGCGCTTGCTACAACCTCGACGCCGTCAATCGGTGGATCCGGTCTAAAGCGTCACCGAAGTCCTGACACATCCAATGTCACCGATGTCCTGACGCCGAACCGTCACCGAAGTCCTGAGACATCACAGTGTGGTCGCCCGCTTGTGGTCGCCCGCTGTCCTGAGACATGACCCTCCGGCCGCCCGTATGGCCCGGCGGATGCACGAGACTGCGGTACGACGACCCACCGGCTGGAGGACGGATGCCACACCTGCTGATCCGCGATGTCTCGGTTCTGATCGTCCCCGAGTCCGGCGAGTGCCGCGTGGACGAGGCGCAGGACATCCACATCCACGACGACCGGATCACCGCGATCACCCCGACTGGGACCACCCCGGGCGGGATCTCCCCGGGCGGGATCTCGCCGGGCGGGATGTCGCCGGGCGGGATCTCCTCGGGCGGGGCGACGCAGGTCGGCGACGGCGCGGCGCCTACCTCGGTGGAAGTGATCGACGGGACCGGGTTGATTGCGGTGCCGGGGTTGGTGAACTCGCATACGCACAGTCCGATGGTGATGATGCGCGGTGCGGCCGAGGATCTGTCGATCGACGACTGGTTCAACCAGCGGATCTGGCCGATGGAGGTGAACCTGACGCCCGAGCGGGTCCGGGTCGGTGCGCGGCTCGCCTGTGCGGAGATGGTGCTCGCCGGCGTGACCACGTTCGTCGACCACTACTTCCACGCCGACCAGATCGCCGCCGCAGCCCTGGAGTCCGGCATCCGCGCCGACCTGGCCCCCACGTTCTTCTCATCGACCGGCCAGGAAGCCATCGACGCCGCCATCAGCACAGCCCGCGACCTCCACACCCTCGGCCCACGCATCACGGCCAGCCTCGGCCCCCACGCGACCTACACGGTCAACGACGACGACCTACGTCGTACGGCGGAGATCGCACGAGCGGAGGGATTCCGGATCCACCTGCACGCCGCCGAGACCGACGACCAGACACAGTCGTCGCTCGACCGGCTCGGGGTGACGCCGATGCAGGTTCTGGAGCGAATCGGCGTACTCGACGCGGGCGCGCTCATCGCCCACGGCTGCGGAATCCGTGAGCCCGACCTGCCGATCCTCGAGCGGTACGCCGATCGCACCACCGTCGCCAGTTGCCCGAAGGTCTACCTCAAGCTCGCGATGGGCACGGTCACGCCGATCAAAGGCCTGCAGTCCGTCGGTGTGAAGGTCGGCGTCGGCACCGACGGGGCGGCCGTTCACAACACGCTCGACGTCTGGGAATCGCTGCGCATGGTCGCGCTGACTCAGAAGCAACGCGAGCAGGACGCCGAGTGGATGAACGTCTCCGACACTCTCCGACTGGCCACCAGGGGTGGCGCCGCAGCCGCCGGCCTCGCGGACCAGCTCGGCGCGCTCGAGCCAGGTCGGCAAGCCGACATAGCCCTCGTGGATCTGTCCGGCCCGCATTGCCAACCGGTTCACGACCCAAGAGCAGCTCTCGTCTACTCGGTCCGGTCCTCCGACGTCGTCACGGTCCTTGTCGCGGGTCAGGTCGTCGTCCGCGATCGGCAGCTCACCACCATGAATCTGGACGAGGTCCTCGCCGACGCCAAAGACCTCGCCCACACGCTGGTAGACCTCTCCAAGGGAGGTGCCGTCCAGCACTACGCACCGTAGAACGCAGTACGCCCCGGCCGAGCGGCCGGGGCGTACCGATGATGCGTTGTGATCAGCTGATCGTGAGGATCTTGTTCACGGTGTACACCTGCGTGTGGTCGGCATCGCCCGGGAACCAGACGCGGTACGCGATCTGGCCGCGCACGGCCGGCTTGATGCCGAACGCGTACCCGCCCGAAGCACTCAGCTTCATCCAGGCGATCGACTTCCAGACCTTGTTGCCGTACTGCTGCAGGTAGACGTACTGACCGGCGTGCGCCGGAGCGACGTACCCGTTGAACTTCGTCACCTGGCCGAGCTTGATCGCGGCCGGCGCCAGCGTCGCCGAGATCGTCGGCGTCACCTGCACGGTGACGTCCACCGTCCGGGTCCCCATCAGATCCGCGTTACCGGGGAACGTCAGCATGTACACCGACGACACCAACGGCTTGTGCACGAACGACATGTTCCCGGTCGACGACGTCTTCAGCGCCGCCAGCAGGGTGAACTTGGTGCCGTTCTTCGGCCGCACGTACAGGTTGACCGGCAACCCGGCGTACACCAGGTTGTCGATCCGCAGCGTGCTGCCCTGGATCGTGAGCGAGCCGCCGTACTTGAGCAGCGTCGTCGACATCCTGATGCCCGTCTTCATCCCCCACAGTCGCGACACCGCCACCGCGCTGACCTTGCCGCTGCGGTCCTTCACCCAGGCCGCGTAGGTGTACGTCGTGTTCTGCGCGAGCCCGGTGTTCTTGAACGCGGACGCCGTCCCCGCGTAGACGAGCGTGCCGGTGGTCAGCGTCGGCACTGCGCTCCCGGCGTTGCGGCGCACGATCACCTGGTCGAGATCCGAGAGCGGCGTCGCGTACTTCCACGCCAGGTTCGCTGCCAGGTACGCGCCGCTCGCGTCGAACACCGGCGCTGCCGGCGTCAGGTCGACCGTCGAGAACACGCTGCTGAACGCGAGCGCGGTCCCGTCGGCCTCCTGGGCCCCGCTGACGACGATCCGGTACGGCGCGTTGTCGAGCAGCGGCGCGGTCGGCGTGATCACGGCCTTCTTGGTCGCCGCGTCGTAGTCGACCGTGGCGCCCACGGTGGAACCGGTCTTGCCGTTCACCAGCCGCACCGTGCTCGCGGTCACGCTGGTCGCGAGCATCGTCCGGGCGAACGTCACCGACGGCTTGGTGGCCACCGGAGCGCCGGCCGAGAGGTCGGCCGGAAGAACGTCCTGCACCGGGTAGTCGGCGTCGGCCTCTGTCCCGCCCGCCCCTTCTTCGCTGACGGTCAGCGTGTACTTGCGGGTGTCCCGAGATCCGTTGTCGTTGCGGACGGCAATGTAGGTGTTGCCGGCGGCGACACCGACGTTCGCGGTCGCGGTCAGCGGTGCCGGGACGTTCGGGTTCGCCGGGAACGGGTTCACCGCGGTCGCCAGCGACTCCAGGTCGGCGTTGTACACGTCGACCCGCGGGCCGATGTTCACCGGGAGGTCGAGGTTGAACTCCGAGCCGGTGAGCGACACCTTGAGATTGCGCGCCGCCGCCGAGTTCACGACGTACCAGTCGACGTCACCCTCCACGCCGATCGTGGAGCTGGCCGAGCTGGAGAGCGCGGTCGCCCGGGACGGCTGGTCGTTGCCATCGGCACCGGCGACGGGGAAGTCGGTGGTCCACTTGCCGCCGAGGGCGTAGTACGCATCCAGGATGCCGGCGCCGTAGTACGGGTCGTTGCCGCGCGGACCGGCATCCCGGGCGGTCGTCTTCAGGCGCGCCATCACCTGGGCCGGGGTGAACGACGGCCACTTGTTCCGCACCAGCGCCGCGACACCCGCGACGATCGGCGACGAGAACGACGTACCGCTGAGGCCGATCCAGTACGGGTCGTAGCCGGGCGGGGTCTGCGCACGAGGTGCAGTGCTGGTGATGTTGTAACCGGGGGCCGCGATGTCGATCGTGTCCCCGTAGGTGCTGAAGTCGGTCAGCGCGCCGTACCAGTTGGTGGCGCCGACGGAGAGGACCTCCGGGTAGGCGGCCGGGTAGTGCGGGGCCGAGACACCGGTGTTGCCGGCCGCGGCGACCAGGACCACGCCCTTCGCGACCGCGTTCTTGATCGCGGTGTGCAGGATCGGGTTGTCGCCGTCGCCGCCGAGCGACATGTTGATCACCCGGGCGCCGTTCTTGACCGCCCAGTTGATGCCGTTGATGACGTTCGCGTCGCTGCCGCTGCCGGTGTCGTCGAGCACCTTCACCGGCCGGACCTTCGCGTTCCAGGCCACGCCGGCGATGCCGATGGTGTTGCCGGTGCCGGCCGCGATGATGCCGGTGACCGCCGTGCCGTGGCCTTCACCGTCGTTCGGCGGCAGGGCCGTGTTGAAGGTGTTGTAGCCCGGCAGCAGGTGGCCGGCCAGGTCCGGGTGACCGGCGTCGACACCGGTGTCCAGGACGGCGACCGTCTGCGCACCGGCGGACTTGGACAGATCCCAGGCCTGGTTGACCCGGACGTTCGGCAGGTACTTCTGGTAGTTGGTGTAGAGCCAGTCGTTCGGTGTCGCGTCCTTCCGCCGGATGTAGTTCAGCGATGCCTGCGCGACCGCGGGGTCGGCCTTGACCTTCTTCAGCAGTTCGGGCGCCGGCACCTCGCCGGTCACGGTGACCACGTCGGAGGTGACGGACACGTCGGGCGTGCCCTTGACCTTGGACAGTGCGGCCTTGCGGGCCGAAGTGGTCGCCTTCGGCTTGAACTGCACGATCACGGACTTCGCCTCGTAGGCGGGTCCGGTCGCCCTGTCGGGGCGGGACTTCGCCGGGAACGGGCGTGGTTCGGCGGACACCTCGGCGGTTCCGGACGAACCGGTCACCGCCACCAGCGTCGCCGCGACCATGGCCGCGGGCAGACCCAGGCGCAGCAAATGAGCAGGACGGAAAGACACGGGGACCCCCCCAAGGGTCTCAAAGTGATAGTCGCCCGGAGTATGCCAGAGGTCTGGTCCAGTTCGCTGCCCGAAGCAAATGTCAAAAGCGGCAATCTAGAGGGCCGGAGGTCTGCCCAGGGCACAGCGTGTCGCCGGCCGTGCACCCTAAGCTTGGCCTCCACCGTCCGAGGAGGCGCGATGACGGCACCGAGCTCCGATCTGACCGGCTGGCGGCGAGCGCCGTTCACCGGTGCGGGCCTGACCTACGACTGCTTCGAGAAGGGCGAGGGGCCGGGCGTCGTCCTCATCCCCGAGATCCCGGGTCTGACCCCCGAGGTGCTCGGCTTCGGCGACCACCTCGTCGGCGAGGGGTTCACGGTCGTCATTCCGTCCCCCTTCGGTACGCCGGGACGCCCTGAGACGCCCGGCTACGCCCTGGGGGTCGTCGCGCGGATGTGTGTGGCCAAGGAGTTCCGGTCGTTCGCGGCCGACGCCGAGCGACCGATCACGAAGTACCTGCGGGCCGTCGCCGCCGACCTCGCCGCGCGGACACCGGGACGCGGCGTCGGTGTGATCGGGATGTGCTTCACCGGCGGCTTCGCACTCGCCGCGGCTGTCGAGGAGGCGGTGACGGCGCCGGTGCTGAGCCAGCCGTCGACGCCGTTCGCCGTCAGCGGCCGGCTGCGGCGCGATCCGGGGTTGTCGCGGCGGGAGCTCGAGGTCGTGAGGGAAAGGACGCGTACGGGCGGTCTGTGCGTCCTGGGACTGCGGTTCAGCCACGACCGGATGTCGCCGGCCGAGCGGTTCACCACTCTGCGCGAACAGCTCGGCGACGCGTTCGAGGTGATCGAGCTCGACAGCAGCCCGGGCAACCCGGACGGCTATCGCAGGATGGCTCACTCTGTGCTCACCCGCGACCTGCGGGAGGATCCGCCCAACTCGGCGCTGACGGCCCGCGCCCGCACAGTCGATTTTCTCCGGCAGCACCTGACTGCTACCGCGCAGTGACTGTGCGTGCGGAAATGTTAAAGCAGCGTTGAGGAATGCTCAGCGTGTGACTATGCCGACGCTGAGTGGGGAATCTGTCCGAAGTCTGGGGCGGATGGTTGCGTTGTGCAAGTGAGGGGGAGCACTGGGTGACGCTGGGTGATTTCCTCTGGTCGTGGGCACCGGGGACATGGCACGATCGGCCACCGGAGGCACATCAGGGGGCGGGCATGGCGATGGCCAGGCACATGACGAGTGAGGCTGTATGAACGGGCGGACTGCGCAAGAGAGCCGGATCCCGGTGAACGGGACCGCGGCCGCGAACGGGACCAATGGTCACGGTCCGCAACCAGAGCCGCACCTGAACCACATCCCGGCGGACGAGGCGGAGGAGCAACCGACGCCGGCCGCGCCGGACGACAGCCCTGCGCCGGAGTGGACCCCGCGACCCAACGGCCGGGTGAACGGTACGACGCTCGGCGAGTTCAACACCCCGGTCCGGGTCGACGAGATCGCCGTCGCCGCGATGACGCTGTCGGAGAACCTGCAGGCAGCCACCCGCGGGATGCCGGAGACCCCTCAACTGCGGCGTTTCCGCCGTGACCTCGACCAGGCCGCCAGCACCTTCCGGTCCATCGCCGGTGAGTTGGAGGCGACCGCCGGCAGCCTGATCCGTCTGGCCGCGAACGAAGGCCAGCCGTGCGGCGTCGGCTGGGGCGTCTGTCCCGAGCACGGCCTCACCCTGATGAACGTCGGCGAGACCGTGTCCTGCCATGTGCTCGGCTGTCACCGCGAGAACGAGGGCGCTGTCGAGCGCTGTGAGCACCCCGTCGCCTACCGCGTCGTGGACGCGGCCGGTCCGGCCCTGCTCACCTGCGCTGGGCATGCGATCGCCTGCCGCCTCTACCTCGACGACGCGGTGATCACTCTGGCCTCCGACAGCCTCGAGCTCTTCTAAGTCTTCGGAGGCTAGAGCGTCGGAGGCGTCGGCCGGGTTGCCGTCAACGGCGCCTGGCCCTTGAACATGCGGCCGCCGTCGTCGGTCAACCGCAGGTAGTAGTCCGAGGAGCACGCCGTCCCATCCTCGTCCAGCGCGCGGATGCCCGAGCCGGCCGGCACCCAGGCCGCCGACGCCGCGGTCTTCGCGATCTGGTTGCCCTCGTTGTACTCGTCGAACATCGAGATGTAGAGACCCTGCACACCGACGCGGGTCAGGTTGTAGAACTGCCGCCACATCAGGTCGCCGTGGCGGCGGTGCCCGGACTGCAGATCACCCGGAATGACGCAGGGCTGATAGTCGATCCCGAACGCGTTGCAGTCGGCCTGGTCCTGCTGGTTCACGTCGTTGTCGTAGTGATCCGCACCAGCCGTTGATCGGGGCGTCGTCACCGGTACAGGCGAACCAGCCCTGGTACCCGACGGTGACCTTGCCGACGACGTCTCCGGGCGGGCTGGCGGCCGAGGCCAGTTGGGTGCCGCCCAGGGCGGTCACGGCGGTGGCGGCGAGGAACGTGCGACGGGACAGGGTCATCTGAAGCTCCTGGTGGGGGCGGGCAGGAGAGTGCGGCGAGCGTACAAACGCTCGATGGCCCGCGCAAGAGTTGAACGAGCTGCGCGCAAGTTCCGGAACTAACTCCGGATCTAGTCAGAGAGAGCGCTTCCCCAGTAGCGTCGGGGAAAACTTGGCCGCAACACCTTGACGCCAGTTCCGCCCCTACTTAGTTTGTTGGTTCAACAGACAAAGTCTGTGACTGGGCTCACAGCAAGGGGATTGGGGTGGGGAGTCGCATGTCGCTGACGGACGGCCGCCGCCCGGGCAACCGGGTCGTCGCCGCCGACCATGTCTCGCTCCGCCGCAACAACCTCTCGGTCGTGCTGCGTCATGTCCGCGACCTCGGGCCCCGGTCGCGGGCGCGGATCGCCGCCGACACCGGTCTCAACAAGGCGACCGTCAGCAGCCTGGTCGCCGAACTCGTCGAACGCGGCCTGCTCCGCGAAGGTCCGGCCGACTCCACCCGCGCCCTCGGCCGCCCCGGACAACTCGTCGAACTCGACGGCACCGGAGTCTGCGGCGTCGGCGCCGAGATCAACGTCGACTACCTCGCCGTCACCGCCCTCGACCTGGCCGGCGACACAGTCATGCAACGACGCATTCCCCTCGATGTCGCCCACCTCGACCCAGGTACGACGCTCGATCGGCTGGCCGACCTGGTTCGCGAAGCCGTGGCCGCCGTGGACGCCCGAGGCGGCCAGGTCGCCGGCGTGACGCTCGCCGTACCAGGCCTCGTCCAGGTCGACACCGGTGAACTCAAGCTGGCTCCGAACCTGGGCTGGGGCGAGGTCCCGGTCATCCGCGAGATGCGCGAGCGGCTGGGCGAACCGTCGTACCCGTTGCATGTGGACAACGAGGCGAACCTTGCCGCGCTGGCCGCGTACTCGGAGTTGCGGAAGGCCGAGCCGATCCAGGACATCGTGCTGCTGACCGGTGCGGTCGGTGTCGGTGGTGGCGTGGTGTCGAACGGGCATCTGCTCCGCGGCGGGCACGGGTACAGCGGCGAGGTCGGGCACATGCCGGTCGCACCGGCCGGCCGGACCTGCGGCTGCGGCCGGACCGGCTGCTGGGAGACCGTCGTCGGCCTGACCGCACTGTTGCACAAGGCAACGGATGAGGACGATCCGGTCCGCGATCCGTCGCTGGACGTGGAGCGGCGGCTGGCTGAGATCACGGCGCGGGCCGAGGCGGGGGAGCCGCGGACACTGACCGCACTCAAGGACGTCGGAACCTGGCTGGGGATTGGGGGAGCGATCTTGGTGAACATCCTGAACCCGGACGTGCTCGTGCTCGGCGGCTACTTCGCCGTGCTCGGGCCGTGGCTGAAGGAACCCTTGGAAACGGCGATCAGCGGCCGCGTGATCGCCCCGGACGGTGGCGGCTGCCGGGTGGTCCGGTCGGAGCTCGGCTTCACCGCGGCGGTGCGCGGTGGTGCGCAGATCTCCCTCGACCAGGTCTTCGTCGACCCGACCTTGATCGGCCGCGCCGAAACGGGGGTCGCACAATGACCGACTTGCTGACCATGACCGGCATCGTCAAGGAGTTCCCGGGTGTCCGGGCCCTCGATGGGGTCGACCTCGATGTCCGCACCGGCGAGGTGCACTGCCTGCTCGGCCAGAACGGCGCCGGCAAGTCCACGCTGATCCGCGTGCTGACCGGAGCCCACCAGCCCGATGCCGGCACCATCCACATCAACGGCGAGCAGGTGCAGCTGAACACCCCGACCGCCGCCATCCAGCGCGGGATCGCCGCGATCTACCAGGAGCTCGACCTGGTGCCCGACCTGACCGTTGCCGAGAACATCTTTCTCGGTCACGAGCCGGCCCGGTTCGGCTTCAGCAGAAGGCACGAGGCGACCGCTCGGGCCCGCGAGATCCTGCAGGGTCTGGGCCACGGCGAGATCCCGACGCACCGGACCGTCGGCTCTCTACCCTCAGCGGGGCAGCAGGTGGTCAGCATGGCCCGCGCGCTCTCGCGGGACGCCCGGCTGATCGTGATGGACGAGCCGTCCGCTGTGCTCGACCCCGAAGAGGTGTCCAACCTGTTCCGGGTCATCCGCGATTTGACCGCTCGTGGTGTCGCGGTCGTCTACATCTCGCACCGGCTCGAGGAGATCCGCCAGATCGGCGACCGCGTCACCGTGCTGAAGGACGGCGCCACCGTCGCGACCGGCCTGGACGCTCGGGAGACGCCGACCAAGGAACTCATCCGGCTGATGACCGGCCGCTCGATCGAGTACGTCTTCCCGCCGCGCCGGGAGGTCCTCAGTACGGCACCTGTCGTCCTCGAGGTGGACGACCTGACCCGGCCGGGCGAGTTCGCCGGGATCGGGTTCACCGTCCGGGCCGGCGAGATCCTCGGCCTGGCCGGCCTCGTCGGTTCGGGGCGTTCCGAAGTACTCGAGACCGTGTACGGCGCTCGCCGGGCGGCCACCGGATCGGTGCGGGTCGACGGCGCGACGCTGCGGCCCGGACGGGTGCAGGCCGCGGTGAAGGCGGGTGTCGGGCTGGCGCCGGAGGAGCGGAAGAGTCAGGCGTTGCTGCTGGACGAGGCCGTGTACAAGAACATCACGGTGTCGACCATGCAGCGGTTCGCCAGCGGGGGATTCCTGAGCGGCCGGGCCGAACGGGAAGCGGCCTCCGAACTGACCAGAGCACTGGATGTCCGCCCGGTCGGCGTGGAGCAGCCGGTCCGCAACCTGTCTGGCGGCAACCAGCAGAAGGTCGTGCTGGCCCGCTGGCTGTTGCGGGACTGCCGCGTGCTGTTGCTCGACGAACCGACCCGCGGTGTCGACGTGGGTGCGCGGTCCGAGATCTATGCCCTGATTCACAAGCTGGCCGCCAACGGGGTGGCGATCGTGATGGTCTCCAGTGAGGTCGAGGAAGTGCTCGGTCTCGCCGACCGGGTCGTCGTACTGCGGGAGGGGCGGGCCGTGTACAGCGGACCCGCGCAAGATATCGACGAGCACCAGGTACTCGACCTGGTGATGGAAGGAAGTGCCGTGTGAGTGAAGACATCGCACGCCCGCCTGAACAAACCGCGTCTTCGCAAGCGACCGTCACGCCGCCGGCCGCGCCGCGGTCCAGCGGCCTGCTGAGAGGTGGTGCGGGACGCAACGTCGGCCTGGTGGTGGCGCTGGTCCTGCTCTGTATCGTCGGCATCGTCACCGCCGGCGACACGTTCGCCACCGGCGCCAACGTGCTGACCATCCTGCGGCTGGCCGCCGTCATCGGCGTGGTCAGTATCGGCATGACGTTCGTCATCACCGGCGGTGGGATCGACCTGTCCGTCGGTGCGATGGTCGCACTCGCCTCGGTCTGGGCGACCACGCTGGCGACCCAGCAGCTGGCCGAGGACTTCCACTGGATCTTCATGGTCAGTACGGCGCTGCTCGTCGGCGCCGCGTGTGGTCTGGTGAACGGACTACTCGTTGCCTACGGCAAGATCGTGCCGTTCATCGCGACCCTGGCGATGCTGGCCGCCGCCCGTGGTCTGGCCGAGATCATCTCCGACCGCAAGACCCAGATCATCTCGGTCAACCCGTTCGTCGACTTCTTCGGCGGCTCGCTGATCGGCGTACCGGTGCTGGTCTGGATCTTCCTGCTGGTCGCCGCGGCCGGCTGGGTGCTGCTCAACCGGACCACCTTCGGCCGACGTACCTTCGCCGTCGGCGGCAACGCCGAAGCCGCTCGCCTGGCCGGTATCAAGGTGCAGCGCCACACCGTCGCCCTCTACGTTCTGGGTGGGCTGTGCTGCGGGATCGCCGCGGTGATGCTGATGGCCCGGACGACGACCGGCAGCTCGACCCACGGTCAGTTGTACGAACTGGACGCGATCGCGGCCGTGGTGATCGGCGGCACGCTGTTGTCCGGTGGTCGCGGGACCATCGTCGGCACGGTGTTCGGCGTCCTGATCTTCACCACCCTGAACAACGTCTTCACCCTGAACAATCTGAGCATCTCCGCTCAGTCGGTGGCCAAGGGCCTGATCATCGTGATCGCGGTTCTGCTGCAGCAACGTCTCGCCGCTCGAACACTGAACACCTAGGAGGACAACGATGTCCGCACGTTCCGCCCGAACGCTGATCATCGCCGGCTTGAGCGTGATCGCGCTGGCCGCCTGCACCAGCAACACCCCGGAGGCCGAGGAGAACGACAACGCCCCGGCGACCCAGGCCGGGGTCGCGGCCGGCAAGAACGACGAACCCGGTCAGAAGGTCCGGATCGGGTTCTCCGCGCCGGCCGCCGACCACGGCTGGATGGGTGCCATCACCAAGGCCACCCAGGCGGAGGCGAAGAAGTACTCCGACATCGAGCTGATCGTGGCCGAGGGCACCAACGACGTGAACCTGCAGATCAGCCAGGTGGAGACCTTCATCAACCAGAAGGTCGACGCGATCGTGCTGCTGCCGTTCGACGGCGCGGCCCTCACCCCGGTGGCGATCAAGGCGATGGAGGCCGGGATCACGGTGGTGAACGTGGACCGCGAGTTCGACAGCACGTTCGCGGCCCGGACCACGATCCTCGGTGACAACAAGGGGATGGGCATCTCCGCCGGCACCTACGTGTGCCAGGAGATGAAGGGGAAGAAGGACGCGGTGATCGCCGAGATCGCCGGGATCGACTCGCTGCCGCTGACCCAGGCCCGCAGCCAGGGCTTCAAGGAGGCGCTGGCCGACTGCGGCCTGAAGGTGAGCAACCGGGTCGCCGCCGAGTTCACCGTCGAGTCCGGTGAGAAGGCCGCCGCCAACCTGCTGCAGGCCGCTCCGAAGCTCGATGCGATCTGGAACCACGACGACGACCAGGGTGTCGGCGTGATGGCCGCGATCAAGAACTCCGGCCGCAAGGAGTTCTTCGTGGTCGGCGGGGCCGGTTCGGCGAACGTGATGCGGGACATCAAGTCCGGCAACAGCCTGCTGCGCGCGACCGTCATCTACCCGTCCACCCAGGGTGCGGACGGCGTCCGGCTGGCCCGGCTGCTGGTGCAGAAGAAGGCCCTCGGCGACCTGGTGGAGGTCGAGGTGCCGCGCACCATCCAGCTGTACGCGCCGGTGGTGACCAAGGACAACGTGGACCAGTACCTGCCCACTGCCTTCGAGAGCTAAAGGAGAGTTATGACCAACCTGGGCATCGGCCTGATCGGCTACGCGTTCATGGGTGCGGCCCATTCGCAGGCCTGGCGGAGCGCGCCGCGCTTCTTCGACCTGCCGCTGGACCCGGCGATGAACGTGCTCTGCGGCCGCAACCCCGAGGCGGTCGCGGCCGCGGCGACCAAGCTCGGCTGGAAGGAGACCGAGACCGACTGGCGCAAGCTGCTCGGCCGCGACGACATCCAGCTGATCGACGTCTGTACGCCGGGCGACAGCCACGCCGAGATCGCCATCGCAGCCCTCGAGGCCGGCAAGCACGTGCTGTGCGAGAAGCCGCTGGCCAACACGGTCGAGGAGGCCGAGGCGATGACGGCGGCGGCCGAGGCGGCGGCGGCCAAGGGGATCAGGTCGATGGTCGGGTTCACCTACCGCCGGGTGCCGGCGATCGGGCTGGCCCGCCAGCTCGTCGCCGAGGGCAGACTCGGGACCATCCGGCACGTCCGGGCGCAGTACCTGCAGGACTGGATCGCCGATCCGGAGGCGCCGCTGTCGTGGCGGCTGGACAAGGAGAAGGCCGGCTCCGGCGCGCTCGGGGACATCGGCGCGCACATCATCGACCTGACCCAGTTCATCACCGGCGACACCATCGCCGAGGTGAGCGGGCAGCTGGAGACGTTCGTGAAGGAGCGCCCGGTCGCGGCCGAGCACTCCGGTCTGGCCGGTACGGCGGGCAGCGAACGCGGACCGGTCACGGTCGACGACGCGGCCGTGTTCCTGGCCAGGTTCGGGTCCGGTGCGCTCGGCGTCTTCGAGGCGACCCGGTTCGCCACCGGCCGGAAGAACGCGATCCGGATCGAGATCAACGGCAGCCTGGGCAGCCTCGCGTTCGACTTCGAGGACATGAACCTCCTGCACTTCTACGACGCGACCGAGGACGCGCGTACCGCCGGTTTCCGGCGGATCCTCGCCACCGAGTCCGCCCACCCGTACGTCGAGGCGTGGTGGCCGCCCGGCCACCTGCTCGGCTACGAGCACGGGTTCACCCACCAAGTCGTCGACCTGGTCACCGCGATCGCCAATGGAGCCGATCCCACACCGTCGTTCGCCGACGGGCTGCGGATCCAGCGTGTGCTGGCCGCGGTCGAGGCCAGCTCGACCTCACGGCAATGGCAGGAGATTCCTGTGAGCGAGCGCAGCGAGTGAACCAAAAAGCAGAGCGAATCGGAGTTCATTTGATCTCCGAGCGAAGCGAGGAGATGGAATGAATAGCTACACCCCGACCAAGGACGACAAGTTCTCCTTCGGTCTCTGGACGATCGGCTGGCAGGGCGTCGACGTCTTCGGTACGGCGGTCCGGCCGGCGATGGACCCGGTCTACGCGGTGGAGAAGCTCGCGGAACTGGGCGCCGCGGCGATCTCGTTCCACGACGACGACGTGGTGCCGGACGACGGCACCCGGCAGCAGGTGCTCGAGCGGTTCACCAAGGCACTGGCCGACACCGGCATCGTGGTCGAGATGGCCACCACGAACCTGTTCAGCCACCCGGTGTTCAAGGACGGCGGCCTGACCGCGAACGACCGGTCGGTCCGGCGGTACGCACTGGCCAAGGTGCTGCGCAACCTCGACCTGGCGGCTGAGCTGGGCGCGTCGACGTACGTGCTCTGGGGCGGTCGCGAAGGAGCCGAGTCCGGCGGTTCGAAGGACGTCAACGCGGCCCTCGACCGGTACAAGGAGTCGATGGACCTGCTCTGCGCGTACGTGCGGGAGCAGGGCTACAACATCCGGTTCGCTCTCGAGCCGAAGCCGAACGAGCCGCGCGGTGACATCTTGCTGCCGTCGATCGGCCACGCGATTGCCTTCATCAACGATCTCGCGGATCCGGAACTGGTCGGCATCAACCCCGAGGTCGGCCACGAGCAGATGGCCGGGCTCAACTACGCGCACGGTATCGCCCAGGCGCTGTGGCACGGGAAGCTGTACCACATCGACCTGAACGGGCAGCACGGTCCGCGGTTCGACCAGGACCTGCGTTTCGGCGCCGGCAATCTGCGTGAGGCGTTCTGGACCGTCGACGTCCTGCAGGGCACCGACGGCCGGCCCGGATACGACGGTTACGTGCACTTCGACTACAAGCCGCCGCGGACCGAGGACGAGGAAGGCGTCTGGGAGACCGCCCGCGGCTGTATGCGGAACTACCTGATCCTTCGGGACAAGGTGGCCGCGTTCCGGGCCGACCCGGAGGTGGCCGAGGCGCTGGCCGCGGCCAAGGTCGCGGAGTTGTCCGAGCCCACCCTGGCCGAGGGTGAGTCGCTGGCCGACCTTCGCAACGAGAAGTACGACCGGGAGGCGCTGGCCGAGCGCGGTCTCGGGTTCGAGAAGCTGGACCAGCTGGCGATGGAGCACCTGCTCGGCGTTCGCTGACCAGCCTGATTGAGAAAGTACTCCCGCGCAGGGCAGAGCACGGGACTTGTAGTAGCTGGGGTCTTCCCGCCCCGGACTGATGGAGCGCGCACCTTATCCGACCCATGAGGAGCTCCGCATGATCCAGCTACGCAGGCACGGCACGATGATTCGTGCGCTCGTGCTCGCCCTGATCGCGGCGGTGTTGATTCCGCTGCCGGCACAGGCCCACCCCGGCCACGGGGATGAGACCTTCAACGCCCTGATCTTCAGCAAGACCGCCGGGTTCCGGCACGACTCGATCCCGGCCGGCATCCAGGCGATCACCGAACTCGCCGCCGCGAACAACTTCACCGTCACCGCGACCGAGGACGCCTCGCTGTTCAACGACACCGAGCTGGCCAAGTACGAGGTGGTCATCTGGTTGTCGACGACCGGCGACGTACTGAACGCCGACCAGCAGGCCGCCTTCGAGCGCTACATCCGGGCCGGTGGCGGGTACGCCGGTGTGCACGCCGCGTCGGACACCGAGTACGACTGGCCCTGGTACGGCGAGCTCGTCGGAAGCTACTTCGACAGCCACCCACCGGGTACGCCGACCGGGACGGTAAAGGTGGAGGACCACGCGCACCCGTCGACCGCGGAAGCGCCGACGCTCTGGCAGCGCACGGACGAGTGGTACAACTACCGCACCAACCCGCGCGACAAGGTCCACGTCCTCGCCTCACTCGACGAATCGACGTACACCGGCGGGAACATGGGCCCGGAGCACCCGATCACGTGGTGCCAGGACTACGACGGTGGCCGCGCTTGGTACACGGGCATGGGGCACACGATCGCGTCGTACGCCGAGCCGGCCGTTCGCAAGCTGCTCCTCGGTGGGATCCGGACGGCCGCCGGTGTGGAGGCCGCCGACTGTGGTGCGTCACTGAGCGACAGCTACCAGAAGGTGACGCTGGACGACGACACGTCGAACCCGATGGAGCTCGCGATCGCCGCCGACGGCCGGGTGTTCTACATCGACCGGAACGGCGCGGTGAAGATCGTCAAGCCGGACGGTTCGGTGGTCACCGCCGGCACGCTGAACGTCTATACCGGCCAGGAGTTCGGGCTGCTCGGGATCGCGCTGGATCCTGCCTTCGCCGACAACGGTTTTGTCTACCTCTACTACTCTCCGGCGGGCACCGAGGCCTTCGACCGGGTCTCGCGGTTCACGGTGACTGGTGACACCCTCGATCTCGCGAGCGAGAAGCAGGTACTGCGGATCGACACGCAGCGGGACCAGTGTTGTCACGCGGGTGGTGCGCTGGAGTTCGATGGCCAGGGCAACCTTTTCGTGGCGACCGGCGACAACAGCAATCCGTTCGACTCCGACGGTTACACGCCGATCGACGAGCGGTCCGGCCGGGCCGCGTGGGACGCGCAGCGCAGTGCGGCCAACAGCAACAACCTGAACGGGAAGATCCTCCGCATCCACCCGGAGGCGGACGGGTCGTACACGATCCCGGCCGGCAACATGTTCCCGGCCGGGACGGCGAAGACGCGGCCGGAGATCTACGCGATGGGCTTCCGGAACCCGTTCCGGATCGGGATCGACCCGACCACGAACCACCTGTTCGTCGCGGACTACGGACCGGACGCGGGCGCGGTCTCGCCGACCCGCGGGCCGGACGGCCGGGTCGAGTGGGACATCCTGGACAAGCCGGGGTTCTACGGCTGGCCGTACTGCGTCGGCAACAACACGCCGTACAACGACCACGACTTCGCGACCGGGACGTCGGGTGCGGTGTTCAACTGCAACGCGCCGGTCAACGAGTCGCCGAACAACACCGGCATCACGCAGTTGCCGGCCGCGATCCCGGCGACGCTGTGGATGGGCAAGTCGACGACCGGCGTACCCGAGATCGGTGGCAGTGGTGCACCGATGACGAGTGGTGGATATCAGTACAACGCCGACAGTACGTCGGACCGGAAGTGGCCCGCGTACTTCGACGGCAAGGCGGTGTGGGCGGACTGGAACGACAGCCGGCTGTTCTCGGTGCAGTTGAACGACGACCGCAGCGGTGTGGTCGACGTCTCGCGGATGCTGCAGAAGCTGAGCTTCATCCGGCCGCACGCACTGCAGTTCGGGCCCGATGGTGCGTTGTACGTGATCGAGTGGGGAAGCGGGTTCGGCGGCAACAACGCCGACTCGGGGATCTACCGGATCGACTACGTGCAAGGGAATCGGGCGCCGATCGCGCAGTTCAGCACGGACAAGACGTCGGGGCCGGCGCCGCTGACGGTGGCCTTCGACTCGACCGGTTCGCGGGATCCGGACGGGCAGCCGATCACGCTGGCCTGGGACTTCGACGGCAACGGTACGACGGACAGCACCGAGGCCAAGCCGTCGTACACCTATGCCACGGCCGGCGTCTTCACCGCCCGGCTGACTGTGTCCGATCCGGATGGCCGTACGGCGGTGTCGAACCGGACGATCACGGCCGGGAACACAGCACCGACGGTCACCGTGCAGGCTCCGGTCGACGGTGGATTCTTCGACTTCGGGGACACGATCCGCTACAAGGTGACGGTGACCGACCCCGAGGATGGGGTGGTCGACTGCAATGACGTGATCACGCAGCCGGCGCTCGGACATGACGAGCACGCGCACGGCTATGAGCAGTACCGCGGGTGTGAAGGGACGTTCCCGCTGCCGGGTGACCAAGGGCATGTCGGCGCGAACATCTTCGGGATCGTCACCGTGACGTACACGGACAAGGGCGCGCCGGGGACGGGCACGATCACCACCCAGAAGGTCGTCCAACTGCAGCCCAAGACGCGTGAGGCGGAGTACTTCAACGAGACCGGGGGATCGGGACCGACACCCGGCGTACAGGTCGAGGACACCGGTGACGTGGCCGGTGGCGGGAAGAACATCGGGTGGATCGAGGACGGTGACTGGTGGGGCTGGAAGCCGACCAACCTGACTCTGATCGACCAGATTCAGTTGCGGGCGGCGTCTCCGGAGGCGGGCGCGACGGTGCAGGTTCGGCAGGGATCGCCGACCGACGGCCCGGTGGTGGCGACGATTCAGGTCTCGCCGACCGGCGGGTGGCAGACGTACGGCGACTTCACCGGTTCTTTGACCGGAGCGTCGTTGGACAGCGGGCCGCTGTACTTCGTGAAGACGACCGGGCAGCTCAACGTCAACTGGGTGAAGTTCATCGGAAAGGGTGTGACGGAGAACCAGCGGCCGACGGTGACGGCGTCGGCGTCCGTGACCCAGGGCAAGGCCCCGTTGCCGGTCGACTTCACCGCGTCGGCGACCGACCCTGAAGGGGACCTGCCGCTGTCCTACGCGTGGAGCTTCGGCGACGGAGCCACCGCCACCGGGGCCTCGGTCAGTCACACCTTCACGGCGGCCGGGACCTTTGCCGCCAAGGTTTCCGTGACGGATGCCCGGGGTGCTGTGGGCACGTCGACCGTGATGGTGACCGTGGACTCGCCGTCGCTGCCGGCCTGTCTGACCGGGCGGTCCGACGGGTTCGACGGTACGGCGCTCGACACCGAGCGATGGTCCGCCGTTGTCCGGGGCAACCAGGAACTGGCGGTTGCCGACGGCAAGCTGTCGATCCCGTTGACCGCGACCGACATCTACGGGACCGGCAACTCGGGCACTCCGAACATCGTGCTGCAGCCGTTGCCGGCTGGTGCCTGGCAGGCGACGACGAAGCTGACGTTGCCGGCCCGGTTGGCCTATCAGCAGGCCGGTCTGATCGTGTACGGCGACGACGACAACTACGCCAAGATGGTGGTCCAGGGCCGGTCGACCGGATCGCCGTCGGCGGCGGACCGGATCTTCCAGTTCATCCGGGAGGAGGCCGGCGTACCGAACGAGGTCGCCGGGTCGAACACGGCCAACCTGGGTGCGTCGTACCCGGACACCGTGTGGGTGCGGTTCACCTCGGACGGGTCGTCGTTGACCGCTGCGTACAGCGCGGATGGCGCGACGTTCACGCAGATGCCGGAGACCAAGCAGTTGGCCGGGATCTCGAATCCGCGGATCGGGCTGTTCGGGCTGACCAACCGGGCCGAGGCGTTGCCGATCACGGCGTCGTTCGACTACTTCACCATCACGCCGGACGACACCGCCGAGCAGCCGTCCCCGGACGACGAGTTCGCCGGTACGACGCTGGACGCGTGCCGGTGGTCGGACGTCGTACGGCCTGATCCGGCGGCCTTCCGGGTGACTGGTGATGGTCTGGAGATCGACACCGGCAAGGGCGACATCTATCAGGGTGGGAACACGAATCCCAGGAACCTGATGCTGCAGCCGGCACCAGACGGAGACTGGACGATCGAGACGAAGGTGGACGCGTCGGCGTTCGACGAGCGGTACCAGCAGGCCGGGTTGATGGTCTACGCCGACGATGCCAACTACGTGAAGCTCGACTATCTGACCACGAACGCGGCTGGGTCCGCGGTGACGCGTGGGCTGGAGTTGCGGAGTGAGGTGGCGGATGCGGTCGTCGAGCCGGCGCCGAACGCTGCGGCGACTCACGGTGTCTGGTATCTACGGCTGGCGAAGAGCGGGTCGACGTTCACCGGGTCCTACAGTGCCGACGGCGTGGCGTGGACCGCGCTTCCGGCGGTGACCAACCCGGCGCTCGAGTCGGCGTCGTTCGGTGTGTACGCGTTCGGGGCGGACCAGGTCGCGTCGAAGACGGCACGGTTCGACTACTTCAAGCTGGTCCGGGACACGGTCGCTCCGTCGGTCAATCTGTCGCTGAACCCGTCAACTCCGTCGGGTCTGTCGGGTTGGTGGACCGACCCGGTCGTCGCGACGGCGATGGCGACGGATGACCAGGGTGGTCAGGTGTACGTGGAACAGAAGGTCGGCGACGGCAACTGGTCCGAGTACACGACACCGGTGACGTTCTCGGCCGACGGCACTCACACGCTCGCCGTCCGCGCAAGCGACACCGCCGGCAACCTGTCGGCGCCCGAGTCGGTCACGGTGAAGATCGACCGTACGGCGCCTGTCGCCACGATCACCGGTCTCGCGAGTGGTGGCTCTCTCGGCGTGGCCTCGGTTGCTGCGGTTGCGGCCACGGCGTCGGATGCGTTGTCCGGGCCGAACGGGGACGTGACGCTCGCGGTCGACGGCCGGTCGTTGTCGCCGGCCGGAAAGCTCGACGGTGCTGTCCTCGGTCTCGGCGCGCACAACCTGACGGCATCGGCGGTGGATGTCGCGGGCAACAAGTCGGTGGCCACGGTGCCGTTCACAGTTGTTGCGTCGTACCCGGAGGCCGTCAAGCTCGTCGACCGGTTCCGTGCCGAAGGAAAGGTGCCGTTGGCAACTGCCACGGTGCTGAAAGTCCAGCTGGGACTGGCGGAGCGTGCTGTTCGCCGCAACCAACCGGCCGTGGCGGCCGTCGCCCTCGACCTGTTCCTGGCCAAGGCCCGGACCGTCCACGACGTCCCGGCCCGCACGTTGCTCACCGCCGTCGGCCAGGACCTGAAGAGCAGGCTGGCCTGATGACGTCGCCGTGGGAGATCGCCTTCTGTCACCTGCCGCCGCCCAGGCTGGTTCGGCCCCATCCAGGGCTCTCGGCAGTGCGCTCTCCCACGGCCGGCGGGGACCCCCGGCGGCGCCTCGCGCTCCAGGCGCCGCCGGGGGACACCCCGGCTCCTCGATCACAGTCCGCCCCGGCTGAACGCAGTACCAGAAGAACCGGTTCGACGAAGGAGTAGAGGAATGGCTCGACCGATCACCCTGTTCACCGGCCAGTGGGCCGACCTGCCGTTCGAGGAGGTGGCCCGGCTGGCGTCGTCGTGGGGTTACGAAGGGCTGGAGATCGCCTGCTGGGGTGACCATCTCGACGTACGGCGCGCCGCCGAGGACGACGCGTACATTCGCGACCGCCGCGACATCCTGGACAAGTACAACCTCAAGGTGTGGACGATCTCCAACCACCTGCTCGGCCAGGCGGTCTGCGACGACCCGATCGACCAGCGCCACCAGGCGATCCTGCCCGCGCACATCTGGGGCGATGGCGACCCCGAGGGCGTCCGGCAACGTGCTGCCGAGGAGATGAAGACGACCGCCCGGGCGGCCCGTGCGCTCGGCGTCGACGTGGTCGTCGGGTTCACCGGCTCGGCGATCTGGAAGACGGTGGCGATGTTCCCACCGGTGCCGCCGGCCATGATCGAGGCCGGCTACAAGGACTTCGCGGATCGGTGGAACCCGATCCTCGACGTCTTCGACGAGGTGGGCGTCCGGTTCGCCCACGAGGTGCACCCGTCCGAGATCGCCTACGACTACTGGTCGACCACCTCGACGCTGGAGGCGATCGGGCACCGGGAGGCGTTCGGGCTCAACTGGGACCCGTCGCACTTCGTCTGGCAGGACCTCGACCCGGTCGGCTTCCTGTGGGACTTCAAGGACCGGATCTACCACGTCGACTGCAAGGACGCGAAGCGCCAGGTCGGCAACGGCCGCAACGGCCGGATGGGTTCGCACCTGGCCTGGGGCGACCCGCGCCGCGGCTGGGACTTCGTGTCCACCGGCCACGGCGACGTCCCGTGGGAGGCGTGCTTCCGGATGCTGAACACGATCGGGTACGACGGCCCGATCTCGGTGGAATGGGAGGACGCCGGGATGGATCGCCTGGTCGGCGCGGCCGAAGCCCTCCAGTTCGTCCGTTCCCTGGCCTTCGACCCGCCGACCGCCTCCTTCGACGCCGCCTTCTCTTCCTGAACGACCTGACGAACTGCCGGAGGTCCCCGACCACCAGATCGGGGACCTCCGGGTTTACGCTCGATGGCATGACAGCTGGCAGGTACGTCGCGCGGATCGTCGAGGTTCCGGATCACGGCATCAGGTTCGAGCCGGCGGCCGACTCGGTTGCGCCGGAACAGCCGACCGAGGTGAATCTGCTCGGCATGGCGATCGCGCTGGCGCTCGGAGCCGCCGGGTACCGGCATCACGCCGAACAGCGCGATCCGGAGCTCCAGACCCTCGACGCGCTGCTCAGCGGCGACGCGGTGATGCCGTGGCGTGCGGCCGCCGAGTCCGGCGAGGATGCGCCGTACATCGTCTGCGAATTGAACGACGGCCGCCCGACCTGCGAGGTCCGGCCCAGCGCCGACTGAGCCGGTGGACGCGATCTGGCCCGCGGCGCCTTCGCTCCGGCGACCGCGGATTCTGCAGCAAGGGTGGCGTGATCTGACCTTCCTGCACTGGGCCGTGGACCCGTCCGACGTCGCGCATTTCTTTCCACCTGGTGTCAGGCCGGACACCTTCGAGGGACGTACGTTCGTCGGCCTCGTGCCGTTCCGGATGATCGACACCGGTCTTCCGCACGGGCCGGCGGTCCCGTACTTGGGTACGTTCCTGGAAACCAACATCCGCCTGTACTCCGTCGACACCTCAGGCCGGCGCGGTGTCGTCTTCCTCAGCCTGGACGCCGACCGCCTGGCTGTCGTCACGGCCGCCCGAACCGTCTTCGGCCTCCCGTACCGCTGGGCTCGCATGACCCATGTTGCTGACGGCAACCACCACACCTACACGTCGACACTCCGGTGGCCAGGTGTCCGAGCCTCCGTTGCGATCGGCGTACGCACAGGCCAACCGGTGGAGCTCGGGCCGCTGGAGCATTTCCTCACCGCGCGCTGGGGTCTGCACATCTCGCGAGCCGGCCGCACCTGGTACCTCCCCAACCAGCACCCAGCCTGGACGCTCCACGCCGCGGAGCTGGTCAGCTTCGAGGACGAGGGACTGTTGGCCTCAGTAGGCCTCGGCCATCTGACCAACCCACCGGACCACGTCGCCTACAGCCCCGGGGTCCCAGCAGAGTTCGCGCTGCCATTCCGCGCCTAGTGCTGGTCACGCCATCAATTCGGCGGTCTGCTTGCTGATGAAGGGCAGCCCGACCTGCTCCGACCACCGCTTGACCTCGGTCGCCAGTGCGCGTGCACCGGCCGTGTCGCCTTCAGCTCGCAGAAGAACAGCCAGCAACGTCTGCTGAGCCAGCGCTCCGAGAAGGTGGCCCACCTTCTGCCGAAGCTCGGTCGACTGCTCCCACTGCCGTCGCGCCTGCTCGAGATCGCCGGCCGTGTGCGCGTGGTCGCCGAGGTGGCGCAACGCCAACGAAACCAGGAGATCGTCCGAACAACCTTCCCCGAGCGCGAGGGCTTCGGTGTAACAGGCGAAAGCGGTCTCGTGCTTGCCGAGCAGGTTGTCGGCAATGAGTCCCGCGTAGAAGCACGCCATCCCGCGCCGGGCGCCATCAGGAGCCCTGTCTCGAAGCCCTTCGACCCACCCCGCCAGCTCCTCACCGCCGGCACCCGGGTCGGACTGCTGCGAGGTGCTGAAGAGCTTCGTTGCGTACTTCTTCCGGAGGAACAGCATCTCGAGGTCCCAGGCAGCTGTGGGGTCGGGCAACGCGGTGAGAGCTTCGGCCGCGGCGGCGAGGGCTGGGGCGGCGTGGTCTGTCTGCTGGGCGAAGTCTTGGTCTACCGCGACCTCGGCTCGCGCAAGGCTCAGGGCGCGCTGGTCGGCCGGGTTGTCGGCGGTTGCGGCGCGAAGGAGGTCGGTGGCGGCTGTCCACTGAGCAGCGCGCATCAGGTGGGTGGCGGCGGTGATGACGGCGGGTACGGCGAGCTCGGCCATGGAATGTCCTCACGGATGAGTTGGTGGTGATGCTCGCAGAGTATTTCGACGTCGAAATATTTGACAACTAACCTTCAGTCACTGAAAAGTTAGATGGGTGAAGGATTCGGTGGATGACCATGTCGACCTCTGGGCCAACGAGCTGCCCGACCTGGATCGCAGGGTCGAGGGGATCGCGGTCCGGTTGCAGGTGCTGACGAAGTACCTGGATCGGCACCGGGACGCGGTGCTGGCCGAGTACGGGCTGCAGTGGTGGGAGTTCAAGACCCTCCACATGCTTCGTCGCGGAGGTACGCCGTACCGCGCCACGCCGGGGGAGTTGGCCAAGCAGCTGGGCATGTCGGCGGCCGCGCTCACCAACCGCCTGGACGCGCTCGAGAAACGCGGGTACGTCGAACGCACCCACGACCGTGACGACCGCCGCAAGGTGGGCGCAACCCTCACTCCCGCCGGCCACAAGCTGTGGGAACGAGGCATCGACCAGATCCAGCACGTCGAACAGACCCTGATCCACGAGCTCTCCTCCAGCGACCAGATCCGCCTGGAAGCCCTCCTCCGCCGCCTCGTCCAGGCCACGGAGAGAAAGTCCGGCTGACCCGGTGCAGACCAGGCTGCGAACCAGCCGGCGACCCCGGTCTCCCGGCCGCCGCTGGTCGACGGACTCGTGCCGGGGCTCAGGAGATGCGGCGCCGGACGCGATGGACGGCCAGGACGATCAGGATCGCCGCCAGAGCAAGGAAGATGCCGGTCTCGATCGCCTGGAACAGCCAGAACCTGCCGGCGGGCTGATAGACCTGCAGGTTGTAGAGCCCTTCTTCGCAGCCTTCTGGCACTGGTCCGGTCGGCGTCGCGGTCGGTGGCGGCGATTCGATCCGGCATGACCGTTGCTGGTTCGCCGCAATCTGCACACCTGACGCATCGTAGATGCCGGTGCGGATGATCCAGTCGCCGTTCAGCTGGTTCGGTTCGACATTGCTGGTGACGGGGAACGTGCGCTCCCGCTGCGCCTGGAAGTGCGGCCGAGCCACTCCGGCGAGCACGAGTCGTACGGCGAGGAAGCCGACCAGGGTGGTGGCCATCGCCGTCATCACCTGCGGAGTCACGGTGCCGGCGAAGATGCCGAGCGCGACCGCGAAGAGCGTATAGCCGATCGGCACGATTCCCTGCTGGTCGAAGATCAGCACCGTGAAGCGGCTGCCGTTCGCCCCGTTCAGAGGACGGATCCACCAGTTCATCAGCAGGGTGTAACCGACGGCGACCGCAAGGCAGCCTGCTCCGACCAGACCGAACTTGACCAGCGCCCAGCGGAGCCTGCTGACCCCCTGCGTCCAGACCAGCCGGTGCGTACCGTGCTCGACCTCACGGGCGACCAGTGGCGCACCGAGGAACAACCCGACCAGCAGGGGCAGCACCGCGAGCAGGACCGCGAGCGGCTGCAGGTTGCCGAACCGAGCCAGGAACTGGTTCGCGAGCTCACCGCAGTCGGTCTGCGAATCGTCGCCGACGGCAACGAACTCGGAGTCGGCTGTCCGGTGCAGACAGTCCGCCAGGCCGCTGTCGGTGAAGACGTCGTGCATCCTGAGGCCGGTCGGCACGATCAGCGCGGCGACCGCGGCCATGGCGAGGAGCAGGAACAGAACCTGTTGGCGGTGCTGCCGCCACGTCATCCAGATCATGACCTCAGATCCATCCCGAGCGGCGTCGGTCCCGGCAGGACTCCCGCGGATGGTTCGGCGAGGTAGGCGAGGACCAGTTCCTCGAGGCTGAGGTCACGGACGGCCCAGGCCGGGTCGAGGATCGGCCCGTTGGTGCGCACCAGCAGGGTCGTCTGCTTGTCGGTGTGACTGTCCCGGACGACGGCCGCCACCCCCACCGGCGCCGTCGAGCGACGCGGACCGATCAGCAGCTTGTGTTCGGCCAGGAGATCGTCGACAGCGCCGATCACCTGCACCCGCGACTCCTGCAGCACGATCAGGTAGTCGCAGACCCGTTCCAGGTCGGCCACCAGATGCGATGACAGCAGGACGGTCGTGCCGTCGTCCGCCACGGCTCCCATCAGCGCTTGCAGGAACTCGCGCCGGGCCAGCGGGTCGAGGCTCGCGACCGGCTCGTCCAGGAGCAGGAGCTCAGGGCGCTTGGCCAATGCGAGAGCCAGCGCCACCTGGGCCCGCTGGCCGCCGGACAGCTTGCCGACCTTGCGATCGAACGGGATTCGCAGCCGTTCGAGTCGACCGGATGCGAGCTCGGAATCCCAGTGCTGGTTGAGCTTCTGGCCCATCCGGAGCAGATCCGGAACGGTGAAATCCGGGTACATCGGCGCATCCTGGGCGACGAACCCGACCTGCGTCAGCAGTCCGGTGTCGGAGGCCGGCGTACGGCCGAGAACGCGGACGGATCCGGCGTCCGGCCGGAGTAGTCCGACCGCGAGGTGCAGCAGGGTCGTCTTGCCCGCACCATTCGGGCCGACCAGGGCGGCCACCCGGCCAGTCGGGAGCCGCAGCGTGCAGTCCCGCAAGGCCCAGGTCCGGCCGTACCGCTTGCCCAGGCCGGTGGTCTCGAGCGCCGTCCTCATGCCTGCTCTACCCCCTCCTGAAACGTGGCCCGCAGGGTGGTCTCGACCAGGGCGACGATGTCCTCCTGATCCAGTCCGGCGGTCGCGGCCCGGTTGAGCCAGCCGACCAACTCGTGCCGGAGTGCGGCTTGATTCGCCAGCGACGGGCCGGCCAGCGATCGTGTCACGAAGGTGCCGACGCCTGGGCGCGCGGAGACGAGCCCTTCGAGTTCCAGCTGCCGGTAGGCCTTCAGGACGGTGTTGGGGTTGATCGCCAGAGCCTCCGCGACCTCCCGCACCCGGGGCAGCTGGTCACCCGGGTCGATCAGGCCGAGCCGTAGCGACTGCCGGACCTGCTGCACCAGTTGCATGTACGTCGCGACCTTCGAGTGACCGTCGAGATGGAACTCGATCACGCCACACCTCCCTATTGTCCTACTCAAGTAAGACAATAAGACAACTGGCCACGTCTGACTAGATGCCCGTGAGCGATGTCAAGAAGCCGCGATCGGCTCCGACTTCCAGATGTAGGCACCCGCACCGGGCGCCCCGATCTGGAGGACGGACAGATGGAACCGCTGAACCTGATGGTCTCCCTCACCCACTTCGGCAACACCCAGCCGACCATCCCCCCGAAGCAGCCCAAGCGCCGCGCGACCAAGCGTGGAAACGAGCCGCAGCACGCGCATGAGACGAGCACTGCCCGTCGTGCGATCCGCTGGCTCCGCACCGCCGGAGCCCGCTGACGCCGGTGGGGTCAGGCGGGGGGTGCGGACCCAGGGGTGGTTGTGGCGACCGGGAGGAAGCCCGAGCCTTGAGGATTCGCGGCCGCGGAGACGTTCGGATCGTCAGTGGGGTGGGCGGTACATCGAGTAGTGGATGGGGCCGTGGTGGGGGAGCTCCAGTTCGGCGGTGACGGTGAAGCCGAGGGACTCGTAGAACGTGAGGTTGGTGGGTTCCGAGGTCTCCAGGAAGGCGGGGGAGTGCTCGGCATCGGCGGCGGCCAGGCCGGGGGTGATGACGGCTCGGCCCAGGCCCTGGTTCTGACGGTCCGGATCGACGCCGACCAGGACGAGGAACCAGACCGGCTCGCGTGGCCGGAAGATGCCCATCGCCTGCTCACACTCCTTGGCCAGGGCGGCCCGCGACCCCGCGAGCTTCGTGAACTCGTCGGCGTGCGGGGCGAAGGCGTCCGGGGGAGTGGCCGGGGTGGTCCAGACGGCGACGGCGCTGGTGTCGTCGGTGACCCAGACCCGGCCGTGCGGCAGGCCGATCCCGGTCAGGAACAGTCGCTGGTACCGCGTCAGCCGGTCGAGGTAGTCGTCCGGGTCGAGGCCGAGCCGCGTCATCGGGTAGTCCTCGAACGCGCGGGCCAGGGTGCGGACCGCCGCGTCGACGTCCGTCTCCGATGCCTGCCGCACCTGCATGCACCGAGCTTACGTTTCCGAGCCTACGTTTTGAGCGTCCGCACGATCAGGTCCGCGACGGCTCGCATGCCGGCCGCGTTCGGGTGGTACGGGACGACAGCGCCGGGGAATCCCGGCGGGCGGAGGGTGAATCCGGTCGTCCAGGGCTCGGGTGAGCCGATCGCGTGCTGCCGGCTCGCGGCCGATGACACGACCAGGTCGGCACCTGCGGTGGCGGCCGCCTTGGCGAAGGCGGCGGAGAGGCCGTCGGCCATCATCGCGATGCTGGGCAACTGTTCCTCGTTGAGCGGTACGTCGCGACGCGGACGAGTGCTCGGTCCGACCAGTGTCAGGTAGTCGACCAGGACGATGCGCGACGCAGGAGCCCGCTCCCGCACCCGCTCGACGACGGTGACGAGGGAGTCGGTGACTGCCTGGTAGGCGGCGTCGTCCTTGAGGTAGCTGACCCGGGCGCGGATCCGGTTCGCGACGCGGCGGCCGAGGATGGTCGCTGGTTTGGCGAGGGTGTTGAGCATGCTGCCTCGGATGAACGTCCCGACGTACTCGAGATCGTTGCCTCCGACAGTGATCGTGACCAGGGCGGTGTCCGGTCCGACGGCGTCGAGTTGGGGTGGAGCCTCGTCCTGCGGAGTGTCGAGGATGTTCGCGGTGGTCGCGCCGGAGTACGTGACGTCGACGAGGTCGAGCCCGAGCTCGGCGGCGACCAGGTGCGGGTAGTTGTTGCCCGAACGCCCCGCCGCCTTGTGCACGATCGGGTTGATTCCTGGGCCCGCGGCGAACGAGCTGCCGAGGGCGACGTACCGGCTGCCGGGTGCGATCACCGCACCACCCTAGCCGCGACCTGCCCCGATGAGGCCGGCGCCGCCAGAACGGGCCCGGTGGGGCGGAGCTGCCTGCTCCAGCAGGCACACTCCGGTTCCTTGGCATACTGCACGGCGTGAGTGACGACGAGTTCGGGACAGCTGGGATTCGCGAGCGGGTGCTGGCTGGGTGGGCGGCGGCTCCGGTGCGGTTTCGGGAGGACGCGAACGCCGAAGAGGATCTGGCGCTCGGCGGGTACGTCGACCGGGTCGTTGTCGAGTTGGCCCAGAACGCGGCGGATGCGGCTGCTCGGGCGGGAGTGGATGGGCGGGTGCTCTTCTCGTTCCGGGGGAGCACGTTGGTGGTTGCGAACACCGGTGCGCCGCTGACCGCTGACGGGGTTGAGTCGCTGGCGACGTTGCGGGCGTCGGCGAAGCGGGACGAGGGCGCGGTGGGGCGGTTCGGGGTCGGGTTCTCCGCTGTGCTGGCGGTGACGGATGAGCCGGTGATTCTGTCGCGGTCCGGTGGGGTGCGGTTCTCGAAGGCGGATACGGCGGCGGCGATCGCGGGGCTGGGGTCTGCTGGACTTGATACGGAGGTACGGCGGCGTGACGGCCAGGTGCCTGTGTTGCGCCTGCCGTTCGAGGCGGAGGGGGAGCCGCCGGAGGGGTACGACACTGCCGTCATCCTGCCGCTGCGCGATGAGGCAGCTGCCGCGCTCGTACGCCGTTTGCTCGACGACGCCGGTGATGCGCTCCTCCTGGCGCTGCCTGGTCTCGAACGCATCGAGATCGAGACGGTTGAGGGTCGTCGCACCCTGGCGGACGCCGAGTCCCGCTGGCATGTGCATCGTGTGGCCGGTGTCTTCGATGAGCAGGAAAGACAACAGCTACTGGCCGACCGCCCGACGGAGGAACGCTCCCGCCCTCAGTGGTCTGTGCTCTGGGCGCTTCCACGTGACGAGGCTGTCGCGCTTCCAGGAGTCGTGCAGGCGCCGACCCCGACCGACGAGCCGTTGAGTCTCCGGGCGTTGCTGTTGGCGAGTTTTCCGTTGGATCCGACGCGGCGGCATGTGGCGCAGGGAGCGTTGACGGATCGGTTGGTGCGGGAGGCGGGCAGCGCGTACGCCGAGTTGCTGCGGCGACGTGTTGAGGATGGGGACGACGTGCTGCAGCTGGTGCCCACTGGGCTGGCGGCGGGGGCGTTGGATCGGGCGATCCGGGACGAGATTGTTGCGGTGCTGCCTGGGACGGCGATTCTCAGGGGAGTGGAGGACGGGGAGCTGCTCCGGCCGCGGGATGCGGTCGTGGTGGAGGGCGCGGATGACGCGTTCACTGCTGTGCTCGCGCCGATCGTGCCCGGGCTGATCCGGTCGAGTCTGCAATTCCGCACCGCGCTGGACGTACTCGGAGTCCGCAGGCTCGAGCTGGCCGAGGTCGTCGACCAACTCGGCGTGGAGGAATCACCCGAGTGGTGGCGCACCCTCTACGCGTCACTCGCCGGCATGGTGAAGGACGCGCTGCTGCGCGAATCCCTCGGCACTCTGCCCGTCCCGCTCGCCGACGGCCGCCTCGTCCGCGTTGTCCGCGGCCTGCTGCTCCCCGGCCCGGAGCTCCCCGTCGACGTGCTGAAGGAATTCGGTGAGTACGGCGTACGCATCGTCCACCCCGACGCCGTCGACCCAGCGCTCGAACGACTCGGCGCCCTCCCGGCGACTCCACGGACGTTGCTGGAGGACAGCGCCGTACGCACCGCGGTCGAGCACTCGCTGGAAGCCGACGATCCGGACGGGATCGCGCACGCTGTCCTGAGCCTGGTCGCCGCCGATCCGACCCAAGCAGAGGGACTGTGGTGGCTCGCCGACCTCGCGTTGCGGGACGACGAAGGCGACCTGGTCCCGGCGAACGCGCTCGTCATCCGCGGCTCCGAAGCCGAGTCTGTCCTCGACGAGGATGAGGTCGCACCGGTCGACCGGGCGCTCCTCGATCGCTACGGACTGCCTGCGCTTGAGGCGGTCGGCGTACTCGCGACCCTCGGTGTCGTCACCGCCTCGGATGTCGCCCTCGACGAGTTGCCCGAGTCCCTCAACGATCTCGACGGCATCGAGGACTGGGCGTACGACGTGGCACCGGACGGATCCCGGTACGGTGCAACCGTCGGCGAACTCGCAGCGATCCGCGACCTCGACTGGATCACCGATGACGCCTGGCCGCGGGTCCTGGAACTGTTCGGCTCGTCACCCGATCTCCGCCGCGCGCTGGTCACCCAGGTCCGCGTGGTCGGTCCCGATGACCGGCCGCTCGGCGTCCCGCCGTACTCGGCCTGGTGGATCCGTGAGCGCGTGATGCTCGAGGACGGCGAACCCCTGGCCGGCCGGGCCGATCCGGATGCCGATCCGGTGCTGGCGAGCTTCCTCGACGAGGCGCCGGCGTGGACGGCCGGACTCGATCCCGAGGTGCGTACGGCGGTCGGACTGGTCCGCGAGGTCGGCGATCTCGATGCCGACGGCATCAGTCTGCTGCTGGAACGTCTGGCCGACCCGGAACGGGACGTCGAGGAGAGCGCGATCCTGCGGTTGTGGAGTCAGCTCGGCACGCTGTCGGTGTTCCCGGGTGATGCGCCGGAGCAGGTCCGGGTCCTCGCGGACGACGGTGAGACTCGCGTCGCCGAGGCCGGCCGGGCGGTGGTCGTCGACGGTCCGATGTGGTTGCAGCGTGAGGATCTGGGCGGTTTCGTGGTCGCCTCCGGTGCGGCCGCGGACGGGTTGAGCGACCTGTTCGACGTACCGATGGCACAGGAAGTTGCCCAGGGCAAGATCGACGGCGCCGGTACGGCGGCCGACGTGCCGGCGATCGTGCGCGAACTGGTCCCGGAGGTCCCGCCGACGTGGTGGGAGCACGAGGAACTCATGGTGGACGGGGTCGAGGTGTCGTGGTGGGTGGACGACGAAGGTGCTCCGCATGCGGCCACGTTCGACGGGCTGGCCAAGGCACTCGCGTGGGCGAGCGGCCGGTGGGACCAACGGCACGTGATCCGCGCGGTGCTCAACGAACCCGACCGCAGCTCCGAACTCCTGGTCGACGCAGCGTTCGACTAACGACTCGCCAGGTCTCGCAACGCCGGATTGTCGATGTCGGCGCTCAGCGACCGCGCGGCTGCGGCGGCCCGTTGATCTCCCAGCCGACCGAGGTGAAGCTGGGCGTGAACCTGCATCTCCCGCAGGTCACACCGGCCGGCGAGCGAGGAGAGACTGCTCGCCAGTCGCCGGGCCCGCTCCTCGTCGGATTGATCGAGGGCGGTCCCGACGGCGGTGTCGAGGACATGCGCGTGCACCCACTGATAGCGATCCGGTTCGCGACTGGCCCGGGTCAACGCCAGATCGAACCACTCGGTCGCGCCCGGGTAGTCGCCCCGACCGGCGTGCAGGAGAGCCAGCCCGCGGCCGGCCATCCCTTCCCAGCACGGATCGTTCAGCTGGCAGCCAAGCGCCCAGGCCTGCTCGAACCCCTCGGCCGAGTTGTCGAGCTTCCCGGCGTACAGATCGAGCTCGGCGGCCAGCGCCTGCGGCCAGGGCAGGAAGGCGATCCAGCGCTCCTGCCGGACGAGGTCAAGCGATTCGGCCAGGATCGTCGCGGCCTGGCTGTACTCCGAACGCAACAGATGCGCCCGGCCGACCAGGGACAGTGACCACGCCTGTTGCCGATGATCGCCACAGCGGGCAGCGAGCTCGGCCGATTCCCCCAACTGCTCGAAGGCAGCCGGGTAGTCGGCCCGGTCCGAGGAGTTCATGCCCCGTACGCCGAGGATCGCAGCGCACTCCGCATCGGTCTCGGCGAGGGCCTGGGCCTTGGTCAGCCACTCGTCGCCGGTCTTGCGCCGGCCGGCCTGCACCTCGATGAAACCCAGCTCGCGCAGGGCCAACACCGACGTCGCCCGTTCACCGGCTTCCTCGGCGACCGTCACGGCCTCGTGCAGGACGATCGCGCCTTCCTCGTCATGACCGCGGATCGCATGCACGAGAGCGCCGCCGAGAGCCGCAAGCGCCCGTGCCTCCAGCGTCTTGTCGTGACACTGAACCGCGAGCGCAGCGGCCTGGCGCAGGCACTGCAGACCGGCGTCGGCCGCGCCGGCCACGATCGCCGCCCGGCCGGCCTGAAGCTGACTGACGGCCGCGGCCCGTCCGCTCAGCGGTGGACCCGACTTCGGCCGAACCTCCGCGGCGTCCCGGAGTGTCTCGGACACCCCGATGCCGAGTTCGCGGCGGAACAGGTCCTCGCAGATCGCGACCTGCCGCAACGCGCTGACCCGATCGCCTGACGTGGCCATGCTCCGGATCAGCAGTTCGTGATTGCCTTGCTCATGCGGATTGATCTCGATCGCCTTTGCGGCAAAGGGAATCGCGGCGGCCGCCTGCCCGGCCGCGACCAGGGCGATGGCGTTCTGCCGCATCCGCGCTTCGACAACCCCTGCGACCCGGCGACGCTCGACCAGCAACCACGACTCGAACTCCGGACAGGACTCCAGGTCCACACCCTCGAGGAGCTCACCACCGAGCTTCAGCAGCAGCTCCGGCTCCACCGACGGCTCGGTCAACGCCAGCACATCGACGGTCGTCGTACCGTCCAGCGCTGTCACCACCGGATCACCGGTGAGCAGGTCCGGTACGCCGATCGCGCGGCGGAGCTCGGCCAACGACCACCGGAGCGCGCCGAGCGGATCCTCGGCGTCGGCGAAGAACAGCTCGGCAAGGCGGCGCCGGCTGGGCGGCCGCTCGGCCAGCAACAGATAGCCGAGCAGCGCCCATGCCTTCCGCCCGCGCGGTTGACGACCCGGCTCCCGGCCGTGCTCGATCACCGGCGGACCGAGCAGCCGAATCGTCACCATTGATCTCTCCCCCTCCCGGAGACCAGTGTCACCTGCTCAGCGGCGGATTCCCACCGCCTCGAGGTATTCCGCGCGGGCGGCGACCGTGCCGTCGTCTGCGTAGTCGAACGGACGCGGTACGTCGGCGAGCTCGCGAGCGAACTGGTTCAGGTCCTCGCCGTCCAGCGTTCCGGCCAGGCGGGTGATCGGGCCGTAGAAGTCCCGGAACCACTCGGAGAAGTGCTCCGGCGAGTGGTAGCGGAACACGAACTCGCGCCGGTTCAGCGCGACCCACTCGACCCGGTCGCCGAACAGCTCGAAGAGGTGGTCCTCGGTGCCCCACAGCGTCGGTGCCTTCACACCGGCCGGCGGCGGGGCCCACTTCGACACGGTCTTGAAGAGCTGGCCGATCATGCCGGCCGGCGTCCACGACGCCAGTGCGATCTTGCCGCCCGGAGCCGTCACCCGGACCAGCTCGTCCGCGGTCTGCTGGTGGTTCGGCGCGAACATCACGCCGACCGTGCTGCAGACCAGGTCGAACGAGGTGTCCGGAACCGGCAACTTCTCCGCGTCCCCCTCGGTGAACGTCACCGGCAGGTGTTCGGCCGCGGCGCGTTCCCGGCCCTGCTCGAGCAGATTCGCCGCGTAGTCGATGCCGGTCGCCTCGGCGAACCGCCGCGCCGCCGCCATCGCCGCGTTGCCCTGACCGCAGGCGACGTCGAGCACTCGCTGCCCGGCGCGGACGTCGGCGGCCTCGACCAGGAGCTCGGCGATGATCTGCAGCGTGTTGCCGACCCGCGGGTAGTCGCCGGTCTGCCAGGCAGCCCGCTGCTTGTCCTTGATCGCCTCGAAGTCCACCGTCGTGTTCGTCATGTGTCTCCCCCTGGGAAATTCGCGACCGCCCGGTGCGGCCGTCGTACCGATCAAAGAGGGTCTGCGTGTGATGCGGCGTGTGACGATCCGAGGTCGTTCCCGCCTGAGGTTCGTTACGCAGAGCGAACCAACGTTGTCAGAGGTTGGTATATCGACTGATCAGCGGATTCGCGGCGATTGTTCCAACGTGGCAATGAAGTCTTGCCAACGTTGTCAACGCTACTTATAGTCCGTGGCACCTCTCGGTCGGTGATCGCCCTGTCCGCGCAACGAAAACGGAGGTGACTTTCGTCATGAACGAAGCGCCGCGCCCCCAGTTCGAAGACGTCGCTGACGTCATCCGCTACCAGCTGAGCCGTCGGACCCTGGTCGGAGGAGGCGCGGCAGCCGCGCTGACCGGCCTGCTCGCCGCCTGCTCCGGCGATGGCGGCTCGTACTCCGACAAGCCTGCCGACAACAAGCCCGCCGCGACCAAGTCGGTCCAGATCGGCAAGGCCAACATCCCGACCCCACGGGACCAGACCGTCATCGTCGGCCAGGTCGAGTACACGGTCTTCGACAGCTTCAACGGGATGATCCCGAACGGTTCCCCCGGCGGTGCCGGCGTCGAGCTCGCCACCGAGCCGTTGTTCTTCCTCAGCTTCGCCACCGGCAAGCTGACGCCGTGGCTGGCCACGGAGTACAAGTACAACGACGACCACACCGAGCTGACCATCAAGTTCGACCCGAAGGCCCACTGGAACGACGGCAAGCCGCTGGGCGCCAACGACTTCAGGTTCACCGTGATGCTCCTGAAGGACCGCCCGGACCTGTTCGGCGGCGGTGGTGAGCTGAAGGAGTTCGTGAAGGACGTCGAGGTCCCGGACCCGCACACCGCGGTGGTCAAGCTGCTCAAGCCGACCCCGCGGTTGCACTACAACTTCATCGCTGCGATCGCCGGCGCGCCGAACAACATCATGCCCGAGCACGTCTGGAAGTCGCAGGACCCGACGAAGTACAAGGACAACCCGCCGGTCCGGTCCGGCCCGTACAAGCTGAAGCAGGCGATCCGGAACCAGAAGATGTTCGTCTGGGAGAAGGACCCGAACTACTGGAACAAGGACAAGCTCGACGTCAAAGCGCAGTACGTCATCTTCCAGAGCACCTCGAAGCAGGCCGACCAGGCCTCGCTGTCGTTCGAGAAGGCCGAGTTCGACGTCGGCTCGATCGACGAGCAGCACGCCAAGCAGTTGCGCAACACCGGCTACCCGGCGCTGCAGACCACGCAGTTCCACGACCCGAACCCGCGGGTGCTGTGGCTGAACTGCGACCCGGCCCGCGGCGCGATCGCGGAGCCGAAGATGCGCCAGGCGATCAACCACTGCCTGGACCGGGAGAAGATCGGCAAGTCAGTCTGGCAGGTCGAGGTGCCGCCGGCCGTCTACCCGTGGGCCGACTACCCGACCAACGACAAGTGGAAGAACGACGAGCTGGCGAACAAGTACAAGTACGAGTACAACCTGGACAAGGCGACCCAGTTGCTCGACGAGATCGCTCCGAAGAACGCCGCCGGCAAGCGGACGTACAAGGGCAAGGAGATCAACCTCGAGATCATCACGCCCGCGCCGGTCGACAAGGACGAGTACGCGATCGCCAACGTGCTGAAGACCGACCTGGCCAAGGTCGGGGTGCCGGCCACGCTGCGCAGCCTGTCCGGCAGCGTGCACGACCAGAAGTTCCAGCGCGGCGAGTACGACATCGACTCGAGCTGGGCCGGATTCGCCATCGACCCCGAGCAGCTCTACACCGACTGGGAGAGCAGCAAGGCCCAGCCGATCGGCAAGAACGCCGCCGGCAGGAACAAGATGCGGTTCCGGGACCCGCAGTTCGACGAGATCTCCAAGAAGCTGGCCGGGATGGACCCGAACAGCGAGGAGGCGAAACCGCTGCTCGAGCAGGCGCTGGAGATCTACTTCCAGAAGCTGCCGCTGCTCCCGGTGATCCAGACCGGGTACCCGCAGTTCTTCAACACCGCGTTCTGGTCCGGCTGGCCGACCGACGACGACCTCTACGAGGTGCCGCTGAACTGGTGGCCACACTTCATCTTCGTGCTCGCCAAGATCAAGGCCACCGGGCAGAAGGGACCGGCGTGACGGCGGAAGCCCCGCCGGTGGTCACTGTCGACAAGAGCCAGGCCTCCGCACCCGTGTCCCCGGTGCGGGCCTGGTTGTCGCGGCACCCGCTGGCGGCGTACGGGCTGCGCCGGTTCGGGCTCTACCTGGTGGAGCTGTGGGGCGCGCTCACCATCGCGTTCTTCTTCTTCCGGCTGATGCCGGGTGACCCGATCCAGACGCTGATCCAGACCCTGCAGCAGAACTACATCTACAACCAGCAGGCGAGCGCCGAGCTCATCGCGCGGTACCAGCACGAGTTCGGGCTGGACGGCAACCTGTTCGCCCAGTACGTCAAGTACATGGAGAAGCTGGTCCTGCACGGCGACATGGGGCCGTCGCTGATCAACTACCCGACGCCGGCGCAGACCGTCATCCTCAGGTCGTTGCCCTGGACCATCGGACTGCTCGGCATCTCCGCCGTGCTCGCCTGGATCTTCGGCGTCGTGATCGGGGCGATCGCGGGCTGGCGGCGCGGCAAGCTCGGATCGCGGATCGCGACCAATCTGTCGATCGCGCTGTCGCACGTGCCGTACTTCTTCGTCGCGCTGATCCTGGTGTACATCTTCGCGTACACACTCGGCATGCTGCCGGCCAGATCGGCGTACGACTCGAGTATCAGTCCGGGGATCACGCCGGAGTTCATCGGCAGCGTGCTCAAGTACGGCTTCCTGCCGGCGTTCTCGATCGTGCTGATCGGGACGTTCAGCTGGATCCTGTCCACCCGGATGCTGATGATCCCGATCCTCGGCGAGGACTACCTGGTGTACGCCGAGGCCAAGGGCCTGAAGGGTTCGCGGATCCTGACCCGGTACGCGCTGCGGAACTGCTACCTGCCGCAGATCACCGCGTTCGGCATCTCGCTCGGCTTCATCTTCAACGGCAACGTGCTCGTCGAGCAGCTGTTCAACTACCCGGGGCTCGGGACGACGCTGGTCACCGCGATCCAGCAGCTCGACTTCAACACGATCCTTGGGGTGACCAACATAGCGATCTTCTCCGTGCTGACCGCCGTCCTGATCCTCGACCTCCTGCTCCCGCTGCTGGATCCGCGGGTCAAGTACTGGAAGTGATCGCGATGAGACTTCTGACTGCGGTGGTGCGGACGATCCGGGGCAGCCGGCGGCTGGCGACCGGACTGGTGATCCTCGGCGTGATGGTGCTGCTGGCGTTGTGCAGCCCGTTGATCACGAAGGCCGTCGGTGGTGGCGAGGATCCGCTCGAGGTGGCGGCGTACGAGAAGTGGCTGGTGCCGTCCGCGGACCACTTGCTCGGCACCGACCAGTTCGGCCGGGACGTGTTCGCGATGGTGGTCAAGGCACTGTCGGTGTCGCTGCAGATCGGGGCGATCGCGGGTGTCATCTCGACCGTGGTGGGCGTGATCGTCGCGTTCGTCGCCGGGTACAAGGGCGGCTGGATCGACGGGGTGCTGTCGACGTTCACCGGGATCCTGCTGGTGATCCCGACGTTCCCGTTGCTGATCGCGCTGTCGGCGTACGCGAAGAACGTCACCCTGTTCCAGGTCGGTGTGATGATCTCGATCTTCTCGTGGCCGTTCGCCGCCAAGACGATCCGTTCGCAGGTACTGAGCCTGCGGACCCGGCCGTACGTCGATCTGGCCCGGGTGACCAAGGCCCGTGACCTGGAGATCATCACCACCGAGTTGCTGCCGAACCTGTTGCCGTTCATCGGCGTCGGGTTCGCGTCCTCGGCGCTCGGTGCGATCTTCGGTCTGGTCGGGCTGGAGGTCATCGGCCTCGGGCCCGGCGGGGTGGTCGACCTCGGGCAGATCATCTTCAACGCGATCACCACCGGCGCGTTGACCCTGGGCGCGTGGCCGATGTTCGCCGTGCCGATCGTGCTGCTGACCTTGCTGTTCGCGGCGCTGAACATGGTCAACATCGGGTTGGAAGAGGTCTACAACCCACGGCTGAGGGGAGTGACCGGTGAGTGACTCGGTGCTGGAGATCGAGGGTCTCGACGTCACGTACTCGACCAGCCGTGGTGACGTGAAGGCGGTCCGCGGTCTGGATCTCGCCGTCCGCCGGGGCGAGATCCTCGGGATCGCGGGGGAGTCGGGCAGCGGGAAGAGCACGCTCGCGGTCGCGCTGCTGCGGTTGCTGAAACCGCCAGGCAAGGTGACGGCGGGCTCGGCGATCTTCCGGCCGGCCAAGCGTTCGCCGGTGGATCTGCTGAAGGTCGACGGGGAGGAGCTTCGGGTCCTGCGCTGGAGCGCCCTGTCCTACCTGCCGCAGGGATCCATGAGCTCGCTCAACCCGGTGATGCGGGTGCAGGACCAGTTCAAGGACGTGATCCTGGAACACGCGCCCGATCGCAGGGAGTCGCTGCCCGAGCTGATCCCGAAGCTCCTGGGCCAGGTCGGGTTGGAGCCGCGGGTGGCCCGGATGTTCCCGCACGAGCTGTCCGGCGGGATGAAGCAGCGGGTGCTGATGGCGATCGCGGTCGCCCTCGAACCCGACCTGGTGATCGCGGACGAGCCGACCACCGCGCTGGACGTGACCATCCAGCGGGTGATCCTGCAGTCGCTGGCCGATCTGCGCACCGACTTCGGCGTGACGCTGATGGTGATCTCGCACGACATGGGTGTGCACGCGCAGCTGGTCGACCGGGTCGCGGTGATGTACGAGGGCCGGCTGGTCGAGGTCGGCGACGTACGGCAGGTGTTCAAGAACCCGCAGGACGGCTACACCCGCCAGCTGATCGAATCGATCCCGCGGCTGGGACGGAGGAGGGCATCATGAAGTCCGAGCTCGAACTTCGTGGCGTACAGCAACGATTCCACGCCCGCGGGGTGGCCGACGGCTACATCACCGCCGTCGACGACGTGAGCTTCACGCTCGCGCCCGAGCCGCCGCAGGTGGTCAGCCTGGTCGGGCAGAGCGGCAGCGGGAAGAGCACCATCGCCCGCAACGTGCTCGGCCTGCAGAAGCCGACGGCCGGGTCGGTGCTGTACGGCGGCAAGGACATCTTCAAGCTGAGCCGGGCCGAGTACGACGAGTACCGGCGCGACGTCCAGCCGGTGTTCCAGGACCCGTACGCGATCTTCAACCCGTTCTATCGGGTCGATCGCGCGCTCTGGAAGGCGGTGAAGAAGTTCGGGCTGACGACCAGCCGGTCCAAGGGGCTGGAGCTGATCGAGGAGTCGCTGCGGGCGGTCCGGCTCGAGCCGGAGAACGTGCTCGGCCGGTACCCGCACCAGCTGTCCGGCGGCCAGCGGCAACGCATCATGCTGGCCCGGGTGCACATGCTGCGGCCGTCGTTCATCATCGCGGACGAACCGGTGTCGATGCTGGACGCCCAGGTGCGCAAGCACTTCCTGGACATCCTCCTCGACTTCCAGCGTGAGCACGGGATGACCACGCTCTTCATCACCCACGACCTGTCCACGGTCTACTACCTGGGCGGCGAGGTCATGGTCATCACCAAGGGCTCGATCGTCGAACGCGGTCCGGTCTCCACGGTGATGCACGAGCCGTCCCACCCCTACACCCAGCTCCTGCTCGACTCCATCCCCCAACCCGACCCCGACGACCGCTGGACCAGCCGCATCCGGGTCGATGAACTCGACGAGGAAGAGGAGGCCGAGAAGGCCCCCGCGACCACCAGCGGCCCGGAGACCCCGATCATTTGATCCGGGTCAGACGGTGCGGATGGCGGGGTCGCTGAGGCCGATGGTGCCGTTCTCGACGTGGCCGGCGAAGCGGCGGAGGTACGTCGGGTCGGAGTCGGTGAGGATCTGGACGTCGTACCAGCGGTTGGTGGTCGTGCTCGTGTAGGTGGTCGTGCCGGGGCGGAGGTCGAGTCGCTTCGGCTTGCCGCCGTACGCGTTGGAGATGGTGACGCGGCGGGCGACGTCGGTGGTGAAGGTGAGGTCGAGGTCGCCGCTGTGGGCGTTCTCGCGGGCGGTGACCTCCAGGCCGGTGGCCGGCTTGCCCTTGAAGGTGCGCAGGAAGCCGTTCGGGCCGTGCACGGTCAGGTCGTAGACGCCGTTGGAGTAGACGGTGTTCCAGCTGTCCGCGATGCTCTTGCCGGCCTCGGTCGTGTACGTCCAGGGGCCGTCGGTGCGGTTCGCCGCCGTGATCAGGAACTGGGCGCCGGCCTTGGACCCCGACGTGAACGTGAGGGTGTACTTGCCACCGGCAACAGCGCCGTCGACGACCGGTGCGTAGGGCAACGGCCTGGTACGGCGCCGGCCGCGCTCCTGGGCCGGGATGCTGCCGACCGCGGGCGGCGTCGGCCGGTAGTCCGGGTGCCGGTCGTTGTCCGGCGGCTCGTAGCCCGACGTGTCCGGAAGCTCCGCGGGCTGGGTGCTCGACGTACCGAAGTCGAAGGCCGAGGTGAGGTCACCGCAGATCGCGCGGCGCCACGGCGAGATGTTCGGCTCGTGCACGCCGAACCGCTTCTCCATGAACCGGATGATCGAGGTGTGGTCGAACACCTCCGAGCAGCTGTAACCACCGGTGCTCCACGGCGACACCACGAACATCGGGACGCGCGGGCCGAGACCGTACGGGCCGGCGACGTACTTGCTGCTGCCCGGGTAGTAGTCGGGTGCCGTGTCGACGGTGGACAGTCCCTGGGACGCCGAGGCCGGCGGGTACGGCGGGACGATGTGATCGAAGAAGCCGTCGTTCTCGTCGTACGTGATGAACAGGGCCGTCTTGCTCCAGACCTCGGGGTTCGCGGTGAGCGCGTCGAGGACCTGGGAGATGTACCAGGCGCCGTAGTTGGTCGGCCAGTTCGAGTGCTCGCTGAACGCCTCCGGCGCCGCGATCCACGAGATCTGCGGCAGCCGGTCGGCCTTCACATCGGCGGCCAACTGGCCGAACAGGTTCTCACCGGCCTTGGCGTTCGTCCCGGTGCGGGCCTTGTCGTACAAGGGATTCCCGGGAGCGGCGTTGCGGTAGGTGTTGAAGTACAGCAGCGAGTTGTCGCCGTAGTTGCCGCGGTACGCGTCGTCGATCCAGCCCCAGTGGCCGGCCGCGTCCAGACCGTCGCCGATGTCCTGGTAGATCTTCCACGACACACCGGCCTGCTCGAGCCGTTCCGGGTACGTCGTCCAGCCGTAGCCGAGCTCGTCGTTCCCGAGCACCGGGCCGCCGCCGGTGCCGTCGTTCCCGGTGTAGCCGGTCCACAGGTAATAGCGGTTCGGATCGGTCGCGCCGATGAACGAGCAGTGGTACGCGTCGCAGATCGTGAACTTGTCCGCGAGCGCGAAGTGGAAGGGGATGTCCTCGCGGGTCAGGTAGGCCATCGTGACCGCGGACTTGGCCGCGATCCACTGGTTGTACTTGCCGCTGTTGATCGCCTGGTGCCCGTCCGGCCAGCTGTGCGGCAGGCCCTGGAGGAACTGCAGGCCGAGGTCGTCGGCCTCCGGGTGGAACGGCAGCGTCTCCTGGCCGGTGCTGCTCGTCTGGTGCCAGATCGGCTTGCCGCTCGGCAGCGTCACCGGCCGGGGATCGCCGAAGCCGCGGACGCCCTTGAGGGTGCCGAAGTAGTGGTCGAACGAACGATTCTCCTGCATCAGGACGACGATGTGCTCGACATCCTGGATGCTGCCGTGCCGGCGCTGCGCCGGGATCGCGGCGGCCTGCTCGATGCTGTTCGCCATCGCGCTGAACGCGGCCGTGGCACCGGCGAGCTGGAGGAACCTGCGACGGTTGATGTCTGGCATGCGTGGTCTCCTGGTGGGCGGTGGGGCGGGTGGAGTCTGGAACACCAGCACTGCATCGCAGGCACCCTAACCTGAACGATTAAACGACGGAAGATGAACTCTGCTGTTCGCACACGGCGAGTTCCAAACCATTCCGAGCGTTCAAACGATGGTTCGATCACCCGGAGAGTGATTGCTCCCCGCCTCGAACGGCGGGAGACTGGACTTGCGCGGCCTGGGGGACTCGGGGGAGGGGTGGCTGCGATGGGCGGGCGGGCGCTCGCTGGGGGCGCCGGAACAGGGGTGGAGCACCAGGGGCTCCAAGGACAGCTCGCGGCCTTGTCGGATCAGTTCGCTGCGGCGAACGAAGTACTCTCCGCGGTCGGCCGCTCGGCGGGTGACCCGGACACGGTGCTCACCACCGTCGTGGAGAGCGCACGACGTCTGTGCCGCTCGCAGGCCGCGCAGCTCTATCTGCTCGATGGCGGGTACTACCAGCTCAGCAAAGCGGTTGGACTGTCGGCAGAGGCGACTCGGTACCTGATCGACCATCCGACACCAGTCGATCGGGCCACCTTGATCGGCCGGGTCGGGCTCGATCACACGACTCAGCAGATCCCCGACGTCTTGGCTGACCCGGCCTACGGTCGGCAGGAACTGCAGCGGGTGGCGGGATTTCGGACCACAATGGGCGCACCGATGCTCGTCGACGACGAAGTGGTCGGAGCACTGGCCGTGTGGCGTAATGAGGTCAGCCCGTTCGACGAGCGCGAGCAGAACCTCGTCACCGCGTTCGCGGGGCAGGCCGCGATGGCGGTCAACAGCGTGAAGCTCGTGCAGCAGCTGGAGGCTCGTGGCGCCGAGCTGGCGCACAAGGTCGGCGAGCTGGAGGCGCTGCGCGAGGTCGGCGAGGCGGTCAACTCCAGCCTCGACGTGACCAAGGTGTTGTCGACCATCGCCAAGCACGCGGTCCGGATCTCGGCGACCGACGGCGGCTCGATCATGGAGTACGACCAGGACGAGCGGTGCTTCCTGGTCCGCAGCGTGTACCAGACCGCTCCGAGCGTGATCGAACGGCTGCGGTCCACCCGCATCCACCTCGACGAGACCCTGGTCGGCCGCGCGGCCAAGCTCGGCAGGCCGTTGGCGGTGCCCGACCTCGGCGCCGCCGAACTCGATCCGCACCTGGCCGTGCTGTACGAAGCCGGCTGGCGCTCACTGGTCGCCATACCGCTGCTGCGCGAGGGGCAGATCCTCGGCTCACTGGTGGTCCGCCGCAAGCGGCCCGGTGAGTTCTCGGCCGAGACGCTGACGTTGCTGGAGATGTTCGCCGATCAGTCGACGCTGGCGCTGCTGAACGCGCAGTTGTTCCGGGAACTGAAGCAGCGCAGTGCGGAGCTGGAGGTGGCGAGCCGGCACAAGTCCGAGTTCCTGGCCAGTATGTCGCACGAGTTGCGGACGCCGCTCAACGCCGTACTCGGATTCTCCGAAGTACTGCTGGAGCGCATGTTCGGCGAGCTGAACGAGCGGCAGGAGGAGTACCTGCGCGACATCCACGGCTCGGGCAAGCACCTGCTCGAACTGCTGAACGAGATCCTCGATCTGTCCAAGGTCGAGGCCGGCCGGATGGAGCTGGAGTACTCGACGTTCCCGCTGCGGCGGCTGCTCGACAACACCGCGTCGATGCTGCGCGAGCGCGCGACCGCGCACGGCGTCGACCTGCGGGTGGAGATCGGGCCGGGGATCGATCAGGTGTACGCCGACGAGCTGCGGCTGAAACAGGTCGTGCTGAACCTGATGACGAACGCGGTGAAGTTCACCGGCGACGGCGGCTCGGTGGTGGTCCGGGCCACCAGGTCCGGCGCCGAGGTCCACATCGCCGTCACCGACACCGGTCGCGGCGTCCCGCCGGAGGATCGGGAGCGGATCTTCGAGTCGTTCCAGCAGGGCGGCCGGGGTCCGTCGCAGGAGGAGGGGACCGGCCTCGGGCTGACACTGTCGCGCCGGATCGTCGAGCTGCTCGGCGGACGGATGTGGCTGGAGAGCGAGGTCGGCGTCGGCAGCACCTTCGGCTTCTCCTTGCGCAGCAGGGAGGACGAGCATCGGCAGGATGCGGCCCGGTCGGTCGGCGCGGTCGTCGTCATCGAGGACGATCGGCCGTCGCTCGACCTGATCACGGCGTACCTGTCCGGTGCGGCGCTCCGGGTCACGGTGGCCGGCGACGGGCAGTCCGGTCTGGACGCCGTCCGGCGAGTGCGGCCGGCCGCCGTACTGCTGGACATCCGGTTGCCGGGGATCGACGGGTGGGCCGTCCTGCAGGCGCTGAAGGCAGAGCCCGTGACCCGCGACATCCCGGTGATCATCGTGTCGATCGTCGACGAACGGGCTCGCGGTACCGCGCTCGGTGCCGCCGCCTATCTGGTCAAGCCGGTCAGCCGGGACGCGTTGCTCCACGCCCTGGCGGCCGTCGGAGCCGTGGCAGACGACAAGGGGGAGGATCGATGAGTCCGAGCCGGATCCTGGTGGTGGAAGACAATCCGAAGAATCTCAAGCTGGTGCGCGACGTCCTGCAGTTCTCCGGCTACGAGGTGATCGAGGCGACCTCGGGTGAGGACGGCGTCCGGCTGGCGGCGTCGGAGGAACCCGACCTGATCCTGATGGACCTGCAGCTGCCAGGTATCGACGGCGCCGAGGCCTTGCGCCGGATCCGGTCCGGTGCGCGGACTCGCGAGGTACCGGTGGTCGCGGTGACGGCGTTCGCGATGGACCACGACCGCGAGCACGCCTTCGCGTCCGGATTCACCGGGTACGTCGAGAAGCCGATCAGCATCCGTCGCCTTCCCCAGCAGATCAAGGACTTTCTCCGCCTCGGAGGTGTCACATGACTGTATTGATGCCACGCCTCCGGCGCGGCGGGTCATGGGGCCTTGGCTCCCGGTCTTCCCTCGTCGCTCCAGTCGCTTCGCTCCCTACGCTCCTCAGTCCAGACCGGGAGGCCCCATGACCAGGGTCCTGGTGGTCGACGACCAGCCGCCGAACGTAAGGCTGCTCGAGGCCATTCTCGCTCCGCGCGGGTACGACGTACTGACCGCGTCGTCCGGGGAGCAGGCGCTGGAGCAGATCGGTGCCGAGGACATCGATCTGGTGCTGCTCGACATCCTGATGCCCGGGATCGACGGGTACGAGGTGTGCCGGCGGATCCGGGACCAGGTGGACACGGCGTACCTGCCGGTCGTGATGGTGACGGCGAGCGGTGACGAGCAGAAGGTGAAGGCGCTCGAGGCCGGGGCGGACGACTTCCTGACCAAGCCGGTCAACCAGAGCGAACTGCTGGCCCGGGTGGCGTCGCTGGCCAGGATCAAGCGGTACCAGGACACGATCAAACGCCAGGCCGCCGAGCTGACCGCGTGGAACCAGGAGCTGGAGTCCCGGGTCGAGAGTCAGGTGTCGCAGCTGCAGCGGATGGGCCGGTTGCGCCGGTTCCTCAGTCCGCAACTGGCCGAGCTGATCGTGGACTCCGGCGACGAGTCGTTCCTGGCCAGCCATCGGCGCGAGATCGTCGTGGTCTTCTGCGATCTGCGTGGCTTCACCACGTTCGCGGAGGCGAGCGAGCCGGAAGAGGTGATGGGCGTGCTGGAGGAGTACCACCACGCGCTCGGTGACCTGATCTTCCGGTTCGAGGGAACCTTGGAACGGTTCACGGGCGACGGCCTGATGGTGTTCTTCAACGACCCGGTCCGGTGTGAGGACGGTCCGCTGCGGGCGCTGCGGATGAGTGTGGCGATGCGGACCCGGGTCCGCGGGCTGGCCGAGGCCTGGGGGCGGCGCGGGCACGACCTCGGGCTCGGTATCGGGGTCGCCCAGGGGTACGCGACGCTGGGCACGATCGGCTTCGACGCACGGCTCGACTACGCGGCGATCGGGAGCGTGACGAACCTCGCCGCCCGGTTGTGCGCCGACGCCGAGCCCTGGCAGATCCTCGCCACCGAACGCGTCTACAGCGCCGCCGGCGATGTGGTGATCGGCGAGGATGCGGGCCTGCGGGAGGTCCGTGGCTTCAGCCGGACCGTGCACGCCTTCAGCATCCGCGGTCTCGACAACTCCAGGATCGCGTCATGACCGGCGACCTGTGGACCGCGCCCGACGAGGCGGCGCGTGGACTGTCCACCCTCACCGAGGAAGAGCGCTACCGCTCCTTCGACCAGTTACAGGCGCGGATGGCCGGGGTGTGGGAGGCGATGCGGCTGAACCACGACGACGAGTCCGTGGTCGTCGTACCGTCGATCTCGCTGGATCGGACGCAGACCACCGGGACCGGGACGATGATGCAGGCGTACGAGGAGCGCTTCCTCTTCCTGCTGGTGCTGCTGCGACAACCGCGGCTGCGGATGGTCTACGTGACCTCGATGCCGATCGCTCCCGAGATCGTGGAGTACTACCTGGCCCTGCTGCCGGGCGTGATCCCGAGTCATGCGCGGGCCCGGCTCTCGCTGATCTCGGTCCACGATGCGTCGCCCATCTCGCTCAGCGAGAAGTTGCTCGCCCGGCCGCGGCTGCTGCGACGGATCGCCCGGCTGATCCCGAACCCCGCCCGCTCGCATCTGATCCCGTACAACACGACCGAGCTCGAACGCGATGTCGCGCTCAGCCTCGGGATCCCGATGTACGCCGCCGATCCCCGGCTGGCACCACTCGGGTCGAAGTCCGGGTGCCGGCGGATGTTCGCCGAGGTGGGTGTCCCGCATCCGCTCGGTGCGGAGAACCTGCGCAGCCTCGACGACATCGCCGACGCGGTGCTCGCGATGCGGGCCGGGCGGCCCACGATGGACAGCGCGATCGTGAAGCTCAACGAGGGTGTCTCGGGCGAGGGCAACGCGGTGGTCCGGCTGAACGGACTGCCCGCACCCGGTGCGCCGGCGGAGCGCGACGAGGTGATGAAGCGGCTGCGCGAGATGGAACTGGAGTCGGAGAAGACGCCTTTCGACGTCTACATCGCCAAGTTCGCCGAGAACGGCGGGATCGTCGAGGAGCGGATCGTCGGCGACGAGCTGCGCAGCCCGAGCGTCCAGCTCCGGGTGCTGCCCGGTGGCGAGGTCGAGCTGCTGTCCACACACGATCAGCTGCTGGGTGGAGCGAGTGGCCAGCGGTATCTGGGGTGTGTGTTCCCGGCCGCGCCGGAATACGCACGCCTGATCTCGGAACACGCCGCGACGATCGGGCGGCGACTGGCGACCGAAGGTGCGCTTGGGCGATTCGCAGTCGATTTCGTCGTGGTCCGTGGTTCCGGCGGCGGTTGGACGCCGTACGCGATCGAGCTGAATCTGCGCAAGGGCGGGACGACGCATCCGTTCCTGACGTTGCAGTTCCTGACCGACGGGCGGTACGACCCGCGGACCGCCTTGTTCATCACGCCGCGCGGCCACGAGAAACATCTGGTCGCCACCGATCACCTCGAGTCGGAGCTGCTGAAGGGCTTGGTGCCGGCGGACGTCTTCGACATCGTGGCGCGGCACGGGCTGCACTTCGACCAGTCGCGGCAGGTCGGCGTGGTGTTCCACATGATCAGTTGCCTGACGGAGAAGGGCCGGCTCGGGCTGACGGCGGTGGGCGACACCCCGGCGGAGGCGGATCGCCGATACCGTGATGCTTCCCGCATTGTGCTGGCGGAGGCCGAACAGGCCTTCGTGGAACATCCGCTTCCGGTCTGAGAGGTTCGATGCAGCGAGTCTGGTACGTCGCCTACGGTTCCAACCTGGCTCTCGGCCGCTTCCGTTGCTACCTGGCCGGCGGCCGCCCGGCCGGCGGTGCGCGCGTGTACCCAGGCTGCCGCGACCGCAGCGACCCCGAGCGGATCGTCGGCGTCGAGGTGCCGGGCCGACTCGTCTTCGCGGGTGCGTCGAGGGTCTGGGGTGGCGGCTCGGCGTTCTACGACGCCGCCGGCCCGGGGCGGGTAGCCGGGCGGGCCTACCTGCTGACGCCGGAGCAGCTGGGTGACGTGGCTGCGCAGGAGATGCGCCGGGAGCCCGGAGGCGAGTTCGCCGACGACCTCGCCGGCTTGCTGCCCCACGTCGAGACAGTCCACACGATGGGCCCCGGCCGCTACGAGACCGTGGCGCGGTTGGGCGACCAGGACGGCATACCCATGTTCACCGTCACCCACGGCACCGCCGCCGACCTCGAGCCGGTCGCACCCACCGCGCCGTACCTCCGCTGGATCACCGCAGGCCTGATCGAGTCCCACGGCTGGACCGCCGGCCGGGTCGCGGAGTACCTCCTCTCCGCGCCCGGCGTCAGCAGCGTGTGGACGTTGGACGAGCTGGTTGCCCTTACCGCTTGACTGCGATGCAGGTGGCGGTGGACTTCTTGGTGGGGTCGCTTTCGGAAGTGGCGGTGAGGGTGATCTTGGCCAGGGTCGACGTGCCGGGTTTGGCGTGGACGGGGACGGTGGTGTGCTGGCCGGCGTTGGCGGTGGTGAGGGCGTTCGGGAGGGACATCGACCAGCCCTGGCCGTCGATCTTGGCGGTGAGGCGGTAGACGTCGCCCTTCAGGTACGACGTGACGTCCTCAGGGTGCTGGCCGGCGGTGCCTGCCTTGCCGGTGTTGGTGAGCGGGAACTTGCAGGTCAGTACGCCGTTCTGGGCCTTCACCGCGGCCGTCGGGGTGACGCGGACACCGCGCTTCTGCGCGCCGGCGCCGTCGAGGGATCGGATGGCGACCGTGTAGGACAGCACGCCCTGGTGATCCCGCTTCACGTTGGTGATGTAGAAGTGCAGGCGGTTCGCGGCGTCGGTGTACTCGTACTCGCTGCCCGAGTTCGTGCCGGCGTGGAAGAGCGCGTCCGACAGTTGACGGTAGTCGCCGATGGTGATCGGGACCTCGGTGCCGTCGGGCAGCACGTAGTCGGTCATGCCGATGTCCTGCGGGTTCGCGTCGATGACCCACTCGAACGGTGCCCGGTCCTCGTTCTTCGTCTTCGCCAGCAGTACGCCGGAGTCGGGCGTGAACGAGTCGGTGCCCATCCGGTCGACGACCTCGACCGTGTAGTTCTGGTACCCGCGGCCGTCGCACATCGGATCCGTCGTGATGTCGCACGCGGGCGCGAGATCACCGGCGGCGCCGAGCTCGATGTTGACGCCGGCCAGACCCTTCGGTCCCGGTTGCACGGTCCGCGCGGTGACGTCGGCGATCACCACCCCCGAGGACTTCAACGCGTCGCGGGACAGCCGCAGCACGTTCTGCTCGTCGACCATCTGCAGCTTGATCTTGTTCCGCAGCATGTGTTGTGCGCCCATCGACCCGCCGCCGGTCGCCGGGATCATCCACCGGCTGTGTGGTCCACCGGGTCCGTTGAAGCTGCCCCGGCTGAGCATCTCCCAGATGCCGGTGTACGCGCGCCGTGGCGGTACGCCGTACGGGTTGTTGTAGTTGTCGCCGATCCCGAGGATGTGGCTCAGCTCGTGCGCGTAGACGCCCATGCCGGAGCTCTCGGCCTGGGTCGACGAACCGCCACCGGCGTTCGGCCAGATCGACGCGCCGGCCGCCCATGAGGTCCAGTCGACGTACCGGGTGTTCGACCAGTTCGGCAGGTTCGGGTCCGGCGGGCCGAACTCCTCGGTGACCTCCTCCTTGGTCGGGAACTTCATCATCCCGAACTCCTGCCAGGTGGACGATTCGTCCTGGCCGGCGCTCAGGTAGAAGACGAAGTCGAAACCGGCCGGCACCTCCGGTCCGGTCGCGGCGACCCAGGCGGCGCGGGCGTCGGTCCGGATGTTCTTGTTACAGGTGTCGCCGGCCGGGCAGGCGCCGTCGCCCTGGAACTCCATCGCGTACTCGTGCGACTTGCCGGGCATCCGGTACGGGCCGAAGCCGGTCAACTCGACGCCGTACCGGCCGCCGGAGTCCTCCATCCAGTACTCGTGGATGGTGTGACCGCGGTTCAGCGTGCCGGGGGTGTTCAGGAAGTTCTTGTAGAACTCCGCGACCTGTTCCCGGGGTACGCCGTTCGCCTCGGCACTCGGGTTGCCGAAGGGCGTCGACCCCTTCGGCTTCGTCACGACGAAGTCCTGGTTCGGGTAGTCGACCAGCACCAGCGCACCCTTGAACGTCCTGGTCGACCCCTTGACGTTCGGGTCCGACCAGTTCGTCCCGGGCGGCTTGCGATAGTCGCTCCAGGTCATGTGGTCCGGGTTCTCCCAGTTCTGCGGGTCGATCGGCCCAGGCAGACCGTTACCGGTCGTGGACGCGATCCGTTGCTGTACGCCGGACTCCTGCCACGGCTGCTGCTGCGGCCAATGCGGGTACTGCCAGGCGTTCTCGGGATCCGGGGGAGCGGTCGCGCTCGGCGACGCGAGCGCCAGCGAAGGGACCGACACGGCGGCCAGTACGGCGACCAGTCGCAGGGCAAGACGAAATTTCCGCTGCTCAGACACGGGCGGGCATCCGATCACTCAGGGCGGGACAACGGGCTGCAGTGAACGAGCGGAGCGAGTTCACCGTCAAACACAGTGCTTCTTGTGCCTCATCCGCGCCCGGAGCGCAGCGAGGACGTGGATGAGCTTGCCTTGTCGACACCGCTGACCACAACAGATGAAACCACTGTATACAGTATGGAGAGAAGTGGTTAGCCTGAGCGCTTGCGTCGTCTGTGGATGGAGGACCCATGTATGTGGTGACGAACCCTGCGAACGGTGAGCTGGTCGAGGAGGTGGCCAACTCGACGAACGAGGAGGTGCAGGAGGCGATCGGCCGGGTGCACTCCGGGTTCCCGGGCTGGCGAAGCCGGACGGTGGTGGAACGGGCCGCGATCGTGGCGCGGGCGGCGGACCTGTTCGAGCAACGGGCCGACGAGTTCGCGAACATCATGACGCTGGAGATGGGCAAGCGGATCAACGAGGGCCGCGGTGAGATCGGCATCGTGGTCGACATCTTCCGGTACTACGCCGAGCACGGGCCGGCGTTGCTGGCCGACGAGCCGCTGGACATCAAGGGCGGCCGGGCCGTCATCACCAAGAGCCCGATCGGCGCGCTGCTCGGGATCATGCCGTGGAACTTCCCGTGCTACCAGGTGGCCCGGTTCGTCGCGCCGAACCTGGTGCTCGGCAACACGATCCTGCTCAAGCACGCGTCGATCTGCCCGCGCTCGGCCCGCGCGATCGAGGACGTCCTGCGGGATGCCGGCGTACCGGACGACGTCTATGTGAACACGTTCGCGTCGAGCCGGCAGATCCCGGCGATCCTGGCCGATCCGCGGATCATGGGCGTCTCGCTGACCGGCAGCGAACAGGCCGGTGTGTCGGTCGCCGCCGAGGCCGGGCGGCACCTGAAGAAGACCGTGCTCGAACTCGGCGGCTCGGACCCGCTGATCGTGCTCGACACCGACGACATGGACGAGACGGTCAACGCCACCGCGACCGCGCGGATGCGGAACTGCGGCCAGTCGTGCAACGCGCCGAAGCGGATGATCGTGCTGGCCGACATCTACGACGAGTACGTCGACCGGCTGACCAAGCGGGTCGCGGAGTACTACGTGCCCGGCGATCCGGCCGACCCGGAGACGAAGCTGCCGCCGCTCGCGTCGATCGCTGCGGCGGACGAGGTCGCGGGCCAGGTCGCGAAGGCGGTCGAGCAGGGCGCGACGCTGCGGACCGGCGGTCACCGGATCGAGCCCGGTGCGTTTCTCGAAGCGACCGTGCTCACCGATGTCGCACCGGGGATGGACGCGTACTACGAGGAGATCTTCGGGCCGGTCGTGATCGTGTTCCGGGCCGACACCGAGGACGACGCGGTCCGGCTGGCCAACGACACCCCGTTCGGTCTCGGCGCCAGCGTCTGGGGGACCGACCCCGATCGGCTTCGCCGGGTCGCCGAGCGGATCGACGCCGGCATGGTCTACCTCAACCGCGCCGGCGGCTCCCAGGCCGACCTCCCGTTCGGCGGGATCAAACGCTCCGGCATCGGCCGCGAACTCGGCCCGGCCGGTATCGAGGAGTTCATGAACAAGAAGTCGATCCGCCTGTAAAGGGTTTTGAAACGGGCGTCTTCGGCCTATCGTGGCGCACACCGCCGGGCACTGCGTGAAACTCGACGGCGCGTTCCACACCAACTGGGTCTTCGTCCCGGCGTACAACAACGGCAGCACGCCGTACGGGACCTGGACGGCGAAGAAGACCTACGCGACACCGCAGTGGGTGGCCAGTGAGGACATCAACTACGACGTCGGCGCCGCCGCGGTGAACCCGCTCAACGGCCAGAACCTCACCGACGTGGTCGGCGGTCAGGGCATCGCGTTCAACCAGGCGCGCGACCAGAACATGTACGCCTTCGGTTACCCGGCCGCGGCGCCGTACGACGGCTCGAAGCTGATCTACTGCAGTGGCTCGACCTTCGACGCACTCATCTCCGACGGGATCGGGATGACGTGCGACATGACCGGCGGCTCCAGCGGCGGTGGCTGGTTCCTGCAGTTCAGCGAGTCCACCGGCGCCGGCATCGTCAACTCGGTGAACAGCTACAAGATCAACTTCATCCCGACCTGGATGTTCGGCCCGTACTTCGGCACCGACGCGCAGAACGTCTACACCACGGCCCAGGCCGGCTGATCCGACACGCGTGGGCCGCACGTGCTGCTGCCGTGCGGCCCTCGCGAGCGCATACTGCGAGATGTAGGGGGAGCTTGCTCGAGGGGGCCGACATGGCTGAGCCTGCTGGTTATTCCATCAAGACGTACCGCTATCTGCGGATGGCCATGGTCGCCATGGTCGTGCTGCTCGGGGCGGCGCTGGTGATCGAGTGGTCGAAGACGGATCCGCGCTGTCTGCAGACCTCGATCAGCGCCTACTACTACACCCCGGTGCAGGCGATCTTCGTCGGCGCGTTGATCTCGATCGGCCTCTGCATGGTGGTGCTGAAGGGCAACACCGAGCGGGAGGACATCCTGCTCAACGTGGCCGGGATCCTCGCGCCCGCGGTCGCGCTGGTGCCGACACCCGGACAGGGTGCGTGCCGATCGGTGCCGGTGGTGCTGGGCGACACGGCCGCGAACATCGCCAACAACATGCTGGCCCTGTTCGTTGTCGGAGCACCGTGCCTGCTGGTGACCGCGGTGTTCGTGCTCCGGGCCCACCTCTCGCGGTCGGACCGGAATCCGATGTACCTGCTCGGCTTCGCGGTCGCGCTGGCGATCTTCGGCGGTGGCATCGCCTGGTTCTTCCTGGATCGGGAGGGATTCACCGAGAACGCGCACTATGCCGCGGCCGTCGTCATGTTCGTCTGCATCATCGCGGTGGTGCTGCTGAACGCCAAGCAGTTCCGCCGCAAGGAGGAGCCTGCGGACACTCGGTCAGTGCCGGCGAACAGGTACTCCGTGATCGCGCTCGGGATGGTCGTCGTACCGCTGGTCATGCTGGCCTGGAAGGCGCTGTTCGGCTGGCAGCACGCGGTGCTGTGGATCGAGGGCGTGCTGATCACCCTGTTCGCGATCTTCTGGATCCTCCAGACCCAGGAGCTGTGGAACGAGGGACTGCGAGACGGCGGTCAGGAGTTGCCGCGCTCGCAGGCCGTCCCGTCGCCGTTCTTGTCGAGCTCTTCGGAGTAGCCCGGGTCGCCGCGGTGCAAGGGTGCCTTGCCGGCGGCTCGGACCTCGGCGCAGCTCTGATACACGACGGCCTCGCTGGAGCCGGTCGGTGCCGTCGTGGATTCGGTCGGCGTCGGGGTGCTCGACGTGGTCGTGGACGGCGGTGACGTCGGTCGCTCGGTCGGCGTCCCGCTCGGTGTCTGCGTCGGCGTCGGCGTCTGTGTCGGCACATGCGTGGGCGCCGTGGTCGGGCTGGTCGTCGGAGCCGCGGTTTCGGGTCCGGTCGGCGTACCCTCCGGCGCCGGCGTCGTCTCGACCGCAGCCGTCGGTGCCGCGGTGGTCGCCGAGTCGTCGCCTCCAGTGAACGGGTTGAACAGCACCAGACCGATCAACGTGAGTACGACGGCCGCGACCGCGCCGAGCTTGATGATGCTCGGACCGCCGTACCGGCCGATCGGCCCACGGACCGGACGTCCGTCCTCGTCGACCCAGAACACCCACCCTGCGGGCGCGGGCGGCCAGGACTCAGCAGGACCCCAGCGTTTGGGCGGTCGCCATCTGGCATTCGGCGGGTCAGGCCAGCCAGGCGGCGCGTTGAACTGCCTCACGCAACCCCCTTTCCCCGAGAGGTTGTTCGTCGCCGCAGCACCCTACCGAGAACGATGCGAGGAGTGAGGGCCGGGGTCCGAAAAGCCTTGATTTCATACGTTTGAACGCTCGGTGGGGCGCCGCGGGCGGGCGCCGGGACCCGGTCGCGGTACGGCGTCGCGCGGTGACACAACGGTGTGGCCTGACTCGCAGTGGACCTCGGTGTGGACGACGGCACCGCAGTCGCGATGGGTGATGGTGAGCGGCGAGCCCTCCTCGCCGACGAGGTACTTGTCACCCCAGTCGCGGATGGCGATGAGCAGCGGGTAGAGATCGAAGCCCTTCTCGGTCAGCCGGTACTCGTCGCGTTGCCGGGCGCCGGGCTCGCGGTACGGGACCCGGCGGAGGATGCCGTGGTCGACGAGTTTGCCGAGCCGGTTGGACAGCACCTGCCGGGGGATCGCGGTCCGGATCCGCAGGTCGTCGAACCGGCGGATGCCGTTGAACACCTCGCGCAGCACCACCACGGTCCACCGCTCGCCGAGGATCTCCATCGCCCGCCCGATCGGGCAGTTGTCCACCGACCAGTCCAGTGCGTCGTACGTCGCGCTCATCGTGCCATCGTAGTGAGTGCTAGGTCTCGTTGACAGACCCAGGTGGGTGGTGTGAGGCTCGGTCCATGACTGAGACCCAGCAGGCGACCCGCAGCCGTACCTTCTCCTGGTCCGACCCGGCGCGGACGGCGGCGTCGCTCGGCGCGATTTCCGGGCTGGAGATGCTGCAGGCGATGCGGGACGGGAAGATCCCGGCGCCGCCGATCCTGCAGCTGGTCGGTGGGACCGGGATCGAGGTCGAGGAGGGCAAGGTCACGGTCTTCATGCCGGCGGAGGAGTTCCACTACAACCCGCTCGGCACGGTGCACGGCGGGATCATCGCCACCCTGCTCGACACGGCAGCCGGCTGCACCGTGCACTCGACGCTCCCGGCCGGCGTCGGCTACACCTCACTCGACCTGATGACCCGCTTCATCAAGCCGGTCACCGTCGCCTCGGGTCTCCTGCGCTGCGAAGGCGCTGTCATCAGCCGGGGACGCCGTACCGCGGTCGCCGAAGCCCGCCTCTTCGACGAGCGCGGCACCTTGCTGGCGCATGCCACGTCGACCTGCCTGATCTTCGAGATCCCCACGCAGTAAGAGTCATTCGGGGGTACGCAACGCACCCGGCGCCGACCCGGTCGCGGCCTTGACGTGGCGGCTGAGGTGGCTGACCGAGTCGTAGCCGGTCAGCTCCGCGATCGCCTGCAACGTCAACGTCGAGTTGCGGATGTGGCCCAGCGCGTGCCGCAGCCGGACGTGCTGCAGCGCCGCGCGCGGGCTCGTGCCGCGCAACCGCGCGAAGGACGCCCGCAGCCCGGACGGCGAGATGCCGAGCTCGGCGGCGACCGACGCGACCCGGATTCCCGAGGCGAAGCGTTCCTCGAAGATCCGCTCTGCCTGCACGACCAGTTGCTCCGCCGCGGTCAGCGGCGCCGCCGTGGCGCGGCGCAGCAGCAGGTCGAGCTCGCCGAGCAGCAAGGAGCACAGCCGGTCGCTGTCGTCGCCGGGCTGCGTGCTCTCGCGGACGAGCGCGTCGAAGACCCTGCCCAGGCTGCGCTCGCCGTCGTCGAAGCAGACGCGTGGCCAAGGCATGCCGACCGCGGCGTCGACCTGCAGGAAGCGGTTGACGTAGCCGGTGCGGCTGAGCTCGGCATGCCACGTCCGCGGTGGGGTGAGCAGCACGGTCCCCGGCGTGGCGGCGTACGTCTCGGCGCCGACCGGGCACGTGATCCGTCCGCGCACGTAGTACACCAGCTCCCACGAGGTGTGCGCATGCGACGGGTAGTCCTTGCCCGGCCCCGCGGTGTGTACGCCGGCGCCGAGCAGTCGAAGCGATTTGTGCATAACCACTGTCGCCTTCTGCATTGTTTCTCCGGCATGTCCGATCGATGCTGACATCGATTCGTGCATCGGTAAAGGAGTGCTTGTGATGGATATGGCGACCGCACTTCACGACCTCGGCGTGACCGACGACGTACTCGCACCCGCCGAGAAGGAGCAGCTCGACCGCGACGGATTCCTTCCGCTGGAAGGGATTCTCACGGAGGAAGAGGTATCCGGACTCAACAAGAGGATGGCGGAGCTCACCGCCGCCGAAGGTGACCGGGCGGGTCTGGAAGTGCACCAGGAGAACGGCACCGACCGGCTCGCCGACCTGGTCAACAAGGACCCGAAGTTCGAGGTGTGTTTCAGCCACCCGCGCGTCCTGGCCGCGATGAAGCACGTGCTCGGCGAGTTCAAGCTGTCGTCCCTCAACAGCCGCGCGGCCCTTCCTGGTCAGGGTCACCAGGGCCTGCACGCCGACTTCGGCCACCCGGTCGAGCCCGGCGCGTACGAGGTGTGCAACTCGATCTGGCTGCTCGACGACTTCACCCCGGAGAACGGCGCGACCCGTGTCGTCCCCGGGTCACACCGGCGCGGGACCATGCCGGGTGACGAGATGGCCAATCCGGGTGACGAGCACCCGGAGCAGATCCAGCTGACCGGTAAAGCCGGAACTGTCGTGGTGTTCAACAGCCACCTGTGGCACGGCGGCACCCAGAACCGCACCGACAAGCCGCGCCGGGCGATGCACTCCTACTTCGCGCTCCGCCATCTGCCGCAGCAGCTCGACCAGCAGGCCTACCTCCGGGTCGAGACGTACAGGCGGCTGAGTCCCGCCCAGCGCTTCATCCTCGCCGTCACCGGCACGGGCTGAGCCGACGCGGGCTGAGCCGGCGCGGGGTGAGCCGGCGCGGGGTGAGTCGGCGCGGTCAGCCGGGTTGGTCAGGCCGGCGCGGTCGAAGGTACTGGCCAGGCCCTTCGGGTCGGTCAGCCAACTTGGTCGGCCGCCAGCTTCTCGGCGCCGACGAGGCGGATGCAGGTGGCCAGTCCGGAGATGGCGGCTTCTACCTCGGGCAGCTCGGGGTAGGTCGGCGCGATCCGGATCGTCCGGTCGTCGGGGTCGTCGCCGTACGGGTGGCTGGCGCCGGCTGGGGTGAGGGCGATACCGGCGTCCTTCGCCTTGGCGACGACCGCGCGGGCACAGCCTTCCGGGACCTGCAGGGAGATGAAGTACCCGCCGGCCGGGCTGGTCCAGGAGGCCAGGTCGGTGCCACCGAGCTCGGCGGTGAGGATCTTGTCGACCGCCTCGAACTTCGGCCGGATCAGCTCCGCCAGGTTGCGCATGTGGGACCGTAGGCCGTCGGCGTCGCGGAGGAAGGTGACGTGCCGGAGCTGGTTGATCTTGTCCGGGCCGATGCTGCGCTTCGAGGTGTGGCTCAACCACCAGGCGATGTTGGCGGCCGACGACCCGAAGAACGCGACACCGCTGCCGGCGAAGGTGATCTTCGAGCTGGACCCGAACACGAAGGCCCGATCCGGATGACCGTGCTCCGCGCACAGCGCCAGTACGTCGGCGATCTCCGTCTCGGTGTCGGTCAGGTGATGGACGACGTACGCGTTGTCCCAGAAGATCCGGAAGTCCGGCGCCGCGGTCTCCATCGCGGCCAGGCGCCGCACCGTCTCGTCGGAGTAGACCGTGCCGTCGGGGTTGCTGTACTTGGGCACGCACCAGATGCCCCTCACCTGCGGGTCCGCGGCGACGAGCCGCTCGACGACGTCCATGTCCGGACCGTCCGGCGTCATCGGCACCGGGACCATCGTGATGCCGAACCGCTCGCAGACCGCGAAGTGCCGGTCGTACCCGGGCACCGGGCAGAGGAAGGTGATCTCCGGCTCGTCGACCCAGCGCCGCTCGGCACCTGGTACGGCGCTGAGCAACGCGAACACGATCGCGTCGTGCATGAGCTCCAGGCTGGAGTTGCCGGCCGCGAGCAGCTGGCCGACCGGCACCTGCAGCGCGTCGGCGAAGATCGCCCGCAGCTCGGGCAGCCCCTCGAGACCGCCGTAGTTGCGCAGGTCGGCACCGTCGGCGGAGACCGGCGCGCCCTGTTGATCGAGCATCCCGTTCGCGAGGTCGAGCTGACGCGGTGACGGCTTGCCCCGGGTCAGATCGAGCTTCAGTCCCCGCGCGACGAGGGCGTCGTAGTCCTGGCGGGCGCGGTGCAGCTCGTCGACGGTCACGGGAATCCCTTTCAGCTGAGGCAATTGCTGACCACAGCCTAGTGACTCATCGATCTTGCCCGTCGGGGATATCCACAGGACGGTCAGCCGCCGCCGCGCCGGCAGTTCGGGTACTTGGGATCCCAGGGCCCGCAGGTCGGGAAGCCCGGCGGCGGCTTGATCGTCGGCGGCGTGATCGGCGGCATGGGCGGCGTCGGCGGCGGTGTGGGCGGGAGCGCCTTGCTGCCGTTGGACAGGAACAGCGTCACGATCGCACCTTCCGGCGCGCCGTCCTCCTGCCGCGGGCTGGTGTAGGCGACCGTGCCCGCCTGCGCGTCCGAGTCCACCGGTGCGGGCGCGACCTGGGCCTTGAAGCCCAGCTGCGCCAGTTTGGCGATCGCCTCGGCCGGCGGCATCCCCTTCAGGTACGGCAGGTCCTTCACGTTGCCGCGGATCGTCTTGTCGTCCGGCGCCACGAACCGGCTCGTGGGCAGACCCGCCAGCGCGGCCTGCATCGCCGACTCCCAGATCGGACCCGCGGTCCCCGAACCGGACGCGTCGCGCATCTTCTTGCCGTTGAGCGTCTGCCCGATCAGATCGTCGTACGGCGGGCTGGCGTCCGCGACCACCGAAGCGGCGGCGAGCTTCGAGGAGTACCCGGCGAACCAGACCGCCTTGTTGCTGTCGATCGTTCCGGTCTTGCCGGCCAGGTCGCTCTTGCCGAACTTGAGCTTGCCGCCGGTGCCGTCGGGCTCCATCACCTTCTGCAGCACGTAGTTGACGCCGTCGGCGACGGTCGGCGACAGCGCACGCTTGCAGCTGGGCGCCGGCGTCGGAACCGCTTTGCCCTTGCTGGTCGTGATCGCGGTGATCAGCTGCGGCTTGCAGTACATCCCGCGCGCGGCGAAGGTCGCGTACGCGTTGGAGAGCATCAGCGGGGTGATCAGACCGGCGGAACCCAGGGTGAACGAGACGACCTGCTCCAGCGGTTGCATCGTCTGGGCGTCGTACATGCCGAGCTTCGATGCGATGGTCGCGATCGGGCAGAGGCCGATCTGCTGGGACAGTTGCAGGAAGTAGGTGTTCGTCGACGCCTTGGCCGCGTCGAGCATGGACGGGTCCGCGATCGTCTTGGTCGAGTTCACCGGGTTGTAGTCGTCGTCGACCGTCGTACCGGTGCAGGTGCTGAACTTCTTGCCGCTCAGGGGGAGGGTCTGCGGCGAGTTGATCCGGTACGTCATCGGGACGCCCTTGCTGATCGCGGCCGCGATCGTGAACGCCTTCATCGTCGAACCGTTCTGGAACCCGCCGTAGCCGCCGGGGTAAGACTTCTCGACGTTGAAGTTGTACGACGTCTGGCCCTTCTTGCTGCCGTACGGCCGGCTTTGGGCCATCGCCTTCACCAGACCGGTGCCCGGCTCGACGATCGTGATCGCGGCGACGGCCGAGTCGGTCGGCTTGGAGTGCTTCTTGATCGACGCCTCGGCCGCCTTCTGGACCTTCGGGTCGAGTGACGTCCGCACGATCAGGCCGGCGGTCTCGATGTAGTTCTCGGCGTCCTCCTTGGTCTTGCCGAAGGCACGGTTCTCCTTCAGCTTGGACACGATGTAGTCGCAGTAGAACGGGTACTTCGAGTTCGCGCAGCCGTTCGGCACGTTGCGGACCTTGGCCGGGTCGATGACCGGCGTACTGATCGCCTGCCGGGCCTCCTTGGCGGTGACGATGCCGAGCTCCTGCATCCGGCGCAGCACCACGTCGCGGCGGTCCTTGGCCCGCTTCGGGTTGTTCGTCGGGTTGTAGCCGGTCGGGTTCTTCACCAGGCCGGCCAGCAGGGCGGCCTGCGGCAGGTTGAGCTTCGAGGCGTGGACGCCGAAGTAGTGCATGGCCGCGGCCTCGACGCCGTACGAGCGATCGCCGAAGAAGGCCAGGTTCAGGTAGCGGTTGAGGATCTCGTCCTTGGAGTACTGCTTCTCCACCGCGATGGCGTACCGCAGCTCGGCGACCTTGCGCTCGTACGTCTCCGCGGTGGCGGCCTGGATCTCCTCCGGCGTGCGTGCCTTGGCGACCAGGCTGAGCTTCACGTACTGCTGGGTGATACTCGAGCCACCCTGCTGGACCGAGCCCTGCGACTGGTTGCGCAGCAGCGCGCGCAGGGTGCCCTTGGCGTCCAGCGCGCCGTGCTCGTAGAACCGGTCGTCCTCGATCGCGACGATCGCCTTGAGCATCAGCGGGCTGATCTGCTTCAGCGTGACCGGCGTCCGGTTCTCCTGGTACAGGGTCGCGATCAGCGAGCCGTCGGCCGCGAAGATCTGGCTCTTCTGCGCCAGCGGCTCCGTCTTCAGGTCCTGCGGAAGGTACTGCACCGTGTCGTGCGCCTTCTCGGTGGTGACTCCGGCCAGTCCGGCGAACGGAAGAGCCAGGCCTGCGACCAGTGCGCCGCAGAGACCGCTGACCAACAGGAACAGAATCACCGACTGAACGACGTGGGGCCGGGCCGGCTCGCCTCTGTGCATGGTCCGGCAGATTACGTCAGGACAGGGCTTTCCGGGACCTTTTCGTTACAGACTTTACTCAGCTGCCCAGAGTTCTCACCCACCGTGATCGTTCGTTCACTGAATGACCTTCAGAAGCCTGTCGGCGGGCGAAGCGTGTACGGCTCCTCGAGGGCAGCGATCTCCTCCGGGGACAGGTCGACGTCAAGGGCTGCCGCGGCGTCGGGGAGGTGGTGGGACTTGGTCGGGCCGACGATCGGTGCGGCGACAACGGGATTGCGGAGGACCCAGGCGAGAGCGACCTGCGCCATCGGGATGCCGCGGGTCTCGGCGATCCGTTGGACGGCGTCGGCGATGGGCTGGTCGTTGATGGCGAAGAAGCGGCGGCCGACCGGGTCCGTGTCGGCACGTTGGGTCTGGGTCCCCCAGGGCCTGGCCAGGCGGCCCTTGGCCAGCGGGCTCCACGGGATGCTGCTGACACCCTGGTCGGCGAGCAGGCCGAACATCTCGCGTTCTTCCTCGCGCTGCATCAGGCTGTACTGGTTTTGCATCGAGATGAACCGCGTCCAGCCGTGCAGGTCCGCGGCGTGCTGCAGTTTCGCGAACTGCCACGCCCACATCGAGGACGCGCCGAGGTAGCGCACCTTGCCCGCCTTGACCACGTCATGCAAGGCTTCCATGGTCTCCTCGACCGGGGTGCCGGGGTCGAAGCGGTGGATCTGGTACAGGTCGACGTACTCGGTGCCGAGGCGCTTCAGCGAGGCGTCGATCTGCTCGAGGATCGCCTTGCGGGACAGGCCTGATCCGCCCGGGCCGTCGTGCATCGGGAAGTGGACCTTGGTCGCCAGTACGACGTCCTCGCGGCGGGTGTACTGCGTGATCGCGCGGCCGACGATCTCCTCCGAGCTGCCGTACCCGTAGACGTTGGCCGTGTCCCAGAAGGTGATGCCGAGCTCGACCGCCTGCCGGAAGACCGGCGCGGCCGCCTCGTCGTCGAGGGCCCACTCGTTGAACCCTCGCGACGTGTCGCCGAAACTCATACAGCCCAACGCGATCCGGCTGACCTTCAGGCCTGAGGTGCCCAGGCGGGTGTATTCCATGGTGACTCCTGTTGGATGAGGTCAGTCGCGGGGGAGGAGGCGGAGGGTGGCTTCGGCGGCGATCGGACCGACGACGGGGGAGACGAGGGCTTCGCCGTAGCGGTCGTATTTCGTGTGATAGGCGGCGTCGAGGCTGCGGTGGACGTCGGGGGCGGGTTCGGCGAACGTGACGTCGCGTTCTACCCCACCGGCTTTGATGCGGCCTGTGCCGCTGGTTTTGGCGCGGCGGTACCAAGGGTTGTCGGTGCCGAAGGCGGAGCGGATGTAGAGGTCGTCGCCGGCGCGGACGACCCAGATGATGACATAGCGGCGGAGCGTGCCGTCCTTGCGCGTTGACGCGACGCGGAGTTCGGTCGCGTTGCCGATCCGATCCAGTTCATCGGCAGTCCAGCTGGTCACTGCTCTCCCCTTCGGGTGCGAAGACCTGCTTTGCCACAGTGATGGCAGACATCGCTTTTGGCCAGCCCGCGTAGAAGGCCAGATGGATGATGGCTTCCTTGAGTTCGGTCTCGGTCAGGCCGTTCTGCTTCGCCCGGGCCAGATGGCTGCGGAGCTGCTCGGTGTTGCCACCGGTGATGAGGCTGGCCACGGTGATCAGGCTGCGGTCACGCGGAGACAGCTCGGTCCGCGCCCAGACATCCCCGAAGAGAACGTCGTCGGTGAGCGAGACAAGCTTCGGAGCAAAGTCGCCGATGAGCTTCTGGGCCGGTGTGGGGGTGTCGGTCATGATGCCTTCCCGGTTGCGATGCGGGGTTGGACTGGGGGAGCGATGCGGGTGGGGGTGATGGTGGCGAGGGCGATGACGAGGGCCGCGGCGAGGAGGACTGCGCTTCCGGTGATTGCGGTGGTGACGTGGGCGGTGAGCGACCCGGCGCTGATCAGGTAGGCGTCTCCCGGATCGAGCCGGCTGAGCCAAGCCATCCCGGCCAACGTCACAGCGAGACCAGATGCAAGCAGCACGGCGTTGCCGAAGCGTCGGGTCAGCCGCGGTACGGCGACCGCCACCGCGAAGTTCACCACCGTCATCGGGAGGAACCCCAGCCCGGCCTCGAGCGGGCTGTAACCGAGAACCCCTTGGAGGTACTGCGTGGTGAAGTAGAAGAACCCGATCATCGCGCCGAGGAACAGCATCCGGACGGCGTACGCACCACTGCGCTCGCGACTCCGGAACAACCGCAACGGCATGATCGGCTGCTCCGCGCGCCACTCGTTCGCCACCAGCACCACCAGCAGTACGACGCCCGCGACCAGCGCACCGACCGTCTCCGGCGAACCCCAGCCAGCCTCGGCCGAGTTCACGATCCCGAACACGATCGCACCCACCCCGAGGGTGGCGGTCAATGCACCGACGCTGTCGAAGCGGCCGCTACGGCGTTCCGTCTCACCGAGGTACCGACGTGCCGCGACCATCAACGCCACCCCGACCGGCAGGTTGATGAAGAAGCCGGCCCGCCAGGAGATCCAGTGCGCGCAGGCACCACCGACGACCAGCCCGAGACTCGCGCCGATCCCGGCGGTGGCGCCGTACCAGCCGACCGCGCGGGTGCGTTCGCGTCCTTCCGGAAAGTTTGCCGTCAGCAACGACAGGGACGCCGGCGCGACGATCGCCGCGCCGATCCCCTGCAGCGCTCGCGCCGCGATCAGCCACCAGCCGGTCGGTGCCACGCCGACCAGGAACGACGCGATGGTGAACACCGCCAGCCCGGCGACGAACAGCCGCCGCCTGCCGATCAGATCCCCGGCCCGCGCTCCGAGCAGCAACAAGCCACCGAACACCAACGTGTAAGCGTCCTGCACCCAGGACAACGCTGTTGCCGACAGCCCGAGCTCGGTGCGAATGCTCGGCAGGCCGGTGAAGATCACCGAGTTGTCCAGCAGGATCATGAAGTAGCTGGCCAGAATGATCGCCAGGATCGCCCCCGGCCGCGCCCGTGAGATCACGGGCGGACCAGGACCTTCAACGCCTCGCGCTCATGCATCGCCTGGTAGCCGTCGGGGACGCCGGTGAGGTCGACGGTCCGGTCGAACACCTTGCCCGGAGCGACCTTCCCGTCGAGTACGTCGGGCAGCAGCCGGTCGACGTACGCGCGGACCGGGGCCGGACCGCCGGTCAGGGTGATGTTCGGCCCGAACAGACTCGGGAAACCGACCGGCGCGTCGTCGTACTGCGGGACGCCGACCCGGCTGATCACACCGCCGGGCCGGACGACGCCGAGCGCCTGCTCGTAGGCCGGCATGTGGCCGACGGCCTCGAGTACGACGTGCGTGCCGTCGCCACCGGTGAGGTCGCGAACCTTCGCGATACCTTCCGCACCACGCTCGGCGACGACATCGGTCGCGCCGAACTCGACGCCGAGATCCGTCCGCACCTTGTGCCGGCCCATCAGAATGATGCGCTCAGCACCCAGCTGACGGGCGGACAGGACGGCGAGCAGCCCGACCGCACCGTCGCCGATCACCGTCACGGTGGTGCCGGCCCGGACGCCACCCTTCAGCGCGGCGTGGTACCCGGTTCCGTAGACATCGGACAGCGTCAGCAACGAGGGCAGCAGCGCCGAGTCCACGTCGACCGGGACCTTGACCAGCGTCCCGTCCGCCAGCGGTACCCGGACCGCCTCGGCCTGCCCGCCGCCGATCCCGTTCGATGCCCAGAAGCCGCCGTGTCGGCAGGACGTCTGCAGCCCTTCGCGGCAGAACTCGCACGTTCCGTCCGACCAGGCGAACGGCGCGATGACGAAGTCTCCCTTCCGCAGGGTCGACATGTCACCGCCGACGTCCTCGACCACCCCGACGAACTCGTGGCCCATCGGTCTCCCACCGGGTGTCGCGGGGAGGTTGTGATACGGGTGCAGGTCACTGCCGCAGATACAGGCGTTGACGACCCGCACCAGGGCATCGGTCGGTTCCTGGATGACCGGATCCGGTACGTCGATGACCCGCACGTCGCCGGCCTTGTACATGTAAGTCGCTCGCATGCATCCAGTGAAGACGGCCTTACGCGCGCGCGGCAGTCACTGCTGATCCACGCACTGTCAGTGCCTCCCTTGCAGCACCTCCGGGAGGTCGCCGGGGGTGAGGATGGTGAGGCGTTTGGTGGGTCGGGTGATGGCGACGTAGAGGTCGGACAGGCCGCGGTCCGACTCCTGGATGATGCCGGCGGGGTCGGCGATCAGGACCGCGTCGAACTCGAGGCCTTTGGACTGGGCGACGTCGAGGAGGGCGGTGTCCGCGTCCAGGACGGCCGGGTCGTGGCCTTGGGCGACGCCGGGGAGTACGGCGGCCAACTCGTCGTACCGGGAGGTGGGGACGATGACCGCGAGCCGGCCGTCACCGAGCGACTGGCGCTCGAACTTGATCGTGGTGACGAGGGCGTCGACGAACGCATCGGCGGGGACCGCGTCGATCCACGGCTGGGTGCCGGTCTCGCGGACGGAGTCCGGCGGGTCGAGCGTCGGGTCGATCGCGGCCAGTACGTCGGCCGCGACCGCCATGATCTCCATCGGTGTCCGGTAGTTCACCGTCAGCTGCGCGTTCCGCCACCGCCGCGGCGCGTACTTGTCCAGTACGTCGGCCCACGACCCGATGCCCGCGGCCGAACCGGTCTGCGCGACATCGCCGACCAGCGTCATCGACCGGCGCGGACAGCGTCGCATCAGCATCCGCCAGTCCATCGCGGACAACTCCTGCGCCTCGTCGACGATGACGTGCCCGAACACCCACGTGCGATCCGAGGCCGCCCGCTCGGCCAGGGTGCCCGGGTTCTCGATCAGCTGCGTCCGCTGGTGAACCAGCTCGGCGAACTGCTCGATCTCCCACGGCATCAGCGTCATCCGGTCGGCGGTCAGCTCGATCTGCACCACACCCCGGGCGTACTCGCGGTTGGCGGCTTCGGCCGCGGCCTCGTCCGCCTCCTGACGGTTGCGCGCGGCAACGGTTCCGTCGGTGTCGCCGAGCAGCTCCGCCGCCTCGTCGAGCAGCGCGACATCGGACGGTGTCCAGTCCGCGTCGACCGGACGCAGTACCGCTGCTCGTTCGTCGTCGGTGAGGTGCGGAGCCGCGGCCTCGAGCCGCTCCGGCGATGACAGCAGGACGGCGACCAGGATCTGCGGAGTGAGCTCGGGCCAGAGCCGGTCGAGCACCGCCCGGACCCGGTCGTCCTCGGCGAGCTCCTTGCGGATGTCCTTGATGTCCTCCGCGCTGAGGTACTGGCGCCCGAGCCGGTCGACGATCTGATTGGTCAGCACAGTGAGGATTCCGGTCACGAAGGTCGGCCGAGCGCGGTTGTGCGGCCGATCCGTGTCCCGGGCCCGCTGCCGCGCTTTCCGTACGGCGCTCGGACGCAGGACCAACTCGTACTGGTCGACCTTGAACTCGATCGGTGCGGTCGGGACCAGCTGGAAGTCACGCACCGCCTGCGCGAGTACGTCGGCCATCGCCTCGTCGCCCTTGACCCGGGTGGCGGTCTGGGACTCCGGCGCGGTCGCCACGACACCCGGGTAGAGCTCGCTGATCGTCGCCAGGACGACGTCGGTCTCACCGAGCGAGGGGAGGACCTGATCGATGTACCGGACGAAGGTGCTGTTCGGCCCGACGACCAGTACGCCGCTGCGCGCGAGCTGCTCGCGATAGGTGTAGAGCAGGTACGCCGCCCGATGCAACGCGACGACCGTCTTGCCGGTGCCCGGGCCACCCTGGACGACGAGCACACCGGGCAGGCCGGACCGGATGATCTCGTCCTGCTCGGACTGGATCGTCGCGACGATCTCGTTCATCCGGCCGGTGCGGTTGGCGCCGAGCGACGATAGCAGCGCGGCCTCGCCGATCAGCGACCGGCGGTCGGTGTCACCGAGCGCGTCCAGGTCGAGGACGTCGTCGTCGACTCCGATCACCGTCCGGCCGTGCAGCCGGATGTGCCGGCGCCGGGTGACACCGAGCGGGGCCGCTGACGTGGCCCGGTAGAACACCTGGGCGACCGGTGTCCGCCAGTCGATCAGGAGCGGGTCGTAGTCCTCGTCGAACAGCCCGATCCTGCCGACGTGGAAACGCTCACCGCCGCCGGTGTCGATCCGGCCGAAACACAGTCCGCGCTCCACCGACGACAACTGTGCGAATCGGCTGGAGAACAGCTCGGTGAATGAATGACGTTCGGTGTAGGCCTGCTCTGTTTCGGTCGTCTCCTCCCGCTGGACCCGCGCCAATTCACCCCGAACGCGCTCCCGGAGTACGTCGAGCCGGTCGTACATCGTCGTCACATCGCCTTGTTCCATGGCGATCTCTCGTGCCAGCACCTCGTTCGTCACGCTGCCCCCACGTCCCATTGCGCACCGCGGAATTTCCTGATAATCTGTTACCAGATGCCCCGATAGGGGCATTTTTTTATGTCCCCGCACAAACACACAACGGTACCGAATGACGCGCCCCACCGCAATCTTCAGGCGCGCTGGGAGTTACCTCGGGAAGGTAGGAGCATGAGAGCTCTCCTCACATCGTCCGGGATCACGAACAGCAGCATCCACGACGCGCTGGTCGACCTGCTGGGCAAACCGGTCTCCGAGTCCAATGCCCTCTTCATCCCCACCGCCATCTACTCCTTCCCCGGCGGGCCGGGCATGGCGTGGCGGGCGATGTGCGGCCAGGGTTCATCGCGGTTGAGTGACCTGGGCTGGAAGTCGTTGGGGATCCTGGAGTTGTCGGTGCTGCCGAGCATCGAGGAGGCTGCGTGGGTGCCAACGGTGCGGGACGCCGACGCACTGCTGGTCTGGGGTGGCGATCCCCTGTTTCTCGCCAACTGGATGCGGCGCTCCGGGTTGACCGATCTGCTGCCGACGCTGCGCTCCGAGGCTGTCTACGTGGGGGTGAGCGCCGGGAGCATCGCTGTCACCTCAACCTTCGTCGAGACCTTCGTCGAACCGCCCCGCGGGACCGATGGACCGCTGAAGTCGGAGGACGTCGTCTTCGCCACGCCCCGGGGTGACATCGACAGAATTCTGGTCACCGGACAGGGAGCGGGACTCGTCGACTTCGCGGTGATCCCGCACCTGGAGCACCCGCACCACCCCGACGCTTCCCTGGCCAACGCGGAGAAGTGGGCGGCACGGATTCCTGCGCCGACGTACGCGATCGACGACGAGACCGCCATCAAGGTGGTCGACGGCGTCCCCCAGGTCGTCTCCGAGGGGCAGTGGAAACTGTTCCAGCCCTGACGGGATGGGTCGAAGATCGCTAGGAGGCGGCGATCGACGTGTAGTGCGTGGGGGCCGCGGAAGCGCGGATGATCAGGCTGGTCGCCAGTTCCACGTGGTGGGAGTCGACCTTCTCGCCGGCCGCCAGTTGGAGCGCGGTGCGCAGCGCGACAGCGCCCATCTCGCGCAGCGGTTGCTTCACGGTGGTGAGCGGTGGGGACGCCAGCCGGGCCACCTCGGTGTCGTCGAAGCCGACGATGCTGAGGTCTTCGGGGACGCGCAGGCCGCGGGCGCGGGCCGCCTCCAGGATGCCGAGGGCGACTTCGTCGCTGCCGGCGAAGATCGCGGTCGGCCGGTCCGGCAGGTCGAGCAACTTGGCTCCGCCGGCCAGACCGTCGTCGTACAGGAAGTCCCGCAGCCAGATGTAGTCCGGTGGCACCGGCGCGCCGACGGCTTCCATCGCGCTGCGGAAGCCGCTCATCCGGGCCTGGTTGCAGCCTGAGGTCGGCGGTCCGCCGACGTACGCGATCCGCCGGTGGCCGAGTGACAGCAGGTGCTGGGTGGCCGCCATCCCGCCGGCGAAGTTGGTCGAGCCGACACTCGTCACGTCCGGCTGCGGGATGTTCGCCGGGTCGACGACCACGAGCGGCAGCCGGGCCCGGGACAGTGCGGCCAGGTCGGCGTCGGCCAGTTCGCTGGTGATGCCGATGGCGGCGCGCCGGCCGTTGCCGATGAGTTCGCGGATCCAGCGCGCGGCCCGGCCGGTGCTCGAGGTCTGCGGGTGCGGCGGATGCGCGTTCAGTACGACGTCCACGCCCGCCACCTGGGCGGCCTCGACGACGCCTTGGATCACCTCGACCGAGTACGCGTTCACCACGCCCTGGTAGAACAACTCGACGCTGTCCCGCTCGACCGGTTCGGGCCGGCGGCCGACGTACCCGTGCCGCTCGAGAATCTCCTGCACCCGGGCCCGCGTGGCCGGCGAGACGTCGCTGCGTCCGTTGAGCACCTTGGAGACCGTGGCGACCGACACTCCGGCGGTGCCGGCGACGGTGGCCAGGGTGACGCGACCCTTCAACCGCGACATCTCATCACCCTCCTCCTACTCGCTGGTCGGCCACGGGCGTGACCTGGACCGGGGTCGTCAGCCTGCGATCATGCCCCACCACCCTCACATCCCCGGTAACCCGGACAAAAGCCCGACACGGCAGGTCTTGTGACGACGTGCCGATCATCACTTCGACGTCACCGGGCTCGACGATGCGGCGCAGGTCGGGCCCTGTGTACGCGGTGCGATCCGTGTGCACACGGAAGGTGACATCGGCGGCCGCGCCTGGCTCCAGCGTCACCCGGGCGAACCCGGTCAGCAACTTGAGCGGCCGGGCGATCCGCGCCACCACATCGTGCAGATAGAGCTGGACGACCTCGTCGCCCGCCCGCTCACCGGTGTTGCGGACCCGAACGGTCGCGGTGAACTCGTCGTCGTTCCCGATCTCGGACGCACTGAGCCGCAGGTCGCCGACGTCGAAGCCGGTGTACGACGAGCCGTACCCGAACGGGAACAACGGCCGAGCCTCCAGCCCGCTGATCCCCGCACTCTCCACGCTGCCGAGTGCCGGCTGCAGGTATGTACCGGGCTGCCCACCGACATGCCGCGGGATCTGCACCGGCAACTTGCCGCTTGGCACGATGCGTCCACTCAGTACGCCGGCGATCGCGGCCGCACCCTCCTGACCGGGGATGAACGCCTGAACCAGACCGGCAACCCGATCCGCGATGTCGCCGAGCGCGTACGGCCGACCTGACACGACCACCACGACAACCGGCGTACCGGTGTCGAGCACTGCCGAGAGCAGTTCGGCCTGTACGCCGGGTAGCCGCAAGTCCTCCGCGTCACAGCCCTCGCCGGAGGTGCCGTGTCCGAACAGTCCGGACAGGTCGCCGACGTACGCGATGCACAGCTCGGCGTCGCGTGCCGCCGCCACCGCCGCCTCGAACCCGGACCGGTCCTCGCCGGTGACCTCACAACCCTTCGCGTGCACGAGCTCCGCGCCGTCGATTTCGTTGCGCAGGGCATCGAGCGGGCTGATCACCCCGACGCCGAGACCGCGGTCCGGGTACCGCGGCAGCACGTGGTTCGGGAAGGCGTAGCACCCCATCAGCGTGCGCGGATCGCCCGCGCTCGGCCCGACCACCGCGATCTTTCGCAGGTTGCGATTGAGCGGCAAGGCGGTGCCCGCGTCGAGCAGCACAACCGACCGCTCGGCCAGCTGCCGCGCGATCTCCCGGTTCTCGGCCGAGTCGAGGTCGGCACCGCCTTCGCGGACCGAGCTCTCCGGAGTCCAGTCGGGATCGAGCAGACCGAGCTTGACCTTCTGCAGCAGCAGTCGCCGGGCCGCGCGATCGACCAGATCCTCGGAGACCTCACCCGCCTTGACCTTGTCGGCCAGGCCGGCGAACCCGATCGTGTCCGGCAGTTCAACATCGGTGCCGGCGGTCAGCGCGACCACACCGGCGTCCGCGTTGTCGGCGGCGACGCGGTGCATCGACGAGAGGAACGGCACCGCCCAGTAGTCCGACACCACCGTGCCGCCGAAACCCCACTCATCACGCAGTACCTCGGCGAACAGCCAGGGATCCGCACTCGCCGGCAGGCCGTCGATATCGGAGTACGAACTCATCACCGACGCCGCATCGGCGGTCGCGATCGCGGTCTCGAACGTCGGCAGGATGAAGTCGAGCAACTCGCGACGCCCCATCGACACCGGCCCGTGGTTGCGCCCGGCCCTCGACGCCGAATACCCGGCGAAATGTTTCAGGGTCGCGAGCACACCGGCACTCTGCAGACCGCGAACGTACGCCGACCCGAGGATCGCGACCAGGTACGGATCCTCACCGATCGTCTCCTCGACCCGGCCCCACCGATAGTCGCGGACGACGTCCAGCACCGGCGACAACCCCTGATGCACCCCGACCGCGGCCATGTCGCGCCCGATCGCCGCGGCCATCCGCTCGACCAACTCGGGGTCGAACGTCGCACCCCACGCGATCGAGGCCGGATAGACGGTGGCGCCGTACGTCGTGAAGCCGGTCAGGCACTCCTCGTGCACCAGCGCGGGGACACCGAGCCGGGAACCCTCGAGCACCACCTTGTGCTGGCGGATCAGCTCGGCCACGCCGTGCTCGACCGATTGCGGGACGCTGCCCCAGACCCGGGTGAGATGGCCGAGACCGTGCCGACTCGCCTCCTCCAGCGACAGTGAACCGCCCGCGGCGAACACGTCCTCCATCGGCGCGACGTTGATCGTCTCCTCCGCGGGGAGCTCGTGGTCGGCCATGTCGTTGCCGGCCCAGCGGCTGCCGAGCTGCGCGATCTTCTCGTCCAGGGTCATCGCCTGCAGCAAGAGCTCCGCCCGCTTCTCGGCCGCCAGGGCGGGGTCGAGCCAGGGACGGTCGGACGGGATCGGCGCCGGCCCGGCGGAGTCGGAGGTGGACAAGAAATTCTCCCTTAACCTGTGCCCTTTGCCGTGACAAAGTATCGAAAAAGTTTCGAAGATTCTGATCCTGCTTCCCGACGTCGTCACGGTGTTCGAGAAGTCTGGGGATCGCCTGTGAGAGCAGGGATTCCGTGACCTCACTGTGACCCCAAAAAGTCGGTAGTTCAAGTCTTGACAGCGAAACTCCCGAAACCTACGTTACGAAACATAGTCTTAATCGAGGTGCTCGCGGTCTCTCTGGGGCACCCCGCAACCGATGCGCCGTGGAGCGGTCCGCGGCATGGAGTACGGAGATCACTGTGGATCCCATCACGACATCTCGGCGTTCCTTCCTCGGCCTGGTCGGCGGCGGCGCGCTCGCGGCCGGCCTTGCTGCTTGTGGTACCTCAGGCCCACAGAGCTCCGGCGGCTCCACGGGTGGTGCGGCGGCCGGCAGCGGTGCGTCGTACTGGTTCCTGACCGGCCAGCCGCAGCAGGCGATCCGGGAAGGGCAGGTCAAGCGGTTCAACGACGCGAACTCGGGCACCCAGCTCAAGACCACCGAGTTCCAGAACGACGCGTTCAAGCAGAAGATCAAGACCGCCATCGGCGCCGGCCAGGGGCCGACCCTGATCTGGGGCTGGGGCGGCGGCGGCCTGAAGAGCTACGTCGACGCCAACCAGGTCGAGGACCTGACCTCGTGGTTCGGCGAGAACGCCACGCTGAAGGACTCGATCTTCCCGTCCGCCTTCGGCGCCGCGACCGTCGGCGGCAAGATCTACGCGATGCCGGTCGAGACCACCACGCCGATCGTGCTGTTCTACGACAGGCGGGCCTTCGAGAAGATCGGCGCCGAGCCGCCGAAGTCCTGGGCCGACATCATGGACCTGGTGCCGAAGTTCAACGGCGCCGGGATCGCGCCGTTCTCACTCGGCGGCCAGTCGCGCTGGACCAACATGATGTGGCTGGAGTTCCTGTTCGACCGGATCGGCGGCTCCGAGGTGTTCCAGAACATCTTCGACGGCAAGCCGAACAGCTGGTCCGACCCGTCCGCGCTGAAGGCGCTCGACGAGATGCAGAAGCTGATCAAGGCGAACGGTTTCATCAAGGGCTTCTCCTCGATCACCGCCGACTCCAACGCCGACCAGGCGCTGCTGTTCACCGGCAAGGCCGCGATGATGCTGCACGGCGCCTGGACCTACGGCAACATGAAGGCGTCCGGCGGCGACTTCGTCACCGGCGGCCACCTGGGGTACATGAACTTCCCGCCGGTCGACGGCGGCAAGGGCGACCCGAGTACCACCGTCGGCAACCCGGGCCAGTACCTGTCCATCTCGTCGAAGGCCACCGACGGCGAGAAGGAGACCGCGAAGAAGTTCCTGGCCAACAACACCCTCGACGACGCCTCGGTCGAGGCGTGGGTGAAGTCGGGCAACATCGCGGTGGCCAAGAGCTCCAAGGACAAGCTCTCGTCGATCACCGACAAGAACGACTCCGAGTGGCTGAACTTCGTCTACGACACCTCGGCGAACGCGAAGACCTTCGTCCAGTCCTGGGACCAGGCGCTCAGCCCGACCCAGGCCGAGACCCTGCTCGACAACATCGCCAAGCTGTTCCAGCTGTCGATCTCACCCCAGCAGTTCGCGGACAGCATGAACGCAGTGATCGGGAAGTGAGGTGACGGATCTGTCCGGCGGCCCGGTCGATACCGGCTGGGTCGCCTCGCCCACCGAACTGCCACGCCCGGACGGCCGTCGCCCACGCCTGACGCAGGCCGCCGGCCGGAGTGGTCCGGTCGCCTGGATGGCGCTGCCCGCGCTGGTGGTCTTCATCGTCTTCGGCGTCGTCCCGCTGTTCGGTGTCCTGTTCCTCAGCTTCACCCAGTGGGACGGCCTCGGCCCGATCAGCCCGACCGGTTTCTCCAACTGGCGCTCGGTCCTGAGCGATCCCGGACTGCCGCACACGGTCTGGGTGACCTTCGAGATCATGATCCTGTCCTGGGTGGTGCAGACGCCGCTCAGCATGCTGATCGGCACCTTCCTGGCCGGCCGGCAGCGCTACCGCGGGTTCCTGGCGGTGCTGTTCTTCATCCCGCTGCTGCTCAGCTCGGCCGCGATCGCGATCACCTACAAGGCACTGCTCGACCCGAACTTCGGGCTCGGCGCCGGGCTGAAGATCGGGTTCCTCACCCAGGACTGGCTCGGCCAGGGGAACCTCGCCCTCGGGGTGGTCGTCTTCGTGGTGTCCTGGCAGTTCATCCCGTTCCACTCGCTGATCTACCAAGGCGGTGTCCGGCAGATCCCGACCTCGATGTACGAGGCCGCCTCGATCGACGGTGCCGGCCGGGTCCGGCAGTTCTTCAGCATCACCGTGCCGCAACTGAAGTACACGATCATCACGTCATCGACGCTGATCCTGGTCGGGTCGCTGACTTTCTTCGACCTGATCTTCGTTCTCACCGCGGGCGGGCCGGGTGATGCGACCCGGGTGCTCGCTCTCGACATGTACAAGCGCGGTTTCCAGGCGAACCTGATGGGTCCGGCGAGTGTGATCGCGGTCCTGCTGGTCCTGGTCGGCCTCGGGCTCGCGCTGCTGCTGCGAAGGCTCGGCGGCAGTGCGACGGCCAGCCAGCAGGAAGGTGCGTGAGATGGCAGTGGCGACCAGTGGTGCCGGTACGGCGAGCAGCCGTACCTCTCGCGGACGGTTCAACCTCAGCAAACTGCTGCGGCTGAACTGGTTCGGCGGTACGGCGGCCTGGCTGTGGCTGGTGATCGTGATGGTCCCGTTGTACTGGATCGTGGTCACCAGCTTCAAGGACCAGACGGCGTACTTCAGCCAGAACCCGTTCGCGCTGCCGACCGAGCCGACGCTGGCGAACTACAAGCTCGTGATCGAGTCCGACTTCCCGCGGTACTTCCTGAACAGTGTGATCGTCACGGCCGGCACCATCATCCCGGCGGTCGCGATCTCGTTCATGGCGGCGTACGCGATCGTCCGCGGCGCCGGCGGCAGGTTCCTTGCCGGGGTCAACGGGTTGCTCCTGATGGGGCTGGCGATCCCGCTGCAGGCCACCATCATCCCGGTCTACCTGCTGATCATCCGGATGCGTCTGTACGACAGCCTGCTGGCGATCATCCTGCCGTCGATCGCGTTCGCAATCCCGCTGTCGGTGCTGGTGCTGTCGAACTTCATCCGCGACGTACCGAAGGAACTGTTCGAGTCGATGCGCGTCGACGGCGCGAGCGAGTGGGACATGCTGCGCGGTCTCGCGCTGCCGCTGACCCGGCCCGCCCTCGTCACGGTCAGCATCTACAACGGTCTGGGCGTCTGGAACGGCTTCCTGCTACCGCTGATCCTGACCCAGAGCCCGGACAAGCGCACCCTCCCGCTGGCCCTGTGGACCTTCCAAGGTCAGTACAGCGTCAACATCCCGGCAGTCCTGGCCTCGGTCATGCTCACCACGCTGCCGATCGTCCTGCTCTACGCCATCGGCCGCCGCCAGCTCCTCAGCGGCCTCACCGCAGGCTTCAGCCGCTGATCATTCCTTGCGGTCCGCGAGTGCACGAGTCGTGAAGAGTGCGGCGATCAGGATCGCCGCACTCGCCGCGGTCAGCAGACTCAGCGGTCCGGCGGACGTGCGGTCGTCGGACAGCAGCGTCATGAGTGCTCTGATCGGCGAGATCCACCGGATCAGGAGTACGGCGAGGATGGCCGCGGCTGCGGTCAGCATGGCGATGCCGATGCGGGGGATGACCAGGCGGGAGCAGAGCAGGCCGATGGAGACGCCGATCATCGCGGCGGCCAGGTGCGCGACGGCGCCAACCGTGAGCGCAGCGGCCGTCACGACGTGCTTGCCGGTGACGATGGGGTAGATCAGGCCGATTGCCACGAGCGGAACGCACCAGGTCACGACTACGCCGACTGTGATGGCGAGGACGCGTAGTGAGTTGCCGATCATGACGAGCGTGACCTTGCGCTGCGTCGGGTCCTCGTGGTTGACGATGCTGACGGTCAGCCAGGTGGTGCAGACGAGCATGGCGAAGACACAGAAGGCGTACGAGGACTCGAGCGGGCCGTTGTCGGAGGTGGTGCCGACCGCCATCGCGGCGAGGAAGATCAGCGCGGGCGGCAGGTAGCGCTGGGAGAGCAGGACGCTGGTGAGTAGGTAGCGGTAGAGGGCAGTCATTCCGGCCTCACCTGGCGGACGGTGGTGACTGACCAGCCGTGGTTGAGGACGGTGAGCAGTGCGGCGTCGTGGCGGCCGGTCGGCAGCATCAACGTGACGCCGTCTGCGTGCCGTCGTACCTCTAGAACGTCTGGATGTGTCGCCCAGTCGAGCTCTTGTCCTGCGGTCAGCGAGATCTCGGTGAGGGAGGTGCCGCCTGCCGTCGCCAGTCTGCCGTCGCGAAGCTCGCAGACTCGAGTCGCCGTTGAGCGGACGACTTGGTCGGAGTGCTCGCTGAAGGCGACTGCTGCCCCCGATGCAGCGCTCTCGGTGAGGAGTTCGCTCAAGGTCCCGTGGGCGGTCGCATCGAGGCCGGACCACGGTTCGTCGAGCACCAGCAACTGTGGTGGTTCGAGCAAGGCCTGGGCCAGCGCCACCTTCTGCGCGTTGCCCTTCGACAGCTTGCGCATCGGCGTATCCGCACCACCTGTGAGAGCAAGCCGGTCCAGCAATTCGTCGGACCGTTGCCGGGCCGCGTGGGCGCTCAGCCCGCGGATCCGTCCCATGTGCCGGAGGTACGCGGACGCCGACAACCGATCGTGCGATGTGAAGACGTCCGGCACGTAGCTGACCACCCGGGCATTCCGTCGTACCGTGCCTGAGGATGGTCGCGACAGCCCGACCATGAGCTTCAGTACGGTCGACTTGCCCGAGCCGTTCGCTCCGACCAAGGCGAGCAGTTCACCAGCGGCTACCTGCAGGTCGACGTCCGCCAACACCTCACGCCGACGGCCGTACCTCTTCGAGACCCTCCGCAGTCGCACTACCTCCATGCGGTGAGCCTATCCGGGCTCTGGAGCTCATCACGCGGGACAGCGGCCGGGTGAGGGCGATGGAGACGAGCAGTGAAGCGGCCGCGAAGACGGTGATCGCCGGCGCGGGGGAGGTCAGGTCGGCGAAGGCGCCGGCCAGGATCGCGACGACGCCGAACGTCGTCATCCGCAACGCGCTCTCGAGGCCGAGGACCTGGCCGCGAAGGTCCGTCGGAGTCAGATCGACGAGAACCTCCTGCTGGGACAGGGATGCCGCGTAACCACTGCTGCCGATCGCCACCAGGACCGACAGGACGGCGAGGTGCAGGTCGAAGGCGAAGCCGAGGAACGGCAAGGCCAGCAGGATCCGCAGCCAACGCCCGGCGATGAGCCGACCCTTGCGGCTGAGGAAGCGGCCGACGACCAGGTCGCCGGTCATCATCCCGGCGGCGCCCGCGGCAAGGAGCCAACCGGCGCCCGAGCCGGCGAACGGGACGAAGAGTGCTTCGCAACCGACGATCAGGCCGTTCGGCAGAGTCAGTGCCAGCAGCAACGGACGCGTGTTGGCCTGGCCGAGCAGGCGGTGGTTGCCGCGCCAGGTCTCCGCGAAGCTCGTACGGGCGACGCGACGCGGCGACCGGTCCCGCAGTCCGAACCGGATGATCGGGATGGCCAACGCCGAGCAGCCCGTCGCCAGCCAGAGCACATCGGACGGGCTGAGGGCCTGCAGCAACAATCCCGCGGTCCCGAACCCGGCGATCTGCATGGCACCGACCGACAGGTTCATCGCCGAGCGGCCGAGCACGAACTGGTCCTGGTCGACCACCTCGTTCAGTAGCCCCCACCGCACGCCGGACCCGATCGACAACCCGTAAGCCACCAGCAGCGCGAGCAGCAGCCGGACCCCGGCGCTGAGATCCAGCGCGGCCTGAACACCGACCGCCACGGTCGAGAGGCAGGCGAGCATCGTCAGGACCCGGCGCGGTCGCGCGGTGTCCGCCGCCGACATCAGCGTCGACGCGCCCAGCACCTGGGCCAGCGACGGCCCGAACATCACCAGCGCCGCCAGCAGTGCCGACCCGGTCGCGGCGTCGACCATCAGCGCGAGCGTCAGGCTCGTCATGGTCGAGGACGCGTTGCCGAGTGCGCTGCCGATCCACAGGCTGCGGAACTCCCGGTTCGCGAAGATCTGGCCGTAGGTGCTCATGCCAGGAGCATCGACGCCGGCCCGGCGGCCACCTACAGTTTCGGGTGGAGGCGAAACGTTGTCCGAATTCCTCGTCGACGCCGACACCCTGGCGAACGCCCGGTTCGGTACGTCGCAGCTCACCGAGACGGTGTCCGCGCTGAAGCTCCTGCGGGCGCCGACCGAGCCCTGGTACCGCGCCTGGAAGGACGCCCATGTCGCCGCTTTCCAGGATCAGCTGAGCAAGCACCCGATCTGGGCGTCGATTGTCGACAATGCCTTCGGCCGCAGCTGGGTGGCCGACTTCCTCACCGTTCCGCCGCTCGAGCCGAACCAGGAGTTGTCCGACGAACTCCAGTTGCTGACCGCGCTGGACGACGACCAGATCCGCGCGGACCTCAGCGTCGTACGGACGCCGCTGCCGGACGTCCTGCTCGAGTCGACCGGGCTGGCCGAGCAGGCGGCTGACCTGCTCATTTGGGTGTGGACGGCAACGGTCGAGCCCGACTGGCCCCGGCGCCTCCGGCTGCTCCAGGCCGACGTGGTGTCGCGGACGTCCCGGCTCAGCGAGCAGGGTTGGTCCGGCGTACTGCGAGGGCTCGGTCCCGATGTCCGTTGGCTCGGCGACGGGCGGATCCAGGTGAACCGGTGGGACTATCCGGCGACGGATGTCCGAGGCCGGGACCTGATGTTCATCGCGGCCCACACGAACAAGGTCAACGTGTCCTGGCGCAAGCCGGACCGGTATGCGCTGACCTATCCCGTCACCGGGATCTTCGCGGGCACCGAGACCCCGGCCGAGCCGCTGGTCCAGCTGCTCGGCCGCAACCGCGCAAGGATCCTGGTCGAGGCGGCCGACCCAGTCAGCACGACCGTCCTGGTCGCCACGACCGGTCTGTCGCTGGCCACCGTGTCGGACCATCTCCGCGTGTTGACGGATGCCGGCCTGCTCGATCGCCGTCGCTCGGGCCGATCGGTCCTCTACTGGCAGTCCGACACCGGCCGCCGCGTCGTACGACGCCCGGCGCCGAACCGCCAACGTCCGTGAGTAGGTGAGTTCGCGGCGGGTGGGCAGCCAACCCGCCGCGAACCGTCTAGTGGACCTGCACGCGCGTGGACAGCGGTAGCTCGACGACAGACGACCCGGCGCGGAGGATGAACTCGCCCGGCTCCCTGGTCCAGCCGTTGTCCCAGTGCTCGAACGTGCGCCGGTGCAAGGGGATGGTGACGTCGCGCGATTCACCGGCATCCAGGCGTACGACGCCGAAGCCGGCCAGCCAGCGGGTCGGGCGGTCCACGGTGCTCCCGGGGCGCTCGGCGTACACCTGGATGACGTGCTTCCCGGACCGCTCACCGGTGTTCTGGACGGTCACCGAGGCAGTGGTCGCGGTGGCGTGGAGGTCGGAGACAGACCAGGTGGTGTAGCCGAGGCCGTGGCCGAACTCGAAGGCGGGCTCGGTGCCGGCGCGGAGCCAGGCGCGGTAGCCGATGTGGATGCCCTCGTCGTAGCGGACCACGCCGTCGTGCGGAGTCACGTCGATGACCGGTACGTCGGCCTCCTCGCGCGGCCACGTCGTCGGAAGCCGACCCCCGGGCTCCACGACGCCGAGCAGTACGTCGGCCAGCGCGTTGCCGTACTCCTGTCCGCCGAAGTAGGTGAGCAGGACCGCGGCCACGTCGTCACGCCACGGCAGCAGGACGGGCGAGCCGGCGTTGACCACCACGACCGTGCGCGGGTTCGCGGCCACGACGGCCTGGACCAGGTCGTCCTGGCGACCGGGGAGCGCGAGCGTGCTGCGGTCGTAGCCCTCGGACTCGACCTTGGAATTGGTGCCCACGACAACGACCGCGACCTCCGCCGCACGGGCCGCCGCGACCGCCTCGTCGATCAACGCCTGCGGATCCGACACCTTCGGTTCCACGCCGACGGTGACGCTCATCGCCTCGCTGAGACCACCGTGGAGTTTCGGCACCTCGAGCTCCACACGGACGTCGATCGGCCGGCCGGCGGTCACCTCGACCGGGGCCGAGATGGACGGCGGTGACAGCAGCGCGGCGCCGAGGTCCGTGCCGACCGGTACGGCGGTGTCCTCGCGCAGAAGCTTGTCATCGGCAAAGATCCGGCCGCGGCCGACCGAGGCGAAGCCGAGCTGGATCGAGCCGGACTCGACCGGCGTGTACGTCGTCCGGAACTCGAAGACCGCGGTGTCGCTGATCGGTGCGTTCCCGCCGAGATACACCAGCGCGCTGGAGAACCGGTCCTCGGCGAACAACTCGGCGCCGTCCGCGGCGAGGAAGCGCACCCGGGCGCCCGGCTCACCGGTGGCCGGGTTGGTCATCGTGGTCAACGGAAGCTCGGCGACACCCTCCTGGACGACCGCGCCGAGCGAGTAGCTGACGTCCGCATCGGGAAGGGCCGCGCGAAGTCCGTCGAGCGGCGAGACCACGGACGTCGGGATGACGGTGGCGCTACCGCCGCCCTGGGTCCGGGCGTCCCGCGCGTTGTGCCCGATCACCGCGACCCGTTGCAGCGTCGAGGCCTGCCACGGCAGCTCGCCCTCGTTGCGTACCAGGACCGAGCCCTCGGCCGCCGCGGAACGAGCGAACGCGACACCGTCGAGGTCAGGCACCTCGGCCGGCTTCTCGAATCCTTCGAGCGCGCCGACCCGGGCGGCCAGAGTGAGCAGACGCAGTACCTTCCGGTCGATCGCGTCCTCCTTGACCTCCCCGGACCGGACAGCCTCGACCAGGGCGTCCCCCCACGCCCCGATCGGTCCCGGCATCGCCAGGTCCTGCGAGTGCTTGGCACTCTCCAGGCTGCGTACGGCGGTCCAGTCGCTGACGACGACGCCGTCGAAACCCCACTCGCTGTTCAGCGGAGTCTCGAGCAACTCGTTCTCCGAGGCGGTGGCGCCGTTGATGGAGTTGTAGGCGCTCATCACCAGCCAGGCGCTGGACTCGGTGACCGCCTTCTCGAACGCGAGCAGATACACCTCGCGCAGCGCGCGCTCGCTCACCACGACGTCGGCGGTGAAGCGATCGGTCTCGAAGTCGTTGGCGATGTAGTGCTTCGGGGTCGCGCCGACACCGAGCTCCTGGACGCCGGCCACGTAGGCCGCGGCGAGCTCGGCGGTCAGCACCGGATCCTCGCTGAACGCCTCGAAGTGCCGGCCGCCGAGCGGCGACCGGTGCAGGTTGATGGTGGGGCCGAGGACGACGTCGACGCCCTTGCGACGCGCCTCGAGTGCCGACACCACGCCGTACCGGTGCGCGATGCCGAGATCCCAGGACGACGAGAGCGCGGTCGCCGACGGGAGGTTGAGCGACGGGTCGCGCTCGTCCCAGACCGGGCCGCGGACGCCGCTCGGACCGTCGGACAGGACCATCGACCGCAGCCCGACACCGGGGAGCGGATGGGTGGACCAGAAGTCCTGGCCGGTGAGGATCCGGACCTTCTCCTCGAGCGTGAGGCGACCGAGGAGTCCCTCGAAATCAGCGGGTGTCGGGCTCATGCGTGTCACTGTACGCGCGAAAACCAAGTGATGCTAGGTTTTGAGATATGGCAACCAGAGGTCCGTACGCGAAGGGGGTCGCCAAGCGCGAGGAGATCCTGACCAAAGCGCTGGAGGTGATCGCCCGGCAGGGGTATCGCAAGACCTCGACGCGTGAGTTGGCCAGCGCGGTCGGGCTGAGCGAGGCCGGCCTGCTGCACTACTTCGGCTCGAAGGAGAAGCTCCTCGAGGCGGTCCTGCGGGCCCGGGACGAGGCCGATGTCGAGCGGCTCGGTGATCGCGAGGACGTGGTCGGCAAGTTGGTCGCGATCGTCCGGCACAACAGCGACGTACCGGGCCTGGTTCAGCTCTACTCGACCTTCTCGGCCGAGGCCGGCGATCCGCAGCACGGTGCGCACGAGTACTTCGTCGAGCGGTATCAGCGGCTGCGCGAAGGGTTGGCCGACGGAATCCGGGCCCGGCAGTCCGACGGAACGATCAGCGCAGCGGCTGATCCGGAGAAGATCGCCACCCTGCTGATCGCCCTGTCCGATGGACTGCAGATCCAGTCACAGTTCCAGCCGGACGCCGAACCGGCCGACGTTCTGAACCATCTGCTGGCGTTGCTGCGACCGGTGTGACCCCGGTTGGCGGGCGCGGGATAGTTGGGGCATGACGAGCTCCGCGGACGAAGCGGCCGAACCTGCGGCGGCTCAGGTCGCCGACCGGCGGGTGCTGACGAAGGAAGTCTGGCTGGTCCTGGCGTTGTCGCTCGGGGCGTCCGGGCTGTCGGCGATCATCTCGTTCACCGGGGTGCTCACCTCCGCCAAGCCGATCAGCGGGCAGACGGCGGTCATTGTCGGATCGCGCGCGCCGGGCCGGCCGTGGCTGGACCTCACCTGGCAGCTCTTCGCGGTGGCGACCGCGCTCGTACCGGTCGCGCTGGTCGCCCACTTCCTGGCTCGCGGCGGCGAGACGATGCGCACCCTGGGATTCGACCTGAGCGACCGCCTCCGCGACCTCGCGCGGGGGACAGCGGTTGCCGCCGCCATCGGTGGGGCCGGCCTGGCCTTCTACCTGGCCGCCTACGCCACCGGCGCGAACCTGACCGTCGACCCGGCCCGGCTGCCCGACATCTGGTGGCGGATCCCGGTCCTGATCCTGGTGGCGGCCCAGAACGCGATCCTCGAGGAGGTCATCGTGCTGGCCTATCTGAACCGGCGGCTGGACCAGCTCGGGTGGTCGGTCGGCCGCGCCACGGCGGCCAGCGCGCTGCTGCGCGGGTCGTACCACCTCTACCAGGGCCTCGGTGGGTTCTTCGGCAACGTGATCATGGGCGTGGTCTTCTGCTACCTCTACCGCCGCTGGGGCCGGGTGATGCCGCTGGTGGTGGCCCACACGCTGATCGACATCGGCGCGCTGGTCGGGGCGACGTACCTGATCGGGAAGGTTGGCTGGCTGCCGGGCTGAAAACCGACCTTGCACGTAACCGATCGGTGTTTTGTCAGGTTGTGATGTCGTGACTGTTCACGGGGAAATCACGAGTCCGCCGGAGATCGATCCGGGTTTGGCGGCCGCGGCGCTGGCGGTGTTCGCGCACCGGCACGAGGTGGTCCATCTGCTGTACGCCGCGGTCGACGAGCCGGACGCGCTGACCCGCGTCGGCGACCTGCTGCACGTCGACGAGGCGACGATCGGCCGCGTCCTGGACCAGCCGCTGCGCTGGATGCTGCCGCAGTTCCGCACCGAACTGGAGACCATCGCGGCCGATCCATCGCCCGTCACGACCGGGTAACCGCCACTTGAGGGCCGCCGGCGGCGTCCGACCGAGTGAGAGCGGCCGGACCCGCCGGTTCGGCCTGCCCGGGGACAGGTGCTCAGACCGGGCTGCTCAGACCGGGGTGCTCAGATCGGGGTGCTCAGATCGGGCTGCTCAGACCGGGGTGCCGGCGGTGACCAGGCCGCCGTCGATGATCAGGTCCTGGCCGTTGATGTACGACGCCTCGTCGGAGGCGAGGAAGGCGACGGCGGCGGCGACGTCTTCGGCGGTGCCGATACGACCGGCGGGGACCGCCGCGACAACGGCGGCGTGCGCCTCGGGGGTGACGTTGTCGTGGAACATCGGGGTCTCGATGTAGCCGGGGCTGACCGAGTTGACCCGGATCCGCCGGGGTGCCAGCTCGGCGGCGAAGGTGTGTGTGAGGTTGTGAACGGCCGCCTTGGTCGCGGCGTAGACGGACGCGCCGGCCAGGCCGCGCTGGATGGTCCACGAGGCGTTGATGACGACCGCCGCGCCGTCGGTCAGGAGCGGGCCCAGCTTCTGGACGGTGAAGAACACGCCCTTGAAGTTGATGTCCACGACCCGGTCGAACTCGGCCTCGCTGGTCTGCTCGGCCGGCTCGAACGCGGCGACACCCGCGTTGGCGAAGACCACGTCGAGGCGCCCGAACCGATCCCGGACGGTGGTGACGAGGGAGTCGAGATCGGCCAGGCTCGCCGCATCACCGGCAACCGCGACGACTCGCTCGGCCGGGCTCGCGGCGTGGCGGTCCGTCGGGGCCGTCGTGCCGCGGAGGTCTTCGGCGGCGGCGTCGAGGCGGGTCTTGTCGCGGCCGGTGATGACGACGTGGGCGCCCTCGGCCAGCAACCGGCGAGCCGCGGCCAGGCCCATCCCGCTGGAGCCTCCGGTGACGAGCGCGATCCTGTCTTCGAAACGGTGAGTCATACCGGCCAGCGTGCCGGTTGTTGTGCCGGGCAACCAGTGCGCAGTGAACCTGGGTCCGGCACCACCACCTTAGCCAGGCCGTGGGACGTAGAGCTCCAGGTACCAGTCGGGGTGATCGGTCACCGTCAGCGTGGTCAGGTCGAAGAACAGGTCCCCGGCGTCCGGATGGTCCACCGCCTTGACCGCCTGCCCTGGTACGCCGACCTCCTGGCGCGCCCACATCTCGGCGAACTCCGGACTCGCCGCACTGAGTTCGTCCACCACCCGCCGGAACTCGGGGTCCTCAGGAGCCCGGGCCGCATCCGCGCGGAACGCCGCGACGACGGCCGGCGCGACCGATGCCCAGTGGACGTGCATCCCGCGGTACCGGGCGTTGGTGAAGAACGAGATCAGGCAGTTGTGGTCGGTGTCGTCGTACCCGAAGACCGTCCGGGTCGCGTCGTTGATCGCGAGCAGGTTCCAGTACTGATCCCGCAGGATCGCCGGCCGCGGGGACCACGCGTCGACCAGACGCCGGAGTTCCTCGGTGACACTGCCGACCGTGGCCGATCGGACCGGCGGATTGAGACCGGCCAGCAGATACAGATGGGTCCGCTCCGGCTCGCTCAGCCGCAGCGCCTCGCTGATCGCGTCGAGCACCTCGCCCGACACGTTGATGTCCCGCCCCTGCTCGAGCCAGCTGTACCACGACACCCCGACCCCGGCCAGTGACGCGACCTCCTCCCGCCGCAGCCCCGGTGTACGGCGTCTGCCGACGTCCGGCAGCCCCACGTCTGCAGGCGAGATCGCAGCCCGCCGAGCGCGGAGAAACTCCCGCAACTGCTCGTTCTTCGCCACACGCAACGCTAACAAACGAGTGTCCGCGGGCCTGATCGTCAGGCCCGCGGACAACCCGGTCAGAAAATGAACCCGGTCAAAAGTTGAACCCGCTCAGAAGGCGAACTGGTTCAGGACCGCGAACTTGTCGGCGGCACCTCCATTGCCGGCTGCAACGATGCGCCGGGTGATGGTGTGGTTGCCGCCCGCGGGCAGGTCGAGCTTGAACTTGCTCATGGTGAAGTTGCTCTGCGAGTAGCCGGTGAAGGCTCCACTGTCGGTGGAGTACACCAGGCCGTAGGTCTGGTTGTCCGGACCGGTACCCGCCTGGCCGATCCACCGCTTGGCGTCCGGCACCTGGCTGAACGGGCCGCCACTGGTGATCACCGGGTAGCCGGACACGGCCGAGCGTGAGCCGGTGCCGTCGTGGTCCATCGCGTCACCCGCCCACACCGAGAGCGCCGCGCCGGAGTCGTTCGTGAAGGTCGTCGCCGCGGTGACGAACTGCTCGTCCGGTGTCGCGGTGTAGGTCGTGACGATCTTCAGTCCCGGGTGCTCGGCCGACGTACCGGTGACGCGGACGACTGCCTTCGCACCGGTGTTCTCGACGATCTGTACGTCGTTCGACCGGGTCTGCAACTGCTGCCACGAGTTGCCGCCGACCGGTTCCGCGGTACTCACGTACGGCAGGTTGATCCAGTCGAGCTGGTCCGGCTGGCCGGTGATGGCCAGGTCCAGCACCTTGCCCGTGGTCGACTGGTTCAGCTGGGGGTCGTTGTAGACCTTGGCGACCGAGAGGGCCAGTTTCTTGTTCTCGATCACCACGTCGTCGGGCCCGCCCTCGACCAGGCCGCTCGGCAGCCGCTTGCCGATACTCGCGTCGACCGCGACCGGGGAGATCTCGAGGTCGATACCGGTCGCTCCGGTCGACCCGACCGTGAGGTCGCGGGCGGCCGTCGCATAGCCGAGTTGCGCGGACTGGACGGTGTACGAGCCGGCGCCCTTCTCCAGACCGAGCCGGTAGTTGCCGGCCGTGTCGGTCGAGGTCGAGGCGATCGCCGTACCGTTCTGGACCAACGAGACAGCAGTCGAGGCGAGCGGATCGCCGGTGCCCTTCTTGGTCACCTTGCCGGACACGACCGGCCACGGCTTGGCCGCGACGCCGCCGGGAGTGAAGGCGTACAGGTTGCCGTCCAACGCACCGACCACGACCGTGTTGCCGCTGACCGCAGGCCCGGCCGAGACCCAGGTGCCCAGGTCGTGCTGCCACAGCGGCTGACCGGTCCGTGCGTCGAGGGTGTAGAAGCTGCCGCCGTTGGAGCCGACGAACAGCGTGTTGCCGCTCAGCGCCGGTGAGGTGAACGACCCACCGCGGTACTGCTGGCCAGGCAGCAGCCGCTTCCAGATGACCGCACCGGTGCCGGCGTTGAGTGCGGCGACCTCACCACTCGGGAAGCCCATGTAGACCACGTCACCCTTGATCGCGGCCGCCGCCGGAGTGGCGTTGCCGTTGACCAGGGAGGGCCACGAGCTGCGGTAGCTCCACAGCGTAGCGCCGGTGGTGCCGTTGCGCGCGATGATGCCGTTGCCCGAGCCGATGAAGACGCGGCCGTCCGCGGCCGACGGGATGCCGTCCTGCCAACCGCCCAGGGCAGCCTCGCCGATCCATTCCTGTGCACCGGTCTGGAGGTTGTACGAGATCACCCGGTCGGCCGTCTCGTTGCCGACGTACACGTGACCGTCGGAGACGACCGGAGTGCCGTCGCTCATGGTCGCGCCGCTCATCGGTGCCGCCCAGATCCGCGTGCCCGTCTTGGCGTCAAGTGCGACGAGCAGACCGCGGCTCGCCTCACCGTGGCGTGTCTGGTACGGGTACAGAACCTTGCCGTCAGCAACCGTCACGCCGTAGTACCCGTAGGTGCGCTGGTTGTTGCCCTCTGGCGCCGGCCCTGGGTCGTTCTGCCACTTGAGCTGCCCGGTCTTGGCGTCCACCGCGAACAACGTGCCGCGCAACGTCGGAACGTAGACCAGACCGTCGGACACCGCGACACTGCCGTGCACCGACGACGGTACGGCGTAACTCCACAGCTTCTTGCCCGTCGCCAGTGAGACCGCGTGGACGGCGCTGTTGCCGTCACCGTTCTCGTCCCGCGTCCCGGCGTACACGACGCCGTCGACGATCGCGGGGGAGCCGGTCAGGAAGGTGCCCTTCGTGCGGTACGACCAGGCGAGTCGCTGACCTGCTGCGATGAAGTCGGTGGAGACGCCGCTGTGGCTCGCGTCGCCGTGATGCTGGGACCAGTTGGCGCCCGCGACCGGCTTGATCGCCTTCTCGTTCGTGAGGGTGAAGGCCGACGTGCGCTTCCAGGTGGCGCCGCTCTTGTCGGCGGCTTCCACGGTGAGGGTGTGCTTGCCGATGCGGGCCCGGTTGGGCAGTACGCCGTACCAGGTGAACTCACCGGTGGACTGGAGCGGCAGCCAGCTGCCGTTGTCGAGGCGGTAGCGGACCTTCTTCGGTGCGTCGCTGGTGTCGTACGCGTTCACCTGGATGCCCGGGAAGCGGTCGAGCGGGATCGACGTACCGGGGGCCGGGCTGACGATGGTGAGGTCCTTCTCCGCGCCGTACAGGCGGAACGGGTTGTCGAAGGCCTTGTTGTCCATGTTCACGAACCGGAACCCGCGTGGCGAGTTGTCGATCGTGTACGAGCTCGACACGGTCTGCACGTGTTTCGCGGTGCCGGCGAAGTCACTGCGCGGCTCCACGTCGTTGGAGTGCTCGTGGCCGACCAGCATCAGCTCGGCGCCGTACTGCTCGAGCAGCTTGCCGTACTCGTCGTACACCGACGGCGAGCCGAACGGCACGTTCATCGGCTGGTGAGCCAGCACGACCAGGTGCTTGCCCGTCTTGACGTTCTGGGACAGGTCGGCTTTGACCCACTCGAGCTGCTCGGCGAACGGCGCGGCGCCGTTGTTCTCCAGCACCAGGAAGTGCCGGTCGCTGTAGTCGAAGGAGTACCACTCCGGGCCGACGTGCTTGCGGTAGTTGTTGATCCGGTCCTTGTACGTCGACCCCGCCGAGTACTCGTGGTTGCCGACGGCCGGCCAGACCGGGACCTTCGAGTGCGCCGTACCGGCCTTGTAGAACTCGAACTCGGCGTCGGTCGCGTTGTTCGTCAGGTCGCCGCTGACCTGGATGAACGCGAGGTGCTGCCGGGTCGTGTTGATCTCGGTGATCTGTTCGGCGAGCTGGGCGTTGACGTGCGGGTCGGCCACGTTGCCGAAGGTGAACCCGCCGTCCGCGGACTTCTTGTCTTTGCGGAGGCCGAAGTTGACCTCCTTGGTGTCGCCGGTGGCGAGCTGACCGAGGTTCCGGTAGAACTTCGCGGTCATGGCGGCGTCGGTACCCACCGAGTACCCCGCCGGCTGGGTGACGAAGACCAGGTCGACGTCGCGGCGCTCGACGTCGGTGTTCAGGGTGTAGCGGCCCTGGATGTCGGTGACGACGATCTGCTGTCCGTCGGACACGCTGACACCGGCCAGCGCCGGCTCACCGGCGTCGATCCGGTCGTCGTTGTCACGGTCCTCGAAGACCGTGCCGGAGATGGTGGCACTCGGACCGTCGACGGCATCGGCGATCACCCCGCTGAGCGGGACGCCGATCACCAGCGCGGTCAGGCCCGCGGTGACGCCGTACAGAATCCTGTGCCACCTGGTGGTGGCAGGTTGTTGATCGCGAGACGAGCGGGTCAGGCGGATCATGTGAGGAAGAACCTTTCTACGAACCAGAAGAGGCCGAAGGCGGCGACGACCCCGGTCGCCGTACGGACCGCCGGAACCGCGAGGCGGCTGCGGCGGATCAACAGGACCAGCGGGAAGACGGCGACCAGCAACATCGCCTGACCTGCCTCGATACCGACGTTGAAGCTCAGTAGCGAGACGAGGAGTTCCGGGCTGACCTGATCGGTGATCCGCAGCGACCCGGCGAAGCCGAGACCGTGCAGAAGACCGAATCCGAAGACCACCGGCAGCCGGTGGCGGGTGGAGCCGAGCAGGTTCTCGACCGCGACGAAGGCGATCGACAGCGCGATCAGCGGCTCGACGATCACCGCCGGCACCGAGATCCCGCCCAGCAGGGTGGAGACGAGGGTGACGCTGTGCGCCACGGTGAACATCGAGATGACCTGCAGCAGGCTCCGGAACGTGGTCGCGCCGAGCATCAGGGCGACCACGAACAAGACGTGGTCCAGCCCGAGGAGGATGTGCTCGACGCCCATCTTCCCGAACTGCAGGCTGGACGAGGCGAGCGTGTTGTCGCCGACAGTGAAGTCGTGCCGCGACCGGTCGAAGGCTGTCCGTCCGGAGTCGTCGCCGAAGCTGTACTCGACCACGTTGGTGTGGTCGTCCGCGACCGCCTCGGCCTCGGCGAAGACGTCGTACCGGAGCTGGAACCGGCCGCTGTCGCCGGGGCAGGAGTAGATCAGGCCCAGGTCGGCATACGGCTTCTCCGCGCGCTGGCCGACGGACGTGCTCTCCAGCGCGGGCTCGCAGGCGGCGCCGTCGAGTGAGACGACGACGCGGTCGTGAAGGTACTCCTCGAGCTTCGGCTTGGCCGCGTCCAGGGCCTGCGCCCGCTGCCCGTCGTCCGTGGCCGGCGCCCCGAGATCGACAGCCCGCGCGAGTACGGCGTACTCGAGGCTGAGCTGATACGTCACCTGGCTGCCCGTCTGGCGAACCGTGGAGTAGCCGGTGGACGCGATCACGTGGGCGGACGCGGTCGTGGCTCCCAAAGTGAACAGGAGGAGGACCAGTCCGGTGAAGGCAAGCAGGCGCCGCATGAGGCCCCATCCCACGCGACTCCGGCAATCATTGGGTGTCCAGTCAGGAAACGATTTCCCCCTGTCATGCGGCCAGAAAATCGCACCTGCGAACCGGTCGCACCAGGTAGGTTCGGTGGGTGCGGAGTTATGGGGCTGAGGTGCTGGAGATCGCCGACGAGCTGACCGAGGCGTACGTGGAGGTGTTCACCGCGCCGCCGTGGTCGCATCGCGATCCGGAGGAGACTCGTGCTGCCTTCCGGGTACGCCTTGAGGGTGATGCGCGGCGGGACGGGTTCCGGGCGCTGGTGGAGCGGTCGGCCGATGGGGCGATCGCGGGGTTCGTGTCCGGGTGGACGACGCCCGCGCCGTTCCGGACGGACCGGGCGTACGGGAAGGTGCTTCAGCGGCTCGGGGCGGAGCAGGTGGAGGAGTTGCTGGTCGGCGCGTTCGAGATCGACGAGCTCGGCGTTCTGAAGAGCGCGCGCGGGACCGGGGTCGGCCGTCGTTTGCTGGCCGCAGCTGTCGAGGAGTATCCGCGGGCGTGGCTCCTGACCTGGGATCAGGCACACGACACGATCGCGTTCTACCGCCGCGTCGGCTGGCAGGAACCGCCGGTGCGCGGCCCGGAGACCGACATCGTGGTGTTCCTCGCGCCGAACTGATCCAACCGTGGGCGGCGGTCGGCACTACCAGAAGGCGCCCGGCACTACGAGATGTAGGTCAGAGGCCGAAGAGGTCCTGGGCGTTGCGGCTCATGATGGCTTCGTGTTCGGTGGGGTTCAGGTTGGCGGCTTCGAAGGTGCCCAGGGCTACCGACGGGTCGATCAGGGTGGCGTCGGTGCCGAACATCAGTCGGGACGGGCCGATGCGGTCCAGGATCCAGCGAATGCGGCCGGCTTCGGGGGCGGACCAGCACGGCTCGAACCAGATCCGGTCGCTGCGGCTCGCAGCCTCCGGGACCAGCGGCCAGCCGTTCGCGCCCATGTGACCGGCGATCGCCCGGGCGCCGGGGACCCGATCGGCGACGTCGGCGAGGTCGAGCACATTCTCGCCCCAGGTGTGCACAAGGGTGGGCAGACCGAACTCCGTGGTGAGCTCGATAGCGGCCTGCATCCCGGGGGAGTCGATCGGTGTCCGGCTGTACTCGGTGTGGATCTTCGCGCCGACCCAGCGGGAGCGGCCGTCGCCGGCGAGCAGTTCGGTGAGATCGGTCCGGGCCTCGTCCAGCCGGCGCGGGTCGACCACGAGCATGCCGCGCAACCGCGGGTCCGTCGGGAGTTGGGCCGCCAGGGATCGGTTGCCGGCCGGTGCGTCGTACACGATGGCCTCGATCGCGGACACCAACTGGATGTCGATCCCGAACCGGTCCATCAGTTCACTGTTCACGCCCACGCTGCCGACGTCCATGGAGAAGAACCACGGCCCCCAGTGCGCGTGCACGTCGATGATCATGCCTGCTCCAGGATTCGAGTGAGGTTGTGGCTGCCGGTGAGCGCGATCTCGTCGGGGCTGAGTTTGGACGTGAGCAGGCGGCGTACCACCGCCTGCGTTTCGTGGAACGGCGTCCGGCAGCCGAGGACCAACCGCTCGGCCCCGACCTCGGCAGCGACGATCTCCAACGAATCCGGTCCGGTCAGCATCCGGGTCGACGTGTGGAATCCGGCCTCACCCCGCGCCAGCACCACGAAGTCGCCGAGATAGTAGAAGTGCGTGTCGAGGAACACGACCCGCGCCCCGAGCCCCCGGAACACCGGACCCATCTTCCGTACGTCGCCCTCGGTGAAGATCGTCATCCCCGCATCCACCAGCAGCCGAACGACATGCTCGAAGGCCGGAAAGCCGGGCTCGACCCCCTGCGACGTCGGCGCCAACCGGATCGCCCGCGGCCGCTCCGGCCCGGACAGCCACCGGTCGAGCTCCCGCTCGGCACCGAGCGGATCGCGCAGATCCAGCACCGGGCACACGGTCCACCCGTTGCCCTCAGCAACCTCACGTGCCTCGTCGTTCCCACTCGGTACGTCGAAGTACGTCGCCCGCAGCGAGGACACCACCCCACCCGAGATCCCGGTCGCCTTCATCACGTCCCGCACCGCATCCGGCCGGCTCCACCGCCCCGTCGTCACGTCATGGCCGACCAGCACATCACAGTCCAGCAGCACGGGTACGTCGTTCATCCAGCCACCTTAGACAGTGCGGTGTGGACCTTGCGGATTGCGGTGATGATGTCGTCCACGTCTGCCGAGGTGTAGTTCTCGTTCCAGGGGAGGACGAGGAGTCGGTGGCTGATGAGTTCCTCGGCGTTCGGGCAGAGGCCTGACGGGTAGTCGACGTCCTGCAGCGGGAAGTGGGAGGCGCCGTACGTCACGCGATCGCGCAGCGCCGGGGCGGCGTACAGCGGGCTCGTCAGGTAGCCGCCGTTTGCTGGAATGCCCTCGGCGGTCAGTGCCGCCGCCCACTCGTGCAGGTCACCGGCAACTGAAGGGTCGAGGATGAGTGGGTACTGCCAGTAGACATGGTCGCCGGAGTCCGGTGGCGGCGTGACGCCGGCCAGGTCCGCGATACCAGCGGTAGCCCGGGCGGCCGCCGTACGACGATCTGCGACCACGCCGGCCAGGCGCGTCAGTTGCGCACGCGTGACCCCGCCGACCAGCTCGGTCATGCGGTAGTTGAGCGCCAGGAAGAGGTAGTTCCGCTCGTTGGTGGCGCGCGGCCAGCCCTTGTCGGCGAACAACCGCATCCGCCGGGCCTGGGCGGCGTCCTCGGTGACGACCAGGCCGCCGTCGCCGGCGCTGATGTGTTTGGTCTGCTGCAGGCTGAAGCAGCCGATGTGCCCGATCCGGCCGACCAGCGTGTCACCGACCGGTGCGAGATAGGCCTGCGCGCAGTCCTCGATCAGCGCGATCCCGTGCTGGTCGCACAGCTCCCGCAACTCGACGATCGGCGCCGGCTTGCCGAACAGGTGGACCGCCAGCACCGCCTTGGTCCGGGGCGTGATGGCGGCGGCGACCGCGGCCGGGGCGAGGTTGCCGGTGATCGGGTCCACGTCGGCGAACACCGGTACGGCGTTCTGCATCAGGATCGGGAACACCGTGCCCATGTCGCTGATCGGCGTGGTGATGATCTCGTCACCCGGCTCCGGGTCGACCGCGGCGACCGCCAGGTGCAGAGCCGCCGTACCGGAACTGCAGGCGACCGCGTGCCCGGCGCCCAAAATCTCTGCGAACTCCTGCTCCAGCGCCGGGACCTCGGTGCCCCAGGTGGCCGACAGCATGCCGCTGCGGAGCACCCGCTCGGCGGCCTTCACCTCCTTGTCGCCGAAACGGCGGCCGGAGGCGTCCATCACCGACGGCAGCGGGGTGGAGCGCACCGGGGTGCCGCCGTCGCGTGCGAGTTCGGTCTGGTCCATCGAAACAGTCTCCACGTCGTTGAAGGTGCCTCGGTCTAGGAAGGTGCTCGGTCGTTGAAGTTGCTCACGGCAACGGTAGCTGGACGAGATCACGGTCGGCGAGGCCCCACACGCTGTGCGGTGCTCCGCCGCGGACCGGCGACAGTTGCGGCACCGTATACCACCCGTCGCCGAGCTTGTTCACCAGGAGTTTCGCCTCGGTGAGACCAGGGCCGAGCTGATAGAGGTTCCCGCCGAAGTTCGTCTCACAATAGACGCCGGTGCGGTCCGTGTAGATCTCGCCGTAGCCGGACAGCTTGTTCGTCCCGCGGACCACGGCACGTGTCTTCAGGTTGTAGGTGAACCAACCACCGCTGGTCCGCTTCAAGACGCCGTACAGGATGCCGTCCTTGACCGCGACGCTCTGGATCGAGCGCTCACCGGCCAGCGGATCGACTGTCCAGAGCAGCTTCCGCCGGCCCAGATCGAACGCGCCGATCGCGGCCGCCGAGCGGGTCGGGGTGATACCGCCGCCACCGACGACGTCGCCGCCGAGGTACGCGATGCCGTCCACGATCGAGACGGACATGACGCTCTGGTCGGGCAGGATGCCGTAGTAGACGTCGAGCGCGCCGGTCGTGGTGTCGAGGAGAGTCAGGGCACCGGTGAGCTTCCCGGTCCCCGGCGCGGAGGCGATCGCGAGCAGCTTCGTCTTCTCGTCGTACGCCGCCTGCCAGGGCCGAGTCTGCTCGTGGCCGATGATCCCGAGGCTGTGCACTTCTTTGGTCCGCGGATTGATGCGCACCACCTCGGTGCTCGGGTAGATCGCGGAGTACAGCCCATCGTTCACCCAGGTCAGCGTCTTGGCCTCGCCGGGCACCCGGATCCGACGGGTGGCGCCGGTGCCGATCGCGTGTTCGGTGACGACCCAGTGACCGCCGACGTACAGATGTGGGTTGCCGAGCTCGATCGACTGTGGCTTGTCCGGCGCTGGGGTGAAGCCGGCCTCCACGAGGTCCAGGAGCTCGAACGAGCCCGTCGACAGGTCGAGCCACCAGAGCACTCCGGACCCGGTCGAGCCGAGCAATGTGGTCGCATCGAGCAGCAGGAGGCGCCGATGCTCGTCGGCCGGCGCAGGCGTGGCGACTGCGGTCAGCGTGGTGTCGGTCGGGCCGCAGGACCACACCGTGCCGGAACGACGGGTCGTCACGTACGCCGTGCCGTCCGGACTGACCGCGATCGCGTCAACGCCGGTCTCGCCGTCTGGCAACGGGACGATGCGAACGTCGCTGCCGTCCAGCGCCATACTCACCAGCGCTCCGGAGGCCCCTGCATAGATCCGGTCTGCCGTGGCGGCGAACGGCCCGAAGTTCTGGCCACGGACCGCTGCCGGAGTCAGATCGCGGAATGTCTGCGCAGTCCGGTCGTAGCCGACGAGCTGGGACGGCGTGTAGATCCCGGCGTAGACGTAGTCTCCTGCGGCGCCGACGTAGCGTCCGAACTGCGCGCCCGTCACCGGTGTGCCGAGTCGGGTGAGGGCGTTGGTGGCGGGGTCGATCTGCCAGATGGTGCCGTTCGGGTAGCTGACCGCGAAGACCTGACCGTCCGGCGCGGTCGTCATGTCCCAGACGAATCCACCGGCGCCGGCCAGGCTGCCGACCCGGGTCAGCTCCGCACTCACGGGGTCGAAGCAGTAGACGTCGGCGACCGGGTACAGCCCGACGTACACCTTGCCGCCGGCGACGGTGATACCCCAGCCGCCTTCACCGACCGGGAGGTCGATCGTCCTGGTCACCTGCCGGGTGGCGAGGTCGATCTCGACCAGCTTGGGCGGCACGATGCCGCGGGTGATCACGTAGGCATGCCCGTTGTGGACGGCCATCGCCACCACCGCAGCGGTCAGGCAGGCCGCTCCGAACCTCGGCAGTGTCGACCCGTCGATGGGATCAGCCTGCACAGCGGCATGTGCTCCGGAGATCGGCAAGGCGGTAGCGGCACCGGTGAGAAGTGCACCGGTCAGCACCGTACGGCGAGAGATCGTCATCGGAAGGGCCTCACTTCTCGCCGGGGAGATTGCCGATCCGGACCAGGTCGCGGCCCTTGATCGTGTAGAGGGCGTCGCCGGTGTGCGACGTCGTGATCAGCGGATAGCCGTAGACCTGGGTGGCCAGGCCGTCGACCACCGTGGTGACCGCGGGCGGTCCGGACCGGCTCGGCACGACCTGGAAGACCCGCTTGCTGTCCGTCCCGAACAGCCCGGCGCGGGCAATCGTGAGCCGGCTCTGACCAGTGCCGATCGCCACGGTCGAGAGCACCTTGCCAGTGCGCGGATCGAGGACGGCGAGCCGCCCGTCGTCAGTGGTCGCGTAGAGCCGCCCGCGATAGACGAGAACGTCGCTGTAGGACTGCGCATCGGGCAGCGGAGCGACCTCCCAGAGAGTGCGGTTGCGGCTCCGGTCAAACGCGACGACCGTTGCCTCGGGCAAGATCGGATCGGTGCCGAGGCTGTTCCGGGTCGCACCACCCAGGTACGCGACCCCGTCCTGGGTGGCGACCGATCGGACGGACTGCTGCGGTACGACGCCGCGGTGGACCTCGAGTTCGCCGGTGTCCAGGTAGTGCTCGGTCAGCGTGCCGTCGTACTTGCCGTAGTCGGGCTCGGTGGAGAGCAGCCAGGTCCGGGACCGGGCGTCGTACGCCTCATCGGTCGGGCGGGTCTGCTCGTTGCCGATCCGGCTGAGCTCGTGCAGGCCGGTGCCGTCCGGTTTCATCGACCACAGCCGGGCGAGGGTGTAGACGCCGAGGTAGACATCGCGGCCGACAGGCGTCAGGGTCTTGGCCTCGCCGGGCAGGAAGGTGCGCGTGTTGGTGCCGGTCGCGAGGTCGTGGACCTGGATGCCGGCCTTGCCGCTGACGAGCACCGAGGTCGAGGTGGCGGCGATGCCCATGGCTTGCTCCGGCGCCGGCGGCAGACCGGCCGTCCCGAGATCAGTACCCGTGAAGGTGCCGCTGGTCTGGTCGAACTCGACGACCTGACTGGTCAGCTCGGCCCGGATGGTCGATCCGTCGACGAAGATCCGGTTGAAGTACGCCCCGTCGTACGGCGAACCGAGTCGTTCGAGCGTGGAATCGGCGTACCGGTAGAGGGTGCCGGACGGGCGGGTGCCGAGGTAGACGTCGCCGGTGGGTGCGTCGATCGTGATTGCGGTGACGTACTGATCGCCGCCGGGGGTCTGCACCTCGACCGGATTGCTCAGGTCGGCGGTGTCGAAGACGAGCATCGTCCCGGTGGGGGAGAGGCCCGCCGCGAGGGTCGTCCCGGACAGGCTGAGGGTGGCGACGAAGGTGCGGTCGGCGTAGGCGGCCGGAAGCACGTCGCGGCGTGAGCCGGTGGCGCGGTCGATGGCGATCAGGTGGGCCTTGGTGCCGACACCGGCGTAGATGGTGGTCGCGTCGGCGGCGATGCTGCGCACGTACTGCTCGCCGGGGACGGCCGCGCCGTACGTCTTCGTGGTGCCGGTCGCGGGGTCGTACTCGTGGACGGCGCCGTCCGGGTAGGTGCCGGCGACGATCTTGCCGTCCGGCGTGGCCGCGATCGACCAGATGAACGACCCGAACTGGGCGACCTTGGTGGCCGAGCCCGACACCGTGTCGATCCGGTACAGGTCGCCGGGGGTGTAGAGGCCGACGTAGAGGTCGGCGCCGAGGTGGGCCATCGCCCAGGCGCCGGCGCCGGTCGGCAGGGTGATCTTGCGGTCGACGGTGCGGGTGACCGGATCGAACGCACCGACCTGGATCGGGGAGACACCGGACGTCACCGTCCAGATCCGGTCCCCGACCTGCTCCGCGACGCTGGTCGAGGTGACGGCCGACGCGGGACCGAGATTGTCCACGGTCACCGCGCCCACGGCGGCCGCGCCCACGGCGGCCGCGCCCACGGCGGCCGCGCCAGTGGTGTCCGCGTCGGGAGCGGCCGCGCCGGGGGTGGCCGAAACGCTCACGAGTGCTGCACAAATGACGAACACGCCGATCAGTTTCCGTGCGAATCGCTTGTCCACAAGGCCTCCCGGGACGCCGCGACCGGTTTTACGGCCATGGCTGAAATTACCCGGCAGCGTACGCGCGGCCGAATCGGGACGTCAACAGATCAGGAAGGGGGTGTGGAAAAGCGTCAGAGGTGGACGCGGTAGACGACCAGCGGCCGGCCGCTGCCGGTGCCGACCTGGGTGCCGGTGGCGTCGGCCAGACCGGCTCGTTCCAGCCGGTTCAGGACGCGGCGGGCGGTCCGGGGCTGGATGCCGAGGTGGTCGGCGACCGTGCGCGTGGTCAGCCCTTCCGGCGCCGAGCGGACGAGCTCCTGCAGCCGCTCCAGCGTTGCCTTCGACAACCCGGCGCGCTGCGCGAGCACCTGCAGTTTCGACCGCTGCTGGGCCCGCGGCGCCGCCCCGCCGACCAGGACGAGATCGATGTCGTTGCGCAGCGAGACCACTGCCGCGGTCCGCCCGGCGGTCTTCGCGCGGCCGAGCGCGCGCCGGGCGAGCGCCTCCGTCTCGATCCCCGAGCCGCCGATCCCGAACCCGATCCGCACCGGCCCGAACTGCTCCTTGAGCCTGCTCAGCATCCCGAGCTCGGTGAACGAGGCGGTCGCCTGCTCAAGTGGTCCCCGCGTTGCCACGACCAGGAACCGCTTGTCGTCGTACCGCAGGACGCTGCCGCCGAGCGAGCCGGCCTCGCGCCGCAGCGCCTGCTCGCCTTCCGCGGCGATCTCGACCAGACCGAGGGCGATCTGCGCATCGTCACTGCGCAAAGCGTCATGAACGAGCAGCAAACTGTTCACCGCGGCGCGGACCGAGTGGACCGACGGAGCCAACCGGATGGTGGTCTGCTCGGTCCGGAGTTTCTCGTACGCCGACCGCAGACAGGTGACCGCGACCGTCGCGCCGGCCTGGTGGTGGAACGCGATCACGTCATCGGCGCTCAGCCCGCGACGGTACGGAAGCACCCGGACATCACCCGTCGGCAGCCCGACTTCTTCCAGCGTCTCGCGGACCTGCGCCTCGTCCAGGACGTCGATGCTCATCGAGGTGACGTCCTGGCCTTCGCGGAGCAACTGGACGAGTGCCCGCATCAACGTCGCGCCGGTGTACTCCACATGCGCGGCCGGGCGGTCCAGAAGGTCGTGTGCGGCGGCGATCTGGTACGGCACCACACCGGTGAACAGCCAGGCGTCGACACTCGCCGGCGCGTCGGCCATCACTTTGGGCGTGTCGGTCTCGCGCCGATAGCGCAGTGGGACGACCTCGACACCGCGCAGGGCCGAGACGATCCGGCTGGTGGAGGTGACCAGGTCCGAGGGGCCGATGATGCCGATCGTCGTCACCATGTCGGGTCCCCCTCCATCATCGGCCCAGTTTCACCACATCATCAGGTTGCTGCAAGAACCCTCGCCGTAGAAGCCCGGCTCGACGGCTTCCGGTCCGGTCCGGAACACTGGCGTCCATGCCACGAACGCCCGGTCGCATCGCCCTCGTCGAGCTCGACACCTCACACCCAGCAGCCTTCGTGCCGCTGCTGCGCGGGCTCGGTCTGGAGGTCACCGCCGTACTCGATTCAGGGGCTGTCCGGCCGCCGTCGTACGCCGGTGAGTTCGCCACACGCCACGGGATTCCAACGGTGGCAACCAGTTTGGACGAGCTGACAGCAGACGTCGCGATGTTGCTTGGGTGCGACTGGGATCAGCGCTACGAGCAGGCGTGCACGCTGCTGGACGCGGGGATGGCGGTGCTCCTCGACAAGCCGATCGCGGGTCGGATCGACGACCTCCGCGACCTTGCCGCTCGGGCGGCCGCCGGGCAGCCGGTCGGCGGCGGGTCGTCGTTCCGCTGCCTGCCGGAGGCTGTCGCCTGGCGGGAGCGTGGTGAGACGGCCGCTCTGGTGCTGGTTGGTTGCGCGGGGCACCCGTTCTACTACGGCGTCCACGCGGTGTCCTTCGCCGAGGCGTTGCTCGGTCCGGGCTTCACAGCCGCGCGGGCTCTCGACGAGTCGAGTCGACGTGGGCTGCTCCGGCACGCGAGCGGTGCCGAGGTGCTGGTCGACATCCACGATGGCTATCCGTACTTCGCCACCGTCGCCACCGCTTCCTCGGTGGAGCACCTGCGGCCCGACCCGGTCGGTGTCTATGAACCGTTCCTGGCCGCCCACCTGCTACACGACAAGCCGCCGCGCCTCAGCGTCGAGCCGGAGCTGATGCTGCTGGCGCTGGCCCACTCCGCGGCGACCGGCGGTGACTGGGTCGAACCCGAGTCCCTGCCCGCCTCCTTCTCACCCTGGGACGCCGCCGCCTACACCGCGGCGTACACACCACCGGCATAACCGCAGTCACGATGGGTACTGGGCCGTTGCGGCCGGTCGATGAACCCCGCTCGCACACGGTGTCACCGACCGGCTGCTCCGTGCGAGATCGCACGGAGCAAGGTTGCATCGGGCAATGGTTGGGAGAACCGATGAACGAGCTCACGCACACTCTGGTCCGGCTGGACGACGTCGGCCTGACCCTGGCAGACCCCGCCGACGACCTCCGTGGCCGCACGGTGATGGATCTGAACGGTGACGAGGTCGGCAAGGTCGACGGGCTGCTGATCGACGAGGACGAGCAACGGGTCCGGTTCATGGAGGTCGGCTCGGGCGGTTTCCTCGGGCTCGGCGAGAAGAAGCGGCTGATCCCGGTCGACACCATCACCCGCGTCGACGACGACAGCGTCCACATCTCCACGGATCGCGACCGGGTCGCCGGCGGACCGGTGTACGACCCGGACGTCGTACCCGAGCGCCACTACCTCGAAGACGTCTACGGCTACTACGAGGCCCCACCGTTCTGGGGCCCCGGCTACTTCTACCCAGGCTGGCCGCGCTAGTCGAAAGATCAGGCCCTCTGGACGTACGTTACGACTGTGACGTCAGGGGGCGGTGGGGTGCGGTTCGGGATCCTTGGTGATCTCGAGGTGACGGTCGATCACGGGCGGCTGGAGTTCGGTGGTCCCAAGCAGCGTGGGCTGTTGGCGATGCTGCTGATCCACCTGAACCAGTCCGTGTCGGCCGGGCGGCTGACCGAGGCGTTGTGGGGGAGCGAGCCACCGTCCGGCGCCGAGGTCACGCTGCGCACCCATGTATCCCATCTGCGTCGGCATCTCGCCTCCGCCGGTGCTGCTGACGTGCTGGTCACCCGGCGGTCCGGGTACAGCCTGGCGCTCGATCCGGAGCAGGTCGACGCCTACCGTTTCGAGCGCCTGGCCGGTCTGGGGCAGGAAGCCGTCGGGCTGGGCGATCCGGAGCGGGCCGCGCAACTGCTGCGGGACGCGCTCGAGCTCTGGCGCGGGCCGGTCTTGCAGGACCTCGGTCGCCCGGTGTTCGCCGACGCCGAGACCGCGCGGTTGGACGGTCTCCGCCTGGACGCCCTGGAGGCACGGATCTGCGCAGACCTCGCAGTGGGACGGTACGACGTCATCTCCGAGCTGGAGCGGCTGGTGATCGACCACCCGTTTCGCGAGCGCTTCCACGGACAGCTGATGCTCGCGCTCTATCGCGCCGGCCGGCAGGCTGATGCGCTCGCGGCGTACGCCTCGGCCAGAGAACGCCTCGCCGATGAGCTCGGGCTCGACCCTGGCCCGGCACTTGCGGAGCTGGAGACCGCGATTCTGCGCGGCGATCCGGCTCTGCTGCTTCCTGGTGCTCAGACGGCGTCGCCGAGTCAGGTGAAGGCTCCGCCGGACGCTCTGTTCAGCAGTGTGCGGCGGGATCGCATGGTCGGGCGGTCGGGTGAGCTGGATCGGCTCTGTGACCTGTGGCAGGAGGTTCGGGAGGGTGCGGCCCGGGTGGTGCTCGTGTCCGGCGAGGCGGGCGTCGGCAAGACCCGGCTCGTCGCGGAGTTCGCGCACAGCGCGGCCGCGGACGAGCCCCGGTTCCTGGTCGGTCGGTGCGACCAGGCAGAGATCCCTTATCAGCCGATCGTTTCAGCGCTCCCGGAGAGCGCGGAGATCGTTGCCTCGGCCCCCGAGGTGATGCGGAACCGCTTTGCCGGGCTCCTGGCTCAGCTGGCTCCCGTCGTCCTCGTGCTGGAAGATGCCGAGCGCATCGACCATGCCAGTGCGGAGCTGGTGCGACACGTCCTGCGTCAGCTGCCCGCGCGCGTCCTGGTGATCGTCTGCTTCCGCGATCCGCCGGGAACGAGGCATCCGGCGCTACTGGAGTTGCTCGGTGACCTCCCGGTCGCTGACAGAGTGGTGCTCCAGCCCTTGAGTGAAAGCGATCTGGGCTCGCTGGTCGGTGATCAGCCGGCCGAGTTCGTGCGGGAGTTGTGGCGCAGTACCGGCGGGAATCCGTTCTACGCCGGTGAGGTGGTGCGCGACCTCAAGACCCGCAATGGGCAGTTCGTGGTCCCGTCCGGGGTGCGCGACGTACTGCGGCATCGGCTGCAAGCCCTACCGGCTGAGGCGCAGCAGGTGGTGCGGTGCGCCGCAGTACTGGGCCGCGAGGCCGAGTTCGGGTTGCTCGCGCAGTTGGTCGATCTGGCGGAGGATCCGTTGATCGACGCGCTGGATCAGGCGGTGGGCGCCGGGTTCCTGGTGGAGGCGGGGAGTTCGTGGAAGGCGACGTACAGCTTCCCGCACGACCTGATGCGGGAGGCGGTGTACGGCGACATTCCGCAGACCCGGCGGCAGCGGCTGCACGTTCGTGCCGCCGAGGCCTTGCAGTTGCCGGGAGCAACCGTTGCGGCGGCCGCGGTACATCTGCGGGCGGCCGGCCCGGCGGCGGATCCGGAGCAGGCCGCGGACCTCAGCCTGCAGGCGGCGGACGAGGCGGCCCGGCTCTACGCCTGGCATGAGGCCGTCGCCCACGCCGAGGCCGCCGTCGACGTTCTCGACCAGGCCGGTGCGACGCCGGACCGGCGGGCTGCTGCCGCGGTGGAGACCGCGATCCTTCGACTCAAGTCGAGTATCGGCGACCGGCGCGCGATCGAGCTGCTGGAGACCGCACTGGAGCTGTACGCCGGTGACGATGTCGCAGCCGCGACGGTCCACGGCCGGCTCGGCGGTGCCCTGTGCACGAACCACTCGGTGATGGACATTCCGCGGGCGATCGATCACCTCGCCGCTGCTGAGCGACTGAACGGCGACCGGTTCCACCTCCATCGCGGGATGAGTCAGGCTGCGATGTACGGCGTACGCACCGAGGTGCTCGGGGATGCCGCCCGACGGGCCGAAGCGTTGGCCGCCGACCTCGGCCGGCGCGATCTGTCCGTGATGGCGTCGTGGGGGCGGGCCTGGTACGAGTTCAACCGTGGGCAACTGCTCGAGGCGGCGACGATCCGGGAGGCGATGTGGGCCACCGCGCACGAACTGGCCGACCCGTACCTCGGCTGGACCTCGGTGAGTGGCGCTGCGCTGTCGGCGACGGAGTACCTGCTGGATCCGGTCGCGGGCCGGGCGTGGTGCCGGCGCGGGCTGGCGCAGGCGCGGTTCGAGACCTTCGAGCACCCGCACGACACCATCGTCGATCAACTCGCGCTCGCGTTGGCGGCGATGGGCGACCTGGACGAGGCGCATCGGGTGGCCGCCCCGCTGCCTGCTGATGCCGTCAGCCGGCGGATACTGACCTTTCTGGACGGTGATTGGGAACGGGCCGAGCAGGACTGGGCCGCGGCACTTCGCCGGGACGAGGAGGCGGGCGACTTCCACGACGCCGCGCTGAACGCACGGTGGCTCGGTGGCGTTCGTCGGCTCCTTGGTGACCAGGACGGCGCAGTCGCGGCGTTGCGACGGGCGGTGACGATCGGTGTCGAAGGTCCGCAGCTGCCGACTGAGCTCGCGGCCCGGGCTGAGCTCGCACAGGTGCTGGCGGAGAGCGGTGGCCTCGCCGAGGCAGCAGTTGAACTCGAGCGCTGCGACGGGATTCTGGCCGCGGGCGAGGACTGGCGTGGACTGGGCGGTGTCGTCGAGTTGGCGCGTGGTGCGGTGACCGGTGCGGATGACGCGTATCGGCGGGCGGTCGAGATCTTCACGACGTACCGGCTGTCCTGGCGGCGGGCGGCCGCGTTGAAGGCCTGGGGGCGCTGACCTCAACACCGGTTCCACAGAGCTTCAACATCGCGCGGTCATCGTGGCCGGCATGAACCAATCTTCTGCAGCGGACAGCGCGAGGCTGTTCGGGTGCCTGTTCGCGGCGCAGTCGAGCCTGCTGGTGCTGACGCCGATCCTGTCCGAGGTCGCGACCGACTTCGGCGTCTCACCGGCGACGGCGGGCCAGCTCCGGGCGATGTCCGGCGTGGTCGCGGCGCTCGTCTCGGTCGGTCTGGTGCTGAGCCGCCGGCGCTGGGAGCTTCGCAGCCTGCTCGAACTCGGGCTCGGTCTGCTGACCGTTGCGGCCTCGGCGAGTGTGCTCGCACCGTCGTTCGCCGCCCTGGCGGTTGCACAGGCTGTCCTGGGGGCGGGCGTCTCCCTGGTCCTGGCGGGCGGGCTGGCAGCAGCCGGGAGGTGGGCACCGGAGGGCGAGCGCGCCACACTGCTGTCCTGGGCGATGGTCGGTGCACCGAGCGCCTGGATCGCCGGTATGCCGGTGATCGGCCTGCTCGGCGGTCACAGCTGGCGACTCGCCTGGCTGGTGCCACTCGCAGCGAGTGTGGTGACACTGCATGCAGTCTCGCGCCGCGAGCGAGGTATGCCGGAACCCGCACCCACCTCGGCGTTGCGCGGATCCGGCGCGAACCGGTGGGCCCTCGGAGAACTTCTGGCGTACGGCGGCTGGTCGGGCGTACTCGTGTACGTCGGTGGGCTCCTCACCGATGCTCATGGAGCGTCGCCCGCAGCAACTGGTGTCGCGCTGGGTGGTGGAGCGATCGCGTATGTCGTCGCCACCTTCCTGGCCCGGCGCTGGGTGGCCCGCGCGGCCCGGCCGATGGTGCTCGCCGCCGGATCGGCGTTGGGTGTCGCCGCACTGGTCCTGGGCGCGGTCCGACCATCGTTCGGCTTCTCCGTGCTGATGTGGGCGGTGACCGCCTTCTTCGCCGGGGTTCGCATGATGGCCGGCAGCGCGGCCGGGCTCGATCTGGACGGTGTTGGTCCGTTGCAGGCGATGAGCGTGCGTGCGGCGTCCATGCAGGCCGGCTATCTGATCGGCGCCGTACTGGGTGGGGTGGGGCTCGCGCTCGGCGGCTGGACGGTCGTCGGTGTCGCGCTCGCCGTACCGCTGCTTCTTGCGGTCGGTGTGACGGCAACAGATAGTGAGATCTCTGCCCGGGTGAAGGTGGGTGCGCGATGACCGAGCGATACGACGCGGTCGTGGTCGGCGCACGCTGCGCGGGGTCGACCCTCGCGACCCTGCTGGCACGGGCCGGTTGGCGGGTCCTCCTGCTGGATCGGGACCCGTTCCCCAGCGACACCGTGTCCACCCACGTGATGTTCCCGGACACGCTGCAGCGCCTGGACGAGTTGGGTGCACTGGCTGAGCTCAAGGCCTCGCACGAGCTGCGGATGGTCAAGTTCAGTTGGCGGGTTCTCGGTCACGACGTGGCCGGCGGGTTCACGCCGATCGGTGGCTTCGACCGGGCGACCTGCGTTCGGCGGATCACGCTCGATGCGGCGCTGGTCGAGGTGGCCAAGGCGTCCGGGGTCGAGTTCCGGGCCGGCGTGGAGGTGGCCGGTCTGATCGGGTCGGATCCGGTGCAGGGCGTCGTACTCGAGACCGGAGAGCGGATCGAGTCCACCTGGGTGTTCGGCGCGGATGGGCGGGTGTCGACGGTGGCCCGGCGGCTTGGTGTGCGGGCGACCGATGAGCGACGCGGTGAGATGTCGTTCCTGCTGGCGTACTGGCGCGGTTTGCCGCCGTCGGACTGGTGCCATATCGACGTGCATGAGCAGTCGGCGTTGATGTCGGTGCCGTGCGAGGACGGGGTCCACCTGTTGTCGGTGACCGGTACGCCGGAGCTCACCCGGGGATCGGCCGCTCAGCGCGAGGAACGGTATCTGGCCGCGCTGCACCAGTTCCCGGCCGTGCTGAACGCGCGGCTGCTGGACGGTGCGGAGCGGATCTCGCCGATCGTGGTGGTGCCGGAGACGATGCTGCGCGGTCACTACCGGACGGCGAACGGACCGGGCTGGGCCTTGCTCGGCGATGCCGGCCACTTCAAGCACCCGGTGACGGCTCAGGGCATCGGCGACGCGATCGAGCAGGCCTGGTACATCGGTGCGACGTTGGCCGCCGGCGGTGACCTGGACGGCTATCAGGAGTGGCGCGACAACCGGGCGGCCGAGTACTACGAGTGGTCCTTCGCGCTGGCCGCCTTCGCTCGGGGCCGAGCGGCCGCGACCTTCTCCGGACTCGCCTCGGATCCCGTTGCCAGCCAGGAGTTCCTGGACACCTTCACCAAGCGGGTGCGCCCGTCACGAGTCAACACCCGGGAGCGCCTCGCTCGCTGGAACGCTGCCTGGGCGTACGACGACGGCCGCCGGCAGGTGCTGGCGATGGACCTCGACGAGGAGCGACTCGCCCTGCAGGTCCCGGCCTGTCCGGAGTGGACGGTACGAGACCTGATCGCGCACCTGGCCGGGATCGCCGAGGACACCCTGCGCGGGTCGTACTTCGACGAGGCCCTGGACGCCTGGCGCGATCCCGGAATCGCCGAGCGGCGCGAAGCATGGACAGCTGGTCAGGTGTCCACGCGCGCGGACTCGCCGATCGAGGCGGTGCTGCGCGAGTTCGACGAGTACAGCGGCAGGCTGGTGACGCTGATGCGCCGCTGCGAAGGGCCGGCCGGTCCGCCATGGTTGCTCTCGGCACCTGTCGGCGACCTCGCCGTTCACCTCGCTGATCTACGTGAAGCGCTCGGGCTCGAACCTGACGAGACGTCACCGATCACACACTTCGGCTTCGCGGCGTACCGGGACTGGCTGCGCGCCCGCATCGCCGAACGCGGCCTGCCGCCGTTGCGGTTGTCGGACGGGCACAAGGACTGGCTGCTCGGATCCGGCGAGCCCTCGGTCACTCTGACCGCCGATCGCACCGAGCTGTTCCGCGCGATCACCGGCCGGCGCAGTGCCGCGGCGATCCGCTCCTACGACTGGTCCGGCGATCCGACGCCGTACCTGCCGATCATCGCGCCGTACCCACTGCCGGCCGATCGGCTCGCAGCCCACTAAGGGCGCTGCGTCACTCATTTGTTCAGCACGCACGACCTGACGACGGTCGGCGTGCCCAAAAAAAGAAGGGGAAATCATCATGACCACCATCGCCACATTCGAGGAGATCAAGGCGAAACAGCGTGCCACCTGGGGGAGCGGCGACTACGGCAAGATCGCCTGGGTGACCGTGCCGGTCGCCGAGACACTCGTCGCCGCGGTCGATCCGCGGCCCGGTGCGACAGTGCTGGACGTCGCGACCGGGACCGGGCATGTCGCGCTCGCCGCGGCTCGCCACTTCGCGGCCGTCAGCGGGATCGACTACGTACCGGAGCTGGTCGCCACGGCCGAGCAGCGTGCGCGGGCCGAAGGGCTCCCGGTCGACTTCCGGGAGGCCGACGCGGAGAACCTGCCGTTCGCGGACGACTCGTTCGACTACGTGGTGTCGGCCATCGGCGTGATGTTCACGGCCGATCACCAGCGGGCTGCCGACGAGCTCGTCCGCGTCGCCAAGCCGGGCGGGCGGATCGGACTGGCGAGCTGGACGCCGACCGGGTTCATCGGGCAGCTGCTCAAGACCGTCGGCCGGCACGCGGCACCGCCGCCTGGCGCGCTGCCGCCCACCCGCTGGGGGACCGAGGAGGTACTGCGGGAGCTGTTCGGCGAGCGGGTCAGCTCGGTCGAGACGACCGTTGCGAAGGTGACGCAGCGGTTCACCTCGGCAGAGCACTTCGCCGACTTCTTCCTGACGTACTACGGCCCGACGTACAAGGCGGCCGAGCGGCTCGACGAGGACGGCCGGCGTGCCTTCCGGGCCGACGTGATCGAGCTGGCCAAGGCGGCGAACCACGCCACCGACGGCACCTTCGCCGCCGACTGGGAATACCTGATCGCCATCGCGACGAAGGCCTGATCGAAACGCAGTGCGGCACTGCCATCGGCTCCCGCTGGCAGTGCCGCGGCCTTCGGCTAGAGCGCCGCGGAGATGTTCTGGGCGGCGGTGGTGAGGGCGGGGGTGATGCGTTCGACTCGGGCGGGGGAGTAGCGGGCTCGGGGCATCGACACCGAGACCGCCGCGACGGTCTCGCCCTGTGCGTTGGTGATCGCGCGGCCGACGGCGATCAGGCCGCGCTCGGTGCGTTCGCGGTTGATGGCGACACCGCTGCGCCGGACCGCTCGCAGTTCGCGCCGGAGTTTCGTCAGGTCGACCCGCTCGGTCGGTGGCGCGGCGTCGTACAGGGCGATGAGTTGTTCGTCGGTGAGTGCGGCCAGCATGACCAGGCCGCCGGTCGACTGGTGGGCCGGGAGCACCATGCCCTCGCGGCTGCCGACCCGCAGGGTCTGGGTGGACTCGACCGAGGCGATGAAGCGGATCGTCCGCCCGGTGCGGACGCTGAGGTTGACGGTCTCGTCGAGGGTGTCGACCAGGGTGCGCATCGGCCCGAGCGCGGCCGCGCGGATGACGCCGATCCCGGAGTGTGCGGTCGCCGCGACCTCGAGCACCGGTCCGGCGCGGTAGCTGCGATCGTCGTCCTGTACGGCGAAGTCGCGGTAGACCAGCGTGGACAGCAGTCGATGTGCGGTGGACCGGGCGACGCCGAGTCGCTCGGCGGCGGTGGACACGGTGAGTGGACCTTCCACCTGCAGGATCACGGCCAGGCGGAGTGCGTGGTCCACACTCGTCACGCCGTACGCCGGGGGATTCTTCATCTGCTGCACCATGGGACCCATTCTGCAAGACAGAATCTTCTGTTCCGAGATGGCGGGACAGCGCACTGTGATTCCCATGACCGACTCACCTGTGAAGCTGACCGCCGAGGACGGGCCCGACCAGCCGCCGGCGACGCCCGAGCTGGAGGATCTCTACCGCGGCTTCGAGAAGGAGTTGCTGGTACCGCTGTGGACCCGGATCGGCGACCTGATGCCGCACCAGCCCACCTCGAAGGCCCAGCCGCACCTGTGGGAGTGGAAGAACCTGGTCGAGCTGGCCGCGCGCTCCGGCGACCTCGTGCCGGTCGGCCGCGGCGGTGAGCGGCGAGCCATCGCGCTGGCGAACCCGAGCCTGGGTGGACGCCCGTACGCGACGCCGACCCTGTGGGCCGCGATCCAGTACCTGATGCCGGGGGAGGACGCGCCCGAGCACCGGCACACCCAGAACGCGTTCCGGTTCGTGGTCGAGGGCGAAGGCGTCTGGACGGTCGTCGAGCGCGACCCGGTCCCGATGCGCCGCGGTGACTTCCTCCCGCAGGCCGGGATGAACTGGCACGCGCACCACAACTCGGCGTCCGAGCCGATGGCGTGGATCGACGGGCTGGACATCCCGTTCCAGTACGACGTCGAGGCGCAGTTCTTCGACTTCGGCCGGGAGCACCTGTCCGAGGAGGAACACGCGACGCCGGACCGCTCCCGGTCGGAGCGGCTGTGGGGGCATCCGGGCCTGGTGCCGGTGTCGCAGTTCAAGCCGGCCGAGGGCAGCCCGCTGCTGTGCTACCGATGGGCCGACACCGATGCCGCGTTGACCGATCAGCTGGAGCTGGAGCGCGAGGGCTACCCGAGCACGGTCGAGCGTGGTCACGCGGTCGTTCGCTACACCAACCCCACGACCGCCGGTGATGTGCTGCCGACGATCCGGGTGCAGTTCCATCGCATCACCGCGGGAGTTGAGACGGCACCTCGCCGGGAGACGGGATCGTCCGTGTACCAGGTGTTCGACGGATCCGGACGCGTGACGGTCGGCGACTTCTCGTGGTCGGTGCAGCGCGGTGATCTGTTCGTCGTACCGTCGTGGATGCCGTTGTCGGTGTCGTCGCAGGCCTCCGGGTCCGACTCCGACTCGGGTGCGCTCGACCTGTTCCAGTTCAGTGACACGCCGATCTTCAGCAAGCTCAACCTGTACCGCGAGGAGGTCGGCCGGTGAAGCTGGCAACGATTCGGGTCCGTGACACCAGCACTGACCGCACCACCGCCGTCCGCGCCGAGGGTGACGTGCTGGTCGACCTCGGGGTACCGGACGTCGGCGCCGTACTCGCCGGTGCTGAAGTTGCCGACGGCAAGGAGTATGCGGTCGCCGATGCGGACTTCGCGCCGTTGGTGCCGCGGCCGAGCAAGGTGGTGTGCGTCGGGCTGAACTACCGCAACCACATCCAGGAGATGGGCCGCGACCTGCCCGAGTACCCGACCCTGTTCTGCAAGTTCGCCGACACCCTGATCGGTGCGTACGACGACATCCTCCGGCCGGCCGAAACGGAGATGTTCGACTGGGAGGCCGAGCTGGCCGTGGTGATCGGCCGCGAGGTACGGCGTGCCAGTGAGGACGAAGCTGTGGACGCGATCGCCGGTTTCACCGTGCTCAACGACATCACCTGCCGCGATTGGCAGTTCCGCACCCGCGAGTGGTTGCAGGGCAAGAACTGGGACTCGACCACCCCGGTCGGCCCGTACCTGGTCACCCCGGACGAGGTCGGCGGACCGCGTCCGGCACTGGACATCCGCTGCCAGGTGAACGACCAGGTGATGCAGAAGGACACCACCGGCGATCTGCTCTTCGACCCGGTCGACCTGGTCCGGTACGTTTCGACCATGATCCGCCTGAACCCCGGCGACCTCATCGCCACCGGCACCCCCGGCGGCGTCGGCCACGCCCGCAAGCCCGCCGTCTTCCTCCAAGGCGGCGAGACCGTCGTGACCGAGATCGAGGGCATCGGCCGGCTCGAGAACCGCGTGGTGCCAGGGTGATCAAGGCAACCGCATGGGTCGCCGAGGGTACGGCGCTCAGCCGCCAGGCTCTCGTGGACCTGGATGGCGCGTCCCTGCTCCCCGGCTGGACCAGGAGGCATGTCGCCGCGCACCTGTCGCTGAACGCCGAGGCCCTCGGCAACCTCGTGCACTGGGCCCGGACCGGCGAGGAGCGGCCGATGTACTCCTCGCCGGAGCAGCGGGCCACCGACATCGAGGCCGGTGCCCTGCGGTCGGCTGACGAGTTGCTCGCCTGGTTCGACGAGTCCGCCCGGGTCCTGGCCGAGGCGATGGCGACGCTGACCGACGAGCAGTGGCAGGCGCGGGTGCTGACCGCCCAGGGCCGCGACGTCCCGGCGACCACGATCCCGTGGATGCGCAGCCGCGAGGTGATGATTCACGCGGTCGATCTCGGCACGGGAGTGACGTTCGCGGACCTGCCGGCTGACTTCCTCGAGGAGTTGTGTGCCGACATCCGGGCCAAGCGCGGCGACGTACCGGACGTGCGGGGGTCGCTGCCCGACGTAGCGGCGTACCTGGCCGGGCGGCCGTATGAGAGCGTGCTCACCGCCGATGGTGCGCCGGCAGAGCCGTTGCCACCCTGGTTGTAGAGATCTTCGGGGCGGCTCCGACGTAGCAGGTGACTACGGAGGAGGTGCCCGATGGCGAGACCGGAACAGGTTCTGCGGACTTACATCACGCTGACGGTGATGTCGACGGCCGCGTCGTCGATGATCTGGGGCGTCAACACGCTGTTCCTGCTGGATGCCGGGTTGAGCATCGGGCAGGCGTTCGTGGCCAACGCGTTCTTCACCGTAGGGATGGTGTTGTTCGAGGTCCCCACCGGTGTCGTCGCGGACACGGTCGGGCGGCGTACGTCGTACCTCCTCGGGACGATCACCTTGATCGGGTCCACATTGCTCTATCTGCTGTTGTGGCAGCGGACCGGTGCGCCGTTCGCGGCGTGGGCGGTGGCGTCGATGCTGCTCGGGCTGGGGTTCACGTTCTTCAGCGGTGCGACCGAGGCGTGGCTGGTGGACGGGCTGCACGCGACCGGGTACCGCGGCTCGTTGGACGCGGCGTTCGCCAAGGGGCAGATCGCGAGCGGGGTGGCGATGCTGGGCGGCTCGATCGGCGGCGGTCTGCTGGCGCAGTGGACGAATCTCGGTGTCCCGTACGCCGTTCGTGCTGCCCTGCTCGGGGCCACGTTCGTGGTGGCGTGGCGGGCGATGTACGACATCGGCTTCACGCCGAAGCCGCGGGTGTCGGTTGTCGCGGAGATGCGCGGAATTCTGCGGTCGTCGCTGGACCACGGTCTGCTGAACCCGCCGGTGCGGTGGGTGATGCTCGCCGCGCCCTTCACCGCAGGTGTGAGCGTCTACGGTTTCTATGCCGCGCAGCCTTACCTGCTGGAGTTGTACGGCAGCAGCGACTCGTATGCGATCGCGGGCTTGAGCGCCGGTTTGGTTGCTGGTGCGCAGATCCTGGGTGGCGCCTCGGCGTCGTACGTGGCGCGGGTGTTCCGTCGCCGTACGTCGGTCATGCTTGCCGCCGTGGGGTCGGTCGTCGTCGTGCTGGTCCTGATCGGTCTGACGACGAGCTTCTGGGCCGCGTTCGTTCTGCTGGCCGTCTGGAGCGTGGTGTTCGCGGCGGTGACGCCGGTCCGGCAGGCGTACCTCAACGAGCTGATCCCGTCGGCGCAGCGGGCGACCGTACTGTCCTCGGACAGCCTGCTCGGGTCGAGCGGCGGTGTGGTCATCCAGCCGACCCTCGGCCGTGCCGCGGACGTCTGGGGCTACGGCCCGGCGTACCTGATCGGCGCTTCCATCCAGCTCCTGGCGCTGCCGTTCATCCTGCTGGCTCGTCGCGCCCAGCCGGAAAATGAGCGTGCTCGCGAGACGGTCGGCGTTTAGCGTTGGCGCCGTGACGGTGCGGATGATGGTGCTCAACGGTGGGTCCAGCTCGGGCAAGTCGGGGATCGTGCGGTGCTTGCAGGCGGTGTTGCCGGAGCCGTGGCTGGCCTTCGGGGTGGACAGCTTCGTCGAGGCGCTGCCGGCGGCGATGCAGGACTCGGACGCGGGCATCGAGTTCAAGCCGGACGGTGACATCGCCGTCGGGCCGGTGTTCCGGCAGCTCGACGCGGCCTGGGTGCAGGGGATCGTCGCAATGTGCCGGGCCGGGGCGCGCGTGATCGTCGACGACGTGTTCCTCGGCGGAGCGGGCTCGCAGCAGCGCTGGCGCGACGCGGTCGGCGACCTCGAGGTGCTCTGGGTCGGCGTGCGCTGTGACGCGCAGGTCGCCGCCGGCCGCGAGCTGGCCCGCGGAGACCGGGTCACCGGCATGGCCGCCCTGCAGGCCGCCATCGTCCACGAGGGCGTGAAGTACGACGTGGAAGTCGACACCACCCACACCGAGTCGGTCGACTGCGCCCGCACGATCGCCCGCCACCTGACCTGACGGTTACTCGTAGCGCAGAGCGTCCGCGGCCGGGATTCGGGTTGCCAGTCGGGCGGGCAGGCTGGTCGCGATGACGACCAGGAGGATGGTTCCGACCGGGACGAGCGCGAGCCACCACCACGGCGCGATCACCCGATCCTCGCTGCTCCCACCGGCGATCCCGTAGACAGCGACGTACAAGACGATGCCCGCCGGTATCGACACGATCGCCGCGACTACGGCGAGTGCGGTGTGCGCGCTGACCAGGCTCGCCGCGATCTGCCGAGGCGTCAGGCCGATGGTCTTCAGTACGCCGTAGTCGCGGACGCGCTCGCGGACCGACAAGAGTGCGACCGCAACCAGGGTTGTCGCCGTGATCAGCAGCAGTACGGCGTCGAGGGTGTAGACGAGCACCGGGAGCTCACGCGGGACATCGCTGACGGTGCCCGGCGTCTGCGCCTGGAGACTTGCCTGCATCGAGAGCGCGAACACGATCGCCGCCCCGGTGACTGCAATCGCTGCCGCCAACCGGATGGCTCGGTGTCGCCGGGTGAGCAGGTCCTTGAGACCCAGTGAGAGCGGGAGCGGGAGAGCGAGCCGGTTGGTCAGTCGGGAAAGGCGTGATCGCGAGGCGGGCGCGGGAGCGCCGGACTGGATCGCGTGCAGGACGCTGAAGCGGGTACTGCGCCGGGTCGAAGAGCTGGCGCTGCCCAGCAGGACGAGCAGCACCGGGAGTGCCGCCACGAGGAGATGCCAGGGGTTTGCCGCGGTCGTCGGCGCGCCCAGCATCGTCGCACCGCTGGACGCAGCCAACTCCGGTGCAAGGACGAGGCCGACCGCGAAGCCGAGCACCACCGCAACCAGGCCGAGTACGGCGGACTCGAGCGCGAACACGGCAACGACCTGGCGTGGCGTGACGCCCACGGCCTTCAGCAGACCGATCTCGCGGTGCTGTGCACTGGCCCGCGCGGCGACCAGGATCGCCACGACGGCGAAGACCACCGCAAGCAAGACGATTGTGTACGTCGTCAGGACGAGCCGCGTCGGCGCCGAGTCCTGGAGTGCACTCGTGCGCTGGTCCTCCCAGGTTTCGACGGCGGCCGTGCCGGCAGGTAGCGCGGCAGTTGCTCGCTCCGCGAAGGCCGGTGCGGCGGCCGGATCGGTCAGCCGGACCGCTTGGGTCCAGCGCCAGCGGCTGCTGTCGGGCTGGATCCGCTCGAGGGTGGCGGGAGTGACCCAGGCCAGCCCGGGATTCCGGCGCGGGTAGCGCGGTTGGCCGGGGGAGACCGCGGTGCCGACGACGGGCAGTTCGATCGAGCCGTCGGGGGTGGCGAGGCGCAGCGTCGTACCGACGGAGAGGCCGAGCGCGTCGGCGAAGCTTCGCTCGAGCACGATTCCGTTGGCCGGTTGGATCGAGCCCTCGATCGGCACCGGTTTGTCGACCTGTGCCGGGGATGATGGTGCCGCGAGCTGCAGCCGGTCGGGTCGGCCGATCAGGGCGGTGTTCGCGTTCGGCACCGGATCGCCTCGTTCGGCGACGCCGGGGAGGCTCGCGACCGTGCGTGCGTCGGCTGCCGACTGCACGTTCGCGAAGGCATGTGCGCCGTTCGCCGCCTCGAAGGTGCGCTGCCACGGATCCCGCGCGGTCGCGCCGACCTCGAGCGCGAGCACGATCGTGGCGGCCGCGGCGCTGCAGAGCAGAACGGTGAGCGCGCTCGCGAGCAGTCTCGAGCGCATGCCTGCGAAGGCGAGTCTGACCAAGGTGATGGTCATAACGGCCCGCCTGCGTCGAACGGCAGCGTGACCGGTCGAGCCGGCTGCAGGTCGGTGTCGTCGAACACCAGTCCGTCGCGAAGGGTGATCACGCGGTCCGCGGCGGCCGCCACGCGGGCGTCGTGGGTGACGAGAAGGAGGGTCTGGCCACGGTCGCGGGCGGCGCGTAGCAGGGCGAGCACCTCGCGGGCCGAGGCCGAGTCGAGGTTTCCGGTCGGCTCGTCGCCGAGCAGGATGTCCGGAGTGTTCGCCAGCGCGCGGGCGAGCGCGACCCGCTGCTGCTGTCCGCCGGACAGTTGTGACGGCGCGGCGTCGTACTTGTCTCCGATGCCGAGGTCGCTCAGCAGTTTGCTCGCGGTCTCCCGGGCGTCCTTGCGCCGGCGGCCGACCAGCAGGAGCGGCAGCTCGACGTTCTCGATCGCGGACAGGGTCGGCATCAGGTTGAAGAACTGGAACACGAACCCGATCCGGTCCCGGCGCAGCCGTGCCAGCGCGGTCTCGCTCAGCTGATCGATCCGCTCGCCGCCGAGCCAGACCTCGCCCGACGTCACCCGGTCGAGTCCGGCCAGCAGGTTGAGCAGGGTGGACTTCCCGCAGCCGCTCGGCCCCATGATCGCGACGAACTCGCCCCGCTCGATGGTGAGGTCGACTCCCCGGACGGCGAGGACTTTCGTGTCGCCGGTGTCGTAGGTCTTCGCGAGGCCTCGCGCCTCGAGCACCTGGGTCACGCTGACCCCTCCCGCAGCGGCAGTCGCTGCTCGATCAGGTCGAGCCATTCCAGGTCGGCCTTGAGATGGAGAACCGCGCCTTCGGCCAGCAGTTCGGCGGCCGGCCGCGCGCCGTCGGTGGCCAGCATCGCGTCGAGATCCCGCAGGGACTGCAGGTACTCGCGCCGCTGGCCGGCGATCAGCGCCTTCGGGTCGGCCAGCCCGGCCGACGCCAGAATCACCAGCTTCATGAAGAACTCGTCCTTCAACCGCGTCCCCGGCACCGGTGTCGCGATCCAGTCCGTCAACGCCGCCCGGCCGGCCTCGGTGAGCTCGTACACCCGCTTGCGGCGGCTGTCGCCCTCGACGCTCTGCCCGACGACCAGGCCGTCGCGCTCGAGCCGCGCGAGTGTGGAGTAGATCTGCCCGGCGTTCAGCGCCGGCAGGGTCTCCCCGAACTCCTGCTCGAGGGCCTGCTTGATCTCGTAGCCGTACCGGCTCTCGTCGGCCAGCAACGCAAGGAACAACGACCGCATAGATAGCGAGAATATATACCCGCTATCTATCGCGTCAAGGAGAAGCCGCCTGGGGTTCACTGCGGACCCCGGGCGGTGTTCACCCGCGGTCCGGTTGACTGTCCGTCAGCAACTACTCGCCCAACGTTGTGAGGAGCAGTCGTGGACCGTCGTACCTTTCTTCGCGCGGCAGTGATCGGCACGTCGACATCGGTGGCCTTCGGGTTCAGCGTGGCGCCGGAGGCGCTCGCGTTCCCCGCCCAGACCGGCCCGAGTCCGTACGGCGGCCTGCGGGCGGCCGACTCGAACGGCATCATGCTTCCGCAGGGCTTCACCAGCCGGGTGCTGGCGCGGTCGACGCAGACCGTGTCCGGCACCGGCTACACCTGGCACAGCGCTCCGGACGGTGGCGCGTGCTTCGCCAACGGCACCGGGTGGATCTACGTGTCCAACTCCGAGATGAGCAGCGGGAGTGGCGGTGCCAGCGCCCTGCGGTTCAACAGCAGCGGCTCGATCACCGGCGCCTACCGGATCCTGTCCGGGACCACGCGGAACTGTTCGGGTGGCGCGACACCCTGGGGCACCTGGCTGTCCGGCGAGGAGACCGACCTGGGCTACATCTGGGAGGCCGACCCGACCGGTGCTCAGGCCGCCGTACGGCGTCCCGCCCTCGGCCGGTTCTCACACGAGGCCGCCGCGGTGGACCCGGACCGGCGAGTGATCTACCTGACCGAGGACGTACCCGACGGCGGCTTCTACCGCTTCGTCCCGACGACCTGGGGCAACCTGTCCACGGGCACCTTGCAGGTACTGCGTGAGTCCGGCGGCGCACTGTCCTGGGTGAACATCCCCGACCCGGACGGCAGTCCGACGCGCACCCGCAAGCAGGTCTCAGGGATGAAGATCTTCAACGGTGGCGAGGGGTGCTACTACCGCAACGGCACCTGCTTCTTCACCACGAAGGGCGACAACCGTGTGTGGGCCTACAACGCGGTCAACAACACGATCGCGATCGCGTACGACGACAACCTGACCAGCAACCCGCCATTGACCGGCGTGGACAACATCACCGGCGCGACCGTCGGTGACCTGTACGTCGCCGAGGACGGCGGCACCATGGAGATCTGCATCATCACGCCCAACGACATCGTCGCGCCGTTCCTGCGGGTGACCGGTCAGTCCGGCTCCGAACTGTGCGGTGTGGCGTTCAACCCGGCCGGCAACCGCCTGTACTTCTCGTCCCAGCGCGGTACCAGCGGCTCGAGCAGCGGCGGCATCACCTACGAGGTCACCGGCCCGTTCCGCACCAGCCTCTAGGTCAACGCGGGAAGGACCTGCTGACCGAAGGCCTCGAGGAAGGGTTGCTGGTTCTGGCCGACGTGATGGAGGTAGACCTCGTCGAAGCCGAGATCGGCCACCTCGCGGACGCACTCGACGAACCGCTGCGGTTCTGACGAGATCACCACGCTGCGGCGCATGTCTTCGGGCCGGACATGCGTCGCGGCCAGGTCGAACTCTTCCGCGGTGGCGAGGTTCCAGCACAACGGTGCCTCGAACAGATTCGTCCGCCACTGGTCGAACGCGATGTTCAGCGCCTCGTCCTCGTCCGGCGCCCAGCTCACGTGGATCTGGATCGCGAGCGGTTTGTCGTCGCCGGCGTTCTCGCGGAACGCGGCCACCATCTTCTTCAACATCTCCGGCGGCTGCCAGATCGTCACCAACCCGTCGGCCCATTCACCGGCCCACCGCGCGGTCGCCTCGCTCACCGCGAGCGCCAGCATCCGCGGCGGCTGCTCGGGCAGGGACCACAACCTGGCCCGGTCCACCTGGACCAGGCCGTGGTGGGTGACTTCCTCGCCGGACAGCATCGCGCGAATCACATCGACGGACTCTTTCAAGCGCGCGTTGCGGACGTCCTTGTGCGGCCAGGGCTCGCCGGTGATGTGCTCGTTCATGAACTCGCCGCTGCCGAACCCGGCCGACAACCGCCCGGGGAACATCTCGGCCAGGGTCGCCAGGGCCTGCGCGATGATCGCCGGGTGGTAGCGCTGGCCCGGCGTACTCACGACTCCGACCGGGATCGACGTGGTCGCCATCGCCGCGCCCAACCAGGACAACGCGAATCCGGACTCACCCTGCCGGCGGCTCCACGGCGTGAAGTGGTCCGACGACCACGCCGCCTGGAACCCCGCCTGCTCGGCCAACTGGATGTCCCGCAGCAACTGGCTGGGCGGGATCTGTTCGTGTGACGCGTGCCATCCGACGACGGGCATGCAGAACCTCCGGATCCTTGATCCGCTTGCCGGTGCCCGCCGTGCCGCCGGCGAAACCCGCTAGCGGCCGACTCGGCCGAGGGCCCGCATGCAGTGCTGGCCTAAGTGGACCGGTAGGTACAGTCGATGACGTGCTGACGGCGAAGGGTGCGGCGACGCGCGGGCGGATCGTGGACGCGGCGGCTGCGGAGATTCGGGAACGTGGGATCGCGGCCGTGACGCTCGACGACATCGGGCGGCGCAGTGGGACGGGGAAGAGTCAGTTGTTCCACTACTTTCCCGAGGGTAAGGAGCAGTTGCTGCTCGCGGTGGCCGAGCGCGAGGCAGACCGGGTGATCGAGGATCAGGAGCCGCAGCTCGGGCAGCTGACCTCCTGGGACGCGTGGCACGAGTGGCGTGATGTCGTCGTCGAGAAGTACCGGCGCCAGGGAGTGCACTGCCCGCTCGGAGTGCTGATCACCGAGATCGGCCGGCACAGTCCGGCCGCGCAGGCGGTAACCGGCAAACTTCTCGCCCAGTGGCAGGGCCGGATCCAGGCCGGCATCGAGGACATGAAGGCAGCGGGTGAGATCCGCGCGGACGTCGACCCCGCCCGGGCCGCGGCCGCGCTGATCGCCGCGATCCAGGGCGGGGTCACCATCCTCATGTCGTCGGGCTCGTCCAAGCACCTCGAGTACGCGCTGGATCTGTACCTCGACTACCTGCGGATCAGCTCCAGTTGACGACGGGCCGACGGTATCCATCGGGCTTGTCGCCGACCTTCGCAGCCGGGTTGACCAGCCAGCCCTGGTACTCCGGGGTGAACATCCGGTAGACCGACTCCGGCGGTACGGCGCTCGCCTCGTCGAGAGCGGACCGCAACTCCGCCGGCAGTTCGAAGTCGAGTGCGCCCAGGCTGCTGTCCAACTGTTCCGGACTGCTCGCGCCCACGATCGCCGAAGCGATGCCGGGTTGGGTGGCGACCCAGTTCAGGGCGACCTGGGCCATCGTCACGCCCCGCTTCTCCGCGACGGTCTCGACGGTCTTCAGCAGCTCCCAGTGCTGGTCGGTCCACGCTCGAACGGGTGCGCTGTCGCCGGTGAGCCGACCGGCACCGGCGACGCCCTGGTCGGTGTTGCGGTACTTGCCGGTGAGGAATCCACTGCCGAGCGGGCTCCATGCGGTGATGCCGAGGCCCAACTCCTGGCCGACCGGGACGTGCTCGGTCTCGATCGTCCGCTCGACCAGGGAGTACGGCAGTTGCAGGCTGACCATCGGTGCGAGTCCGTGCGCGTCGGCCAGGGTCTGTGCGCGGGCGGCGTACCAGGCTGGTACGTCGGACAGGCCGGCGTACCGGATCTTGCCTGCGGAGGTGAGGTCGTCGAACGTGCGCAATACCTCTTCGACCGGGGTGATCCGGTCCCAGGTGTGCAGGAGGAACAGGTCGACGTAGTCGGTGCGCAGGCGGCGCAGAGAGTCCTCGACCGCGCGGATCATCGCCTTGCGGCCGTTGCCGCCCGCGTTCGGGTCACCGGGGTCGACGCTGTTGGTGAACTTGGTGGTGAGGACCATCCGTTCCCGGATGCCCGCCTCCTCGAGCAGGCGGCCGAGGATCGTCTCGCTCTCGCCCGCGGTGTAGAAGTCGGCCGTGTCGATGAAGTTGCCGCCGGCATCGACGTACCGCCGGAAGATCGGCCGGGCCTCGTCCTCGGTCTTGCCGTACGCGGCGTGGAAGCCGCCGGTGCCGAAGTTCATCGTGCCCAGTGCCAGCCGGCTGACCCGCAGTCCGGACCTGCCCAGGAGGTAGTAGTGATCAAGTGCCACGTCCTCCATCGTGGCTCGGCGAAAATGGACCCACAAGTACAAAAAGCCCGGATAGCTGCCGGGCGTCGTGAGGATCTGAAAGGCTGGGGCGCGACGTCGGCGAAGGGATCGCAGGGTGGATGGGCTCTCGGAACGGCAGCGGGTGGTTCTCGAGCGGTTGGCTGAGGTGGCTGTTCCGGCGGACGAGTTCCCTTCGGCGGCCGACGTCGGTGCGGTCGCGTTCGTCGAGCGGGTGCTCGCGGCGGATCGGCCGGATTGGCGACCGCGGGTGGAGCGGGCGTTGGAGGTGGCGGGGGACGAGCCGGAGCTCGACGCGGTGCTCGCGGATGAGGACGGTGCTTGGCTCGTCCGGCTGGTCGTGCAGGGGTACTACTCGGGTGACGGGCACATTCCAGATGCCTACGGCAACCAACCGCCGGGCTGGGCCGTCGTCGGCTGGGAGCCCGGTGGCGCCCAGGTGGTGCAGACCGAGTTGGCCATCACGCCGCCGTCGGCGCTGGCCGATCGGTACGACTCGATCGTGATCGGCTCGGGTGCGGGCGGGGGCGCCGCGGCGCAGGTGCTCGCCGAGTCGGGCCGGTCAGTGCTCGTCGTCGAGACCGGCCGCTACCCGACGACGGCGTCGCTGACCCACGACCATCTGCGCAACCCGCGTTCGTGGTCCGCGCTGCCCGCCCCGACGGACCCCGATCCGCACGGTCGACCCCGGATCGCGGTGACGGACGGCGTACGACGAACTGTCCTGCCGCCGGACCCGGGATGGGGCAACAACGCCTTCACCGTCGGCGGTGGCACCCGGGTGTACGGCGCGCAGGCGTGGCGGTTCGTCCCGCGCGACTTCACGATGGCCAGCACCTACGGGGTTCCGGCCGGAAGCAGCTTGGCGGACTGGCCGATCACGTACGACGACCTGGAGCCCTACTACAGCCTGGCCGAGCAGCGATTCGGCGTCAGTGGTGGGGGAGTAGACCCCTGGCACGCCGCACGGTCGATCCCGTTGCCGATGCCGGCCTTGCCGCGGACAGGTCCGGCTCAGCGGCTGGCGGGTGCGGCTGAGCGACTGGGCTGGGGGACTCTCGACGTACCGCTGCTGATCAACTCCGTCGAGTACCAAGGCCGGGCGGGGTGTGTGCGGTGTGGGCAGTGCGTCGGGTTCGCCTGTCCGGTCGAGGCCAAGGGCGGGACGCACAACACCGCATTGCCGGCGGCACTCGCGACGGGCCGGTGCACGTTGGTCACCGAGACGACGGCTGAGCGGCTGGTGACGTCGCATGGCCGGGTCGTCGGGGTTGCGTTGGTCGGGTACGACGAGGCCGGCCGGATCTGGCGTCGTACGGTGAGCTGCGCGGAGGTGGTCGTCGCCGCGGGTGCGACCGAGACGCCACGGTTGCTGCTCAACAGCGCGCACGACGGTGAGCCGGATGGGCTCGGCAACAACCGGGATCAGGTCGGGCGGTATCTGCAGGCGCACGTGTACGCCGGAGCGGTCGGATTGTTCGACGACGAGGTGGCCGATCTGGTCGGTCCCGGGGTGTCGATCGCGACGTGCGACTTCCGGCACGGCAACGACGGACTGGTGGGCGGCGGGATGCTGGCCAACGAGTTCGTCCCGACGCCGGCGGCGACGTACGACTATCTGACCGCGGCCGGGCTGATCCCGCGGGCCGGGGCGGCCGGGAAGCAGGCGATGCGCCGTGAGGCGCGCCGGATGATGCGGGTGGTCGGGCCGATCCAGGAGGTCACGTCAGCGGAGTCCCGGGTGCGGGTGGATCCGGACGTCGTGGACCGGTTCGGGAACCCGGTGGTGGTGCTCAGCGGATCCATTCATCCGGAGGATGTCCGGGCGCATGCGTTCATGAGCGAGAAGGCTCGGCAGTGGCTGGTCGAGGCTGGCGCGGTGCGGACTGCGGTTGGCGGTCTTGGCAGTACGCAGCAGGCGAGTAGTGGGCAGCATCAGGCGGGTAGCTGCCGGATGGGCGATGATCCGGCCCGCTCGGTCACGGATCCGCACGGCCGGGTCTGGGGTCACGACAACGTGTGGATCGCCGATGCCTCGGTGCACGTGACGAACGGCGGGGTGAATCCGGTGCTGACCGTGCTGGCCAACTCCCTCCGCATTGCCGAGGGCATCACCGGCTGACGGTCGGCGGTCGGCGGTTGGCCGGTCGGCGGTTGGCGGTCAGCCGAGGATGCGGGAGATGCCGACGCCGCTGCGGGCGTCGCGCCCGTACTTCGCCAGTTCGGCGGCGAGGTCCAGCCGGCCGACACCGGCCTTGTTCCGGTCCTCGTCGGTGAGCAGCTCCGCCGGGATGATCCAGACGATCTCGAACTCCAGCTCGTTCGGATCCTTGCCGTACAGCGACTTGGTCGTGCCGTGGTCCGACGCCCCGACCAGCGCATCGGCCTCGGCCAGCGTGGTGGCCAGATCCTCGAGGTCGCCGAGGGTGTCCACCTCCCAGGCGAGGTGGTACAGCCCGACCGTGGTCCGGCCGGCGCCGGACGGGCCGGCCTGGGAGCCGAGCTCGAACAGCCCTAGGTCGTGGTCGTTGGTCGATCCCGGCGCGCGCAGGAACGCCGCGCCCTGGAACGAGTCCCCGCCTTCGGTGTACCCGAAGCCGAGCACGTCGCGGTAGAAGGCGACGCTGGCGGCCAGGTCGCGCACGTACAGCACCGCGTGGTTCAACCGGAAGATCGCCATGACGCACTCCTTCTCGACGACTGCACTCCCGATGATAGTTGAAAGCTCAACTGAACACCAGGGCGGGGTGCTATCGGCGAGGTTTCTTGCGTCGGCCGTCGCCAGCCTGCCGTTTGCCGCTGCCGGCCTGTCGTTTGCCAGTGCTGGTCTGCTGCTTGCCGCCGCCCGGCTGTCGCTTGGCGGCGGTCGCTTTGGAGCTCGACTTGGCGTCGCTCGGCTTGGTGGGGGCAGAGCCTCGGCTGGTGTTGACCGTCCGGCCGCGGACGATGCCGATGAACTGCTCCATCAGCTCGGTCGTCTCCTCCTCCGGCCACGCCAACGCGACGCCCGACTCCGGTGCGTCCAGGAGCGGCCGGAAGGTGAGATCCCGCCGGTGATGCAGCCGAGCGAGCGACTGCGGTACGACGACCAGCCCAGTCCCGGCCGCGACGAGTGCGATGGCATCCGCCGTCGTCGCCGGCCGCTCATCGATCACCCGGCCGGGCGGACGCTCCCACTCGAGTACGTCGTCCAGCGGGTGCAGCATCAGTTCGTCCGCCAGATCCTCGGCAGTCACCTCTTCGACCGCCGTCACGACGTGGTCCTTCGGGATCACCACGACCGTCGTCTCGACGTACAAGGGAATCGCGTGCAGACCGGTCCGGTCGATCGGCAACCGCAGCAAGGCAGCATCCGCCTGGCGGCTCCGGACCAGCTCGACGACGTCCGCGGCCGCGACCTGGATGAGTTCGAGTGGGATCCGCGGCGACCGGTCCCGCCAGATCCGCGCCCACTTGGCAGGCGTCACCCCCGGGACATACCCGAGCCTGAACGACGTTTGCGACCCGGTCACGTGGTCAGGCTACCGGGTGTGATCGGCGGCGGTGTCCCCGCTCGCTACCCTTGCGCCATGACGTCGCGTAAGGCAGTCCAGACGATGAAGCCCGCTACGGCGGCGAAGAAGCTGGGCGTGTACCTCCAGGCCACTCCGCCCGACTTCCAGGAGGGCGTCGTGTCCCGCGACGAGCTGAACGCGCTGCAGGCCGACCCGCCTGAGTGGCTGCGCGACCTCCGCCGCGACGGGCCGCACCCGCGGTCCGTGGTCGCCGCCAAGCTGGGCGTGTCCATCAGCGGCCTGGCCCGCGCCGGTATCACCGAGGCCCTCACCACCGAGCAGATCGAAGCCCTCAAGTCGGAGAACCCCGACTGGCTCGAGCACGAGCGCGGCATCCAGGCCGATGTCCGCAGGGAAGCAGCCCGGCTGAAGGAAGAGACCCGCGACTAGGGCTTGTCGGCGGTTTCGGCCTCGACGGTGGCTGCGTAGCTGGCCAGTAGGCGGAGGCGTTCGTCGGTGGGGGAGTTGGGTTCGGCCGTGTAGGAGAACATGGTCCAGCCGGGGTTGGCCGGCAGTTCCATCGCTTCGTAGCTGAGTTCGAGGTCGCCGACGACCGGGTGGTGGATGCGTTTCAGCCCGGTGCGGTGGAAGCGGACGTTCTGCGCGGCCCATCGGGTGCGGAAGTCCTCGCTGCGGGTGGCGAGCTCGCCGATGAGGTCGGTGAGGCCCTTGTCGTGCGGTTTGCGACCCGCGTAGCCGCGGAGGGTGGCGACGATGTCGTCCGCGTTGCGGTCCCAGTCCGGGTAGAAGGTGGTGGCGTCCGGGTTGAGGAAGAAGTAGCGGGCGTTGTTGGCCGGCCGGACCGGATCCTCCAGGATCGGCGCGTACAGGGCACGCCCGAGCGGGTTGGCCGCGATGAAGTCCATCCGCTCGTTCCGGACCCAGGTCGGCGCACCGGTGATCGCATCGAGGAACCGCTGCAGACTCGGCCGGATCTGCGGTTCAGGCCGTACGGCGGCCCGGCGCCGCCGACTCGGGCTGGTCCGGGCCTCGCGGGCCAGGTTGAGCAGGTGCGTGGTCTCGGCGTCGTCCAGCCGCAGTACGCCGGCGATCGAGTCCAGGATCTCGTCGGACACCCCGGCCAGATCGCCACGCTCGAGACGGGCGTAGTAGTCGACGCTCACCCCGGCGAGCAGCGCGACCTCCTCTCGCCGCAGTCCGGGCACCCGCCGGTGCCCGCTGACCGGCAGCCCGGCCTGATCGGGGGTCACCTTGGCGCGCCGGGAGCGGAGGAACTCGCGGACCTCGGTTCGACTGTCCATCCCGCCAGCGTAGATCCCGGTGACGGAACGTGGCAGGCACTGTCAGTCCATGGATCAGCAGCCACTTCCTGCGGCGCCGGTCACGGGGTGTGCTGGTGACAGCGAAAGGAGATTAATGACCACCTGGTTGATCACCGGCTGTTCCACCGGCCTCGGACGAGCTCTCGCCGAGGCGGTGCTAGCGGCCGGCCACAACGCCGTCGTCACCGCCCGCGACCCCGGCACAGTTGCCGACCTGGCCGAGAAATACCCCGGTACGGCGCTCGTCGAGCGACTCGACGTCACGGACCGGGATCAGGTTCGGAGCGTCGTCGGAGCGGCCGAGACGCGCTTCGGTGCTGTCGACGTCCTGGTGAACAACGCTGGGTACGGCTACCGCGCCGCCGTCGAGGAAGGTGACGAGGCCGATGTCGAGCAGTTGTTCGCGACCAACGTCTTCGGGCCGGTGGCGATGATGAAGGCCGTCCTGCCCGGCATGCGGCAGCGTCGTACCGGGGCGATCGTCAACGTCTCGTCCATCGGCGCCAGGATCTGCCCTCCCGGGTCGGGCTACTACTCCGCGACGAAGGCCGCGCTGGAAGGGTTGTCGGGTTCGATGCAGAAGGAGCTCGAACCACTCGGCATCACGGTCACCATCGTCGAGCCGGGCGGGTTCCGGACCGACTTCGCCGGCCGTTCGCTGACCCAGTCCGCGGACGCGATCGCCGACTACGCCGACACCGCCGGCAAGCGACGCAAGGAGCACGACACGATCCACGGCACCCAGCCCGGCGATCCCGCCCGAGCCGCACAGGCCATCCTGACCGCACTCGCCGAGCCCACTCCACCCAAGTTCCTCGTCCTCGGCCAGGACGCGTTCACCGCGATCAACGGCGTCCTCGACGCCGAGCGCAAGCAGCTCGAGCAGTGGAGCAACCTCAGCACCAGCACGAGCTACGAGAACTGAAAGACATCTCATGCAAACAGTCACGCTGAACAACGGCGTCGAGCTACCGATTCTCGGGTTCGGCGTCTTCCAGATCCCGGCGGAGCAGACCGAGCAGGCGGTCAGCGACGCGCTCGCGGCCGGCTACCGCTCGATCGACACCGCGGCCGGCTATCAGAACGAGGAAGCCGTCGGCCTCGCGATCGCGAAGAGCGGCATCCCTCGCGACGAACTGTTCGTCACCACCAAGCTCTGGATCCAGGACGCCGGCGAGGAGAACACCAAGCGGGCCTTCGAGACGTCACTGCGCCGCCTCGGCCTCGACTACCTCGACCTGTACCTGATCCATCAGCCGTACGGCGACTACTACAGCGAGTGGCGCGCGATGCAGGACCTGTACCGCGCGGGCCGGATCCGGGCGATCGGCGTGTCGAACTTCCAGTCCGACCGGCTGATCGACCTGATCCAGCACAACGAGATCACCCCGGCGGTCAACCAGATCGAGGCACATGTGTTCCACCAGCGCCGCGAGGAGCAGGAGCTCATGCGTCAGCACGGCGTACAGCTGGAATCCTGGGGCCCGTTCGCCGAAGGCCGGAACAACCATTTCGCGAACCCGGTGCTGACCGAGATCGGCGCGTCGTACGGCAAGTCGGTCGCCCAGGTCGTACTGCGGTGGCTGGTCCAGCGCGGTGTCGCCGTCATCCCGAAGTCCGTCCGCCCCGACCGGATGGCCGAGAACCTCGACATCTTCGACTTCGAGCTCACCGGCGACGACCTCGCCGGCATCGCAACCCTCGACACCGGCACCAGCCAGTTCTTCGACCACCGAGACCCCGAGATGGTCACCCGCCTCGGCACATCGCGGATCGACTGAATGCCCGCGCACCAACCACCGTCCCGTCGCTTGTTCCTCGCCTTCACCGCGGCGGGACTTGTCGGCACGTCGGCTCTGGCCGCCTGCTCCTCAACGGAGTCCGCGCCAGAGCCGTCGGGCCGACCCGGGCAGGCCCGAGTTCTCCTCGTGTACTTCTCCCGCGCCGGGGAGAACTATCACTACGGCGGCCGGCGGACTCTGGAGGTAGGCAACACCGAGGTCGTGGCCGGGATGGTGAGGGACCTGATCGCCTGTGACGTGCACCGGATCGAGGCCGCCGACCCCTACCCGACCGGGTACGACGAGACCGTCGCGCGGAACGTCCGTGAGCAGAACGCCGACGCACGCCCCGCGATCGCCAACCCGTTGCCGTCGATCGACCAGTACGACGTACTCCTGCTCGGCAGCCCGATCTGGAACGTCCGGCCGCCGATGATCATGGCGACGTTCACCGACGGACACGACTTCAGCGGCAAGACGGTCTACCCGTTCACCACCCACGCCATGAGTGGCCTCGGCCGGGCCGTCGACGACTACACCGCCAACTGCCCCGGCTCGACCATCGGCGAAGGACTGGCAATCCAGGGCGAAACGGTGCAATCCGCCCGCCCACAGGTAGAAGCGTGGCTCCGCCGGACGGGGCTGCTCAGCGAGTAGTGGCTCGTTGGCGGATCATGTAGACGTCGATGGGGTCTTGGTTCTCGACGGTGAAGCCGTGGCGTTCGTAGAGGTGTTGGGCGGGGCTGCCTTGGAGGACGTTGAGGCGCACGGGGACGCCGTCGGCGTCGGCTTGTTCCAGGAGGGTTCGCAGGACGGCTGATCCCAGTCCGCGGCCCTGGAGGTCCGGGGCGAGGTAGAAGTGCTCCAGCCAGCGGCCGTCCTCGGCCGGGCGGACGGTGACGCAGCCGGCGAAGGTGCCGTCGGCCACGATGATCGACGTGTACTGCGGGGAGAAGGAGTCCCGCAGCCGTTGCCGGACCCGGTGCTCGTCGAAGCGGCCCAACCGTTCCAGGTCCGGGCGCATCACCGTCGCCCGCAGTTCCGCGATCGCCTCGACATCGGCCGGCTCGGCGGGACGCAGCGCCCAGTCCACACAACGACCCCAGGTCGCCCGCTGCCGCGCTTCGCCCGACCTCGCACTCGTATTCACGGTCGGAAGTATCTCAATCGCCGGCCGGAGGTTGACCCCTTGGGTTCTGACACTGGGAACCGGGGGTGGTGGGCGTGCAGATTGTCGAGAGCAGTGTGGTGGGGACGCGGTGTGCGGTGTTGCGGTGCACGCGGCGTGGGGGTGGGCCGGTCCTGCGGGTGTTTCCGATGTTGCATGTGGCGGCGCCGGAGTTCTACCGGGAGGTCGAGCGCCGGTTGCGGGAGTGCGACCTGCTGGTGGTCGAGGGGATCGACGGCGACTCGGCGGTCGGTGACGCGCTGATGGCGACGTACAAGGTGATCCCGGCCAACGACGAGTCGGGGCTGGTCGAGGACGACATTCCGTACGGCGACCTCGGCGTACCGATCGTGACGCCGGACGTGACCGCGGGGGAGTTCGACCAAGGGTTCGGCGAGTTGCCGCTGAAGACCCGGCTGCTCACCTGGGCCGCCATCCCGGTGGTGACGGTCGGGCAGTTCTTCGCCGGCCGCCGGGCGATGCTGAACCTCGAGGTGAACGACCTGCTGACCGCGGCCGAGGAGCTCCGCGGCGAGGACCTGGACGCGTTCATGGACCTGCTGCTCGGCCGCCGTGACGACCAGGTGCTGGCCGCGCTGGCCGCGATCGTGCGCGACCGGGCCGAGGAGTCGATCGACGTCGCGGTCGTGTACGGCGCCGCCCACGTCCCGGGCATCCTCCGCGGCCTCTACAAGCTCGGCTACCGGGTCGTCAGCGCCGACTGGGTGATGGCGGTCCCGGCCGAGTGATTAACGGTCCGGACCGAAAACTTACCACGCATTCTTGCTCAGTGGTTGACGTCCCCGGGGCACTGCGCGGTACTTTCGGTCCTGACCGTAAAGGCTGTGGAGGTCCGATGAAGATCAACCGTCTCGTGGTTCCGCTCACCGCGTTCGCCGCATCCGCCGCACTGACCGCCTGTGGCGGATCGGCGGAGGAGTCGTCGGCCAAACCCGTCACGGTGTGGATGTATCCGGTCATCGCCGACGAGAAGGCCGCCACCGCCTACTGGACCCAGGTCGAGAAGGACTTCGAGGCGGCCAACACCGACGTCGACCTGAAGATCGAGCAGCAACCCTGGGCGAACCGGGACCAGAAGCTCGCCACCGCATTCTCGGGCGGCAAGGGCCCGGACGTGCTGCTGCTCGGGCCGGACCAGATCCCGCAGTTCGTCAAGACGGGCTCGCTCGAGCCGATCGACAAGGTGCTCGAGGCGGACAAGTCGAAGTTCCTGCCCGGCGCGCTGAGCGCCCTGACCGTCGACGGCAAGTTGTACGGCGCACCGATCTATCACACTGTCACCACCACGCTCTACAACAAGAAACTGCTCGACAAGGCCGGTATCACGAAGCCGCCGGAGACCTGGGACGAGATCAAGGCGGCCGCGCCGAAACTCAAGCAGGCCGGCGTCGCCACGCTGGACTACTCGGCCTCACCCGAGACCTCGCTGAACCTCAGCTTCTACCCACTGCTCTGGCAGGCCGGCGGCTCGGTGTTCGCCGAGGACGGCAAGAAGGTCGCGTTCAACCAGGCTCCCGGCGTCGAGGCACTGACCTTCATCAAGGGCCTGTACGACGCCGGCGCGATCCCGAAGAGCAGCCTGACCAACGCCAACGTGGTCGCCGACCAGGCGCTCGGCAAGCAGCAGGTCGCGATGGGCTTCACCAACACGCTGATCGATGCCAAGACCGTGAACGCGAGCTGGGGCGCGGCCAATGTGGTCGTCGGCGTACCGCTGGAGAACAAGAAGCGGGTCGGGTTCGGACTGCCCGGCGGGCTCGCGGTGAACGCGGGGTCGAAGAACATCGAGGGTGCGGAGAAGTTCCTCACCTTCATGACCCAGCCGAAGCAGGTGATCAGCCTGGGGACCGCGTCGAACTACCTGTCGCCACGGACCGACGCGCCGGTGCCGGCGTCGGACGACCAGGCGAAGAAGTTCGAGGAAGCCCTGCAGTACGCCTTCCACGGTGAGGTGAACCCGGCCGCCCGGCAGGTGATGGCACTGCTCGCGGTCGAGATCCAGGCCGCGCTGACCGGGAAGAAGACGCCGCAGCAGGCGCTCGACGCGGCAGCGAAGCAAGCCGACGAGCTGCTGTCCAGACAGCGTTGAGGCAGTCATGAGAGTGGTCGACGTCAACCGGATCCTCGGGCCGGTTCCGGTGGGCGACGTACCGAGTCGAGACGTGCCCGGGCTGCTGTCCGAGCTCGACTGGTTGGCCATCGACGCGGCGTGTGTCGTCCATTCGCATGCCCTGTACTACGACCCGGTCACGCCGGCCGACGTACCGGAGCATCCACGGATGACCAGCGTGCCGGTCGTCGTACCCGGGCCGCTGGGTGCGCCGGTGCCCGCGGACGGACGACTTGTGCGGATGTGTCCGGCTGAGCATCGGTATGCGTTGGCCGGGCCGCATGGGCTCCAGCTGGCGCGAGAGCTTGCCGAGCGCAACATCACCGTGCTGCTCGGCTGGGAGTCGACGAGTCCCGGCGAGATCCATCGGCTTGCGACCGAGGTGCCCACGCTGCGGATCGTGCTGATCAACACGGGCTATCGCGCACTCCGGGAGCTCGCCGATCTGATGGATACCCACGCGGAGCTGCGCTTCGACACGGCGAGTCTCTGTGGTCATCTGCAGGTGGAGTGGATGGCGAACCGGTACGGCGCGCACCGTGTGCTGTTCGGCACGGGAGCACCCGAGACCGACGACGCCGGACCGCGGTTTCAGCTCGACCACCTCGAGCTGTCGGTGCAGGACGTCGAGCTGATTGCCGGTGGCAACATCCTGGAGCTGCTCGGTTGACGTCCTCCCCGCCCTGACGGACGGGGATTCCAACAACTACTACGCGGAGGTAGCGTGTTGAGGTTCACGCTTCGGCGAGACCCGTGGGGGCGTCTCTCGGCGTGCGCTGACGGCCCGTCCGGCCGCGATGTTGACTGCCGCGTTCACGTCCGCGTTGGCCTGATGTCCGCAGGCTGCGCACCGGAACACCGCTTGGATGCCCCTATGTTTGTCAAGTGGTCATGCGGCTGCTGGCCGTTGTTGTGCGGCGTTGTCCGGGGCTGGCCGCAGC
>NZ_JBICSZ010000013.1:0-136840 GCF_043197365.1 Kribbella sp. NPDC049174 | reverse complement strand
CGCGGCACGACACACCCCACAACATCCACCCACACCGCGGCGGAACAATACCCCGCAGCCATCACCAGAACTTGACTCGACCTATAGCCAGCTAGATGTCCGCTTCGGGTCCGGCGGAGGTGTCCGCTTCGGGTCCGGTGGAGGTGTCCGGCGTCGCGAGGTAGACGGCGAAGGGCGCGTCCGGCCGCACCTCGTCGGATCCTTCGACCAGGCCCTCCGCGGTGATCTCACCCGCGTAGGTCATGCCGAGGCGCTCCATCACCGCGCGCGTCGGCACGTTGATCCGCTCGGTCAACGCGATCACCGCCTGAGCCGCCAGCGTCCCGAACGCGAACTCCAGCCCGGCGCGCCCGATCTCGGTCGCCAACCCGCGCCCGCGGGCCGACTCGATCAGCGCCCACCCCAGCTCCAGCCGGTCGACGGACCAGTCCGGTCCCACCAGCGCACCGATCGCCTCCGCCGCTGGCGCGCCCGCCGTAATCCGGGACAACCCGCCCCGCCCGGCAAGCGCTCCGCTGTCGCGCTCGTACGCAATCCACTTGTTGACGCCGTCGGCGTCCCACCGGGCCCGCGCCTCCGTGGCACGACGTACGGCCTCGTCCTCCGACAGGGTCTCGGCGTACCAGTGCGCGACCCGCGGATCGGCGAACAGAGTCACCAGGTCCGCCGCATGTCCGGGCAGGACCGCACCGGGACCCGTCAGCGGTTCGAGACGGAGGCGGTCGGTGAAGCGGGTGCGGACCACGTGGGCCACGATGTCGCGCAGCCGCCGGTCGCCGTCGGTGCGGTTCACCATCAGCAGGTCGAGATCGTCAGGTCCGACCCAGGCGCCCGCGTCGTGCTTGCCCGCTTCGAGCCGCGGTCGGGCGAGGTCCCCGTCGACGGTGATGAGGTAGTCGAGCTCACGCCGTACCCGGCCCTCGTGCTCCCACTCCCAGTCGGCGACGGGCCAGACGATGTCGCGGACCTTCCAGCCGGTCTCCTCCTCGACCTCCCGCGCGAGCGCCTGCTCCGGCGTCTCGCCCGGCTCCAGGTGTCCACCGACGATGTCCCAGATCCCGGGCAGCAAGCGCCGTTCTGCCGTACGGCGCTGCACATAGACGCGATGCTGCTCGTCACGGATCAGGGCACCCACACAGTCGACCGCACGCATGCTGCCAACCTAGACCGCGGCTGTGACAGAGTGCTGAGCCGTGTCGACAGCCCAGCAGAAGCCAGCACCACATCAACCGAAGCCGGAATCGCGGTGGGACGTGCGGTCGGTGGCGCTGGTCCTCGTGGTGGTCGCACTCGGCTGTGGCATCAGTGGCGCGTTCATCGGTGAGACCGTGGTCGGTGCGATCGGCCGGGCCGTGGACCACCGTGAGCTCGTCCTGCGTGCGCTCGGCTGGTGCTGGGGTGGACTGCCGTACGTCGTGATCGCTGCAGCCCTCGCCGGCCGGTCGAAGCTGAGCCGCAACGTCCGGCTGTCCCTCAAGTACCTCCTGGCGGCGTGGATCGGCAGTGCGGCGTTACTGATCCCTGGCCGGTACAGCAGTCTCGAGGATCGCTTCGGCACCGCCTATCCGGACGCCCGCCCACTCAGCTTCGGGTGGGCCTGCGGTTTCCTCACGACAGCGGTCACATTTCTCCTGATCGCTGTCGCCATACTCCTCCTCAAGAAGGTCCACGGCACTCTCACCAAACAGCACGTACCAACGCTCAACCGGGTCGTCACAACCACCTGGGCGATCCTCACCGCGGCCGGACTGGTCGCAGCACTGATCGGACCGATGCCATGACGAACATCCTGCTCATCTTTTCGGACGACCACGGCTATGCGGACCGCAGTGCGCTCGGAGTGCATGCCGACGTACGGACGCCGTCGTTGGACCGGCTGGCCGCTGGTGGGGTCAGCTGCACGAGTGCCTACGTGACGGCGCCGATCTGCAGTCCGTCGCGGGCCGCGATCATCTCCGGGCGCTACCAGCAGCGGTGGGGCGGTCAGTGGTTCGACTCGGCCAGCTTCGCGCCGGACGACGTACCGAGTCTGGCGGAGTTGCTGCAGGAACGTGGCTACCGGACTGGGTACTTCGGCAAGGTTCACTACGGTGATGAGTCGGTCGGGGACCGCGCCTGCCCGCCGCACCACGGGTTCGAAACGACGCTGTACGGCCTGGCCGGTCAGTCACTCGGCAGGCTGAACTACCTGCATCACTCAGAGCAGGCGCAGAGCGAGTACGGCGCCGATGCCGCGCGGTACATGGCGGTGCAGCCTCTGCTGTCCGGTGACGAGCCGGTCGAGCACGAGGGGTTCCTGACCAGTGAGCTGGGCCGACGGGCCGCAGACTTCATCCAGGCGGAGGACGAGCGGCCGTACTTCTGCATGGTCGCCTTCAACGCGGTGCACAACTTCTGCTGGCAGCTCCCGCCGGACGAGTTGGCCCGCCGCGGCCTGCCGACGTACGACGACTGGAAGCCGGACAGCGGAGCGTCGTACGGCGAGTGGTACGACGATGTGATCGTGCCGAACCTGCCGCACGGGCGCGAGTACTACCTGGCTCAGCTGGAGCTGATGGACGCGGAGATCGGCAAGCTGCTCGACCTGCTCGACGCGACCGGGCAAGCCGACGACACGGTGGTCGTCTACACCACCGACAACGGCGGCTCGACGTGCAACTTCGGCGACAACGCGCCACTCCGTGGGACCAAGTACACCGTCTGGGAGGGCGGCATCCGGGTCCCGATGCTGTGGCGGTGGCCCGCGCGCCTGCCGTCGGCGCGTGAGACCGACGCTCTGGCGAGCACACTCGATCTGGTGCCGACACTGGTGGCTGCTGCTGGTGACGAGGTGGAGTCGGACGGTCTCAACCTGCTGCCGGTGCTGAACGGCGACACGGACTCAGCCCACACCGCACTGCACTGGGACTGTGGCTTCCAATGGGCTGTGCGCTCGGGTGACTGGAAGCTGAGCTGGGTCGACGGCAGCGATGCGCAGGTTCAGCACCTCAGTAGCTACGAACATGCCCCGATGGGCGATGGCTGGCATCTGGCCAACCTGACCGAGGATCTGGGCGAACAGCACAACCGCATCGACGACGAGCCGGCTGTCGCGCAGCGCCTCCGCGACCTGCATGCCGACTGGCGCACCGAGGTCGGTCTGGGCGGCTCAGACCCGACTGCCGTGCTCGGTGATCCGGTTGGGCATGAAGGCGACAGCGACCACTAGTAGGACGGCCGCGGCTGCGGCGCCGTAGTACACGTCGTGGATCGCAGGCGCGAGCACCTCGCCGGGCAGATTCTCCAAGTCCGCGTGACTGTCACCGAGCCGTGCAGCGACCACACCGTTCGCCACCGCGCCGAAGACCGCGACACCGACCGCACTGCCGACGGAGCGGGCGAACATGTTGGCCCCGGTCACCACACCACGCGTCTGCCAGGCGACCGACGACTGCGCGGCCACCACCGACGGAGAGGCGGAGAAGCCGAGTCCGAGGCCGATGACGAAGCAGGCCGCGGCCAGGTGGAGTACGGCGCTACCGGAGTCGACCGTGAGCAGCAACGCGGCTCCGATGACGACGATCACCGAGCCGAACAGCATCGTCGTACGGAAGCCGACGCGCAGATAGATCCGGCCGGCCAGTGAGGCCGCGATCGGCCAGCCCAGGGTCATGGCGGCCAACGCGAAGCCGGCGACGAGAGCCGACGTACCCAGCACTCCCTGGGCGTACAGCGGCACGTACGTCGACAGGCCGATCATCAGTACGCCGATCAGCAGCGCGGACGAGTTGGCGGAGTTCAGCACGCGCTGGCCGAGGACCCACAGCGGCAGGATCGGTTCGGTCGCGCGGCGCTCGACCAGGACGAACGCGGTCAGCAGGACGGCGGCCGCGACCAGGATCGTGATGCTGGGCGGCGAGTCCCAGGTCCACATCACGCCGCCCTCGAGCAGGCCGAGCAGCAGCAGCGAGCCGCCGACCGCGAGCAGGATCGCACCGGCGTAGTCGATCTGGTGACTGGTCTGCTTGGTCACGTTCTCCTGGAAGCGGCGGGTCAGCACCCAGGCGGCCGCCAGCCCGAGCGGGATGTTCACGAAGAAGATCCACCGCCAGGAGATGAAGTCGGAGAACACCCCGCCCAGGGTCGGGCCGACGAAGGACGCGATCCCCCACACGCTGGCGATGTAGCCCTGCACCTTGGCCCGCTCGGCGACCGTGTAGATGTCGCCGACGATCGTCATCCCGATCGGCTGGATCGCGCCGGCGCCGAGCCCCTGGATCAGCCGGAACGCGATCAGCGCCGGCATGCTCCAGGCGAACCCGCACAGCACCGAGCCGAGCACGAACAGGCCGACGCCGAGCAGCATGATCGGCTTGCGGCCGCGCAGGTCGGCGAGCTTGCCGTAGATCGGCACCGAGACGGCCTGGGCGAGCAGGTAGATCGAGAACAGCCAGGGGAACTGGGTGAAACCGCCGAGATCGGCGACGACGGAGGGTACGGCGGTCGCGAGGATGGTCGCGTCGATCGCCACCAGCCCGATACTCAGCATCACCGCGAGCAGGATCGGCCCGCGTTCCGACCGAAGCCCCACCCCCGCCGCTCGGTCGATCTCCTCAGTAGTCATCGCTTCAAGCAACTTACGTCACGAGCAAACGATTCCCGAGCCCCTGACCGCCAAGTGGACCGGCGCGCGGTTGGTGGGCATGGTGGGCCGGGGCGCGGATACGCTCCGCAGGGTGAGGATGCGGGACGGTGTGGTGCGGGCTGTCGTGCTCGTGGTGACCGTGTCGCTGACCCTGGTGCTGCTGCCGATCGCGATCAACGTCGGCACCGGCGGCACCGCCCCCGGCTTCCTCGCCCCGTACGCCGGCTGGACCTGGCCCCTCATCGGCGCGCTCTGGGTGATCGCGATCGTCACCGCGCTCATCGAGTTCCGCAGCCGCCGGCTGCCGACCGTCTCCGGCCGCTCTGCCGACCAGCCCCGCAACCGCCCGAACGCGCTGGCCCGCGTCGACCGCTACCTCTCCCAGCGAGTAGCAGGCTCCCTAGCCTCCCGCACCCGCATCGCCCTGGCCGTCGACGAACGCCCTGAAGCAGTCGTCCGCCCGTACGACCTGTTGGTCCAGCCACTCGACAGCGCCCCCGAGCAAGTCCCCGAGGACCAGGACATCGCCGCAGTCTTCGACCAACTCCAGGACTCCATGCTGATCCTGGGCGCACCAGGCGCCGGCAAGACCACTCTGCTCCTCGACCTGGCCCGCACTCTCTCCGAGCAGGCCCACGCGGACGAGAACAAGCCGATCCCGGTCCTGATCGACCTGGCCGGTTGGTCGGCAAACCCGTCCCGCGGCACCGACGACGACCCACTCGACAGTCCGTACCTCGCCGGCTTCGTCCGCTGGCTCCTTACCGAGCTCAACGCCAGGTACGGCATCCCACCCGCGGTAGGCCGCACCTGGCTGCGCCGCGGCCGTCTCGCCCTCCTGCTCGACGGCCTCGACGAGATCGCCAAGCCACACCGCGACAAGCTTGCACCCGTACTGGAAGAGCTCCGCCGCCACTACCTCGTCGGCAAGATCGCAGTGACCTGCCGGACCCAGGACTACGAGCTCCTGCCCAACCAGCTCAGCCTGTACGGCGCTGTGCACATCAGACCACTCACCCGGCAGCAGGTCCTCGACTACTTCGCCGCCGTAGGACCGGAGCTCGACGGCGCCCGAGCCGCCATCGAGCAGGACGACGAGCTCTGGGACCTGGTCAACTCGCCACTGATGCTGAACGTGATGATCCTCGCCTACCAGGGCCGCGCCCCGGAGGAGGTCGTCGCAGGCGGCGTCGCGGACCTGCGCCGCGAACTGTTCGACACCTACATCTCCGAGGTCCTGTCCCGCGACCGCCTGTCCAACCGCCAGTACGACTCCCGCACAGCCGTCCGCTCCCTGTGGTGCCTGGCCTGGTGGACCCGCAAGCGTGCCGGCGACCGGACCGCCGTACCGAGATGGCTCACGCCCAACGGCTGGCACGGACTCTCGGTGCCAGAGGTGGACTACCTCGCACACGCGGTCTGCCTACCCGCACTGTTCGCCGGCCTCGCTGCTGGGGCGACACTCGCTGCAGTCGCGCAGTACGGCGTACTGGCGGGCCTGGCTGTGGCCGGTTCAGCACTGCTCCTGGTGCACCTGCGGCCGCACCCGTGGCAGGTGCTCACCACTGACAGCTCCAAGCCGCCGTGGGCACCGTTGCTGGCGCTGACCTTCATCGCAGGTACGGCGACGACTCTCATCCTGGTCGTCGCCGGTATGGGCCTGGTCGAGCTCCTACCGGTCTGGCTGGCGCTGACCATCGAGGCCCTGGCGATCGGAGCGTCGTACGCGGTCGAGCTGATCGTGTTCCATCACAACCGGCGTCGGCTGCTGCTCGCGGTCCGGCTGACCGTGGTCGTCGTGGCCGGCTGGCTGGCCCTCAGCCTCGGCAACGCGCCCGGCAGCTTCGCAACCGGTCTCGCCATCGGACTCATGGTTGCCCAGGGCATCAGAATGGTGAAGTCGCTGCCGACCGATCACCTGGTCCTCGCCGGCGCCGGGCACGGCTGGCGGATGGATCCGTGGGTGATCGGCGGCGCGCTGGCCGGCATCCTGCTGGCGACTGCACTCGGCGCCGACCTGACATCACCCGAGCTGGAAGCCGTCGCCGGCGTACTGGTCGGAGTCGTCGCCGCCAAGGCCTGGCGCCGCCGGCCGCCGGTGTTCGCCGGGCCGCTGTCCCGCCTGCTGCACGACTTCCTGCTGCGCTGGACCGGCTACCTCCCGTGGCGCCGTCGCGCCTTCCTCCGGTACGCCGCCGACCGCTACGTGCTGGCGCGCACGGGCCGTGGTGAGTACTCGTTCATCCACCTGCTCGTCCGCGACCACCTGGCCGAGTGCTCACCCAACGACCTGGCCACCAAGGTCGACCGCCGCATCACCGAGCGCACTAGATCCCGAGTTCCTTCCTGACCGTCGCGGCCACCTCGGGGGCGGAGTCGACCACGGTCAGGCGGCTGTGGGTGAAGGCGAAGGAGAATCCGCAGGTCGGGTCGGCGTACGCCTCGGAACCACCGAGACCGCCGAACCCGAACGCCTCCTCGCGGCCACCGGTGACCTCGTCGCCGTGCGAGTAGCCGTACGACTTCAGCACCGGCACCCCGACCACAAAGTCGGCATCACGCCGCCTGATCCGGGTCGCCTCAGCCGACAACAAGGGCGCACCACCGGTCGCCAGTACGCCGTATAGCCGGGCACCCGCGCGTGCCGTCATGGTCGCGGCGAACGGCAACGGCGCGGACGCCGCCCAGGACCGACCAGCAGGAGCGGTACGACGGGGCACGATCGAGCCGATGTCGATCCGCCCGACCACCCGCTGGAACAACTCAGGAAAGTCGCGGGTGTCGACCGCGCTGTCGTCGACCTCCGCCAACCGATGCGCCAGCGCGTCCGGCGGTGCGATGAACAGGTCGTCCTCGAGACCCAGTGGGGCCCTCCGGGAAGAACGGAACGCCGGCGCTGTGCTCGAGCACGTGCCCGACCGTCACCTCGTCCTTGCCATGGGCACCGAAAGACGGCCACAGGTCGGCGACGCGGTCGTCGTACCCGAGGATGCCGCGGTCGACCAGGATGTGCACGGCGGTCGCGCCGATCCCCTTGCTCACCGAGAAGACCGGGAACAGGGTCTGACCGTCCACATCGGCTCTGGACCACGCGTCGACCACCAGGTCGCCGTCGAGGTACGCCGCGACCTGGACGCCGAGCTCGCGACCGTCCGCGACCAGAGACTCGAGCAGTTCACGCATGAGTCACTCCGTGACGGGTTCGTTGAGGGCGTAGCCGATCAGGCAGCTGGTCAGGACCAGCGCGATCAGCGTGGACAGGGCGACGCGCAGCGAGGAGTGCTCCGCGATGGTGCCGAGCACCGGAGTGGCGACACCACCGATGCTCACCGCCAGACCGAGCGTCATCCCGCCGGCGGTGCCGACCCGGCCGGGCAGGAAATCCTGGCCGAGGGTCACGTGCAGCGAGAACGGGATCGACATCGCGATCGCGGTCGCCGCGAGGAAGGCGAAGAACACCGGCCCGGGGACGAACACCAGCCCTGCGATCGCCGGGACAGCGAGCCCGTACGACGTCCGCATCGTCCGGACCCGCCCGTACCGGGTGGCGAACCGCCCGCCGAGCAGCGTCCCGAACGCGCCGGCCGCGAACAGGACGAAGAGCGTCACCCCGCCGGTCGTGGTCCCGCCGCCGACCCGCTGACCGGCGTACAGGGCGATGAACGTGCCGAGCCCGACGAAGACGATCGAGCGGCAGACCATGATCGCCGACAACCGCAGGAACGACGACCAGTCGTCCCGCCCGGCCCTTTGCAGGCGCCCGGTGACTACTCGGGAGCGATGCGACCGGACCGCGAGCGATGTGATGACTGCTCCGGCCAGAGCAGGCACGACGAGCACCGGCGTCAGCGACAACCCGCCGACCGCGATGATCGGCGTGACCAGCACCGGCGCGAGCGCGAATCCGACGTTCCCGCCGACCGAGAACCAGCTCATCCCGACGTGGCTGTCGCCGCTCACCGCTCGCGCCATCCGCGCCGCCTCCGGGTGGTAGGCCGCGACCCCGAGCCCGGACAACGCGGCCGCCAGCCAGCTCAGCAGATACGTGTCGCCCACTCCGACGAGCGCGATCCCGAGGCCCGCGGTGGTCATGCTGATCGGGATCAACCAGGCCAGCGGCCGCCGATCGATCAGTACGCCGAACACCGGCTGCACCACCGAGGACAGCAGGGTCGCCGCCAGCGTGATCCCAGAGACCGCCACATAGCCGAGCCCGCGCTCGGCAACCAGAAACGGAACCAGGGCCGGTACGGCGCCCTGGTACACGTCCACGCAGGCATGCCCGATCGCCATCAGCCCGATCGGTCGAAGTCTCAGCACACCGTCGATCCTGGTCGAGCGGGCCGCTGTCCGGCTTCCGATAAAATGCCAATCTATGCCGGAAATCCGCCAACGCCGTCCCGCGAACACCGGCTCCCTGTCCATCCCGGCGGGAGGCGGCATCGACCCGCACTGGCACGAGCAGCACCAGATCGTGTACGCCGGTCGCGGCGTCCTCTCGGTGACGACGGAGGCCGGCAGCTGGATCGCCCCCGCGAACCGGGCGATCTGGGTCCCGGCCGGCACCCTCCACCAGCACCGCGCGTACGGCGAGACAGCCCTGCACACCGTCGGCCTCACCGAGAACCCCCTCGGCCTGGATGCGCCGTCGGCACTGGTGGTCAGCCCGCTGCTGAGAGAGCTGATCCTCACGTACACGACACCAGGAGGTGATGTCGACGAGCGCGACAGACTACGTGCCGTGCTGCTGGACCAACTCCGGCACTCGCCCCAGCGTCCGACGTACCTACCGACTCCTCGCGACCCACGCCTCGCCGCGGTGTGCAAGCTCCTACAAGACGACCCAGCCGACAACAGGACGCTCGCTGAGCTGGGCCGGCAGATCGGTGCAAGCGAACGCACACTGAGCCGCCGCTGCCGCACAGACCTAGGCATGACCTTCCCCCAGTGGCGCACGCAGTTGCGGCTGCACACCGCGCTCAGGCTGCTAGCCGGCGGCGAGTCAGTGACCCGCGTCGCTCACCAGTGCGGCTGGGCGTCGACCAGCGCGTTCATCGACACCTTCCGCCGTGCCTTCGGTCACACCCCTGGCTCACGCAAAGCCTGATCAAGAATGCGGCTCCACTGCCGCACGATCCCGCGCCGCCGCGCACTGTCATCCGTGAGCAAGTCAGCCAGACCCAACCCGCGTGCCATGTCCAGCACACCCTGCACGGTCTCCCGCACCCCAGGAGTCCGCTCACTCACCTCAAGCACTTCCAGCAGCGCCCTGTGTGCCTGCCGTCCGACATGCGACTCCAGCCGGACGATCTGCTTTCGCAGCGCCTCCTCTGTCGACGCGGCCACCCACAGATGCAGTGCGGCCCGGAAGATCGGTCCGGTGTAGACATCCGCGAGCATCCCGACGATCGCCTCGGTCCGCCCCGGCCCACTGGGCAGTGCGGCGGCCTGTGCCCTGATCTCCGCCAGCCGGACCTCGGTCATGTACTCGACCGCCGCGGCGAACAGATCCGCCCGCGTCGGGAAGTGGTGCTGTGCGGCACCCCGCGAAACCCCAGCCCGGGCCGCGACGACCGACACCGTCGTCGCGGCGTACCCGACCTCGGCCAGTGACTCCACCGCCGCCTCGAGCAGCCGCTGCCGGGTGGCCCGGCTGCGGTCCTGCTGGGGTTCTTTGAGGGCCTCACTCACGGGCGGCCTCGCGGGCTCTGAGCTCGCGCCGCAGGATCTTGCCCGAGGCCGCCTTCGGCACCGCCTCGATGAACTCCACCTGCCGGACCTTCTTGTACGGCGCCACCCGCGCGGACACGTACTCGATCACGTCGGCCTCGGTCAGCGCCACCCCGGGCATCGGTACGACGAACGCCTTCGGCACCTCGTTGCCGTCGGCCTGCACCCCGATCACCGCCGCGTCCGCGATCCGCTCGTCGGTGAGCAGTACCGCCTCCAGCTCGGCCGGCGGCACCTGATAGCCGTGGTACTTGATCAGTTCCTTCACCCGGTCGATGACGTACAGGTACCCGCGGTCGTCCATTCGCCCGATGTCGCCGGTGTGCAACCAGCCGTCCCGGTCGATGGTCGCGTCCGTCTCGGCCGGCCGGCCCAGGTACCCCTTCATCACCTGCGGCCCGCGGATCCAGATCTCGCCCTCGGCCGCGTCGTTGCCATCAGCACCGACCAGCCGCATCTCGGTGGACGGGAAGAGCTTGCCCACGGCACCGGGCGGCGGCTCCTCGTCGTCCTGCGGGACCGAGTGCGTGCCCGGCGACAACTCGGTCATCCCGTACGCCTGCAGCACCGCGTGCAACCCGAGCCGCTTGGCACACGCCTCGGCCAACTCACCGTCCAGAGGGGCCGCGGCGGACATCACGTACTTCAGTGCGGACAGGTCCACCCCGTCGACGGCCGGGTGCTTCGCCAGCGCCAGTACGACGGGTGGCGCGACGAATGCCCGAGTGATCCGCTGCTGATCGAGGGTGGTCAGGAACTGCTCCAGGTCGAACTTCGGCAGGACGACCACCGTCGCGCCGAGCCGGAGCGGCAGGTTCATCAGCACGGTCAGCCCGTAGATGTGGAAGAACGGCAGGATCGCGATGATCCGTTCGTCCTCGTCGAGTTTGATCATCACCTCGGCCTGCGCGATGTTCGTCGAGATGTTCCGGTGCGTCAGCATCACGCCCTTGGCCGCGCCCGTCGTACCACTGGAGTACGGGAGTACGGCGACGTCCTCGGCCGGATCGATCATCACCTCCGGCTCGGGGCCGGTCGACGCGATCAGCTCCATCACCGAGCGGTATCCCTCGGCCGCGTCGCAGACGAAGATCTCGGTCACGTCGGTGCCTTCGACGGCCGCGGTCGCCACCGGCAGGAACAGCGAGATCGTCACCAGCAGCTTCGCCTTGGAGTCCACCAGTTGCTTGTGCAGCTCGTCCGCGGTGTAGAGCGCGTTCACGGTCGTCACGGTCGCGCCCGCGCGGGTGGCGCCGTAGAAGACGACCGGGTAGAGGATCGTGTTCGGGCTGTAGAGCGCGATCGTGTCGCCGTGGCGGATGCCGAGCTCGGCCAACCCGGCCGCGACCCGGCGGCTCATCCCGTCCAGCTGCGCGTAGGTGATCTCCCGGCCGCTGACGCCGTCCACCAGGGCCGGCCGGTCGCCGTACTCCTGGGCCCGGCCGAGCACGGCGTCGTGGATCGGGACGTCGAGGATCTCGACGGGTGGGAACTCACTGGTGATCATCGGCGGATCCTCCTGTCAGTACGACTTGGGTAGACCGAGCGAGTGCTGGGCGACGAAGTTGAGGATCATCTCCCGGCTCACCGGCGCGATCCGGGTGGCCCGCGCGGCGGCGACCAGCGAGGCGACGCCGTACTCCGTCGTCATACCGTTGCCGCCGAGGGACTGGACCGCCTGGTCGGTGGCCCGGACGGCGACCTCGCCGGCGGCGTACTTGGCCATGTTCGCCGCCTCGCCCGCGGCCAGGTCGTCGCCGGCGTCGTACAGGGCGGCGGCCTTCTGCAGCATCAACCGGGCCAGTTCGAGTTCGATCTTGATCTGCGCAAGCGGATGCGCGATCCCCTGATGCGTGCCGATCGGCGTCTTCCACACCTGCCGGTCCTTGACGTACGCCGTCGCCTTGCCCAGCGCGTGCCGCGCGATCCCGACCGCGAACGCGGACGCCATGATCCGCTCCGGGTTGAGTCCGGCGAACAGTTGCAGCAGGGCCGCGTCCTCGGCGCCGACCAAAGCTTCGCGCGGCAGCTGGACGTCGTCGAGGAACAATGCGAACTGCTTGTCCGGGCTGATCAGATCCATCTCGATCTGGTTGAACTCCACCCCGGGCGCGTCCACCGGCACGATGAACAGGGCCGGCTTCAGCTTCCCGGTCCGGGCGTCCTCGGTCCGGCCGACGACCAGGACCGCCTTGGCGACGTCCAGTCCGGAGATGAACACCTTGCGCCCGGTCAGTGACCAGCCGTCCTCGGTACGCCGTGCGGTCGTGGTGATCTCGTGGGAGTTCGAGCCGGCGTCGGGCTCGGTGATCGCGAAGGCCATGATCGTCGTACCGTCGGCCAGGCCCGGCAGCCACTGCTGCTTCTGCGCGTCGGTGCCGAACCGGGAGATCACCGTGCCGCAGATCGACGGCGACACGACCAGCATCAGCAACGGGCAACCCGCGGCGCCGAGCTCCTCGAGCACGATCGACAGGTCGGCCATACCGCCGCCTCCGCCGCCGTACTGCTCGGGCAGGTTGACGCCGAGATACCCGAGTTTGCCGGCCTCGAGCCACAGCTCGGTGGTGTGCCCGCCGGTGCGCGCCTGGTGGTTGAACCAGTCGTAGCCGTACTTCTTGCCCAGCTCACCGACTGCTTTGCGCAGCGCTCGCCGTTCCTCGGATTCGATGAAGCTCATGCTTCCTCCTCGACCACGGCCAGTACGGCGCCGACCTCGACCTGTTGTCCTGCCTCGACTGTGAGCTCGCCGACCACCCCGTCGGCCGGAGCGGAGATGGTGTGTTCCATCTTCATCGCCTCCAGCCACAGCAGCGGCTGCCCCTGTTTGACCTCGTCACCCACCTGTACGCCGACCCGGGTCACGACGCCAGGCATCGGCGCCAGCAAAGATCCCGCCGACACCTGCTGCGACGGATCCGTGAACCGCTCCACCGGCGTCAACGCCACCGACCCGAGCGACGAGTCCACACACACCAGCCCGTCGTACGCCGCCACCTCGAACGCCCGCCGTACGCCGCCAACCTCCAGCACCACCCGCTCCGGACTGTGCGAGACGAGCTGAACGTCGTCCTCCACCACCAGCCCGTCCCGGGTCAGCCGGTAGGCCACCTCATGCGTCGTCTCACCCGCCCGATAACTCTTCCGCTGCGGCTGCGAAGCCACATTCCGCCACCCACTGGGCACCCGCACCCCCTGCCCCCGCCCAGCAGCATCCCCCAACGCCGCCGCCAACGCAGACAACCGCGCAACCTGCGGATCCGCCGGCACACCGATCCCATGCCGCTCGAAGAACCCGGTGTCGGTGTCCCCGGCAAGAAACGCCGGATGCCGAAGGGTCCAGCCGAGCAGGTCGCGGTTGGTCCCCACCCCGTGGATCGTGGCCCGATCCAACTCCGCGGCCAGCCGCCTCGCCGCCGCAGTCCGCTCAGGAGCCCACACGATCACCTTCGCCAGCATCGCGTCGTAGAACGGCGAAACCTCCGAGCCGTCCTCAACCCCAGAATCCACCCGCACCCGCGGCGCCGCCTGCACAACAAGCCGGCCCGCCGCACTGCCAGCCGGCAGGCCTTGCCGCGCCTCCCACGCTTCGCCGCCCCTCTCCACATCCCCCGCGCCGGCGGCCTCCGGCCGCCGGCGCGGGGTGGTTGGAGCGAGTCCGCTGTTCCCACCGCCCACCGCGAAGCGATGGAGCGTGCCTGTTTGGGGTTGCCAGTCGTTGGTGGGGTCTTCGGCGTACAGGCGGACCTCGATCGCGTGGCCGACCGTGGCTGGAGGCTCGGCCGGTAGGCGCGCGCCGTCGGCGACCGCGAACTGCAGCTCCACCAGGTCGAGGCCCGTGGTCTCCTCGGTGACCGGGTGTTCGACCTGGAGCCGGGTGTTCATCTCCAGGAAGTAGAACGCACCGGCCTCGTCCGCGAGGAACTCGACCGTGCCGGCACCGACATAACCAATGGCAGCGGCCGCCTTCCGGGCCGCGTCGAAGAGTAAGGCGCGCATGGACGGGATGCGTTCGACCAGTGGTGACGGGGCTTCCTCGATCACCTTCTGGTGGCGGCGCTGGATGGAGCACTCGCGTTCGCCGACCGCCCAGATCGTGCCGTGCTGGTCGGCCATGATCTGCACTTCGATGTGTCGGCCGGCCGCCAGGTACCGCTCGCAGAACACCGTCCCGTCACCGAAGGCCGACAGCGCCTCCGCCGACGCGGCCTCGATCTCACCCGGCAAATCCTCCAACCGCGAGACCACCCGCATCCCGCGCCCACCGCCACCCGCCGACGCCTTCACCAGCACCGGAAGATCAGCGGCCGACACCTGCGCCGGCGTCAGCTCGGCGAGCACCGGCACACCCGCCGCGGCCATCAGTTTCTTCGCCTCGATCTTCGACCCCATCGACGAGATCGCGTCCACCGGCGGCCCGATCCAGGTCAGCCCGGCCTCGATCACCGCCTGCGCGAACCCCGCGTTCTCCGACAGGAACCCATACCCCGGATGCACCGCGTCCGCACCGGCTCGCAGCGCCGCCTCGATGATCAGCTCGCCGCGGAGATAGGTCTCGCCGGGCGTGTTCCCGGGCAGGTGCACCGCCGCATCGGCCTCAGCCACATGCGGCGACCCCGCGTCGGCAGTGGAGTGGACCGCGACGGTCGAGAGCCCGAGGGCGCGGGCGGTCCGGAAGACCCGCCGGGCGATCTCGCCGCGGTTGCCGACGAGAACCGTAGAGATTGGGGTGCTCATCGGGCTCACATCCTGAAGACGCCGAAGTTGGCGCCGTCGAAGCGGGTGCCCTCCACGGGGGCCGAATGGATCGCGGACAAACAGATCCCCAGCACCGTCCGGGTGTCACGGGGATCGATGACGCCGTCGTCGTACAGGCGGCCGGACAGGAACATCGGCAGTGACTCGGCTTCGATCTGGCCCTCGACGTACGCGCGCATCTGCGCGTCCCCCTCCTCGTCGTACGGCATCCCCTTCGCCTCCGCGGCGGCGCGCGCCACGATCGACAGCACCCCGGCGAGCTGCTGCGGACCCATCACCGCCGACTTCGCCGACGGCCAGGCGAACAGGAACCGCGGGTCGAACGCGCGACCGCACATCCCGTAGTGGCCGGCGCCGTACGACGCGCCCATCAGGATCGAGATGTGTGGCACCCGGGAGTTGGAGACCGCGTTGATCATCTGCGCGCCGTGTTTGATGATCCCGCCCTGCTCGTACTCCTGCCCGACCATGTAGCCGGTGGTGTTGTGCAGGAAGATCAGCGGCGTGTTCGCCCGGTTCGCGAGCTGGATGAACTGCGCGGCCTTCTGCGACTCCTCGCTGAACAGGACGCCGCGCGCGTTCGCCAGGATGCCGACGGGATACCCGTGCACCGTCGCCCATCCGGTCGCCAGCGACGACCCGTACAGCGGCTTGAACTCGTCGAAGACCGACCCGTCCACCACCCGGGCGATCACGTCCCGCGGATCGAACGGGATCTTCAGGTCACCCGGCACGACCCCGAGCAACTCGTCGGCGTCGTACCGAGGTTCGTCGTACGACGGCAACGGCTCCGGACCGAGTTTGCGCCAGTTGAGCCGGGACACGATCTGCCGGCCGAGCCGGATCGCGTCCTGCTCGTCGACGGCGAAGTAGTCGGCCAGCCCCGAGACCCGCGCGTGCATCGACGCACCGCCGAGCGACTCGTCGTCCGCGTCCTCGCCGGTCGCCATCTTGACCAGCGGCGGCCCGGCCAGGAACACCTTCGCGCCGCCGTCGACCATCACCACGTAGTCGCTCATGCCGGGGATGTAGGCACCGCCCGCGGTCGAGTTGCCGAACACCAGCGCGATCGTCGGGATGCCCTCGGCCGACAACCGGGTCAGGTTGCGGAACATCGCGCCACCCGGGATGAAGATCTCCTTCTGCGTCGGCAGATCCGCGCCGCCGGACTCGACCAGGCTGATCACCGGCAGCCGGTTCGCTCTAGCGATCTCGTCGGCCCGCAAGGCCTTCTTCAAGGTCCAGGGATTACTCGCGCCGCCCTTGACGGTGGGATCGTTGGCGGTGATCAGGCACTCGACGCCTTCGACCACGCCGATCCCGGTCACCAGACTGGCGCCGACGGTGAAGTCGGAGCCCCACCCGGCCAGCGGCGACAGCTCGAGAAACGGCGAGTCGGGGTCGAGCAGGAGTTCGATGCGTTCGCGGGCCAGCAGTTTGCCGCGCTTGTGGTGGCGTTCGACGTACTTCTCCCCGCCACCCGCCAGCGCCTTGGCATGCTCGGCGTCCAGTGCCTCGAGCTTCTCCAGCATCGCCTCGCGATTGGTCATGGGGCCTCCCGGCCTGGACTGAGGAGCGGAGGGAGCGCAGCGACTGGAGCGACGAGGGAAGGGTGGGAGTCAAAGCCCCATGACCCCGCCGTGCCGGAGGCGCGGCAATTCAATACCGTCATGCGGTGAACCCCAGGTGTTTCGCGGCGAGGGCGGTCAGGATCTCGGTGGTGCCGCCGCCGATCGCGAGAATCTTCTGGTCGCGGTACTGGCGCTCGACCTCGGCCTCCCGCATGTAACCGAGCCCGCCGTGCAACTGGAGCGCCTGGTCGCACACCCACTGCCCGGCCTCGACCGCGGTGTTCTTGGCGAAGCACACCTCGGCGATCACGTCCTCGCCCCGTGAAGCCTGTTCAGCCACGTGATGCACGTAGACCCGGGCGACCGAGATCCGCCGCGCCATCTCGGTCAGCGTGTGCTGCACGGTCTGCCGCGAGATCAACGGCCGGCCGAAGGTCTCCCGGGCCCGGCACCACTCCACGGTCAGGTCGAGCGCCCGCTGCGCACCGGCGTACGCCTGCACCGCCAGAGTCAGCCGCTCGGCGACGAAGTTCACCGCGAGCTGGACGAATCCGGTGCCTTGGGCTCCCACCAGGTTGGCCATCGGTACGCGGACATCCGTGAACGACAGCTCGGCCGTGTCCGAGCACAGCCAGCCCAGCTTCTCCAGCTTCCGCGAGACCGTGAACCCGGGAGCGTCCTTCTCGATCACCAGCAGGCTGATTCCGTGCGCACCCGGCCCGTCCGTGCGGACCGCGGTGGTGACGAAGTCCGCGCGGCAGCCCGAGGTGATGTAGGTCTTCGCGCCGTTGACGACGAACGAGTCACCGTCCCGCCGGGCCGTCGTACGCAGCGAGGCGACATCCGATCCAGCGTCGGGCTCGGTGATCGCCAGCGCGCCGATCAACGCGCCGTCGAGCGTCGGCCGCACCCACCGCTCGATCTGCTCAGCGTTGCCCGAAGCAACGATATGCGGCAGCGCGATCCCGCACGTCAGCAGTGAAGCGACCAGCCCGCCAGACCCACCCGCGTAGTGCATCTCCTCGACGACCGCGATCGCGTCCAGCAGCGAGCCACCACCGCCCCCGACCTCGGCCGGGAACCCGACTCCGAGCAGCCCGAGCTTCCCCGCCTTCTCGTGCAGCTCCCGCGGCAACTCCCCGGCCCGCTCCCACTCGTCCAGGTAAGGCAGTACCTCAGCGGCCATGAACCGCCGGACGGACTCACGGAAGTCGTTCACAGCAGGACCTCCGGTACGTCGACGTACCTGGAGCGGAGCCATTCGCCGACGGCCTTCGCCTGCGGATCGAAGCGTGCCTGTGCTGCGACGCCCTCACCCAGCAAGCCTTCGACGACGAAGTTGACCGCCCACAGGTTCGGGAGGAGGTAGCGGGTGACAATCAGTGGCTGAGTCTCTGGGAGGAGCTCCTGGAACAGCTCGACCGTCAACGTGTGCGCGAGCCACCGCCAGGCCTTCTCCTGCCGCACCCACACACCGACGTTCGCGTCCCCACCCTTGTCGCCGGACCGGGCACCGGCGATGCGGCCGAGCGGGACCTCACGCGTCCGCGGGCGCCCACTGCTCGCGAGCTGGGGCAGCGGTATCGGCAGTTCGATGTCCTCGACCGGCGACAGCAACTGTGTCTCCGCCGCGGGCTCGATGACCTTGCGGGTGCCATCCGGCAGTACGACGACCTGCTCGACCTCCCGGATGTCGACGTACCCGGCCTGGAAGATCCCGTACGGCGATCCGTCGCCGGGCGGGGCGGTGACGTGGAATCCGGGGTAGCTGGACAACGCCAGCTCGATCGCGGCGCTGGAGAACGCACGACCGACGACCTTCGGGTCCGGGTCCTTCACGGCACAGCGGAGGAAGACGCTCGCCTCCTCCTCGGAGTCCGCGTTCGGTTTCTCGGTCCAGGCGAGGGTCCACTTCAGCTCGGCCGGTCGCGTCGGCAACGCCCGCTCGAGCTGTCGCTGGACCAGCTCCGCCTTGGCCTCGAGCTCGAGCCCGGTCAGGACGAAATCCACCTCGTTGCGGAACCCGCCGACGCTGTTGAGCGACACCTTGTACGTCGGTGGCGGCGGCTCACCGCGGACGCCGCTGATCCGGACCCGATCGGGTCCGTCGGCGCTGAGCTCGATCGTGTCGAGGCGGGTGGTGACGTCGGGACCGGCGTACCGGGCGCCGGTGATCTCGTACAGCAGTTGCGCCTTGACCGTGTCGATCGTGACCACGCCGCCGGTGTTGTCGTGCTTGGTGATGACGCTGCTGCCGTCGACGTCGATCTCGGCGATCGGGAACCCGGGCCGGCCGAGATCGTGGATCTCACCGAAGAACGAATAGTTGCCGCCCGTCGCCTGACAGCCGCATTCGATCACGTGCCCGGCCGCCACGGCACCGGCGAGTTCGTCGTACTGGGTCCGCTTCCAGCCGTGATGGGCGGCGGCCGGTCCGACGATCACCGAGGCGTCGGTGACCCGGCCGGTGACGACGACGTCCGCCCCGGCCTGCAGGGCCTCCGCGATGCCCCACGCACCGAGGTAGGCGTTGGCCGTCAGCGGTGCGCCGAGGTCAAGCTCTGCGGCTCTGCCGAGGAGGTCGTCGCCTTCGACGTAAGCGATCTTCGGGTGCAGGCCGAGCTTGTCGGCCAGCGTCTGGATCGCGGCCGCGAGGCCCGCTGGGTTGAGACCTCCGGCGTTGCTGACGATCTTGACGCCCCGGTCGAGTGCCTCGCCGAGGCCGGTCTCGAGTTGTTTGAGGAACGTCCGCGCGTACCCGAGCGCCGGGTCCTTCAGCCGGTCCCGGCCGAGGATCAGCATGGTCAGCTCGGCCAGGTAGTCGCCGGTCAGGACGTCGAGCGGCCCACCGGTGAGCATCTCCTGGACCGCGCTGAACCGATCGCCGTAGAACCCGGACGCGTTCCCGATCCTGATCGGCGTGGTCATCCGAACTGCCCTCGCTCCCGGCCCTTGCCGGGCAGCCCCGCGAACGCCTGGATGATGCCGAGCCACTCCTCCGCGTCCGCGCCTTCGGCCTGTACGTCGAGGTCGTCGCGGTGCCGGCGTTGTGTGGCCAGCAGGCAGAAGTCGAGCGCCGGGGCCGTCACGCGCTGGGTGGCGTCGTCGGGACCCCAGGTCCAGGTCTGACCGTCCGGACCGGTGAGTTCCACGCGGAACTGCTCGGCCGGTGGGGTGCGGCTGTTCAGGAGGTAGGCGAAGTCACGGGTGCGGACGGCCAGGTGGGCGACGTGACGCAACCGGTTCGATGGCCGGCGGGTGACCTGCAGTGCGTCGACCACGTCCTGCCCATGCGCCCACGTCTCCATCAACCGGGCTGTCGCCATTGAGGTCGGGCTCATCGGCGGTCCGTACCAGAGCACCTTCTCGCCGGCCGGGACCTGCTTGAGCGCCTCGGCGATCTCTGCCCGGGTCTCTCGCCAATAGGTCAGCAGTTGATCCGGTGGCAGTGTGGCCGTCTCGTTGGCGCCCTCGTCGACGTACGTCGATGGGTTGGCGGCCGCATGCTCCAGTGAGGCCATGAAGGCGTCGGGATCGGTGATGGCCAGGTGCGCGGCCTCGTCGGTCCAGGCGAGGTGGGCGATCTGGTGGGCGATCGTCCAGCCCTCGGCCGGTGTCGCCGTGGACCAGTCCTCGGCCGGCAATCCACCGACCAACCGGTCCAGGTCCGCGCTCTCGGCCCACAGGTCGGCCAGCACTTCGTCCAGTTGCACGCTGCACTCCCTGGGGTAGGGACCTTGCAGGCCGAGCGTTGCACGGTCGGCAAAAAGAATCAAGCGTGCTTGTTTTTCAGTTCGGCAGTCTGGGCGGTGTCCAGTCGGACCACTGCGCGGTCGCCTTCCGCCAGGCCGCGGGCGGGATCAGCCGGGCGGCGACGGACACTCCGAGGTGGGCGAGCCGGCTGGTGTTCGACGTCCGCCGTACCGACGCGCGGGCCGCCTCCGCCATCGGGTGCACCCTGGCGCGGCGCTGCTCGTCGTACCTCTTCAGCCCGTCGGCGACATCACCCGATGCGAGGCAGGCCGCGAGGACGACGGCGTCCTCGATCGCCTGGCACGCGCCTTGGCCCAGGTCCGGCGGCATCGCGTGCGCCGCGTCGCCGAGCAGGACGACGCGATCGTTCACGAACGTCGGCAGCGGGTCGATGTCGACGATGTCGTTGTGCAAGACCTGATCCTCGGGCGTCGTCGCGATCAGCGCCGGAATCGGGTGGTGCCAGTCGCCGACCCGATTCAGCACCTCGCGGCGATCGTCGGCGTACAACTGGTTCGGCCGGTCCGCGTTGACCATGACGAACCAATAGACGCGCTCGTTCGGGAGCGGCAGTACGCCGACCTGCACGCCGCGGCCGAGTGTCAGCGACTCCTGCACCGGCCAGACCGATCCGCTCGGCGTCACCCCACGCCAGACCGTCCGGTGCTGGAAGACCGGGTCGCCGGACCACAGGCTGCGCCGGGTGATGCTGTTGACTCCGTCGGCGGCGATCACCAGGTCGGCGCTGAGTTCGTGTTCCTCGCCGGCGGTTCGGCAGACCACCACGCCCTTCGGTGACACCGACACCACCTCGGCATCGGTGTGCAGGGCCGCCTCGGACAGTTCCTTCCGCAGTACGTCGTGCAGGTCGGCGCGATGGATCGCGAGTACGCCGACATCCTCCGAGTGACTGCGGCGCAGCCAACGGCCGGACGGCGTCCGCAGGTTGCCGCGCGAGACGGTCGGGATCGTCCGTGGCTCGACGTCCAGTCCGAGCACGTCGAGGGCCCGTTCCGCGTTCGGCCACAGCGTCAGCCCGGCGCCGACCTCGGCGATGATCGGAGCCCGCTCCAGCACGGTCACCGACCAGCCGATCCGTCGCAGTCCGACCGCTGCCGCCAGCCCTCCGATTCCGGCGCCGATGATCAGCGCGGTCGAAGTTTCTTCACGCGTCCCCATGCGTCGGAGGCTACTTCTTCGCAGGCTCCCGGGGGGAAGTGGTCTACCAGGTCTGGTGTCGGATTCAAGCGTTTCGATCGGTGTGGAAAGTCTTTCAGAGGACCCGGTGTCGGTGTTACGCAAGACCAATGCATGGTTCGCTGCCCGGGAAGGCCGCCGAGATCCGGGCGTTGCTGCTCAGCTTGATCGACACCCTGCCCGAGGGTGCCGCACTGCCGCCGGAGCGGGAACTGGCCGTCCGCTGGAACGTGGCCCGGATGACGCTGCGCCGCGCGGTCGACGAACTGGTGATCGAGGAACTGCTGGTCCGCCGGCACGGCAGCGGGACGTACACGACCCGCCCGAAGGTGGCGAAGTGGCTCGGCATGATCGGTTTCTCCGAGGACGTCCGGCGGCGCGGGATGCGACCGGGCAGCACGATGCTCGAGTTCCGCCACCTTCGCGCTGAGCGCGCCGCGGCCCGAAGGCTCCGGATCCCGGTCGGCGATCCGATCATCACGTTCACCCGGCTCCGCCTGGCCGACGACGTACCGATGGTGGTCGAGCGCACCACGCTGCCCGCCGGATACGTGCCCGGTCTGCAGGCCGACGACCTGAGTGGGTCGCTCTACGACCTGCTCACCACCCGGTACGGCATCGACCACGTCAGCGGCACCTCCCGGCTCGAACCGGTCATGCCCGACGCCAAGACCGCCGGCTGGCTCGACATCCCCGTCACGCAGCCCTGCCTCGCCGTCCACGGCATCAGCTTCGACAGCCGCGACCGCGTCTTCGAGTACACCTCAGCCCTCTACCGAGGCGACCGCTACGCCTTCACCACCGAACTCCGCACCACCCCCACCCCCCGAGCCGACGCCCGCGGTCTGTAAATCTCTTTGCTGTAGGCAAGGAGTTGTTGTCCCGTCACGATGATTACTCTCGGTGGGTGGTTGATAACTATCGTGGTGTGGGACATGGATCTCAGAAGCCCGATCAGCACCGTCGTCCCATCCCTCGACGGCCCCGTGCTGCAAGTGCTCGCCCGCAGCGAACGCGGCCTCTCCGGCCGGCAGATCCACAAACTCGCCGGCGCCGGTAGCGTCGCGGGCGTCCGCCTCGTCCTGCAGCGGCTCGCGACGACCGGCCTCGTCCACGTCGACGACGTCGGCAACTCGTTGCTCTATCACCTCAACCGCAACCACCTCGTCGCCCCGGCGGTGGAGTTCCTCGCCGACCTCCGCAGTACCCTCACCAGCCGCCTCGCCGACGAGATCAGTGCCTGGCGGATCCCGCCGGTGCACGCCAGCCTGTACGGCGCGATCGCTCGTGGCGACGGTGACCTCGAGAGCGACGTCGACCTGCTGCTGATCCGCCCGGACCAGGTCGACACCGGCGACGTGCTCTGGGAAGACCAGGCCGCCCGCCTGATGCAGTCCGTCGTCGACCTCACCGGCAACCCGGCTCACGTCTTCGAGCTCAGCCGCACCGAGCTCACCGACCACCTCACCAAAGAGGACCCGATCCTCAACGACTGGCTCCAACCGAGCCTCCCGCTGTACGGCGTACCGGTCCCGTCTCTCCTGGACCGGACGGCTCCCGTGCATCGTGCGCGACTAGGCGTGAGCTGACCGAGGGTTCACTGGCCGATTAGCGGTGCCATCAGTCGTGCGATCCGGCTCTCGCGGCCGGTGAGGCGTTCCTCCGTGTCGGCGACCGTCATCGCCCGCAGGCCCGCGTTGATGCCGAGCCAGCGCACCGGTTCAGGTTCCCAGCGGCGTGAGCGGTGGCCGACCCACGGCAGCCGGACGAGGCCGGTGTCGTGCCCGAGGATCAGGTCCGTCAACGTCCGTCCGGCCAGGTTCGCCGTACTGACGCCATCGCCGACATAACCCCCGGCCCAGGCCAGCCCCGAGCCGCGGTCGAGCCCGACCGACGGGCACCAGTCCCGCGGGATGCCGAGCGGCCCGCCCCACGCATGCGTGAAGCTGACGCCGTCGAGCCCGTCGAACAGCTCCCGCAAGGTGGCCCGCAGCGCCGCGAAGACGCGAGGCGCCTCGTCGTACGACGCCTTGATCCGCGAGCCGAAGTGGTACGGCGCCCCGCGGCCACCGAACGCCAATCGCCCGTCGGCCGTGCGTTGGCCGTAGATGATCAGGTGGCGGTGGTCGCTGAACGTCGGCCGGTCGGCGAGCCCGATCTGTTCCCAGCGGGCGTCGTCGAGCGGCTCGGTCGCGACCATCAGCGAGTACACCGGAGCGACCGTGCGCGGCTCCCCGTTCAGTCCCGGCGTGAACGCCTCGGTGGCCCGGACCACCACGTCGGCCCGCAGGACGCCGTACGACGTGCTCACGCGGCCGGGCTCGATCGCGTTCACCGGAGTGTTCTCGTGGATCGTCACGCCGAGGCGTTCGACGACGGCGGCCAGTCCGCGGACCAGTTTGCCGGGGTGGACGGCGGCGCAATGCGGCGTGAATGTTGCCCCGAGCACCTTTGTGGCCCGGATCCTCGAGGCCACCTCCGCCGGTGTCAGGAAACGAAGGTCACCCGGACCCCAATCAGGGGCAGCAGCCACCTCGGCCCGGGCCCGGGCGAGCTGGGTCGGCGTGCGGGCGAGCACGATCGTGCCGCCCTTGTGGTAGTCGCAGTCGATGCCCTCGGCGGCACTGACGAGACCGACCTCGTTGACCGTCGCCTGCATCGCCCGGTGCAACTCGATCGCGGCATCGCGGCTCGATCCGGGCAGCGACGCCAGCCGCCGCGACGAGACCGGAAACAACGCCGAACACCAACCACCATTACGTCCGGAGGCCCCGAACCCGGCCGTCCTCGCCTCCAGTACGACGATGCGCAGCGTCGGATCGGCTTTCGCCAGGTAGTAGGCGGTCCACAGGCCGGTGTAACCGGCGCCGACGATCGCCACGTCCGCGTCCCGGTCACCTGCGAGCGCCGGCCGCTCGGCCGCGGGCTCGGTGGTCTCGGCCCAGAGGATCAGCGCACACCCCACGAATAGGTCTGTTTCACCAACTTGAGATAGACGAAGGTCTCGGTCGCCTTCACACCCTCGATCTGGCGGATCCGCTCCGACAGGACCCGGAGCAGGTGCTCGTCGCTTTCGCACAGCACCTCGGCCAGCAGGTCGAACGAGCCGGCGGTGATGACGACGTACTCGACCTCGTCCATCTTGGCCAACTCGTCCGCGATGGGCTCCAGCGCGCCCTCGGCCTTGATCCCGATCATCGCCTGCCGGTCGAAGCCGAGCTCGAGCGGATCGGTGACCGCGACGACCTGCATCACGCCGGCCTCGGTCAGCCGCTGCACCCGCTGCCGGACCGCCGCCTCCGACAGCCCGACCGCCTTGCCGATCGCGGCGTACGAGCGGCGCCCGTCCAGCTGGAGTTGTTCGATGATCGCCTTGGAGGTGTCGTCCAGCAACGCCTGGTTCTTGTCGGGATTGCCCGTTCGCACAGCCACTCCGAGATCCTCTCAGCGTCACGGGGCGTAAGCAAGTCGCCGCAGCGGATTTCGTTGCAAAATGGGCGAATAGCTTCGGAATCCCTTGTCTAGATCAGTTCGGTTTGACAGTATCGCCCGCGACAGCAGTTCTCTAGGGGGTCCTATGAGTCCTCGTCACCAGCCAGTCATCGGGCGCCGGGCCGTTCTTCGCGGGATGTCGTTGTCCGCTCTCGGGCTGGCCGGCGGCGGCCTGCTGACCGGGTGCGGTATCCCCGCCGCGAAGCAGGAGGCCGGCAGTTGCGTCAGCACCGACCTGTCGGCCGAGCAGAAGACGCTGCTCTTCTCGAACTGGCCGGGCTACATCGACGAGGACGAGGAGAACAGCGACGCGGTGCCGCCTACGCTGGCCGCGTTCCAGGACGAGACCGGGATCGAGGTCACCTACACCGCCGACGTCAACGACAACGCGGAGTTCTACGGCAAGGTCCGCGACCAGCTCGGCACCTGCCAGCCGTGCGGCCGGGACCTGTTCGCGCTGACCGACTGGATGGCGGCCCGGATGATCGGGCTGGGCTGGATCCAGAAACTCGACCACACGAAGATCCCGAACGTCGACGCCAACCTGCTGAAGCAGCTGAAGGCGCCGAGCTGGGACCCGAACCGGGACTACAGCGCGCCCTGGCAGAGCGGACTGACCGGGATCGCCTACAACTCCAAGGTCACCAGCGCCGTGGGCAGCTTCACCGACCTGCTCAACCGCGAGGATCTCAAGGGCCGGATCACCATGCTGTCCGAGATGCCCGACACCATGGGAGTCATGCTGCGCCTGGTCGGCGCGGACCCGGGCAAGTTCAACGACGCGGAGTGGAGCAAGGCGCTCGAGCTGCTCCAGGACAAGGTCGCGTCCGGGCAGATCCGGCGCTTCACCGGCAACGACTACGTGCAGGATCTGAACGCCGGCAACATCGCCGCCTGTGAGGCATGGTCCGGCGACGTCATCGCGATGCAGGCCGACAACCCCGACATCAAGTTCGTCGTCCCCGAAGAGGGCATGAATCTGTGGTCGGACAACCTGATGGTGCCGAACAAGGCCGATCACAAGGCGAACGCCGAGGCACTGATGAACTACTACTACGACCCCGAGGTCGCGGCCACCCTGGCGGCCTGGGTCAACTACATCTGCCCGGTCGAGGGCGCGCAGCAGGCGATGGAGGCGATCGACCCGGAGCTGGTCGAGGACCCGCTGATCTTCCCCGACCAGGCGATGCTGGCCAAGACATTCGCCTTCATGCCACTCGACACGTCCCAGGCGAAGCTCTACGAAACCGACTTCAACCTCGCGATCGGGGGCTGACACATGGCCACACCGGATACCACCCCACCGCCCCGGTCGGACGACCTCGTCCTCAGCGGCATCAGCAAGCAGTACGGCGGCCAGCAGGCGGTGCACCAACTGGACCTGACCGTGCCGGCCGGCAGCTTCTTCGCGCTGCTCGGCCCGTCGGGCTGCGGTAAGACCACCACGCTGCGGATGGTCGCCGGGCTGGAGGAACCGAGCACCGGAACCGTCCGGCTGGGCGAGCAGGACATCACCGGACTGCGCCCGTACAAACGGCCGGTCAACACGGTGTTCCAGAACTACGCGCTGTTCCCGCACCTGAACATCTTCGAGAACGTCGCCTTCGGGCTGCGCCGCCGTGGGGTGAAGGACTTCAAGCCGAAGGTCGACGAGATGCTCGACCTGGTCGAGCTCGGTGCCTTCGGCAAGCGTCGGCCGACGCAGCTGTCCGGTGGCCAGCAGCAGCGGGTCGCGCTGGCCCGGGCGCTGATCAACCGGCCGCAGGTGCTGCTGCTGGACGAACCGCTCGGCGCGCTCGACCTGAAGCTGCGCCGGCAGATGCAGATCGAGCTGAAGCGGATCCAGACCGAGGTCGGCATCACCTTCGTCCATGTCACGCACGACCAGGAAGAGGCCATGACGATGGCCGACACCATCGCGGTGATGAACGGCGGCCTGATCGAACAACTGGGAACGCCGGCGGAGTTGTACGACCTGCCCGCCACCACCTTCGTAGCGAACTTCCTCGGCCAGTCCAACCTGATCCGCGCGACGATCATCGGCCAGAACGACGAGAACCTCGTGCTCGACGTCCACGGCCGCAAGGTGACCGTGCCGCTGCCACGGTGCCGGGTGACCGAGGGGGAGGTCTGGATGGGGATCAGGCCGGAGAAGGTGTTCCTGGCCCCGGGCGGTACGGAGCAGAGCAACGGCTTGAACCAGCTCCGCGGTGCGGTCGTGACCGACGTCAGTTACGTCGGCGTCAGCACGCAGTACCTGGCCAAACTGCCGTGGGACCAGGAGCTGACGATCTTCGAGCAGAACACCGGTGCCCGGAACACGTTCGCGGTCGGGGATCAGGTCGACCTGCACTGGCAGCCGTCGCACACCTTCGTGCTGGATGCGGCGCAGGACGCCCTCGCCGGGGTCGATGACGCGGGTGGTGCCGGGTGAGCGCGATCGGGCAGCTGGGATCGACCGTCCAGGCCCCGGGCCCGGCCGGGAAGCCCGAACGGTCGGGTCGACGGCGGACGGCGTACCTGTTGCTGCTTCCCGGCGGGCTCTTCCTGCTCCTGTTCTTCGTCGTACCGCTGGTGTCGCTGCTGGCCGCCAGCCTCTACGACCCGAACGGTTCGATCGAGACCGGGTTCGCGATGACCTGGCACTGGCAGAACTTCACCGACGCGATGGCGGACTACGCCCGTCCGTTCGGGCGGTCGCTCTGGTACGCGCTGCTCACCACCGCGTTCTGCCTGCTGCTCGGCTATCCGCTCGCCTACGCGATCGCGATCAAGGCCGGCCGGTGGCGGAACCTGATGCTGGCGCTGGTGATCGCGCCGTTCTTCACCAGCTTCCTGATCCGGACGCTGTCCTGGAAGCTGCTGCTCAGTGACAACGGCTGGGTGGTGGACTTCCTGCAGACCCTGCGCATCCTCGGCCCGGACGGGCGGTTGCTCGCCACCACGGCCGCGGTCGTCACCGGCCTGACCTACAACTTCCTGCCGTTCATGGTGCTGCCGCTCTACGCGAGTCTGGAGCGGATCGACCGCCGGTTGATCGAGGCCGGCGGGGACCTGTTCGCGGGGCCGTTCACCACCTTCCGCACCGTGACGCTGCCGCTGTCGATGCCGGGTGTGGTCGCGGGCACGCTGCTGACCTTCATTCCCGCGGCGGGTGACTACATCAACGCCCAGCTGCTCGGTACGCCGAAGCAGCGGATGATCGGCAACGACATCCAGCGCCTGTTCTCCGCCGGTGCCTATCCGACCGCCGCCGCGCTGTCGGTCACGCTGATGGCGGCGATCGTCGTCCTGGTGCTGTTCTACATCCGCCGGACCGGGACGGAGGACCTGGTATGACCAGAGTCGGTCGGTTCGTCGGACGGCACCTGATCATGGTGTTCGCGGTCCTCGTCCTGCTCTACCTGTTCGCGCCGATCTTCGTCGTGATGCTGATGTCCTTCAACGCGCCGAAGAGCAAGCTGTCCTACACGTTCGACGGTTTCACCTGGGACAACTGGCAGAACCCGTGCCAACCGCTGGGGCTGTGCGACGCGGTCAGCACCAGCCTGCGGATCGGCCTGCTGTCGACCGTCATCGCCACCGCCCTGGGCACCCTGATGGCGTTCGCGATGGTGCGGCACCGGTTCCGCGGCCGGTCCGCCACCAACCTCTTCATCTTCCTGCCGATGGCCTCACCGGAGATCGTGCTCGGCTCGTCCCTGCTCGCCCTGTTCGTGTCCAGCGGCTTCGGTGGTCAGCTCGGGTTCTGGACGATCCTGATCGCGCACGTGATGTTCTGCATGTCGTTCGTCGTCGTCACCGTGAAGGCCCGGCTGACCGGGATGGACTCCCGGCTGGAACAGGCCGCGATGGATCTGTACGCCGACGAGTGGCAGACGTTCTGGCGGATCACCTTCCCGCTGGTGTTCCCCGGCATCCTGGCCGCCGCGCTGCTCAGCTTCTCGCTGTCGTTCGACGACTTCATCATCACCAACCTGAACGCCGGGACCACGGTGACGTTCCCGATGTACGTCTGGGGTTCGGCGCAGCGCGACATCCCGCCGCAGATCAACGTCGTCGGTACGGCGATGTTCCTGCTCGCACTGATTCTCGTGGTCGGCGGCGAACTGACCCGGCGTCGAAGGACCCGATGAAACTGGCCGCGCTTGCGGACGCCGAACCCCGGGTGTTCTGGCTCGAGGACAAGGCGGCACCGGTTCCTGCGCCGGCGCTCCTCGGGCCGACCACGGCCGACCTGGTCGTGGTCGGCGGCGGGTACACCGGTCTGTGGACAGCACTGCGGGCGAAGGAGCGCTATCCGGAGCTCGACGTCGTACTGCTCGAGTCGGACACCTGTGGATCCGCGGCCAGCGGGCGCAACGGTGGCTTCTGCGACGCCAGCCTGACGCACGGGTACGGCAACGGCCTGGCCCGCTGGCCGGACGAGGTCGCTCAGCTCGAGCAGTTGGGCGCCGACAATCTCGACGCCATCGGTGACACCATCACCCGGTTCGGCATCGATTGCGATTGGCAACGAACCGGTGAGCTCACCGTTGCCACCGCACCGCACCACCTCGACGAACTGGCCGAAGAGGCTTCCGAGCGCCCCGCTGTCGCGCTCCTGGACCAGGAGGCGGCCCGCGCCGAGCTGAACTCACCGACCTACCTCGGTGCGCTCTCCGACCCGTACCGGACCGCGCTGGTCGAGCCGGCCCGCCTGGCCTGGGGACTACGCCGGGCTTGCCTGGCACTCGGCGTACGCATCCATGAACACAGCCGGGTGACCACGCTGCACAGCAAATCACTGCACACCGAAACTGGTTCCGTGCGCGCGGACCGGATCGCGCTGGCCACCAACGCCTTTCCTTCGCTGTTGCGGCGGTTGCGCCTGTACACCGTGCCCGTCTACGACCTGGTCCTGGTCACCGAACCCTTGTCGACCGCGCAACTGAAGAGCATCGGCTGGCGTCACCGCCAGGGCGTCGGCGACGCGTCGAACCTGTTCCACTACTACCGCCTCACCCGCGACGACCGGATCCTGTGGGGCGGCTACATGCCGCTGTACCACTTCGGCAGCCGCATCGACCCGGCGTTCGAGCAACGCAACTCGATCCACGCGATGCTCGCGCGCCACTTCTTCACCACGTTCCCCCAGTTGGACGGCCTGCACTTCACCCACCGCTGGGGCGGCGTGATCGACACCAGCACCAGGTTCTGCGCCTTCTTCGGCACAGCACACTCCGGCCACATCGGCTACGCCCTCGGCTACACCGGCCTAGGCGTCGGCGCCACCCGCTTCGGCGCCGACGTGATGCTCGACCTCCTGTACGCCGAGGACACCGAACGCACCCGCCTCCGCATGGTCCGCGAGCGCCCCCTGCCCTTCCCACCCGAGCCCCTCCGCGCAGCCGGCATCCACCTCACCCGCTGGTCCATGGCCCGAGCCGACACCCACAACGGCCACCGCGACCTCTGGCTACGAACCCTCGACCGGATGGGCCTGGGCTTCGACTTCTGAATGTGTGTTTCGACCCACGCGTGCTACGCGGGCACTCCTGCGTCGCACCCGCTCCGCGCGCTCCCGCCCACCCGATCTTCCTTACGGGCTTATCGCCCGTACCTGCGTGCTCCTTCGTCGCCCGCGATCGACTGCGAGGCCTGCGTCCGTCTGCAAGACGACTGTGCGTCACGCGGAAGCCCTGCGCCCACTCGGCATCGCCCGAGTTCTTCGAGCCGGATCCGCCTCACCCGCTGGTCCAGCCCAGGCACCTCTACGCAGGCCGCTTCTGCGTCGCGTCCGCGCGACGTCCTCAGCCGCCCGAGGAGCGTGTCCGCGCTGTGGTGCTCGCTGTGGGTCAGACCGCCAGCAGGTCGCCGCAGAAGGCGCGGATGGCGCGGTTGACCGTTTCGGGCTTCTCCCAGGGCATGAAGTGGCCGGCGCCCTTGACCCAGAACGGGCCGACTGCTTCGGGGAAGGCGAGTGCGCACCGCTGCTCGACGTGGTCGCCTATGGTCACCTGGTCGGCGCCGATCAGTACCAGGGCGCGCTGCTGGACCGGCCGGTCGAGCATTTCCGGGGCCGACAGGGGCCGGGTGCCCATGACGACCTCGTAGTCGGCGAAGGAGGCGCGCAGCCGGGCTGCGTCGCCGTACGGCTCGGTCAGGAAGGCCAAGTCCTCCTCGTCGAAGGCGTCGGGCGGACACCACATGCGATGCCCATAGAACTCACCGATGTAACGCCGCCGCTGCTCGGGCGTAGCCAGCTCGGCGACCAAGGCGTCGGCGTGGTGCCCCTGGCGGCGCTGGTAGTCGTAGACAGCGGGCTTGGGTCGGCTCGGCGGGATACCCGCCGCTGCGAACGCTTCGGCCAGGTCCGGCATGGAGTCGTCCAGGATGACCAGACGGTCCACCCGGTCGGGGTGGCGGTTGGCCATGTCGACGGCGATCATCGCGCCCAGATCGTGCCCGGCGACGACTGCGCGCTCCCAGCCGAGTTTGTCGAACAGGCCGGTCAGGTCGGTGTTGAACGCGTTGAGGTCGTAGAAGTCATCCGGCGCGAAATCGGAGTCGCCGTACCCGCGCAGGTCCGGCGCGACAACGTCGAACCCCGCCTCGGCCAGCGGTACGAGGTTGTGCGACCAGATGCGGCTCGTGCAGGGGAACCCGTGGATGAGCAGCAGCGGTACGCCACCGTTCCCACGACGCCGCACCGCCAGGCTGTGTCCCTCGCGGACTTCGATCCTCACAGGCGCAATGACTTCAGTGGGAAGAGCCATGCACCTGGTTTACACGATCACCCGGTCGCGGTTGCCTCGGTCTGGGCGCTGCCGGGCTACCGGTAGCCGCGCTTGAGTAGGTACTTGGCTCCTGCGTCGAAGCCCTCGGAGGTGAGCAGTTCGAAGCCGAAGGCGTCGGCGAGGCGGTTGGTGGTGTTGAAGGTGGCGCAGACCGCCAGTGCGTCCTTGACTTGCTGGGATGAGACGCCGGTGGCCAGCACGTCCCGCATGTCCTCGGCGCCGACCTTTCCCTCCCGGGTCAGCTTGCCGAGCATCCGCAGCGTTGCCCGCAGTGGCTCCTCGACGGGAGCCGACTCCAGGTCGGCCAGCACCGCGGCGACCCTTGGCCCGTCCTGGTACGACTGACGCGCGGTCGCGGTGTGCGCGCCGACGCAGAACGCGGACTCGTTCACCTTGGACACGTACGCCGCCATCAGCTCCCGATCGCCGATCGACCATTCGGACGGGCCGCGCATCGCCTCGTGGGTGAACTCCTTGGCACGGGCGCCGTAGAAGTCGGGCCGGTAGAAGACCAGCTTGGCCGCATCCGGCACCGGGTGCCCGGAGAACAACCGGATGACCGCGAAGAGCAGCTTGGTTCCGGGGCTGTAACCGTGATTGAGGATGTCAAGCCGCATGATCAGGCCTCCCCTTGCCCGGTCGCCTCGGCCAGGGCAGCCAGCCCGGCTTCATACAGCCGGTCGGACTGGCCGACCGCGGCGCACACCACCAGCTCGAAAACCTGGTCCTCGGTGCACCCCGCCGCCTTCGCCGCAGCCAAGTCCTCCGAGGTGACCTCCGCCGGCCTGTCGACGACCTTGCCGACCAGCGCATCCAACGGCGGAGAGAGCCCGTCGTTCCTGAAGGCACGCGCTCGCTGCTCCGCCGATGCCTTGCCTTCGCCGTTCAGGACCCGATCCACCAAGGCCCGCTGCGCTGCTCGCTTCTTGTCCTCATCCGCCACAGCACCCTCCGCCTCCTGTGCACTCCGGGGCCATCTGCCCTCATGCATATGACGATCGGCACCCCACCGAATACGACACACAGCCGAAAATCACCGATCAGTAGCACGGCCAGTCGGAGATCGCTGCAGCCGTTCCCAGCAGAATTGGTACCTCGTCAGGCAGACACTCGGTAGCCAGGGCCATCGCTGTGAGTCTGGCGTGCCCCTCGAACACCACCAGCGGGCGACCTGCGCCGCTGCGCACGCACATCATCGGTTCGCAGGTGAGCCCTGCCTGGAGGGATTCTGCGGCCGTGAGGAAATGTCCAGTGGGCATGCGGCCGAAGACCAGGCCGCCGCGGCGGATGAATCGGGCGGCGTCCGTCGGTCGCCGGGTTCCGGCGGTCAGCGCGGTCCAGTAGCTGTAGTCGATGTAGCGCACGCTCAGTAGTTCGGATGGCGACAGCAGCACGTGCTGCCAGCTGACGTTGTCGGGGAAGCCCTCGAACAGTTCGCGATTCTGACGGTAGCCCCGGAACTCGCCCAGTAGTTGACGTCGCTGCTCGTTCTCCTGTGGGTCAGACAGGTTCGCGTTGGTCAGAAGCGTCGTCGAGTGGCCGCTCCGTGCCAGCACGAGCGCGAGGGTCGACCCAAACCGCTCAGACGCCAGTTCGCCGACGAGAAAGCTCGCAACCATCTCAGCCTCTGAGGCCGCCCCGACGATCCGCATGCCCCCATCCTGCCGACCCACCCGGTCCGGCGCCCGGCCGCCGATGATGGGTGGGTCGACGGGTCACCTGCTGACACGAGCACTGCGGGATCGTCTGTGGACGCGTCTCCACGGACAACAGCCCCTGTGCGGACGGGCGCCGACGCGGGTGGTGGTCACGGGCGACGCAGGAGCACGCAGACCGGGCGATAGCCCGGCAACGCGGGCGGCAGCCCGCAGGGAGAGTCGGGTGGGTGGGAGCGCGCGGAGCGGGCGCGACGAAGGAGTGCCTGCGTAGCACGCGTGGGTTAGACCCCAGGACCTCTACAGCTTGGACTCGGCTTCGATCAGGACTGCGCGGATGATTTGTTCCATCTCGTCGAAGTGGGTCTGGTCGCAGATCAGGGGTGGGGAGAGCTGGATGACCGGGTCGCCGCGGTCGTCGGCTCGGCAGTAGAGGCCGGCGTCGAAGAGGGCCTTGGACAGGAAGCCGCGGAGGAGCCGCTCCGACTCCTCGTCGTCGAAGGTTTCCTTGGTCGCCTTGTCTTTGACCAGTTCGATCCCGTAGAAGTACCCCGCACCGCGGACGTCGCCGACCAAGGGCAGATCGAGTAGCTGTTCGAGCGTCGCCCGGAAATCCCCCTCCCGGCTCCGGACGTGCTCGGTGATGCCTTCGCTCTCGAAGATGTCCAGATTGGTCAGCGCGACCGCGGCGGATACGGGGTGGCCACCGAAGGTGTAGCCATGGGCGAACGTTGTATCGCCCTTCAGGAACGGCTCGTACAGCCGGTCGGTCGCGATCATCGCGCCGAGCGGTGCGTAGCCGGAGGTGATGCCTTTCGCGCAGGTGATGATGTCCGGTTGGTAGCCGTAGCGCTCGGACCCGAACATGTGCCCGAGCCGGCCGAACGCACAGATCACCTCGTCGCTGACGAGCAGTACGTCGTACTGGTCGCAGATCTCGCGGACGCGGTCGAAGTAGCCGGGTGGCGGCGGGAAGCACCCGCCTGCGTTCTGTACCGGTTCGAGGAAGACGGCGGCGACGGTGTCGGCGCCCTCGTTCTCGATCGCGACCGCGATCTGGTCGGCGGCCCAGCGGCCGAACGCGGCCGGGTCGTCGCCGTGGATCGGGGCCCGGTAGATATTGGTGTTCGGGACCCGGAACGTGCTCGGCACCAACGGCTCGAACGGTGCCTTCAGCTCCGGCAGCCCGGTGATGGACAGGGCGCCCTGGGTGGTGCCGTGGTAGGCGATCGCACGACTGATCACCTTGTGCTTACCGGGTTTGCCGGTGAGCTTGAAGTACTGCTTGGCGAGTTTCCAGGCGGACTCGACCGCCTCGCCCCCGCCGCTGGTGAAGAAGACCCGGTTGAGGTCGCCCGGTGCGTAGCCGGCGACGCGCTCGGCCAGCTCGATCGACTTGGGGTGCGCGTAGGACCAGAGCGGGAAGAAGGCCAGCTCCGCGGCCTGCTTGGCCGCCGCCTCGGCGAGCTCGGTGCGGCCGTGGCCGAGCTGGCTGACGAACAGGCCGGCCAGACCGTCCAGGTAGCGCTTGCCGTGCGCGTCGTAGATGTACACGCCGTCGCCGCGGACGATGACCGGGACCTCGGCCTGCTGGTAGCTCGACATCCTGGTGAAGTGCATCCACAGGTGGTCGCGCGCCGACTGCTGCAGGTGGGCGAAGTCGGTGGCGTCGAGCGTGTCGGACGGCATCGTGGTTCCTCCGTCTCAGGCGGGCCGTTGCTCGCCATCCTGCCTGCGAATATGCACACTGGCAAGTGATTTCGTGCCCAGGTAGCCGATATTCTATCGATACCATCAGTCCACGGCGAGATCTGATTCGGAATCCGTACAGCGGGAGGTCACGGGGTGGACACCCTGTTCGTCAACGGCTCGGTCTTCGACGGCCGTCGCCACCGGCCCGGTCTGGCGGTGGGCGTCCGGGCGGGCCGGATTGCCGCGGTCGCCGCGGACCCGAGCGAGCTCCGTGGTCCGCGGACCGAGGTGGTGGACCTGGCGGGTGGTCTGGTGCTGCCCGGCTTCGTGGACGCCCACATCCACCCGGTGCAGGGCGGCCTCGAACGGGCCCGCTGCGACCTTTCGCCGGCGTCGGGGCTGGCGGCGTACCAGGAGAAGATCGCGAGGTACGCCGGGGAGCACCCGGAGCTGCCGTGGATCCTCGGCGGCGGCTGGCACCAGCCCGACTTCCCCGGTGGCGCACCGGCGGCGGCCGACCTGGACACGGTGGTCGCCGACCGGCCGGTGTTCCTGGTGAACGCGGACCACCACGGAGCCTGGGTGAACTCGCGGGCCCTCGAGTTGGCCGGCGTCGACGCGCGGACGCCGGATCCGCCGGACGGACGGATCGAGCGTGGTCCGGACGGGGCGCCGACCGGGACCCTGCACGAAGGAGCGATGGATCTCGTCGGCCGGCTCGCCCCGCCGACGACCCAGGCCGAGTTGGTCGCCGCGCTGCTCGACGCGCAGGCGCACCTGCACTCGCTGGGCATCACCGGCTGGCAGGACGCCATCCTCGGCGACTACGCGAACATCGGCGACGCGACCCCGGCATACGTCGAACTCGCCCGGGACGGCCGGCTGACAGCGCGGGTGGTCGGGGCGCTGTGGTGGGAGCGCGACCGCGGCGCCGATCAGATCCCGGAGCTCGTCGTACGACGGGACGCTCTGAGCTACCCGCGGTTCCGGGCCGGCGCCGTGAAGATCATGCAGGACGGCGTCGCCGAGAACTTCACCGCCGGGATGCTCGAGCCCTATTTCGACGGCTGCGGTTGTCGCACCGCCAACGCGGGGATCTCGTTCGTGGACCCGGTCGCGCTGGGACGACATGTCACCCAACTCGACGCTGAGGGCTTCCAAATCCACGTGCATGCCATCGGAGACCGAGCAGTTCGAGAGGCGCTGGATGCGTTCGAGGCCGCGCTCAAAGAGAACGGCGACAGCGACCTGCGGCACCACATCGCGCATGTGCAGGTGATTCATCCCGACGACCTGGACCGGTTCGCCAAGCTCGGTGTCACCGCCAACCTGCAGGCGCTGTGGGCCGTGTACGAGCCGCAGATGGTCGACCTGACCATCCCGTTCCTCGGTCCGGAGCGCACGGGTTGGCAGTACCCGTTCGGGACGCTGGCCCGGTCGGGCGCGCGGCTCGCGGCCGGCTCGGACTGGCCGGTGTCGAGTCCGGACCCGCTGGCCGCCGTACATGTGGCGGTGAACCGCAAGGCGCCGGGCGATCGGGACGCCTTCCTGCCCGAGCAGGCGCTGGACCTGGCGACCGCGCTGGCGGCGTACACATCGGGGAGTGCGTGGCTGAACCACGAGGACGAGACCGGCCGGATCGAGGTCGGGGCGCTCGCGGATCTGGCCGTCCTCGACCGGGACCCGTTCACCGGACCGCCGGAAGAGATCGCACAGGCACGAGTCCGGGCCACCTATGTCGAAGGCGTACGCGTCTTCGGTGATCAATCGACGAGATAGGGACTGTCATGGCTGAGCTGAAGAACCTCGTGGACGGCAAATCGGTGGGCGCGCTCAGCGGAGCGTCGTACGACGTGATCGCGCCGGCGACCGGTGAGGTCTACACCAAGGCGCCGCTGTCCGGACCCGAGGACGTCGACCAGGCGATGACCGCGGCCGCGCGGGCGTTCGAGACCTGGCGCGACTCCACCCCGGCCGAGCGGCAGCTCGCGCTGCTGAAGATCGCGGACGCGATGGAACGGCGGGCCGACGAGTTCGTCGAGGTCGAGAGCCGCAACACCGGGAAGCCGCTGGCCCTCACCGCGAGCGACGAGGTGCCGCCGTGTGTAGACCAGTTGCGGTTCTTCGCCGGTGCGGCCCGGGTGCTGGAAGGGCGGTCGGCGGGCGAGTACCTGGCCGGCCACACGTCGTTCATCCGGCGCGAACCGATCGGCGTCGTCGGTCAGGTGACGCCGTGGAACTATCCGCTGATGATGGCGATCTGGAAGATCGCACCTGCACTCGCTGCAGGCAACACGGTGGTGCTCAAGCCGAGCGACACCACCCCGGCATCGACGGTGCTGCTCGCCGAACTGTGCAACGAGTTCCTGCCGCCGGGCGTGTTCAACGTCGTCTGCGGTGACCGGGACACCGGCCGTGCCCTCGTCGACCACGAGATCCCGCAGCTGGTCGCGATCACCGGATCGGTTCGGGCCGGCATGGAGGTGGCTTCGGCCGCGGCCCGGCAGCTGAAGCGCACCCACCTCGAGCTCGGCGGCAAGGCGCCCGTGGTGGTCTTCGACGACGCGGACCTGGAGAAGGCGGCGGAGGCGATCGCCGACGCGGGGTACTTCAACGCCGGCCAGGACTGCACCGCGGCCACCCGCGTGCTGGCCGGCCCGCGCATCCACGACGACTTCGTCGACGCGATCACCGAGCGGGCGCGTGACACCAAGACCGGGCTGCCCGACGATCCCGACGTCGCGTACGGCGCTCTGAACAACGCGGCTCAACTGGAGCGGGTCGGCGGCTTCGTCAACCGGCTGCCCGACCACGCGTCGTTGCGGACAGGTGGTACCGCGGTAGGTGACCACGGCTACTTCTACGCGCCGACCGTGGTCTCCGGGCTGCGCCAGGACGACGAGGCGATCCAGCAGGAGATCTTCGGACCGGTCATCACGGTGCAGCAGTTCACCGACGAGGACGAGGCGCTGCGCTGGGCCAACGGAGTCGAGTACGGCCTCGCCTCATCGGTCTTCACCCGTGACCACGGCCGGGCGATGCGGATGGCCCGCCGCCTCGACTTCGGCTGCGTCTGGATCAACACCCACATCCCGATCGTCGCGGAGATGCCTCACGGCGGGTTCAAACACTCCGGCCACGGCAAGGACCTGTCCATGTACGGCCTGGAGGACTACACCCGGATCAAGCACGTCATGTCGAACATCGAGGCGTAGGTGGTCTAGTCGAGCCGCTTTACGTGACGCGGCCGGAGCGCCAGAGTAGGCCCCGACAGCACGTCCCCGACTCCTCCTGGAATCACTTGCATGAGCAGCATCGCCATCGACGGTGGGCAGTCTGCCCTGAGGCTTCGAGTCGTGCCCGGCGGACGGGTCGGAACTGGGCCTGGCTATGTGCACGGTCCGAGCAGCTCGGAGCACCTGCTGGGGGCGATCCGCACCGCTGCCGCCGCGGCAGAGTTTGCTGAGCCTGCAGAAGTCGTCGCGCTCGGGCTGACCGGGTTCCCGCCGGTGCGGGAGGTCGCGGACGAGCTTGCTGCGCGGATCGCCGACGTACTGGACGCCGACGAGGTGCGGATGACCCAGGACATGGTGACTGCGCACGCGGGTGCACTGGCCGACGGCTACGGCGTGGTGGTTGCTGCTGGCACCGGACTGGTCTGCCTGGCCGTGGACCGCGACGGCTCCTGGCACAAGGTCGACGGGCACGGCTACCTGTTCGGGGACGCGGGCAGCGCGTTCGCGATCGGTCGCGCCGGGCTGGTCGCCGTACAGCGGGCTCGGGACGGGCGTGGTCCGGCGACGAAGCTTGCGGAGACCACTCTGGAGCCGGTGACGCTCTACAAGTCGGCGACGCTGGTGGACGACGTCGCACGGTTCGCCCCGGAGGTACTGCGCTGTGCCGCCGAAGGCGACCCGGTCGCGGCGGAGCTCGTCGTACGGGCCGCTCATGACATCGCCGAGACGATCGGTGCGGCCGTGGCGACGCTGGCGGGCCGGAGTGCTGTGCCGGTCGCGTGTGTAGGCGGCCTGTTCGCGGGAGCCGGCGAACAGCTACTGGATCCGGTCCGTGCAGCCGTGTCACCCCGGGCCCAGCTCGTCGCGGCGGCCGGCACCTCCCTAGACGGCGCTGAGCGCTTGGCAACCAGTCCGCCCGGGCCGTATGCCGACCTGATCGTCACCCATCGCCGATCGTGATGCTGCTGCCGGCCGGCAGCCTGGTGGTGTCCTGCCAGTCCATCCCGGGGGACCCGTTCGACTCCGCCGAGCTGATGGCTCTGATGGCGCGTGCCGCCGAGCTGGGCGGAGCGGCCGCGATCCGCGCAAACGGGCCCTCGCATGTCGCCGCGATCCGGGCAGTGACGGCCTTGCCGATCATCGGCATCAACAAACTGGGTGACCCGTCGGGTGTGTTCATCACCCCGACTTTCGAGTCGGCCGTCGACGTCGTCACGGCCGGCGCCGACCTGATCGCGCTGGACGGCACGCTCCGACCGCGCCCCGACGGTCAGCCGCTACGCCGTCAGATCGAGCGGATCCACCACGAGCTGGGTGTACCAATTCTGGCTGATGTCGATACTCTGGATGCGGGTCTCGCCGCCCGCGACGCCGGAGCCGACTACGTGGCGACCACCCTCTCGGGTTACACCGGGGGCGGTACGCCGACCGGACCGGACGTCGAACTGGTGCGCCGACTTGCCGCCGCGGTGGATTGCCCGATCGTCGCCGAGGGCAGGATCAGTGCACCCGCAGACGTTCGCGCGGTCTGCGACGCCGGTGCCCACGCCGTCGTCGTCGGCTCCGCGATCACCAATCCGACCCACATCACCACCCGGCTGGCGAGCGCGATGTCCCCGAATTGGTCTACTCGATCTCGCCCCTGACCGCTCGACACCGGGGGCACCCCCCTCGATTCCGCCGGCGCCGGCGGGCTATCTTGACTGGACCGGAAAGTTTTCACCGGCACGACCGCTGGAGCGTGTAAGTAAGTGAGCAAACTCCTCCTGGCCGCGACCTCTCTGGACGTCACGCCACCGCCCGGCTACCGGCTGGACGGCTATGCCGCCCGCACCGGCCCCGCGACCGGAACCGCGGATCCATTGCGCGCCACCCTGATCTGGCTCAGTACGGCGGACGACCCCGGCGTGCTCTGGCTGACCCTCGACGCGATCGCCGTGGGCAAGGACCTCGTCGCCGAGCTGTCCGCCGCGGCCGGGTGCGCAGCCGGCATCTCGCCCTCACGCGTCGTGGTGTCCGCGTCGCACACCCATTCCGGACCGGCCGGGTGGACCGGTGAGATCCACCCGGTGATCCCGGCCGAGCGCGAACCCGCTCTCTACGAGCCGCTGATCCGGGCGGTCGCCAACGCCTCGCTGCCTCGCCGGCCGGTCACGGCGTCCTGGCGTTCGATCGAGGTGATCGGCGTCGGCGCCAACCGGCACCGCAAGAACGGCCCGCACGACAACACGGCCGGGATCCTGGCGCTGCACTCGCTGGAGGGCTCGCTCGAGGCGGTGTTGTTCGACTTCGCCTGCCACCCGACGACGTACGGCCCGGAGAACCTGCAGTGGTCCGCCGACTGGCCGGGAGCAGCCCGGGCCGAGCTGGCACCTGCAGTGGTCGGGTATCTCCAGGGCGCAGCGGGTGACGTGAGTCCACGCTTCACTCGCCAGGGCCGTGGTGCCGCGGAGGTGGCCCGGCTGGGCGGTCTGCTCGCGGCCCGGGTCCGTGAGGCGCTGGCCGGCCCCGGACTGGAGCTACCACAGTCAGCACCGGCCATCCGTCGTACGACGATCAACCTCGCTGTCCGGGACATGCCCCCGGCCGAGGAGGCGGCGTCGACTGTTGCGGCGGCGGCGAGCGCGGTCCGCAGCGGTGTGGACGACCCGTCAGGCCGGATCGCGCAGACCCGGCTGGACGGGGCGCGAGGCCAGTCGCTGATGGCGAAGGCCGCGTTACCGGAGGCGCTGGAGCTGCCGATCAGCGTGGTGACCATGGGCGACGTGTGCTGGGTCAACCTGCCGGTCGAGCTGTTCGCACTGCACGGCGCCTGCCTGCAGGCCGACAGCACGCACCCGATCACCCGGGTGGTCGGCTACACGGACGGGTACTACGGCTACATCGTCGACCCGTCCGCCGCCGAGTCCGGCGCCTACGAAGCCCTCATCACCTTCTTCGACCAGCCCACCACCAACCGCCTCCTCACCGAAACCGCAGCCTTCATGAACAGCTAGAGCGCGAGTTCCGGCGCCAGCCTCTTGGCGGGCCAGACGCGTTGGTTGCGGGCGGCCAAGGTGGAAGCGGCCAAGGCGGCGAGGAACCAGGCGGCGAGGACCAGGAGGTCGCGGCCGAGTGATGCAACGGGTCCGCCGTACATGAGGTGACGTACGCCGTCGATCGCGTAGCTCATCGGGAGCGCGTGGTGGAAGAAGTACAGCGGCTCGGGGATCGTCTGCCACGGGAACGTGCCGCCCGCGCTGACCAGCTGGATCACCATCAGCACCAGCCCGAGGAACTTGCCGACAGCGCCGAACCACGCGGACAGCGCGTGCAGGATCGCGACGAAGGTGAACGACGTCAGGATCAGGAAGCCGACGGTCAGCCACGGGTGCGCCGCGTCGATGCCGAGCCCGAGTGTCACCGCGGTGAACACCAGCGTCGCCTGGACCGCCCCGAAGAGGGCCGGCGGCAGCCAACCGCCGAGAGCGACCCGGAACGGCGACTGCAGTGCGGCCAGCGCGCGTGGTGACAGCGGCCGGACCAGCAGGAACAGGACGTACGCCCCGATCCAGCAGGCCAGGCAGAGGAAGAACGGAGCCAGACCGGCGCCGTAGCTGTCGGCTGTCGCCTGCGAGACGTTCTGAAGCGTCACGGGTGCGCCGAGGGTTTCGGCGACGGCTTTGCGCTGGTCGGCGGACGGGTTGGGGATCTGCTTGACGCCGTTGGCCAGTCCGGTGTTCAGCTGGGTCGCACCGGTCTTCAGCTGGGTGACTCCGGTGGCCATGCTGTTCATGCCGGTGAGCAACTGACCCTGTCCGGTGACTGCCTGCTTCTCACCAGCGGCGAGTTGCTGTGCGCCCGTCTGCAGGCTTGCCAGGCCGGTCTTGAGCTGGCCGGCGCCGGTGTCCAGTTGGTGTGCGCCGCTTGCCGCCGTACTGATTCCGTTCGTCAGTGCTGGCGTCGCTTTGGCCAGTGCGGCGGCGCCGTTGGAGACTTTGCGGGCGCCGGTCGCGAGCTGGTTGAGCTGCTTGGACGTCGACTGGACCTTCGTGTTCGCACGTACGACGGGTGCCCGCAGCTTGGCCGTCTCGGTCAGCACCTGGTTGATCTGCGTCTGGGTGAATCCCTGCGCCTTGAGTCGGGTGGCCAGACCGGCGTCGAGGGTGCTCAGGTCCTTCACCAGCGTGCTGGACGCGGTCGCGACCTCGCGGCCCGCGGTCGCGACCTTCTCGTTGCCGTCAGCAACTTGATCGGCGCCGGCCGCCAGGGTCTTGGTCTGCCGGGGGAGCGTTGCCGTCTTCTGCTGGAGAGTGCTCAGACCGTTGTCCAGCTTGTTGGCGCCGGCGGCCAACTCACTGGCGCCTTGCGATGCTGTCGTGGCACCGGTCGCAAGCTTGGTCGCCCCGGCGGAGAGCTGCTTCTGCGCGGTGTTGAGCTGAGTCGCACCGGTCTGGAGCTTGGCCGCACCGCTCGCCGCAGTCGTTAGACCACTCTGGAGTTGCGCTGCGCCAGAGGCTGCCTGACTGACCTGCGTGTGGATCGTGCTGTAGCCGGCCAGCAACTTGCTTGCCGCGGTCTCGCTCACCTGTGACGCGACCGTCTTGGTGACCTGGGCGACGACCTGGTTGGCGATCGTGTGGGCGATGTAGTTGTTGGCGTCGTTGGTGAGCAGCTCGAGATTCGCCTGCCGGGGCGTGAACTCCGCGCTCGACGCGAGGTCCGCGGAGAAGGACTTCGGCAGCACCAGGGCGAACTCGTACTTGCCGTCCGACACACCGGCCGTCGCCTCCGACCGGTCGACCTGATGCCAGTCGAAGCTCTTCGACTTCACCAGCTCCTCAGCCACCTGCGGGCCGACGTCCAGCTTCTCGCCGGTGGAGAGCGTCGTACCCGCGTCTTCGACCACGACCGCGGTGGGGATCTTGTCGAGCCGGCCGTAGGGGTCGTGGTTCGCGTAGAGGTAGAGGCCGCCGTACAGCACCGGCACGAGTAGTAATGCGACCACAGCAAGCTTCGGCAACCGCCCTGCGGTCAACCGCCGCAGTTCACTCAATGCCATCCGAACCGCGGTCACGCCGACTGCTCCTCTACAAGTTCTGCTGCCTCGATGGGGGTGATGGGCTCGGCTGCGGCTACCTGCACTGGATCCGGTTGGTCCTTCGAACCCAACTGGGCGGCCGGTACGCCGAGCAGCCTTGCTGACGCGTCTGCGCAGGTGATGATCACGCCGTACCCGCGGGACGCCAGGTCGCGGCCGACGGCGTACCACTCGTGTGGATCTCCGCCGTGCCGGTCCGGCATCGTCAGGATGACCACCTTGACGTCAGACCTCGCCACTGTGAGCTCAGCGAGCAGTCGGGTGCGTGCAGCGACCGGCAGGTGCTCGAACCGCTTCCCGGCGTGCGCAGCCGCCTCATGCTTCTCCAGCCACTCCAGCACCGCCTTGCGACCAGCCTTGCGGCCGGCAATCGCCAGCTCCTCGCCGACGACGGCCTGAACCGGTAGAGCGTCGTCCGGCTCGGTGATCCCGGGTGTGTCGACCACTGCGACCTGCCGACGAAGCAGACCGGCGTCTGCCTTCCCGTCCAGCCGGATCTGACCGGTGTCAGGGCGGAGACGACCAGACAGCCCGAGTGACGCGGCCACGTGCCCAGGACCCGGATAGCCCGCCAGCAACACCAGTTGATGATCAGCGACCCGCACCGACGTCGAGTCGAGCATCTGCGCGTGAGGTCCGCGCACGCTGATCCCGGTGGCCTCGAGCTCCATTCCAGTTCCCTGTTCAATACGGTTGTGTATTCAATACAGAACTGTATCCTACTGCTATGGAACCGCCCAAACGCCGCCGCTCCAACACCCGGGCCCGCCTGCTCGAAGGCGCCCTCGACGTCTTCGCCGAGCGCGGGTTCCACGGCGCGTCGGTGGAGGACATCTGCGACCGCGCCGGGTTCACCCGCGGCGCGTTCTACTCCAACTTCGCCTCCAAGGACGAGCTGGTCATCGCACTGTTCCAGGCGACCACGGACCGCCTGATCGAGCAGATCAGCGAGCTCTTGCCGGAGTTGGCCGATCAACCGGTGACACTGCTCGACGCCGTCCTCGGGCTGCTCGACGAGGCCGCGCCGGACCAGCGGCGCTGGCATCTCGTCTCGACCGAGTTCACCCTGCACGCGCTGCGCAACCCGGAGGCGGCGCGGGCGCTCAACGAGCAGCGGGCCTTGTTTCGGGCCAGGCTGACGCAGTTGGTGGAGGAGATCGGTCAGACCGGCGGACTGACCTTCAGCGTCCCGCCCGAGCAGTTCGTCCGGGTGGTGATCGCCCTGCACGAGGGCGCGCGCTCACAGAGCCTGCTGGAGCCTCGGAAGGTCCCGGCCGGGTCGCTCGAGCACACCTTCCTGCCGATGGTGCTGTCGGCAGTGACCAGCTAGTCGACCGGCACGTTCACCGTGTGCAGGCCGGTCGAGCCGTTCGGGGCCGGCGGTGCGGACGCCTCGATCTGCGGGTTGCCCTTGGCGTCGAACGCCCGTACCTGCAGGACGTGATTGCCCCGCGGCGCCTGCCAGGTCCAGTGCCACTGCCGCCAGGTGTCGATCGACGCGTCCGCGGCCAGCGTTGCCTGTTGCCAAGGGCCACCATCGACGCGGACCTCGACCTTCGACACCCCGACGTGCTGGTCCCACGCGACCCCGGCCACGGTCACCGGACCCGCGGTCACCTTCTTGCCGAACGGTACGTCGATCCGCGACGACAACTTGATCGGCCCGAGCTCGGACCAGCCACGCGGCGTCCAGTACGCGTCGAACTGGTCGAACCGAGTCACCTCGATATCCGTCAGCCACTTGGTCGCCGACACATACCCGTACAGCCCTGGTACGACGATCCGCACCGGGAACCCGTGTTCGACCGGCAGCGGCTGACCGTTCATCGCGAACGCGAGCATCGACTGCCGATCGTCGAGCAGCGTGCTGAGCGGCGTACCGGCGGTGAACCCGTCCTTGGACGTCGACTTGATCGCATCCGCGTCCGTGGACGGACCGGCCTCGGTGAGGAGGTCCTTGAGCAGGACGCCGGACCAGAGTGCGTTGCCGATCAGGTCGCCGCCGACCTCGTTGCTGACACAGGTGAGGGTGACCCACTTGTGCATGACCTCACGCTTCAGCAGGTCGTCGTAGGTCAGCTCGAGTTCGCGATCGACCATGCCGTGGATGCGCAGCTTCCAGTCCGACGGCAGGATCTGCGGTACCGAGAGAGCGGTGTCGATGCGGTAGAAGTCGTCGTTCGGCGTCACCCACGGCGTCGCGCCGTCGGCCTGGACTCCGGCCGGCGGATCCAGCGTCGGGGGCTTCGGGAGGTCGAGCGCCGCGCGGGCGTCGGCGACGGCGGCGCGATTGCCGCCGGCGATCCGTCCCAGTGCGCCGACTGCGGCGGTACCGATGGCGACGCCGGCCGACAGTTGCAGGAAGCCCCGGCGGCTGGTGCCGTCGTCAGGGAAGTCAAGGAGCGGCTCGAGTCGCCGCGAGAACAGTCTGAGGATGAGCAAGGCCGTGATCCCGGCGACCGCCGACGGGAGGAAGCCCGTCTGGCCGCTGTCCGGCCTCGTCGCGGCCGCGGCAACTGCCAGTCCGGCCAGTACGACGGTGATCAGCGCGCCGGCCCAGTAGCGTCGTACCGCGAGAACGCCGCCGATTGCGGCGAGCACGAGCAGGACGATCAGGATGCCGACCCGCAGGGCGGTCTTGTCATTGGTGCCGAACCAGGCGATCGCCAGATCCTTCAGCCACGGCGGCACCCGGTCGATGAACGCGGAGCCGATCGCGACCACAGGCGTCTGCCGCGTCCCGAGTAGGCCGGCGACCACACTCCCGGCCGCCAACCCGGCCAACGCGGCCAGCACTCCGCCGACAGCGCCTCGCCACCACGTCGGATCCCGCCGGGTCTCATTTGAGCCGTTCTCAGCGCGACCGGTGCCGTCCCCGCCGCGGCCTGCTTCGTCAACAGCTTGGCGGCGGGTGGTTCCGGGGACCTGATCGGCTTGGTTCACCTCTCAACGATTACGCGGCGGGGCGCCCGACACCAGTCGAGCGCCCCATCCGTTAGTCGCGGGTAATGCGAAGTGTTCAGTTGTCGGATTGATTCAGATCCGGTCGGGCGTGATCGGCCCCAGGTTCGGCCGGCCGTTCGGCCAGCGGCGAGCGTTGTCGCGAACCCGGCGAAGCTTGCCGAGCACGACCTCCCGCTCGTCGGCCAGTTGGGACATCCACAGGCTGTCGATCTCCAGGAGGTGATCCGGCAGTGCTTCGCGCAGCCGCCGCTTCCCCTCCTCGGTGAGAACCGCGAACGAACCGCGGGCATCGTCGGGACAGGGCTCCCGGCGTACCAGACCGAGGTTTTCGGCGCGGTCGACCAGCCGGGTGATGCCGCCGGTGGTGACGGTCAACTCCCGGGCAAGGGACGTAAGACGCTGTTTCTCGCCGTGGCTGCGGGCCAGCCGCAGCAACAGTTCGAACATTGCCATTTGCAGACCACTGCGCTTGAGGGAATGACGCATCAGGTGATCGAGTTCGGCCGCTGCTTCACGCAGCAGGCCGTACGCGCTGATCACGTCGCTTTCCCAGGGTTCGGCGGCGCGAGTGGGTTCTGCATCGGCGAGCGCTAGGGGCGAGCAAAGCGAAGGCGCGATGGTCATGCGCGGACTCTATTAGCTGACTAGGTCACTTCGCTACACGGGGTGACCTTTCGGCTACAGATCGATCCTCAAACGCAAACATCCCGAGCGTAACCCGGCCCCGCTCCGGCGGCCGACCAGGGCCCTGTGGATAACTTCCGCGGCGATCGGGCGGTCTTTGCCAGCCTTGTGCCGTGAGGTTTTCGACCAACGGATCGGGGAGCGCATGAACGAGAACGAGGACCAGTCACCCTTCGGCCGCGGTTTCATCGCCGCGTGCATCGTCATCGGCGCAGTCCTGCTCTGCGGCGCCCTGCTCCTCATCACCGGCCTGACCTCGGACCCCTCCGATGCCTCCGCTGGTACGACGCAGGTCGCGAACACCAGTGAACCGGCCCAGACCACTTCGCCTGCTCGGCCAGCGATCCCGGCCGCAGAGTCCAGTCCGGTCGCCGGCCGCGCGTGCGCTCTCCCTGCGGGCGACCAGACCATCCCGACGAAGCCGCCGTCCGTCGACGGCTGGGAGGTCAGCCGCCGGGTCGTCGTACCTCGCTCAACCGCCAACGGCCCGGCCAAGACCGACCCGGACGGCTTCCGCCACTGCTTCGCCCAGTCCCCGAGCGGTGCCGTCTTCGCCGCCTACAGCGCAGTCGCAGCCCTGGCCGACCAGCGCCAAGCCATCCCCACCGTCCAGAAGCTCATGCTGCCCGGCCCCAACACCGACGCGCTCATCCGCGAGCTACGCAAGGACGAGCCGTCGACCGACTCTGCGGTCACCCAACTGGCCGGGTACCGCGTCCTCGACGCCGGCCAGGACCGAGCCACGATCATGCTCGCGCTCCCGGTCGAGTCGGCGTACATGAGCATCACCCTCACCCTCGTCTGGCACCACGACGACTGGCAGCTCCAACCACCCCCGCCGGGTCAGCCCGTAGGCAGCCCCTTCGCCCAGCACCGCAACCTCAACGACTTCGTAGCTTGGAGTGGTGTCTGATGTGTTTACCGACGGATGTGGCCTGCCACGTCACCAACGGCTTCGATGCTGTCGCCACGAACGCCCTCAAGGAAGTCAGCGCGAGCATCGGTCAGGCGGCGATGGAGGGCATCAACGCCATCGCGACGTTCTGGATCGAGGAGCCCAGCCCGACGCTGGTGACCGACGCGGGTGGCTCCGGTCGGCAGAACAGCGAGATGGTCGATTTCCTGCAGGGCAACGTCCTGTGGATCTCCGGGGTCGTCTTCACCATCGCCGTGCTGATCGCGGGGATGCGGCTCGCGTGGGAGCAGCGCGCCCAACCACTGCAGGATCTGCTGAAGGCGGTGCTGGTGTTCGTCGCCGCGAGCGCGGCTGGTACGGCGACCATGCAGCTGCTGGTCGAGTGGTCTGACGAGCTCTCGCTGCACATCGTCCGATCGGCGCATCCCGACGACAAGACCTTGTCCAGCGCGCTCGGTGAGCTGGTGATGCAAGGCAGTCTGGGGATGGCGTCCGGCAACCACGTGGCGAGTCTCATCATGATGTTCGCCGGGGTGGCGGTGATCATGGCGGCGCTGATCCAGGTCGTGCTGATGGTGATCCGTTCGGCGATGCTGATTCTGCTGGCCGGGACGTTCCCACTCGCCGCCGCGGCGACCAACACCGAGATGGGCAAGGCCTGGTTCAAGAAGTACTGCGGCTGGGCGCTGGGATTCATCGCGTACAAGCCGGCCGCCGCCCTCATCTACGCGGCCGCGATCAAGATGAACGAGCTGGGTGTCGGGCAGTCCAGCAACAGCTTCGTGCAGACCACGACCGGTCTGATGATGCTGTTCCTCGCGATCTTCGCGTTGCCGGCGCTGCTTCGGTTCATGGTTCCGGTGACCGCCTCGGTCGCCGGTGGCAGTTCGGGGATGGGGAGTTCGGTCGCTGACCCGGGCGGGATGGCGACCGGCGCGATCAACATCGGCCGCTCGTCCCTCGGTCTCGGATCCCGCGGTTCGTCGGGTGGAGGCGGGGGTGCGTCAGGCGGGGGCGGTGCGTCGGGTGCCATCGGAGTCGGAGCTGCCGCCAGCGCGGGGCTCGTCGCCGCGGGAGCAGCCGTCAACGGAGCCCGAAAGGTCGCAGGTGGGGTGGCCGGTGCCGCGGCGCATTCAGCCGGCGAATCCGGAGGTGGCTCGATCACCCCGACCACGAAGTTCGGGCCGATGGCCCGTGGCGGTTCGCGCTCACGTCCGCCGAGATCTCAATCCACCTCCAGCTCGGCCGCCCAGGAACGCATCCCCGAGCCAGCCGGGCCCAGCGGCAGCCGATAGTCAGCAGGTCCTGCCGTCAGTCGCCCACCTGACGGTCGGCCGCGGTGAAAAGCGTTGTCGGTGGGGTGGGACAGGATGACAGCATGACGGCTATGGGGCTGGAGCGGATCGCACTGATTTCGGACGTTCATGGGAACCTGACCGCACTCGAGGCGGTGCTGGCGGATATCGAGAGGCGTGGGATCGAGCGGATCTTCAACCTGGGCGACTACGTCGGGAAGGGTCCGCGCGGTCAGGCGGCGGTGGATCGGTGCCGGGAGTTGTGTGAGGTCAACATCCTCGGCAACTGGGACGACTTCCTGCCGGACCCGGATCGCGAGCACGACTCCGAAGCGCTGCGCTGGTGGAAGAAGGAACTGCGCGAGGACCAGTGGACCTGGCTGCGCAACCTCCCGTTCTGCCACGACTTCCTGTTCAGCGGCCGGCAGATCCGCCTGTTCCACGCGTCGTCGACGAGCGTGCACCGGCGGGTGCGGTTCGACCACGACGAGGCCGAGTACGTCGAGCTGTTCGCGAACACCGAGGCCACCGGCGACGGCCCGATCCCCAACGTCGTTGGCTACGCCGACACCCACGACCCGTTCTACGAGGTCGATCTCGGCCGCACCCTGTTCAACATCGGCTCGGTCGGCAACAGCCTGGACGACCCGACCCCGGTCTACGTGATCCTCGAAGGCGTCCCGGACTCACCCGACCCGGCGCCGTTCTCGATCCAGTTCGTCCGCATCCCGTACGACGCCCAGGCCGAGCTCGAGATCGCCCGCGAACTCGGCATGCCCGAACTCGACGGCTACGAAGCCGAGATCATCCACGGCCTCTACCGGGGCAACCACTACGCCAACGAACCCCACACCTACCACCGCAGGTCCTGAACCGGCACGCAAACCTTTGCGACGCCGGTGTGAACACCCGCCATTCGCCCGAAGGGGCCGCAGGCAACTATCCCCAGGTTATCCACAGCTGTGGATTCTCGCCGGGCGTGCTCGTCATTGGATGCCTAGAGCAACGATCAGCTGGGAAACTGGTGGTGTCAGTCGACCAGGAGGGCTTCGGAGCCGACGGGTTTGTAGCCGGCCGCCAGGAAGGTGCGGAAGGACGCGGCGTTACCAGGCGTGACCTGGGCCCAGATGTGCGCATCCGGCGGGATCAGTGCGCGGGCGGCTCGGGCGAGGCGACGGCCGTGGCCCTTGCCCCGGGAGTCGTCGGGTACCTCGATCGCGCACTCGATGCGATCCGCCAACCCCCGTCCCGTCAGCACCAGGCCGCCGTACTCGTCGACGTACACCCGGACGTCGTCGCGATACCGCCACGCCCGTTCGACGCGTGGGTGGTCGTGGTCGGTGAGTTCGGTGAGACCGGCGGTTGCCGCGGCGCGTTCGCCTGGATCGGTCAGGGCCGGCGCGAGCAGCATCGCGTCGAGCGCGTTCACCCGTCGGCCGGTGACTTCCTCGAGCGCCGAGAGGAACGGCGGGTTCGTTGGGGCGGAGAGGTCGCCAGGCGGGACCCGCTCGGCGACCCAGGCCGGGTCGACATCCGCGGCGATCACGATGTGCCCGGTGAACGACACCACGCAGACCTCGCGCGGGGATGGTGCAGGTACGACGGTGATGCCGAGGTCCGGGGCGGGGAAGACCCCGCGTTCGATCCCGCGCAGAATGTCAGCCAAAGTTGTCATCACGAGCCATTGTGGAGGAGACCCCTGCGCAGGCTCGATCACGGACGCGACGGAGGCGACATACATGCGGAAGCCGCAGCTGGTGAGGACCGACGGGCTGCCCGAGCGGGTGACGATCTACGAGGTCGGTCCGCGCGACGGGTTGCAGAACGAGTCGGCGATCGTGGACGTCGCGGTCAAGGCGGAGTTCATCCACCGGCTGGTCGATACCGGGTTGACGACGGTCGAGACGACGAGTTTCGTGCACCCGAAGTGGGTGCCGCAGCTCGCCGACGCTGCCGAACTGCTGGCTGCGCTCGACCTTCCGGACGCCGTTCGCGCGCCTGTTCTGGTCCCGAACGAGCGCGGTCTCGATCGCGCTCTGGCCGCCGATGTCCGTGAGATCGCGATTTTCGCGAGTGCGACCGAGACGTTCGCCGCGAAGAACCTGAACTCGACGCTCGACGAGCAGTTCGCGATGTTCACGCCGACGGTCCAGCGGGCGCTGGGCGAAGGGCTGACCGTGCGCGGGTATGTCTCGATGTGTTACGGCGACCCTTGGGAGGGCGACGTACCGATCGATCAGGTGGTCAAGGTCGGTGCGCGCCTGGTCGACCTCGGCTGCCACGAGCTCTCTCTCGGCGACACGATCGGGGTGGCGACGCCGGGGCAGGTGACCGCGTTGATCGGGGCTTTCGGCGCGGCCGGAGTGGGTGTGAACAAGCTGGCTGTGCACTTCCACGACACCTACGGTCAGGCGCTCGCCAACACGCTGACCGCCCTCCGCGAAGGTGTCACCACCGTCGACAGCTCAGCCGGCGGTCTGGGCGGCTGCCCGTACGCCGAGAGCGCCACCGGAAACCTCGCCACCGAAGACCTCGTCTGGCAACTCGACGGTCTGGGCATCCAGACCGGCGTGGACCTCGAGAAGCTGGTCGCCACGAGCGTCTGGATGGCAGACCAACTAGGCAAGCCGTCCGCGAGCCGCGTAGTCCAAGCCGTAGCCGGCTGACTCGGCGCCTGGCTGACCCCAACGTCCGGCTGGCCAGTCGGGGCGCATCGGCCCCCCGGCTGAGCGTCGTACCCGAGGTGAACTGTCGGCAGTGGTGGGGTTGGTCCGCTACCGTCGGAGGACTGGGCCGGGGGTGCGATGAGCGTTGACGTGGTGTTCTGGGGCGTAGTCCTGGCGCGGTTCGCGCTGCCGCTGCTCATCCCGCGGTACCCGCTGCCCGCGATCGTGTGCTGCCTGGTGCTCGACGGTGTCGACCAGACGATCTTCCAGGCGTTCGGGTTCGACCCGCCGTTCTACCAGAGCTACGACAAGGCGATGGACGTGTTCTACCTGTCGGTGGCCTACCTGGCGAGCCTGCGCAACTGGACCAGCCAGGCGGCGGTCGGCATCAGCCGGTTCCTGTTCTTCTTCCGGCAGGTCGGTGTGGTGGCGTTCGAGCTGTCCGGCGCCCGGTTCCTGCTGCTGTTGTTCCCGAACACGTTCGAGTACTTCTTCATCGCCTACGAGGCGATCCGGTCCCGGTGGAACCCGGCGCGCTTCGGGTTCGCGTTCTGGGCGTTCCTCGCGGGCGCGATCTGGGTCGTCGTCAAACTGCCACAGGAGTACTGGATCCACATCGCCCAACTGGACGTCACCGACCTGATCGCGGACACGAGCTGGTTCGGTCCGTTGCTGGCGGTCGCCGTACTCGGGCTGATCGTGGTCGTGCTGTTCGTCGTCCGCCCGCGGTTGCCGCAGCCGGACTGGACCTGGAAGCTCAGCGCCGACCCGCTGCCGACCGCCATCGACGAGGCGCATGAGCGGGCGGCGTTCCAGGCCGCGCACCGCAAGGTCTTCGACCTGGCGGCGGTGGAGAAGATCTTCCTGATCGGGCTGATCAGCGTGATCTACGGCAACGTGCTGCCGGGGGTCCGGGCGAGCAGTCTGCAGATCTTCGTCAGCATCGCCTTCTTCGCGGTCATCAACTCCGCGATCGGGCTCTGGTCGGCCCGGCGCGGCCGGTCCTGGGACTCGGCGGCCATCTCGTTCGCCGTCGTGTTCGCGACCAACATCGTGCTCGTCACCGTCGCCGACCTGCTGTTGCGCCGCGGCGACCTGGCGCTGGTCGACACGCTGTTCTTCGTCTTCCTGTTCAGCATCCTGACGATGCTCTACGACCGCTACCGCCCCATCCACGACTACCGCGCCACCCATACGCCGAAGGGAGCGGACGCATGACCGACCTGATCGTCCTCGGATTCCCGAACCGCGACCGGGCGGAAGAGGCACTCCGCCGTACCACCGAGCTCGAAGCCCAAGGCGCCCTCGAACTCGGTGGCGCCGCGGTCGCCTACCGGCGCGACGACGGCGAGATCGAACTCGTCCAGCCGCTCCGACTGACCGCCGCCGGAGCTGTCGCCGGTGCGGCCAGCGGCGGCCTGATCGGGCTGATGCTGCTCATCCCGTTGCTCTCGGCCGCGGTCGGCGCGGCCGCGGGCGCCGTCGGCGGCAAGGTCTCGGCCGGCATCCTCAACGCCAAGTTCGTCCGCGACCTCAGAGACACCCTGACCCCCGGCCATGCGGCACTCCTGCTGGTGATCAGAACCGTGGTCGACGGCGACAAGGCCGTAGATCAACTGAAGTCCCTGACGCCCCAGATCCTTCGGACCACCTGGACCGACGAACAGGAGCGCCGCCTCATCGCCGCCCTCACCGACCCACCAACCTCGTGACGCCAGCCCACCTGCCCGCGGTGGTCAGATGCCGGCTGGGTCGAGGGTCCGGCGAGTGAGCGGCAGGCGCTCTCGGGTCTCCTGGTTGGCCGGCGTTTCGACGAACAGGAGGAGGTCGGGGTGGGCGGCGACGGCCAGTTCGGTGACGGTGAAGTGGAGGTCGCCGGCGATCGGGTGGCGGATGTGCCGCGGGCGTGGCGTGCAGGCGGCGACCTCGTGGCGGGACCAGAGGTGGCTGAACTCGGGGCTCAGCTTCCGCAGTCGCTCGAGGTCGGTCTCCCAGTCGGGGTCGCCGAGGTGTTCGCCGTACGCCGATCGCAGCCTGGCGACCAGATACGGCACTTCCTCGTCGTAGTTGAGTAGCTGCTGCCGGGCGCGTGGCTCGGTGATCAGGCACCAGAGCAGGTTCTTGTGGATACAGGGCAGCGTGTGCCAGTCGTGGAAGAGGTCGCTGAAGGCCTGGTTCGGCTGGACGATGTCGAACCGGGTGTTCGTGATCACCGCGGGCAGCGGGTCGAGTGCGGTGAGGATCTCGGTGAAGACGACCTCGTTCGCACAGGCGCTCGCGCGGGGTGGGCGCGCCGGGGTCGCCTCGGCCAGCCGGTACAGGTGTTCGCGCTCGATCGAGCTGAGCCGCAGCGTGGTCGCGACGGCGTCGAGAACCTGGCCACTGACGTTGATCGGCCGGCCCTGCTCGAGCCAGGTGTACCAAGTGACGCCGACACCCGCGAGCTGGGCGAGCTCCTCGCGGCGCAGTCCCGGCGTACGACGTCGCCCGCCCGCCGGCAGGCCGACTTCCTCGGGGGACACCCGGGCGCGCCGCGCCTTCAGGAACTCCCCGAGCTCAGCCCGGCGATCAGTCACGAACCCATCCTGACGGCCGCCACCGACAGTTTCCGACGCTCAGCGGGACTCAGCTGGACCAGCCGGGGTGCGCCAGGTGGTCAGGCAGAACGGACGGCCGGCCGGGTCGAGGAAGACGCGGAACACGGAAGGCTCCGGCTGTACGGCGGTTGGCGTCGCGCCGGCCGCGATGACGCGAGCCTGCTCGCCGTCGAGATCGGCCGTGCTGAAGTCGAGGTGACACTGCTGCGGGACCCGGGGATCCGGCCAGGTCGGCGCGCGATAGTTGAGATCTCGCTGGAAACCGATGCTGAAGCTGTCGAACCGCAGTTCCACGAAGCTCTCGTGGACGACGGCCAACTCGCCACCCGCGACGCGCTGGTAGAACTCCGCCAGCTTCAGCGGCTCCGGACAGTCAAGCGTCGGCCCCCAGAACGGCGCTACCACGTCGTTGTCACCACCCATGCCGAGGTGCGCGTCGTACTGCGCTCACGGCTCGATGGGGCGGCGGATGCGACGGACGAGGCTCTTGTCGGCGTATTCACCGATCCGGTACGTCACCCAGCCATCAACCCCGGCGCCGACCGCACCGCCGAGGAGTGGGATGCGACGGGTGACGGTGAGGGCCATCCGCTTGCCGCTGATCCGCGCGATCAACTCGCCGACCACCTCGCCGGAGACCTGGCGGTCCAGCTCCGGGTCGAAGACCGGTGCGGTCGCGATCGCGAGCGGGGACGTCGGCAGGCTCGACTTCTTCAGCCGGTCGGTGACGCCGTCCTCGCCGAGCATGCAGGTGATCACCGCGGTGCGGACGCGCGGGTCGCCCAGGTCGTACCCGCGCAGGTGCGCGATCGCGGCGACCATCCGGGCCTGGACGATGGCGAGGCCGGTCAGGTTCGCGGGCAGTGCGACCGGGAGCGTGACGAGTCCGCCGATGCTGGTGACGAAGCCCTGGACGCCGGCCAGCCGGATGTGCTGGTCGATCACCGCGTCGATCGCCAGCTGGGCGTCACCCGACGACTTGGCCAGCTTCGCCTCGGCGACCTGCTCGGCGCCGGGGAACCGCTGGTATCCGTCGATCGCGACCTCGAGAACCTGACGCAACACACCCGCCGCGGCCTGCGGGGCGAATCGCTGTGCGGCGGGCGCGAGACTGCTCGCGACGAACCTGGCTACTCCGGCCACGGTGCTCCTTCCCGCCCTCCCCCGCGTCGGAGCTGGGCGTGCTTCAACTCTACGTGGCCCCACGAACCCCGCCACTCGGGAGAAACCCCTGGTGTCCCCGGACCTGGTCGGGGTGGGCCGTCGTGCTGGGTGAGGAGGCGTGGTCCAGGATGGTGGTGTGCCTGTTGAGCCAGCTGCTTCTGTGTGGGACTTTCCGCCGGTGGCGGTTGCCGGGGCGAGTGACATCGTCGCGGGCGGGGCGGATCTCCAGCCGGGGACCGTGCTGGCGGCGTACCGGCGTGGGCTCTTCCCGATGCCCGACCACCGCGGTTCGCTGCTCTGGTGGTCACCGGTCGACCGCGGGGTGATCGAGGTGGCCGGCTACCGTCCGTCGCGGTCGATGCGGCGGGCACGGAACAAGTTCGAGATCCGGGTGAACACCGCCTTCGACCAGGTCATCCGCGCCTGCGCCGACCCGCGGCGCCCCGGCTCCTGGATCGACCGGGGCATCATCGCGTCGTACACCGAACTCCATCGGCTCGGCTGGGTGCACTCCGTCGAGGCGTGGGACGGTGACGAACTCGCGGGCGGTCTGTACGGCGTCGCGATCGGCGGACTGTTCGCCGGCGAGTCGATGTTCCACCACAAGACGGATGGCTCGAAAGCAGCCGTCGCCGGGCTGATCGAGCAACTGGACGATGACTACGCCGCCGAGCGCGTCCTGGACATCCAATGGGTCACCGACCACCTGGCCACCCTCGGCGCCGTCTCCATCCCGCGCGACACCTACGTCCACCGCGTGGAACACGCCGTGACCCTCCCGCTCCCCAAGGCCTTTACCTGAGGCCTATGTAGGCGGCCATTTGCTGGCTGGCCTCAGCGAAGAAGTCGTCGGCCGGATCCATCGTGCCGACCAGTTGGCCGAAGAGCTCGAAGCTGATCATCCCGAAGAGTTGCGTCCACACGATCGCGACCCGCAGCAGCACCTTCCGCGGTACCCCCGGCGCCAGTTCGGCCAGCACGTCCACCTGCTCGGCCAGTCGGCCGGTGGGCTCAGGAGCGTTGTCCAGCGACGCGAGCGACCCCTCGGCCTGTGCGCGACTGACGATCCCCAGCATGAGAATCGGCACCCGGCTGGCGGGTTGCACCGTCGTCTGCGGCGCCTTGTATCCGGTGACCGGCGACCCGTAGATCAGCGCGTACTCGTGCGGATGCGCCCGCGCCCACTCGCGGACGGCGCGACACACAGCCAGCCAGATGTCCGCCGGATGCGCGTCGTCCTTCGCGGCCGCTGCCGACTCCGCGGCCGCGCCGAGAGCGTCGTACGCGTCGATGATCAGCGCGGTCAGCAGGTCGTCCCGGCTCGGGAAGTACCGGTACAGCGCCGAGGACACCATGCCCAGCTCCCGGGAGATCGCGCGGAGCGACAGCCGCTCGGCTCCCTCGATCGCGAGCTGCCGCCGGGCGGCGACCTTGATCTCGTCGGTCAGCTCGGCCCGGGCTCTCTCTCGTGCGGTGCGTCCGGCGTTCATGACAGCAGTCTGCCATAAAACCGAGAGCAGTGCTCTTGACAGTGAGCACCGCTTCCGTGTTCACTGATCACAACAGAGAGCACCGCTCTCGCAATCGACGAAGGGTACGACGATGCCGGAGTACAAGCAGACCTACGACAACAAGCGCGTGATCACCGCCGGCGACGGCAGCATGCGGGTCTTCAACCGGATCGTGGCCCGCCTGACCAAGCTCGGGATCAGCCTGATGGGCAGCCGCGTCCTCTCCGTCCGGGGCCGCAAGAGCGGCGACTGGCGCAGCACCCCGGTCAACCTCCTGGTCCTCGACGGCCAGCGCTACCTGGTCGCCCCGCGCGGCCACACCCAGTGGGTCCGCAATCTCCGCGCGAACCCCGAGGGCCGCCTCCAACTCGGCCGCACCGTCGAGACCTTCCGCGCCGAAGAGGTCGCCGACCCCGACAAGACCGACGTCCTCCGCCTCTACCTGAAGAAGTGGTCCTGGGAAGTAGGCGCCTTCTTCAGCGGCGACGTCACCAAGAACTCCCCGGAGGAAACCCTCCACCACATCGCCCCCGGCGTCCCGGTCTTCAAAATCCACGCGGCCTGACGGCCTGAAGCCGGGAAGTCACCCGGTTGTGGGGGGTTGGCTGCGATTATGGCGGGATGATCACCCCGGAACAGCTGCACGCGGCGCCCAAGGTTCTTCTGCACGACCATCTGGATGGTGGGTTGCGGCCGGGGACGGTGGTGGAGCTGGCCCGGGAGATCGGGCACAAGCTGCCGCGGACTGATGCCGGTGAGTTGGGCGCGTGGTTCGTCGAGTCGGCGGACTCGGGGTCGCTGGAGCGGTATCTGGAGACGTTCGATCACACGGTGGCGGTGATGCAGAACGCTGAGGCGATCAAGCGGGTGGCCAGTGAATGCGTGCAGGATCTGGCCGCGGACGGGGTGGTGTACGCGGAGGTGCGGTACGCGCCCGAGCAGCACCTGACCGCCGGGTTGACGCTGGAGCAGGTGGTGGACGCGGTGGGCGAGGGGTTCGAGCACGGGATGGCGACCGCCGAGCGCCCGATCGTCGCCCGGCAGTTGCTGACCGCGATGCGGCACAAGGCGCGGTCGATGGAGATCGCGGAGCTCGCGGTGGCGTACCGCGATGCCGGGGTGGTCGGGTTCGACATCGCCGGCGCGGAGGCGGGGTATCCGCCCACCCGGCACCTGGACGCGTTCGAGTATCTGCAGCGGGAGAACGCCCACTTCACCATCCACGCCGGCGAGGCGTTCGGTCTGCCGTCGATCTGGCAGGCGATCCAGTGGTGCGGCGCGGACCGGCTCGGGCACGGCGTCCGGATCATCGACGACATCACGTACGACGAAGCCGGCGAGAAGGCCGAGCTCGGCCGGCTGGCGGCATACGTGCGGGACGGGCGGATTCCGCTGGAGATGTGCCCGAGCTCCAACCTGCAAACGGGCGCGGCTTCGTCGATCGCGGAGCACCCGATCGGCCTGCTTGCCAAGCTCCGGTTCCGGGTCACGGTGAACACCGACAACCGGTTGATGAGCGGTACGTCGATGAGCCGCGAACTGGCCCTGCTCGCCGAGGCGTTCGGCTACACCCTGGCCGACCTCCGCTGGTTCGCCATCAACGCGATGAAGTCCGCTTTCCTCCCCTTCGACGAACGTCTGGCCCTCATCGACAACACCATCAAGCCCTGGTACGCCGAGGCGCTGGCGAAGTAGAGCGGGCCCGCCGCAGGGCAGGCCCGCCGAGATCAGACGGAGCGTTGGTAGGTGCGGAAGGCCCGGGTGGAGAGCCAGGCTACGACGAGGGTGAAGGCCAGTAGTTGGAGGGAATGGCGGCCTACCGAGGACCAGTCCGGGGTGGCGGAGAGGGCCTGGCGGGCGGCGATGGCGGCCCAGTCGACGGGGTTGAAACGAGCCGCGACGTTGACCCAGTGGGGGGCGACCGCGGGGTCGATCATGATCGAGGACATGAACGTCAGCGGGAGCGACACGAACTGCGAGATGCCGATCAGCGCCTCCTGCTGGCGGGTCAGCAAGGCCACCGCGTTCGACAGGGAGCCGAAGGCCGTACCGACCAGCATGGAGGCCGCGATCGTGACGGCGTAGCCCGCGACGCCGCCGTCGTACCGGGCGCCCGCGGCCATGCCGATCGCGAACACCAGCAGCGTTTGGATCAGCGTGGTCGTCGCGTTGCTGATCAGTTGCCCGGCCATCAGCCCGCCGCGGCTGACCGGTGACGCGAGCATGCGGTCCATCACACCGCGTTCCATGTCCGCGATGAACGTCGTACCGCTCCAGCCGCTGGTCATCAGCGCGGTCATCATCACGATGCCGGGCGTGAGGAAGGCGATGTACGACGAGTCGCTGTAGCCCGGGATGTTCACCACACCCTGGAACAACTGCCCGAACAGCAGCAGCCAGATCGCCGGCTGGATCAACGTGAACGCGATCAATGCAGGCTGCCGGTACTGCGCGCGCAGCCAGCGTCCCGTGATGAATCGAGTGTGCCCGACGAACCCGGTACGACGCGGGGCCACAGCCAAGGTGGACATCACGCCGCCTCCCCTACAACAGAAGCTTCACGGAACGACCGGCCCGTGTACCGCAGATACACATCATCCAGCGACGGCCGCGAGACAGTCACCGCGGTGACCGGAATCGCCTTGTCCTCAAGGGTTCCCAGTACGGCGGGAACCGCGGTCGCACCGTGGTCCACCCGAGCCCGCAACGTGTTGCCCTCGACAACGATCTCCCCGACACCAGGCAGGGCACTCAGCAACCCCCGCACGTTTCCATCGGTGTCCGGCGAGACCAGTTCGACGTGGACCGAGTCGCCGCGCAGCTCGGCCTTCAGCGTCTCCGGGGTGCCCTCGGCAACGATCTTGCCGTGGTCGACGATGGCCAGCTGATCGGCCAGCCGATCAGCCTCCTCCAGGTAATGCGTGGTGAGCAGCACGGTCAGACCCTCGTGACCGGACAGCCGGCCGACCTCGTTCCACAGATCTGCCCGCGCCTCCGGATCCAGGCCGGTGGTCGGCTCGTCGAGGAACAACACCTGCGGCCGGTGGACCAGACCGAGGGCGACGTCGAGCTTGCGCTGCATCCCGCCGGAGTACGTCTTGACCTGGCGGCCGCCCGCATCGGTCAGATCGAATCGGTCGAGCAGTTCGGCGGCACGCCGTACTGCTTCCGAGTGGCTCAGGCCGTAGATCCGGCCGCTCAGGACGAGGTTCTCGACGCCGGTGGCTTGCGGGTCGGAGCTGGACTTCTGCGGTACGTAGCCGATCGCCCGTCGTACTTGGTCCTGCGACCGGTTGACGTCGTACCCGGCCACCCGGGCCGTGCCGGAGTCGGCGCGGGAGAGGGTGGTGAGGATCTTGACGGTGGTGGACTTGCCGGCGCCGTTCGGGCCGAGCAGACCCAGTACGACACCCTCCGGGACGCTGACGGTGAGACCGTCGAGCGCGCGCAGAGGTGGCTTCTTGCGACCGGCCGGGTACGTCTTGACCAGGTCGACCGCTTCGAGGGCAGGCGTAGCCATGATGTGGTGACTCCCTTGTGGTGACGGGAGCCGGTCCGCTGCTGGCTATCCTGTGGTTGCGCCTTGGGTGCCAGGTCTTCGGACCGACTCGAGGAACTGCGGCCCTTGACCCCTGGTGTTGCCGCACCGCGGGTCGAGGGCCGTCTACTAGGTGGCTTCCGGTGGCATCGCCCGCAGCCAGGTGAAGTCGGTGCCGAAGTACTTGACCGGGTCCTTCAGTTGGTCGGCCGGGCTGATGCCTTCCTCCAGGTAGTTCTTCCAGGCCGTCCGCCAGAACGCCGAGCCGTCCAGTGCGTCGGTCCGGATCTCCTCGGCGAGCTGGTGGATGTACGTCGACTCGGCCTTGAGCAGCGCCAGCCGGAACTCCGACTCGACCCAGAAGATGCGCGGGAACTCCATCGACGCCATGTGGTCGTGCATCGCGGTGACCTGCTCGATCTCCGCGTCGACCGCCTTGAGCCGCTGCTCCAGGAGCTCCGCCACCCGGTCGGGCGGGAGACCCGGCAGGTAGGCGAGACCGGCCTCGAGCGGGTGGAACTCGCGAGTCGGGGTGCCGATCAGCTCGGTCAGCCAGTCGGAGAACTCCTGCTGGCCGGTGTCGGTGATCTGGTAGACCGTGCGCTCGGGGCGGTTGCCCTCGCGGATGGTCTCGCGGGCCTCGATGAAGCCGTTCTTCTCCAGCGCCGCGACGACCGAGTAGAGCGAGCCGTAGTTGAGCTTGATGCTGTGGTCCTTGCCGCGGGCTCTGAGGATGGTCGAGATCTCGTACGGGTGCATCGGGCGCTCGCCCAGGCTCCCCAGCACCGCGAACGCGAGCGGGTTGCCGACCTTCCGTCGCGCCATCACACCCTCCTCGATCTCAAGTACTCGAAATCGAGTATTAGTTCATGGGTATCCGATGTCAAGTATTCAGCCAGGCGAACGCGCGGAACCCCAGCCGCTGCACCGGCCGTACGCGGGTGGCAGTCAGCACGCGGTACACCGGCTGTTCGACGTACTTCGTCAACAGCCAAGCCAGCGCGATCACCCCGGCCACCGCTCCGGCGATCTGCTCGACCCGACCGGCCCCCAGAGTCATCAGGTGGTACGAGATCAAGTACCCGACCTCCTGGTTGAGGAGGTAAATGCCGAAGGAGATCCGTGCCAGGAACTGGATCGGCCGGCGGATCGGTGCGAACAGCTGCCAGTCCGGGCCCCGGGCAGCCAGGGCGACGAATACCAGCAGGACCCCGATGCCCAACGACGACGGCAGGTCAGCGGTGTGCGCGTGCTGGGCGAAGACGGTCGCGGCGAGCAGCGAGCCCAGGTGCAGGACGCCGATCCGGTGCTGTGACCAGAGCCAGATCGCGATGCCGATCGCGAACAGTTGCAGTCGATGCAGTCCGAGGCCGTTCCACGCCTGCTGAACCCAGAACGGGCTGGCCAGGATCCGGTCATGCCACTGCACCACCACGGGTGCCACGGTCATGATCCACAGCAGTCCGGTGATCCATCGGCCGGAGCCGACGCCACGCGGCCAGAGCAGGGCAGCAGCGGCGAAGGCCATCAGCTGCAGCGGCAGTGTCCAGTAGGAGCCGTCGATGAGGCGCACGGTCGGGTCGAACGCGCTGGCCAGCGTCAGGTTGCCCCAGAGGTCGTGCTGGGTAGGCAGGTTCCAGTTGTCCGGCCCGAAGGCGATCAGAAGCGTGTAGGTGACCACCACAGCGGCCAGGTACGGCGGGAGCACCCGGCAGACCCGCTGCCACAACCACTGTGACGTGGATCCCCTCTTCCGGATCGTCACGCAGATGAAGTACGCGCTGATCACCAGCAGGACGCTGGCGCCGACCTGGAGCGGGAACCTACCCAGTGGTGAGCCGAGCTCGGGGTGGAGCACAGGGCCCTGGTACGTCGTATGGCAGAAAACCACTGCGAGGACTGCGAGGACGCGGACGACGTCCCAGCTCAGACGGCGTGAGGTGCTGGCCCGGGTCGGGACAGGCGTTGCCACAGTCGCTCCATCATCTCTCGGCTCGCCGATCTTCTTCGGCCGTTACCCCCCTGTGACACCCCGAAGGATCCTAGGGGGACCTGACGGGGGCACCGCAAATCGTGTGCAGTGCGTCACGCTGCTCGCGTGCGCCGTCAGGCAGATTTCGCGCGGAGGGCGTCAGACAGGTGCGCGGCGAAAGATCAGAGGGTGTGAATCCTCAGCAGCGGTGGCCCAGAACTGCAGCACGTCGTCGGCATCGGCTGCGACGGCGTTGCGGTAGTCGACCATCAGCTGGCGGTCTGGAAGGTACGGCGATAGTCCTGTGGTGGCACGCCCACCACCCTACGGAAGTGGTGCCGCAGCAACGCCGCCGTCCCGAATCCTGACTCGGCGGCGATCTGCTCGATCCCCATCCGGGTCTGCTCGAGCAGCGTCCGCGCCCGCAGAACCCGTTGGGTGGTGACCCATTTCAGCGGTGTCGTCCCGGTCTCCGCGACGAACCGTCGGGCGAACGTCCGCTCCGACATCTGCGCCCGCCGGGCCAGTGCCGGCACGGTGTGGTCGATGGTCAGATTGTCGACCATCCAGTCGAGCACCGGCTGCAGGCTCTCACTCGACGACTCCGGCACCGGCACCTCGACGTACTGCCGCTGACCGCCGTCGCGCTGGGGCGGGACCACCATCCGGCGCGCGATCCGCGTCGCGACCGCGCTGCCGAGCTCACGCCGGACCAGGTGCAGGGCCGCGTCGATCCCGGCCGCGGTGCCGGCGCTGGTGATGATGTTGCCGTCGTCGACGAACAGGACGTCCGCGTCCAGTTTCGCGGTCGGGAACGTCTCGTTGAACAGCTTCACGTAGCGCCAGTGCGTCGTACACGCCCGGCCGTCGAGCAGCCCGGCCGCACCGAGCACGAACGCGCCCGAGCAGACCGTCAGCAGGATCGCGCCGCGCGCCTCGGCCCGGCGCAGTGCGTCGAGGATGCGCTCGTCGTACTCGTCCCGCCAGGTGGTCGCCGGGATCCCGATCAGGTCGGCGTCCTCGAGCTCTTCCAGCCCGTACGGCGCGATGACCTGGGAGTGACTGCTGGTCTGCAGCGCCTCACCCGGGCGGGTCGAACACACCTTGAAGTCGAACGCGGGCACACCGTCATCGGTCCGGTCGATGCCGAACACCTCCGCCAGCACCCCGAACTCGAACAGGGCGACGTCCTCCATCAGGACGACAGCGATCTTCTGCAGCATGCCAACCAGTATGGCAGTAATTTGTGGATGTATGTCAATAGTGCCAATGGTGGCGGGATCTAGTAGGTAGCACAATTGGTGCCATGACCGGAATCATTGTTCTCGCAGTACTCGCACTGGCCGTCATCGCGGCTCTGGAACTCAGCAACAGGCGTCACTCGACCGGTCTCACCGCCGGCCCGAACGGCTCCTGGGTAACCGCTGACCGCGACGTGGCCCGGACCAAGCTCGACCTCCTCGCCCTCGGTGGCGCAGCCGAGCCCTTCAACCACAAGCCCGCAGCGACCGCAGGCACCGTGCACACCATTCGCCGGGCCCGCATCCTGACCCAGCACGGCCGGCACGCGGCCTGAGCAGTACTACGAGAAGACCGCCGGACTCCCCCGGCGGTCTTCGTTTGTCTCAGACCCTGCGCTGCCAAGTGGGAGCGGTCGCATTGGTGACGGCCCGCAGTACGCCTTCCACCGGCCCGTACCCGTACCGGCTCATCCACAGGTGACTGAGCACAACCTGTCCGGCGAAGATCGCAACCGCTATCCCCATCGTCTCCAGCGGCGACACCTGACCGACCAGACCCAGCCCGATGCCAGTGAAGATCAACATGGTCGCGACCGACTGGCCCAGATAGTTGGACAGCGCCATCTGCCCGGCCGGCGCGAGCACCCGGCGCACGTCCTGGCCTTTGACCGAGTGCATCACCCGCAGCAGCGTCGCGACGTACGCCGCCGTCAGGAAGGGCGCGGTCAGCACGCTCGCCAGTACGGCGCCCGTGTCGCCATTGCCGCCGCCCGACGCGTAGATCATCCCGCCGGTGATACCGGCGACGAACCCGACCAGCTGGATCAGCCGCAAGACGGCTTCCTTGCCGGTGATGTTCGCGAGCAGCCGACGCCGACCGGCGACCAGCCCGAGCAGGAAGGCAGCGAGCGTGGTCGGGCCCTGCACAGTCAGCAGGGACAGGCCGTACAGCGGCAGAGCCTTGACGTGCTCGCCGATGATGTCGCCGAACGAGCCGCCGAGGTTCGCAGTGGTCTCGTGGGCCGCGGCGACAGCGCCGGCCGGGTCGAGGAACGCCGACGTGTCCATGAAGAGTGCGGTCGAGCCCATCGAGACGAAGAGGTAGGCGTAGATCGAGCCGACGACGATCAGCGCCGTCCGGTCCTTCACCCGCCGCATCGCCAGCAGGACCAGGCCGATCAGCGCGTAGACGCTGAGGATGTCTCCGGTGATCAGGAAGATCGCATGCAGGCCGCCGATCACGAACAGACCGCCCAGCCGTCGCAGCATCCGCGGCTTGAACCCGGTGCCCGCCCGCTGCGCAGCCTCGATCTGCAACTGGAAGCTGTAGCCGAACAGGAACGAGAACAGCAGGTAGAACTTCATGTCGACGAAGGTCGCCGACACCCAGTGCACCGCCTGGTCGAGCCACGACTGGTACGCCGGATCGTCGGCCAGGTGGATCGGGAAACCCGAGGCGACGAAGGTGATGTTCACGACCAAGATGCCCAGCAGGGCGAATCCACGCAGCGCATCGATGTCCTGGATGCGGGTCCGGCTCAGAACCTGGCTCATGATCTCCAGCACACCAGCGGGCCGCACCCGGCACAGTCGTCCTGACCCTCCCGCCCGGGGTGGACTTTTCTCTACCTCGGCGGAACCTCCGCGCTCGCGGCGTCGTCGTACCCGGCACTGTGCCTGAAAGGGCTTACCCAACAAAGGAGTGTGTGGATGGAGCGGAGGACCTTCCTTCGGGGGCTGGCTGCGGCGGCGGTTGCGGGACCGGCGGTGACGGTGCTCGGGTCGCAGCAGGCGGAGGCGGCCGCTGCGGCCAACTACTACGTCGCGACCACCGAACAGACCAAGAACAAGATCCTCGTCTTCCCCAAGAACAAGGCGTTCTCGGATGCCAACGTGCACTGGAGTTTCAGTCCCGGCGGCGGTGGGTGGTCGAACCTGTCGGACGTGAAGATCCGGGAGACCGCGGCGCAGGGCTGGATCGCGCTGATGGTCGCGTCCGGCGGGAAGGCCGGCATCGTCGACATCGACAGCGAGAAGCACACCGAGCAGAACGACCTGGCCTGGCAGGCGACGCCGGGTGGCAACCCGCACGCGATCGAGCGGGTGCCTGGGAACGGCTCGGTGATCGTGGCGAGCTCGGACGGCAAGCTCACGCTGTACGCGCCGAGCAGTGTCGGCAACCTCGGCAGTCTGGCCAAGGTGCAGACGGTCGACTACCCCGGCGCGCACGGGGTGCTGTGGGACCCGACGTACGAACTGCTCTGGGTGGTCGGGAAGAACCGGTTCAGCCATTACGCGATGATGGGCAGCAAGCGAAGCACGCGGCTGAAGTACGGCCGTCACTTCAGCCTGGGCAGCGGGAACCTCGGTCACGACCTGCAGCCGGACTACACGAACAAGCAGAAGATGTTGATGACGGCAACCAAGGGTGTGTACGAGCTGCTCACCGACGGCGGGACGTTCCGGAGCCGGAAGATCTCGTCGGAGACGCGGGTGAAGTCGTACGTGAAGCACTCGTCCGGTGAGGTCGTCTCGATCCGCGGTGACGGCACCGACCCACGCGACTGGGCGAACAAGACGGTCCGCTTCTCTGCCTCACCGGACCGGACCCGGTCGGGTGCGCAGTTCTACAAGGCCCGGATCTGGACGCCGGCCTTCCAGTAATTCGGCGGCGTGGTCGCGGCCGGGTGTGACATCGTCTGGCCGTGACCGACTACCGGGAAGTGAATCGGGCCAACTGGGACGAGCGGGTGCCGGCGCATGTCGCGTCACCCAGCTACCACGTGGCCGAGTTCGAGGACCCGCAGTACCTCAGTGAGGTGGTCCGGTTCGACCGGCCGCGGCTGGGCGACATCTCCGGGCTGCGCGTGGTGCACCTGCAGTGCCACATCGGCACCGACACGGTGTCCCTCGCGCGGCTCGGCGCCCGGATGAGCGGGCTCGACTTCTCCGCGCCGGCGATCGATCAGGCGCGGTCGCTCGCGGACCGGCTCGGGTTGCCGGTGGACTTTCACGTCGCCGACGCGTACGACGCGATCGAGGTGCTCGGCGCGGCGTCGTACGACCTGGTCTACACCGGGATCGGCGCGATCTGCTGGCTGCCGGACATCGAGCGGTGGGCGCAGACCGTCGCGGGGCTGCTCAAGCCCGGCGGACGGCTGTTCATCCGCGAGGGACACCCGATGCTGTGGGCGCTGGACTCCGCGCCGGAGCATCCGGTGGTGAAGTACCCGTACTTCGAGACGCCCGAGCCGATCATCTGGGACGAGGGCGGCACGTACGTCGAGACCGACGTCGAGTTCACCACCACCGTCACGCACGAGTGGAACCACGGTCTGGGCGAGATCATCACCGCGCTTCAGCAGGCAGGGATGGTGTTCGACTCCCTCGTCGAGCACGACAGCGCGCCGTGGAACGCCCTGCCCGGCCTGATGGCCGTGGACGAGGCCGGCGAATGGCGCTTGACCCACCACCCGCGCCGGCTCGCCGCGACGTACACCCTGCAGGCGCACAGACCCGCCTGAAGGCACACTTCCGGCCCGGCTGTGCAAGGCGACCAGCCGGGCCGAAGTCCAGTGCGTGCCTAGTGCGCGCCGCCGCGGCGCTGCTGCACCTTCTGGAACGCGTCCTTGAGCTTGCGCTGGTTCTCAGGCTTGCTGAGCTCCCGCTGCGCGATCTGCGCCAGCTTGGCGACGACCGCACCCTTGACCAACGTCTTCACAAACCCCATCAGGGCCTCCCTACTCTCTTGCCCTCAGACGCTACCGCGCCGAACCAACAAACACCTGCGGGTTCACCCCACCACTTCCCTGTTCCCACCCTTAGCCCGTTCCAGGCAGGAAAAGTGTCCCCGGGGTAGGGCACACTGGGACGGTGCCTGAGTTGCCGGAGGTCGAGTCGCTGGCGGGGTTCCTGCGGGAGCGTGCCGTTGGGCGGGCGTTCGTGCGTGCCGACATCACCGCGATCAGTGCGCTGAAGACCTACGATCCGCCGATCTCGTCGCTGGTCGGGTTGCTCATCGACGACGTGCAGCGGCACGGGAAGTTCCTCGACCTCTCCGCGCAGGGCGTGCACCTGGTGATCCACCTGGCCCGGGCGGGCTGGCTGCGGTGGAAGGACGAGCAGTCGACCGCGCTGGTGCGGCCGGGCAAGGGTCCGATCGCGTTGCGCACGGTGCTGGACGACGGCTCCGGATTCGACCTCACCGAGGCCGGCACACAGAAGAAGCTCGCGGTGTACGTCGTCCGCGATCCGGCCGAGGTGCCGGGGATCGCGCGACTCGGCCCCGACCCGTTCACGCTGTCGCTGGACGACTTCAGCGCCATCCTGAAGCGCGAGGGCCGGGTCCAGCTCAAGGGCGTCTTGCGCAACCAGTCGGTCATCGCCGGCATCGGCAACGCGTACTCCGACGAGATCCTGCACGTGGCGAAGATGAGCCCGTTCAAACCGGCGTCGAACCTGTCCGACGACGAGCTGAAGGTCCTGTACGACGCCATGCGCGAAACCCTCCAGGACGCCGTCGACCGGTCCGCCGGCCTCGCCGTACAGGATCTGAAGTCGGAGAAGAAGTCCGGCCTCCGCGTCCACGGCCGCAAGGGTCAGAAGTGCCCGATCTGCGGCGACATCGTCCGCGAGGTCAGCTTCCACGACTCGTCCCTGCAGTACTGCGCCACCTGCCAGACCGGCGGCAAGCCGCTCGCCGACCGCCGCCTGTCCAAGCTGCTCAAGTAGTCAACCCGTCGCGGGCAGCCGGATGGTGTACGGCGACGAGGCCGAGCGCCGGCCGGCGTCGAGCCGGACCCGGAGCTCGTGCCGGCCGGACGGTCCGAGGATCGGCACCGGCCAGGCGACCGAAGCGCCGGGCTCGAGGCCCTCGAAGGTCCACTGGCAGCCCGATCCATCGGGCAACTTGAGGCCGGCCTCGCCGTGCGCGGTCGCCCGGCCGAAGTTGGTCACCACCACGGACAGTTCGCCATCGCCGGTCGGGTGGATCGACGCCAGCACCGTCCCGACCGGCGCGACCAGGATGCGTCGTATGGCGGTCGCCTCGACGCGCAGCGGGACCACCAGGCCGGCCGGCATCGGGAACGGGCCGATCGTCCGGCACGCATCGCCGGCGACCGACGACTGGTTGGCCAGGAAGACGCGTGGCCTGCTGTCGGCGAACACGCGAATCGCGACATCCGCGGAGCGGCGGGCGACCAGGTAGGACGTCGTACCGGTCGGGGTGAGGTCCCAGACGCCGTCGGCGTTGGCCGTGACCGTGTCCGGCGGGACGATGCGCAGCTTGCCCTCCAAGGCGACCCGGACGACCGGGGCTTCGCCGGTATCTGGCAGCCGGACGATCAGGTCGTCGCCGTCGAGTCGCCAGGTGAGCGCGCGGCCGGTGTGGTCCTCGACCACGTGCAGGGGTGTCGTCGCCAGGCCGGGCAGCCGGACCTCGTGATCGGCCGGCCGGCGAGTGATCCGGAGCAGCAGCAGTTCGGAGGTCCGCAGGATCGCCTCACCCCAGGGTTGCGGCCCGAACTCCCCGGGGATGCCCTGAATCAGTGCCATCGCGCCGCCTCCTCCGAAGAAGGTTCCGCAATCGCGTGGTCACGTGTCAACGCGCGATCCACGCTTCGGGCAACCGCATTCCTGCCGTCCTGGAGCACACCGATGACCAGACGCCTGAGATGATCAGGAGCATGTTCCAGAACCAGGAGATTCCCTCGGTCGTGGTGGCCGAGTTGGACGACGCCCTGCTCGCCGAGGCGTTCGTATTGGATGTGCGGGAGCCGGACGAATGGGACCGCGGGCACATCGAGGGCGCGAACCACATTCCGCTCGGAGAACTGCAGGAGCGGGTCGGCGAGGTGCCGCTGGACCAGAAGGTGCTGTGCGTCTGCGCGGTCGGCGGCCGGTCCGGGATGGCGACCCAGTTCCTGAACCAGCTGGGCCGTGAGGCGATCAACCTCGACGGCGGCATGCACGCCTGGCAGACCTCCGGCCGCCCGGTCAGCACCGTCTGAGTTAGGAGCAGTAGGGAAGAAAACCTTCCGGTCAGCCTCTGGAGACGTTACTTTGTCACCGGTCGGTTGACCGGCGTACACCTGTGCCTCATGTGGCGGTAGAGCGCACCGCGTCGGATGGCCGCGTCCGTCCACGTTGGGGAGGCTCCTGTGTCGCTCTTCCGTCCCTTGACCGCAGCGATCGGTGTGGGCGGCCTGCTGGCCGGTGCCGTCGTCGGTCCGGCCAGTGCGCAAACCCCGGCAGGCGGCATCCCGGATGCCGCCATCGCCGGCGACGGTGTGCTCACCACTCGCGACGACAGCCCGGTCGCGCCGGGCGTGAACTACACCTCGTTCGAGCGCCTCGACCCGAAGGGCTGGCTCCGCGGTGACATCCTCGCCGCCGACCTGGACAAGCGCGGCGTGACGGTCGACTACGTCAACACCGGCAAGGTCTCCGGCGGTACGCCGCTCAGCCAGCAGTTGGCCCGGAAGGGCGCGATCGCCGGTGTCAACGGCGACTTCTTCGACATCAACGACACCACCGCACCACTGGGCGTCGGGATCGAGGCCGGCGGCCGGCTGATCAACGCGCCGGCGGCCGGGCACAACGACACCGCGGTGATCGGCAAGGACGGCCTCGGCCGGATCGCCGAGCTGTTCCTCCAGGGCAGCGCGACCGACGACGACGCGACCAAGCTCGAGCTGACCAATCTCAACTCGCCGACCGTCAACTCCGGCGGTATCGGCCTCTACACACCGGAGTGGGGCGACGCGGCCCGCACCAGGACCGTCGACGGCCTACCGACCGTCCGCGAAGTGATCCTTCGCGACGGTGTGGTCGTCTCGTCGGCCGCCACTCCGGGCACCATCCCGCTGGCCGCGAACGAGCAGGCGCTGATCGGCCGCGAGGCCGGTGCCACCGCGCTCGACGCCTTCGAGGTCGGCGACAAGATCGAGGTGCAGTACGGCGTGCGCCCCGACGCGGCCGATGTCGCAGTCGGGATCAGCGGCAACTACCAGCTCGCCAAGGACGGCCAGGTCCCCGCCGACGTCCCGGACGCCGACCTGGCGCCGCGGACCGCGATCGGCTTCGACGCCGACGGCAGCCGGATGCTGCTGCTCACCGTCGACGGCCGCGCGACCGGTTCCCGCGGGCTGTCGCTGAAGGAGATGGGCCAGTTGATGATCGGCCTCGGAGCCGACGACGCGCTCAACCTGGACGGCGGCGGCTCGTCGACGATGCTGGCCCGCTCGCCCGGCGAGGCGGCGCCGCAGGTCGTGAACGACCCGTCCGACGGCGGCGAGCGGGTGATCCCGAACGGTCTCGGTCTGCTGCCGGTCAAGGGTTCCGGGAAGCTCACCGGTTTCCGCGTCGAGGCCGTCGGCACAGCTGACGCGGACGCGGATGCGGACGTCTCCCGCAGCTCCCGGGTCCTCACCGGCCTCAGCCGCGTCCTGGCCGCGACCGGCCACGACGAGACCTACGCTCCCGCGACAGGTACGCCGTACTGGTTCGCCGGCAGCAATGTCCGGGTCGACCAGAAGGGTGCGGTGACCGGACGGCGGGCCGGCGATGCGATCGTCACGGCAGCCCGCGCCAACGCGAACGGCAGGTTCCCGATGACCGTCCTCGGTACGCCGACCCGGCTGGCACCGTCGACCCGGCAGGTCTCGTTGTCCGACGCCTCGTCCAAGGGCTCCTTCGAGATCAACGGGTACGACGCCGACGGCTTCTCCACCTGGATCGAGCCGCGCGACATCAAGCTCTCGTACGACCCGGCACTGGTCACTGTGGTTGCGCGTGGCAACGGATACGAGGTGAATGCCCTCAGCAACGATGCGGTGTCGACCGTGATCACCGCCACGGTGGGCGACCTGACCACGCAGCTCAGTGTCACGTCAGGTCTGAGCAGCACGGTGATCGACGAGGTCGATGACCTGACCCGCTGGGCGGCGAACGCCGTACCGGCCGGCGCGGCGACGGCGTCGCGGTCGGCCGCCGAGGGGCACGACGGCGGGCAGGCGATCGCGCTCGACTACTCGTTGACCGGCTCGACGGCGACGCGAGCGGCGTACCTCTCGGTGACGCCGCAGCTGACGCTGCCCGGGCAGCCGCAGAAGCTGGGTGCGTGGGTCTACGGCGACGGCAAGGGGGCGTGGTTGCGGGCGAACGCCTACACCGCGGCCGGCGGGTCGCCGCAGACGCTGAACATCGCGGCGTCGGTGGACTGGACGGGGTGGAAGTACGTCGAGGCGGACATCCCGCCGGGGCTGGCGATGCCGCTGCGGTTCTGGCGGATCTACGTCGTCGAGACGGTGCCGACGCGGCAGTACTCGGGCCGGATCATCGTCGACGACCTGACCCTGCGCGGTGCGCCGCCGGTGGACATGGCGCCGCCGGCGAAGGTGGTCGACCCGATGGTGGTCACCGACGGGACCGTGACGACCAGCGGCCGGTGGCGGTTCGCGGTGATGTCGGACGCGCAGTTCACCGCCGACGACCCGAACTCCGACTTCGTCAAGCAGGCCCGGCGGACGATCCGCGAGGCGCTCGCGCAGAACCCGGACTTCCTGGTGATCAACGGCGACTTCGTCGACCGCGGTTTCGCGAATGACATCGCGCTGGCCAAGCAGATCATCGACGAGGAGGTCGCGGGCAAGGTGCCGGTGCACTACGTGCCGGGCAACCACGAGAGCTACGGACCGGGCGACCTGTCCGAGTGGAGCAAGGTGTTCGGGCCGCCGACCAGCACGTTCGACCACAAGGGGACGCGGTTCATCCTGCGTGACTCGTCGCTCGGGTCGCTGCGGGCCGGCGGGTTCGCGCAGATCCTCGACCTGCGCGCGCAGCTCGACGACGCCGCGGCGAACACCTCGATCCGCAACGTGGTGGTGATGGCGCACCACCCGATCGACGACCCGTCGCCGACGGCCAACTCGCAGCTCGGCGACCGCAAGGAGGCCCGGATGGTCGTCGACTGGCTGGCCGGCTTCCGGGCATCGACCGGCAAGGGCGCCGCGTACACGGCGGCGCACGCCGGGACGTTCGCCGCGTCCCGGACGGACGGCGTACTGCTGCCGCTGACCGGCAACTCCGGCAAGGGCCCGTCGTCCGCGCCGGACGACGGTGGGTTCACCGGCTGGGCGTTGGTCGGCGTCGAATCCCAGGCGCGTGAGGCCGCAGCCGCTGAGCGGACGTGGTCGGCGCCCGAGCGGTCCTGGCTCCAGGTGGAGTTCCGCCCGCACGTGGATTCGCTCGAGCTCACTGCTCCGGCGACGCTGCGTCGGGGTGAGACGGGTCCGGCGGGTACGACCGTCGTACAGGAGAGTCGGCGCGTGCCTGTGGCGTTCCCGGTGTCGGCTGACTGGTGGGGCTCGCGACAGCTGCACATCGGTCCGGCGCGGACCGCGCCGTTCTGGGCAGTGGCGTCGTACGACCCGGCAACCGGTCAGGTGACCGGACTGCGTCCCGGTACGGCCCAGCTGGGCGTCACCGTCAACGGCATCTCCAAGAGCAGCACCATCACAGTCGGTTGGTAGCGTGACCGACGTGATGGTGCCGGAGCGGTTGGTGGCTGGGGATCGGGTGGCAGTAGTGGCACCGTCGGGTCCAGTGCGGGGGGAGCGACTTGAGGTTGGGATCGAGCACCTTCGGCAGTGGGGTCTCGAGGTCGAGGTGCTGCCGTCGGTGCTGGCCGGTCACGAGCGGCTGAGCTATCTGGCGGCGGACGACAAGGCTCGGGCTGAGGATCTGCGGAACGGTTGGCTGGACTCGAGTTTCGTGGCGGTGTTCTGTGCGCGCGGCGGGTACGGCGTGCAGCGGATGCTCGAGTACGTCGACTTCGACGAGCTGGTGGCTGTGCCGAAGTGGTTCATCGGGTTCAGTGACATCACTGCACTGCACGAGCCGCTGAACGCGCGTGGGTTGGTCACCGTCCACGGGCCGATGGCTGCCGCTGTTGAGCAGTTGGGTGCTTCAGTTGGCCGGCAACGCCTGTACGACCTGCTGTTCGAGCCAACAGGCATCACCGACCTGCTTGCACCCGCGGGCGGCCGCACACTGGTCGGCGGAGTCGCGGAAGGACCACTCCGGGGTGGCAACCTGGCGTTGCTCGCGTCAAGCATCGGTACGCCGACCTACGCGCCGCCGACCGGGATCGTGGTGCTGGAGGACGTCAGCGAGGATGCGTACCGGGTCGACCGGCTGCTGACCCAACTGCTGCGGTCCGGGTGGTTCGCCGGCGTCACCGGACTGGTGATCGGCGACTTCAGCGGGGCGGACGACTCCGGGTTGGTGAGTGCGGTCGTGCGCGATCGGCTCGAGCCACTCGGTCTGCCGATGGTGGAGGGTGCCGCGATCGGGCATGAGGACGTGAACCTCGCCGTACCGCTGGGGCTGCCTGCCCGGCTGGACGCGACCGCAGCAACCCTCACGCCACTCTTCAGCTGAGGTGCTCGCGTAGGAAGGCCAAGGCCTGTGGGTACGCGTCGAGCTTGTTCGTCAGCTTCGCGAGGCCGTGTCCCTCGTCCGCGTAGACCAGCAGCTGGCACGGTACGCCGCGCTTGGTCAGAGCCTCGGTGATCTGCTCTGCCTCGGACAGCGGCACGCGTGGGTCGTTGGCGCCGTGGATGACCAGCAGCGGTGCCCGCATGTGGTCGACCCGGCTCAACGGACTCGCCGACTCCAGGAACTCGCGGTCCGTCGCGAGGTACCCGTACTCCCGCTCCCGCGTTGCCCGCCGGTAGTCCGAGGTGTTCTCCAGGAACGTCACCAGCGACGCGATACCCACGATGTCCACGCCGGCCGCCCACAACGACGGCTGGAAGGCCAACCCGGCCAGCACCATGTAGCCGCCGTACGAGCCACCCCACAGAGCAGCCCGCGACGGATCGCACCCGATCGTCGGCAGCCACGCGTGGATCGCGGCCAAGTCCTTCACCGAGTCCAGCCGCAGCTCCCGGTCGTCCAGCGAGTACCAGCGCTTCCCGTACGCCGCTGAGCCCCGAACATTCGGTACGACGACGGTGTGTCCATCCGCGGCGAGTGCAGAGACCACCGGGTACCAGCCGCGCATGGCCGCACCCTCAGGGCCGCCGTGGACATGGACGACGGTGGATCCGAGGTCGGGGCCGGTCGGCCGGTAGACGAAGACCGGCACCTGCTCACCGTCGAACGACGGCACGCGGTGGCTCTCCGGGTGTATCAACTCGGCAGGCACCTCAGGCATCCCGGGCGGTCGCATCGCAACGACGTCACCGGTCGCCAGCGTGTAGCGGTAGACAGTGGGAGGCTCGATCGGCGAGTGGTACGTGAGCAGGGCGAACGCGCCATCGGAAGACCAGATCGGGTCCGGCACCATCACGGCCTGTGCCGCACAGCCGAGCGGAGGCAGGTCGATCGGTGCGACCAGCGCGCCGTCCTCCAGTTTGTGCAACGCCAGCGGGACCAGCCCGTCGTCGATCACCGCGACCAAGAGGTGCTCCGCGTCAGGGCAGACCCAGCCGACCAGATCGTGCTCGTCGTCCACCAGCAGGTCTGACCAGGTCCCCTCGGCCACGTCGTACTGCCGCAACGCGATCCGGTCCCGGTCCGCGTTGCTCGCCACGACGAACCCGGACGAGCCCGGCAGCCACGACACCGCCTTCTGGTCGTTGTGAGCGTCGTACGGCGTGAGCTCGGTGACGGACCGGGTGGTCGTGTCGACGAGCACCAGCTGGATCGAGTTGGCCGGGGCGCTGGCCAGTGACAGGACGACCCACTTGCCGTCCCGCGACGGGTTGACCGCCATCGGCCAGCCACCGCCGTCGTACAGGACGGACTCGGCGCCGGTGGACAGGTCGTGGGCGACCAGGTCGAAGTCGACCCCGTTGCGGCGGTTGGTGGTGAACAGCACGCGGTCGGCCTTCGCCTCGACCAGGTTGTGCTTGGAGGCAGGGTCGTGGACGAGTGGTGTGAGCGTCGGGTCGTCCAGGTCGAGGATGGACAGCTGGCCGCGTTCGTCGCCGCCGCTGTCGTGTTCGACGACCACCCGACGGCTACCGGGGACGAAGAGTGCGTTGCGGCAGTTCTCGCCCAGATCGGTGAGTGCTCGCCAGGTGCCGTCGGGGGCCACCTCGTTGACCTGGCGGGTGCCGGTCCCGTCGTACAGGACCAGGAGGCGGCCCTCTTCGTTCACGTCGAGGGCGAGAGTCGTGGGCAGCGAGAGCAAGGTCGTCAGCAGCACGTCCTCATCCTCACACGCTTGGTTGGGTGGGGCAGCCCGGAGTGCGGGCCGCCCCACCAGTCAGCGGTCGCCGTGCCAGGAGTGCCAGAGCGCCGCATAGGCACCCTGGGCGTCGACCAGCTCGTCGTGGCCGCCCAGCTCGACGATCTTGCCGTCCTCCACCACCGCGATCACGTCCGCGTCGTGGGCGGTGTGCAGGCGGTGGGCGATCGAGACCACGGTCCTGCCCTCCAGCACACCGGCCAGCGACCTCTCCAGGTGCCGGGCGGCGCGCGGGTCCATCAACGAGGTCGCCTCGTCCAGGACCAGCGTGTGCGGGTCCGCCAGCACCAACCGGGCCAGTGCGACCTGCTGTGCCTGCGCAGGAGTCAGTGAGATCCCACCGGAGCCCACCTCGGTGTCCAGTCCGTTGTCGAAGCCGGCGACCCACGCGTGAGCGTCGACCGCACGCAGTGCGGTCCACAGCTCGGCGTCGGACGCCTCCGGCCTGGCCAGCCGCAGGTTGTCGCGGACGCTGCCCACGAACACGTGGTGCTCCTGGTTGACCAGGGCAACGTGGCTCCGGACCTGCTCGGCCGACATCCTGTCGAGGGCCGCACCACCCAAGGTGATGTCACCGACCCGGGGCGAGTAGATACCGGCCAGCAACCGGCCCAGTGTCGATTTCCCTGCTCCAGAAGGGCCTACGAGCGCGACCCGGGCACCCGGCTGCACAGTCAGCGTGACGCCGTGCAGCACGTCGCGGCCTTCCAGATAGCCGAACCGCACCTCGTCGGCCAGCACCGTCCGGCCTTCCGGCTCGGCCTGGTCGCCCGCCGCTTCCGCCTCGACCTCACGGACTCCGACCAGCCGCGCCAGTGACACCTGCGCCACCTGGAGCTCGTCGTACCAGCGGATCATCATGTTCACCGGCTCGACCAGCATCTGGATGTACAGCGCACCCGTGGTGAGTGCACCGACGGTGAGCCAGCCCTGGATGGCGAAGCCGCCACCGATCACCAGCACCGCCGCCAGCGCGACCGTGTGGGTCATGTTGATCACCGGGAACAGAACCATCCGCAGGTAGAGCGTGTACCGCTCCCAGCCGACCCACTGGCCGATCCGGATGTCGCCCAGCTTGATCCGGCGATCGCCGAGCCGGTGCGACTCCACGGTCCGGCCGGCGTCGACGGTCTCGGCCAGCGCCGAGGCCACCGCGGCGTACCCGGCGGCTTCCGACCGGTACGCCGAGGGCGCCCGGCGGAAGTACCAGCGACCGCCGATGATCAGGATCGGTGCCGCGATCACCACGGCCACCGCCAGCTCCGGCGCGGTGACGATCAGCGCGCCGATCAGCAGCGACGCCCAGATGATCGCGATGGTCAGCTGCGGTACGGCGTCCCGCATCGCGTGCGAGAGCCGGTCGACGTCGGTGGTGATCCGGGACAGCAGGTCACCCGTGCCGGCCCGCTCCAGCACACCCGGCGGCAGCCCGACCGCCCGGACCAGGAAGTCCTCGCGAAGGTCCGCGAGCATCTCCTCACCCAGCACGGCGCCACGCAGCCGCGTGAGCCGGACGAAGACGGTCTGCACCAGCAGCGCGCAGACGAACCCGAGGACGACGTACGGCAGGTCGACATCGCGCTCTCCCTGCGAGAGCTTCTCCACCACATTGCCGAGCAGCCAGGGCCCGACCATGCCGCTCAGCGCCGCCACCGCGTTCACCAGCGTCAGCCAGCCGAACGCGCGGCGGTGCCGGCGGAACAGTTCCTTCAGATAGGCACGCACGGTCGCGCTACCTGCTACCGGCAGCCGGGCCACTTCTTGCGGGGCGGCCGGGTCGTACTCAGGGCTCCTGGACGAGCGGAGCGAGTGCAGCTTTAGGAACCTCACGCCGTCTCCTCGAGACTTGACTCTTCTTCACGGGTGACCACCGCGCGGTAGCGCGGGTTGGTGTGCACCAGCTCGTGGTGGGTGCCGACGGCATCGACCCGGCCGTCCGGCACGAACACCACCCGCTCCGCGCGGTCCAGCATCAGCGGGCTGGAGGTGAACACCACAGTGGTCCGACCGGACCGCAGCAGCCGGAGGCCGTCCGCGATCCGCGCCTCGGTGTGCGCGTCGACCGCACTGGTCGGCTCGTCCAGCACCAGCACCGGCGGGTCGACGTACAGCGAACGGGCCAGTGCCACTCGCTGCCGCTGCCCACCGGACAGGGACCGGCCGCGCTCGGTCAGTACGGCCTGCATCGGGTCCGACTCACCTGCCGGCAGGGTCTGGCGCAGTACGTCGAGAATGTCCGCGCACTGCGCTGCGTCGAGCGCTGTCTCCGGAGAGACCGCGCCACTCGACGGCACGTCGAACAGCTCCCGCACAGTCCCGGACAGCAGCACCGGGTCCTTGTCCTGCACCAGTACGACGGTCCGCGCGGACTCCAACGGGATGTCGTCCAGTCCGACGCCGTCGAGGAGCACCGAGGCCTGGTCGTCCTCGGCAGCGGGGCTGTGGCCACCCAGCCGGTCGGCCAGCCGGCCGCCCGCGTCCGGGTCACCGGAGACGACCGCGGTGAAGCTCCCGGCCGGCACGTGCAGGCCGGAGACCGGGTCGAGCAGGTCACCGTCGGGCAGCTGGGCCGCCGCGGTGCCCATGGTCTCGTCGGTCCGCTTGAGCGACAGCACTCGGGCAGCCCGGCGCGCCGACACCTTGGAGAAGATGAACGCGCTCGCCGTCTCCTCGAACGTGTGCAGCGGCACCAGCATGAACGTGATAAACCCGTACGTCGTGACGAGCTCGCCGACCGAGATCCGGTTGGACATCACCATCCCGACACCCAGCCACACGATGATGACCAGGAACAGCCCGAACAGCAGCACCTGAAGGGCCGCGATCAGCGACCACATCCGGGCACTGCGGACCGCGCTGGCGCGGTACTCCTGCGAGGCCGAGCGGTAGCGGTCCAGGAACAGCTGCTCACCGCCGATGCCACGCAGCACGCGCAGACCGGCGACGGTGTCGGCGGCCAGCTCGGTGGCGCGGCCGCCCTTGGCCCGCTGCGCGTCCGCGCGACGCTCCGCGGGACCCATCAGCGGCACGATCGAGAACGCCAGCACCGGTACGGCGACGGCGACCACCAGACCGAGCTGCGGTTCGTAGAGGAGCAGCCCGATCACCACGGCGAAGCAGGTCAGCAGCGCGGCCGCGAACCGGCCGAGCACCTCGACGAACCAGCCGATCTTCTCCACGTCGCCGCTGCTCACGGCGACCACCTCACCGGCGGCGATCCGCCGGGTCAGCAGCGAGCCGAGCTCCGCGGCCTTGCGGAACAGCAGTTGCTGCAGACGCGACGCCGTACAGATCCAGTTGGTCACCACGGCTTTGTGGAAGAACGAGTCGGCGCCGGCCTTGGCCGCGCCGAAGGCGAGCAGCAGGCCGCCCGCAAGGAAGAGCTTGGGCCAGGACAGGTCGATCACGGCCTGGACGGCCAGACCGACGGCGACCGGAGCGGCGGCGATCCCGCCGAAGTAGAGGAGACCCCAGAAGAGCGCGATCGCCTGACCGCGCAACTGCTGGTGCTCCAGCCAGAGAATGAGTCGGAGACCGGACCGGGTGTCCGGCACACCCGGGTCGGCGAACGGAATGAGGCGCAGCGACATGACGTCTCACAAAGAGGCATAGAGGGGTTGAACGAAGGCACCTGACCAGGCGTATGGATCAAGCCTAGGTGGGGCCACCGACAGTCCGCCAACCGTTTTCCCCCGGTGGACCGAAGGCGCCGAGCCGCCGGTTGTACAGTCTTCAAGTACCAACGATCGAGGGGAGCCGGGTGGAGGATCTGACGCGCAGGCGACGGCTGCTGATCCTCGTCATCTGCTGCTTCAGCCTGTTCATCGTCGGGCTGGACTCCACCATCGTGAACCTGGCGCTGCCGGCCATCCGGGCCGAACTGGACGCCGACGTCTCCAAGCTGCAGTGGACCATCGACGCCTACACGCTGGTGCTGGCCAGCCTGTTGATGGTGTCCGGCTCGACCGCGGACCGGATCGGGCGGCGGCGGACGTTCCAGGCCGGGCTGGTGGTGTTCGGGATCGGGTCGCTGCTGTGCGGGTTCGCGCCCACCGTCGATCTGCTGATCGTGTTCCGGATGCTGCAGGCCGTCGGCGGGTCGATGCTCAACCCGGTCGCGATGTCGATCATCACCAACACCTTCACCGATCCACGCGAGCGGGCGCAGGCGATCGGGGTCTGGGGTGGTGTGGTCGGGCTCAGCCTGGCCGTCGGGCCGGTGGTCGGCGGGGCGCTGGTCGACACGGTGGGCTGGCGGTTCATCTTCTGGATCAACGTGCCGGTCGCGCTGGCCGCCGTACTGCTGACTGCTCTGTTCGTGCCCGAGTCGCGGGCCGCGGTGCCGCGGCGGATCGACCCGGTCGGTCAGGTGCTCGTCGTACTGCTGCTCGGTGGGGTGACGTACGGGATCATCGAGGGGCAGTCGGCCGGGTGGATGTCGCCGCTCATCATCGGGTGTTTCGTGCTGGCCATGGTCTCGCTGGTGAGTCTCGTGCGCTACGAGCGGCGGCGGGAGGAGCCGTTGCTGGACCCGCGGTTCTTCCGGAGTGCGCCGTTCTCGGGAGCGACGCTGATCGCGGTCGCGGGGTTCTCGGCGCTGTCCGGGTTCCTGTTCCTCAATTCTCTGTACCTGCAGTCGGTGCGCGGGTTCTCGGCGTTGCATGCCGGGTTGCTGACGTTGCCGATGGCGGCGATGACGGTGGTGTTCGCGCCGCTGTCCGGGTGGCTCGTCGGGCATCGCGGACCGCGACTGCCGCTGGTGGTTGCCGGGAGCATGCTCACCGTGTCCGGGCTGGTGCTGTCGCGGCTCTCGCTGGACACTCCGACGCTCGTACTGCTGGCCGGCTACCTCGTCTTCGGGCTCGGATTCGGCATGCTGAACGCGCCGATCACCAACGCCGCGGTGTCCGGGATGCCGCTGTCCCAGGCCGGGGTCGCGGCCGCGATCGCCTCGACCAGCCGCCAGGTCGGCGCATCCCTCGGCGTCGCCATCGCCGGGACCGTGCTGACGGCGCGGCTGGTCGGTCCGCTGGAGACCGGGTTCGTCGATGCGGCCCAGTTGTGCTGGTACATCATCGCCGGCTGTGGATTGCTCGTACTGATCCTCGGCCTGATCACGACCGGCCCGTGGGCACGCCGTACCGCGGCCGCTGTCGCCGAGGATCTCGTCAGGGCTCGGTGATACCGGCCCGGCCGAGGGCTTTGAGGCGGCCGCGGAGGATCTTCTGCCGACGCTCCTCGTCGGGGAACAGATCGATGTACGACGAACCCCTCGCCGCGAGCAGGTCGTCGTCGAGGCGTCGTACCGTCCCGGCCGGGAAGCGGTGGGTCATCGCGGCCTGGACGGCGGAGCTGTCGATACCGGCGAGCAGGTCGGTGAGTTGCTCCTCGGTAGTCACGCCGAGCCGCGCGAGCACGCTGAGGATCCAGGCGTAGTGGTTCGTCTTCGCGTGCGGGGCGTCCGGGTAGCGCCGGGTCAGGTACGTCGTCAGCGTCGCGGTGGTGAGGTCACGCGGGGTCTTGTCCGGCTCGGCCGCGGCGAGTTCGCGGTACAGCCGGTCGATCTCGGTGAACTCGTTGTCGGCCAGCTCCATCAACGCCGCCGCGAGCAGGAACCGCCGGTCGAACTCGGGTTTGCGCTCCGGCGGGATGTCCAGCTTGTACCGGATGTCGTGCTCGAACTCGGCCCACGCGTGCTGCACCGCGGTCCGGACCTGGATCTCCATGGTCAGGTTCTTCAGTACGGCGTACTCCGGCAGCTCCCGGCGATGCTCGTTCAGCCGGACCAGGTAGTGCTTGCTCGCGTACCCGAACACGCCCTGCGCCCGGGTGTGCGCACCCATGTCGGTGTGCTCGACGATCTCGAACTCCTCCTCGATCACCTCGCAGACCCGGTCCACCGCCTCGACCAGGAAGGTGATCACCCGGGCCGCGACCAGGTCGGTGATCTGGTTCAGCGGATCGTCGTACTTCGGCCGGCCAGGAATGTCCGGATGCGGCTTCGACGCCTTCGCCAGGAACGACTCCGGATCCTTCGCCCGGGCCGTCGCGGTCAGGTAGTTGATGCCTTCTTCCTCGCCGATCAACTCATTGATCAGCGCCTCCAGCTTCCGCGCACCCCCGACGTACTGCTGATGCACGCGCTCGTACAGCGTGCCCGCCTGCACCGCCCACTCCCCGACCATGGCCGCACCATAGTGCTCCGCGGGTGCCGGAGGTGTCTCGACAGGTCTAGCAAAATCTAGCAGTTTTACTAGAAAGCCGTAGAGAATGGTTGCAGGTTGTGGCAGTTGAATCGGCAGGGAGTTTGTCGGATCGGCGTGACATACTCCGCCGACTGTCACTCTGAGATCCGTGGGGGGATCTGTGTCGTTCCGTCCTGCCGCTGTCGTGCGCCTCGGCGTACCTGCTGCCCTGGTCGCCGCGACCCTGGTCGCCGTCACCGGCTCGTCCGGCCAGGCGGCACAGCCGCAGCCGAAGCCGAAGCAACTTCCGTTCTCCAGCGGGCAGACCGTTGCCTACGATCCGCACTCCGTCCTGGTGAAGTTCCGGCCGAAGGCGAGTGCCGCGGCCCGGAAGCAAGCACTCAGCAAGAGCGCGTCGAAGGCCCGGGCGTCCGTCGCGGCGGATGTCGTCGCGGTCACCGGGACGGTGCCCGCACCCCAGCTGCTGAAGAAACTGAAGGCCGACCCGAGCGTCGAGCTCGCGTCGCTGAACTACCTCCGCAAGGCCACCGCGACGCCGAACGACGAGTTCTACGCCGCAGGCTTCCAGCACTACCTGCCGACCGTCCGGATGCCGCAGGCGTGGGATGTCAGCAAGAGCGCCGGCGCCCAGACGGTCGCCGTACTGGACACCGGCATCGACGCCGGTCACCCGGATCTGGCCGGCCGGACCGTGACCGGCTACAACGCCGTCAACCCGGCGACCGGCCCGGTCGACGACAACTACCACGGCACCTTCGTGTCCGGCATCATCGCGGCCAACACGAACAACACCGAGGGCATCGCCGGGGTCGCCTGGAGCGCGAAGGTCATGCCGGTCAAGGTGCTCGACGAGTTCGGCACCGGCACCGACGAAGACATCATCGAAGGCCTCAACTGGGCCGTCTCGCACGGTGCACGGGTCGTCAACATGTCCTTCGGCGGGACGATGGAGAGCCTCGTACTGCGTGACGCGGTGGCGAATGCGGTGGCCAAGGGTGTCGTGGTGGTCGCCGCTGCCGGCAACACCGGAGACGACGTACCGCAGTACCCGGCCGCCTACCCCGACGTGCTCTCCGTCGGCGCGACCAACGACAACGCCGCGATCACCGGCTTCAGCTCACGCGGCGACTGGCTCGACCTCGCCGCTCCCGGCTACGACATCGTCAGCACGGTGCCGAGGGACCTCGATCCCGAGTTCCCGTACGGGCAGGCCAGCGGCACGTCGTTCTCGGCCCCGATCGTCGCCGGGGTGGCCGCCCTGGTGCGGAACAAGTACCCGGCCCTCACCCCGGCCGAGGTGATGGCCCGACTCGAGACAACCGCTCGGGACGCGGGTCCGCGCGGCCGCGATCCGTACTACGGCGCGGGCATCCTGGACGCCTACGCGGCACTGGGTGGCCCGTGGGCGGCCGACTTCACTCCCGCGTTGCCGGACGGCAACGACTTCCCGGCCCGGGCCCAGGTCCTGGCCGGTGGCTCCGCCTCCGCCTCGATCGGCGCCGAGGGCGACAGCGACTGGTTCAAGATCGACTCCGCGGCCGCGCGCAATGCCACGGTCAAGGTCACCGGCCCGCTGTTCGACTCCGTCCAGTTCGCCCAGAACTTCGGCCCGGTGCTGTCGGTCTACGACCAGGACTTCCGCCTGCTCGGGCACGTCCAGACGCCCCGCCCGGACGAGGACGAAGACGGATTCGAGATCCCCGCCGCCCTCACGGCCACCACGAACGCCAGCCTCAGCGCCGGTGTCACCTACATCAAGGTCCGGAACTCCAACGGCTCCCGCGACAGCCGTCCGTACTCGCTGACCGTCACCGACTCGGACACCGGGGGTCCGGGGCCGACCGACCCGTCCTTCATCGTCCGGGACGCTTCGGTGCCCGACTTCACCGCGCAGGTGCCGGTGGACACCTATCCGTCCGTCACCCTCTCCCGCGACGCGGCGCCGGCCAGCATCAACACCACCACGGTCCGGCTGCTGAACGGGAAGACCGGCGCCGGCGTTTCCATCGCGCCGGGGTACGACGCGGCGGCGCGGAAGATCGTCATCACACCGTCCAGTCCGCTGCTCGACAAGACGCCGTACCGGATCGTCATCGACGGTGTGCAGGAAGCCGGCCCGGCCATCCTCGGCGGCTACACGTCGACCTTCGAGACCGCCGATCTGACGCCCCAGGCGGTGACCTCGTTCGACGCGAGCGGTCTCTATCTGGCGGCGAACCTGTCCTGGAAGATTCCGCCGACGACCGATCTGGACTACGTGGTCGTCCGGCGCAATGTCGGCAGCAAGGCGCCGACATTCACCACCGGCACCCTGGTCTACGCGGGTACGGCGTCCGCGGTGAAGAACACCGGGCTGGCGCAGGGTACGACGTACACGTTCGCGGCCTGGGTGGTGGACCGCAGCGGCAAGCTCAGCCCGGTCGCGACGACGCAGTTGCTCGGGATGAAGTCGGGGATCGCGACGACGTCGACGCTGATCAACTACGGCGGGTCGATCACGATCAAGGGCAGCACGCTGCGGATCGACAACAAGGTGTACGCCGGGCTGCCGGTGAACGTGTACGTGCGGCCGAAGAACGTGTCGACGTTCAAGTTGCTGGCGGCGTTGAAGACGTCGTCGACCGGGACGCTGTCGATCGTCCACAAGCCGTTGGTGTCGTCGGTGTACATGCTGACGTTCCCTGGCAACGCCGACCTGATGGGGACGCGGACCGCGGACATCACCGTGAACGTGGCGCCGACGGTCTCGTCGGTGCTGTCGCCGATCGCGATCCGGCTCGGCGGCATCACCAAGCTGTCCGGGTACGTCGCTCCGGCGCACTACGCCAAGCCGGTCTACCTGCAGCTGTACTCGAACAAGACCTGGAAGTCGATCGTGTCGGTCAAGCTGAGTACCTCGGGTGCGTACGCGTTCGGCATCAAGCCGGCGACGCGGGGCAGCTTCGCCTACCGGGTCCTGTTCACCGCGGACGCCGATCACGCGCAGGCGGTCTCGCCGTACCGGATCGTGACGGTCAGCTGACCTGTTCCAGCTGAACCACCGCGCCCGGCCGGGCTTCCGGCCGGGGCGCGACACGGTCTGGGGCTCGCTAGCGAAATCTAAGGAAAACGCTAGACGGGCTCATACAGTGGCAGCATGGATCCGATCCGGAATCCCTATGCGCCCGGCGCCGGTCAGCGGCCGCCTGAGCTGGCCGGACGCGACACCGAGGTGCGGCAGTTCGAGGTGGTGCTCGAGCGGGTCGCGGCAGGCAGGCCGGAGCGAAGTCTGGTGCTGAGCGGGCTCCGGGGTGTGGGTAAGACGGTGTTGCTGAACACCTTGCGGAGCCAGGCGATCAAGCGCGCCTGGGGCACCGGGAAGATCGAGGCCCGGCCGGACCAGAGCATCCGGCTGCCGATCGCGCAGGCGATGCACACCGCGATGCGCGAACTCGGGCACCGGCACCGCGACGACGAGCGGGTCGACCAGTTCAGCGCCGTACTGAAGGCGTTCGCGCTGCGGACCGCGGCGAACGACCGCAAGGGCATCCGCTGGCACCCGCCGGTCGACGTGGCCGCGGCGAAGGGCCGGGCCGACTCCGGTGATCTCGAGATGGACCTGATCGAGCTGTTCACCGACGCGGCCGACCTGGCCGGCGACCTGTCCGTCGGGGTCGGGCTGTTCATCGACGAGATGCAGGACATCAGCGCCGACGACCTCTCCGCGCTGTGCGCCGCCTGCCACGAGATCTCCCAGCAGAGCGCACCGCTGGTCGTCGTCGGAGCCGGTCTGCCGCATCTGCCCGCCGTACTGTCCGCCAGCAAGTCATACTCCGAGCGACTCTTCCGCTACATCCGCGTCGACCGCCTCGCCCGCGAAGCGTGCGACCGCGCGCTGATGGTCCCCGCCGAGAGCGAGGGAGTCCGGTACGACGACGAGGCCCTCGACGAGCTGTACGCGCAGACCGACGGCTACCCGTACTTCGTCCAGGCCTTCGCCCACTCGACCTGGGACCACGCCCCGGCCTCCCCGATCACCATCAAGGACGTCGCCGTCGCCGCCCCCGAAGCATCCGCCGAACTCACCGTCGGCTTCTTCGGCTCCCGCTACGAACGCGCGACACCCGCCGAACGCGAGTACATGCGCGCCATGGCCGAACTCGGCATCGGCGTCGACGACGGCTCCGTCCCCACCGCCGAGGTCGCCAGCACCCTCAACCGCAAACCCCAATCCCTCTCCCCAGCCCGCGACGGCCTGATCAAGAAGGGCCTGGTCTTCTCCGCCGAACGCGGCACCGTAGCCTTCACCGTCCCCCACTTCGGCAAGTTCCTCCGCACCCGCACCGCGTAAGCCCACGCGCGGCGTCCGGCTCCTGCGATCGCGATCTCCATCGATACGTGGAAGGATCGCCGTTATGGCTGCCGAGTCCTCAGCCGACGACCGGGCCGCCGTCGTACGCACTGCCCTGGACTACTTCGAGGGATGGTTCGACGGCGACGCCGCACGCATCGAGAGCGCGCTGCACCCCGAGCTGGCCAAGCGGTCGCTCGGCCAGGATTCCTCCGACCCCGAACAGCTGGCAACGCTCACGGCACCGCAGATGATCGAGGCCACGGCACGCGGCGAGGGCCGGCGCGAAGACCCGGGCGACCGTCGCATCGAGGTCGAGGTCGAGCACCTGTACGGCACGATCGCGAACGCGACCGTCCGCTCGGCCGTCTACGTCGAGTACCTCCAGCTCGTGCACACACGCCACGGCTGGAAGATCGTGAATGCCTTGTGGGCCTACACGACGCCCAGCCAGGACCAATAGCCAGCTCGACCAGCGCTACGCCAGAGCAGGACGCGGCTGGAGCATCAGCATGACGCGTCCCACTCCATGCTGTGAGGTGTCGTGTGCCACCTGACGCCTGACGATTCCGTGCCAGCCGATGCACAGCATCTCCGCCTAGGAGACTGAGAGGTGGCGGCGCGCAGGCCCGGATCTACCGAGTCTGCCGGTTCTCAGATGAAGCGCCACGGATCATGCTCGACCCCGCCGCGGACAACACCGACGTCATCGCGCTCCCTGCGCACGAAGGGCCCGGCAAGCTGACCGCCGCTACCAACTGGGTCCCGCTCGAGAGCCCGGCCGGCGGCGCGTACTTCGGCAAACTCGACGTGGCCTGAACGACACTCGATCCGTCAGCGGTCGGGTGGCGTGCACGAGGTACGCCGGGCAAGCGGCTCGCGGTCCACCGCGCGGTCGCACGCGAAAATCCGGTGACGTCGATGGTCATCCTCGCAATAATCGCCGACGTGGATGAGGTCCAGGTCGTCGTTGCCCATAGCGAGCGCGCGACTCTGCGGGTCGGTGACGTGTTCCTGAAGGTCGACGCTGATCAGTCCAACATCGACGTCGAGGTCGAGGCGATGGCTTTGGCGCCGATCCCGACTCCGGAGGTCCTGTGGCGGAAGCCGCCGGTACTCGCGCTCGCCGCCGTCCCAGGGACCGCACTCGGTCGCCTCGGCGAGCCGTCGACCGCGTCGTCGGCGGCGTGGGCCGCGGCGGGTGCCGCCGTACGGATGCTGCACGACGCACCGCTGCCACCGTGGTCCGGTGGGAACGTCGACGAGATCGCAGCGCACCTCGACGCCGAATGCGAGTGGCTCATCAAGAGCGGCACCCTTCCCGCCGACTTGGTCACCCGCAACCGCCAGGTTGCCGAGGCCGCGCTCCGGCCGTGGACACCGGTGTTCACGCACGGGGACCTGCAGATCACCCACGTCTTCGTCGACGGTGACAAGGTCACCGGCGTGATCGACTGGTCCGAGGCGAGCCAGGGCGACGCGATGTTCGACCTTGCCATCCTGACGCTCGGACATGAGGAGCGCCTCGACGACCTCCTCGCCGGCTACGGCACCGACGTCGACCTCGACGTGATCCGCGGATGGTGGTCGTTGCGAAGCCTTGGAGCGTCCCGCTGGCTGGTCGAGCACGGCTTCGACCCATCCTCCCCAGGCTGCGAGTTCGACGTACTGAGATCCCGCATGTAAGACATCCGGTCATGGGGCAATGAAACAAGCAGCCGATATGCGCGTGCTGTTGAGGGAGCTGGGAGACCTTTCGCTACGAAGCCGACGTCGGGCGCTACCGGCTACTTCGTGCGGCGATTGCGTGCAGGCCGTCGACGAGTGGGACGGTCGGGCGGCCGATCAGTCTGCCCAGGTCGCCGGTCGCGTCCGCGGACACGCCTGCCGAGACGTCGGCGTCGAGTTGGACGAGGAAGCTGATGGTTTCCTCGTCGAGCCCGGTGGAGCGCAGCGCTTCGGCGTGCTCGGCCGAGGACATGTCCTGGTAGATGACGTGCTTGCCACTGACCTGTGCGATGGCCGCGGCCAGATCCGGGTAGCTCCAGGCGGTGTCACCGGCCAGTTCGTAGGCCACGTTGTCGTGGCCCTCGGTGCTGAGCACGACCGCGGCCGCTTCGGCGTAGTCGAGGTGATCGGCGCTGGCGACCCGGCCGTCGTGGACGCTGCCGATCAGCACCCCTGTCGTGGGTGCCGACGTCAGGTACGGCACGTAGTTCTCGTGGTACGAGTTCATTCGCAGCATCGTGTAGGTCAGGCCGGACTCACGGATCAGCTGCTCGGTGGCCTTGTGCTCGGTGACGATGAACGTCGGACTGGTGTCCGCGTGCGGCGCACTGGTGTAGACGAGCCGCGAGACGCCGGCTTGTGATGCGGCGCGGATCACGTTCTCGTGCTGGATCATCCGCTTGCCGAACTCGTTGCCGGAGATCAGCAGCGCGATGTCGATCCCCACGAGCGCGGCGTCTACTGCCTCGCGGTCGTCGTGGTCGGCGATCCGGACCTGTACGGACTTCTCCGCCAGCGCGGCCGCCTTGGCGGGATCTCTGGCGATCGCCACGACGCGCTCGGCCGGAACCCGGGCGAGCAACTGATCGATCACCAAGGTACCGAGCGTGCCGGTCGCGCCGGTGACGGCGATGAGGTCGGACATGACGAGTTCCTCCCGGAGTGTGCGTGGCAGGCGACGACCGCAGCAATTTTCGTTCGTACTACGAACCATATTAGTTCGTAGTACGAACCGCAACCCTTCGGGTGAAGATCCCGATATCAGGCTTGACGTTCGTCCAGTTCCATGAACACCACCGGGACCTCGTTGTCCACGACGACGCGGCCCAGCAGGCCGGCGAGCGTCTCACGCTCCGCCGCACTGAGACCGTCCGGCAGGCGGTCGATCCGCCGGCACGTCTCGGCGTAGAACTCTTCCGCGACGTCCTCTCCGCGCGGGGTGAGCGCGACCCGGACGGCCCTGGTGTCCCGCGGATCCGGCTCGCGCCGGACCAGGCCGTTGCGCACGGTCCGGTCGACGAGTCCGGTCATGCTCGACTTCGCCAGCCCGAGCATCGCGCCCAGTTCGCCCATTCCGTACGGCTGTGCCATCAGTACGCAGAGCAGTTGCCCCTGCTGCGGGGTCAGGCCACGCTCGCGACTCGCCTCGGCATACACCGCATTCACCAAGAATGCCGACCGGACAAGCCCAGCCACCACGCCGATACGCCCGTCATCATTCTTCGCCACCCGGCCAAGATACCAGCGGCGCCACCAACAGTTCGTGACACGAATCATCCCGGGCGGCGTGGATCAGCCGGCCCGCACCTGCCGGCGCCTTGGGATCGTTTGTGCGGGAGGGCATGAAGGTGGCTTTCGGGAGGGAGGACTGGGTGGGTAGGGTGAATCGTCATGACCACCGGGCGGACTGGCCAGCGCGCGGATGCGGCTGCCCAGAAGCGACGCGGTGGGCGGCACAGCCGGAAGAAGTCGCACAAGGTGCAGTGGTTCTCGGTGACCGCGCTGGCGGTGCTGGGGACAGTGATGGTGGCGCATCCGGACGCGACCAACCGGCGGAGTCTGGCGGCCGAAGTGGTGGCCGGGGTTGCCGCGTCGGCGACCGAGGCGCCGTTCACGACGCCGACACCGAAGCCGGTGGCGACGCCGACGCAGAAGTTCACCACGCCGTTGCGCCCGGCACCGACGCTGACCCGGCCGCCGAAGGGCTCGAAGCCGAACTACTCGGTCTCCACCGGCAAGCTCGCCGTCGTCCCGGGGCTCAACAAGGCCACCGGCATCCGCGACAAGCTGACCTACCGGGTCGAGATCGAGCAGGGCCTGTCGGTCAACGGCGACGCGGTCGCGGCGGCCATTCACAAGACACTGACCGACGCGCGCGGCTGGCAGGCGATCCACCCGGTCAACTTCGAGCGGACCGACAAGGTCGACGCCGACCTGCGCATCATCCTGGCCACGCCGACGCTGACCGACAAGCTGTGCCTGCCGCTCGACACCGGCGGTGAGGTCTCCTGCCGGGTCGAGGACCGCGTCGTGCTGAACGCGAAGCGCTGGATGTACGCGGTCCCGGCGTACTCGGGGAACGTCGCCCTCTACCGCAGCTACCTGGTCAACCACGAGGTCGGGCACGCACTCGGCCACGGCCACTCCACCTGCACCAAGGCGAAGACCCCCGCGCCGGTGATGATGCAGCAGACCAAGGGCCTCGGCGGCTGCCTCCCGAACGCCTGGCCGACGATCAAGGCGACCTGAGCGAAGCCCTCGTTCGTGAGAAGCTGAGTCCGAGGGGAGGGAGCAGCGATGTCGTCACAGGATTTCCCGACGTACGGCCGCGACGAGCAACCGGAGCAGCCGACCGAGGAGCAGCACTACGCCCCGCCTGCTCCGTACGGCGGCAGCTCCTACGGCTCCACGCCGCACGGCCAGCCCCATCCGGGCGGCTACGCCCAGCCCCAGCCCTACGGCACCCCACCGGGCCAGTACGGCGCGCCACCTCAAGCCCCGCCGCACGGACCACCTCAAGGACCACCCGGCGCGTACACCCAGCCGCCCAACTACCGTCCCGGCGCCCCGTACGGCACCGCCGCTCACCCGCAGCAACACGAGCTCCCGCAGTACGGTCGGGAACAACCCGTCGCACCGCGTGACCCCCGCGCGGCCCGCGTCGTACTGATCGCCGCGATCATCGCCGCCGTCTACGGCCTGCTGGTGCTCTCGGTCCAGCGGGTCGCCCTGCGCGAGATCTCCCAGGCACCCGGTTCGGCGCTGAACCACCCGCTCCGCACGGATGTCATCGACACGATCGGCCAGTTGCTGCTGCTCCTGGTCGGTGCGGCCGCGATCGCGATGTGGGCGCGCGACGTACTGGCCCGTCGCAAGGTCGGGCGTGAGCTCGACCCGATCGAGGTCGGCGGCCTGTTGCTGGTCGGGGTGGCGTTGGTGCCGATCGTGATCTGGGCGGTGATGGTCCTGTCGACCGGCATGGGCGCCATCGACGACTCGATCGATCGACTGCCCACGGCGTACGGCTGGGGCGGGATCGGCCTGCTGATCCTCTCCGTCGGCTTCTTCCTCGGGTACCGCGAGCTGAAGCCGCCCGTCGGCAACCCGGTCGTCCAGGCCGCGCCGGCCCGCGCGCCCTGGGAGTGAGCATTCCGATCGTCCTGGTCCCGGGCCTCGGCCTCGGGCCGCGCTCGTACGCGCCCACGGTCGAACACCTCACCACGCCGTACCGGATCGTCACGTTGCCCGGGTACGGCGAACCCGCCGAGCCCGGCGACGACCTCCGTCCACAAGCTCTGGGTACGGCGGTCGCGGACAAGATCCGGGAGCGGTCGGTCCTGGTCGGGCACTCGGCCGGCTGCCAGATCGTCGTGGAGACCGCGGTCGCCTACCCCGAACTCGTCCACGCGCTCGTCCTCATCGCCCCGACCGGAGATGTCCGCGCGTCGAGCTGGCTGGACCTCGCGGCCCGCTGGGTGGGCTCGGCCGTCCCGGAGTCCCCGCGTCTGATCCCGGCCCTCGCCCCGCAATACGCGCGGACCACGTTCTCCACGATCGCCCGGGCGGCGGAAGCGGCCAGACACCACGATCTGGCTGGGATCATCAGCCGGGTGCGGGCGCCGGTGGTGATCGTGCGTTGCCGGCACGACCACCTGTCGCCGGCCGAATGGATGGACCGGCTGGCCGAGCTCACTCACGGTGAGGCGCGGACCCTAGCGACCGGCTCCCATATGCCGGTGCTGACCAACGGTCCCGAGGTCGCCGCGCTCATCCAGCGGGCAGTGGCTGCGCCGGGTCCGGCCTGAAGCGCTATCGTTGACGCAGTAACAAACCTCTGCGGGAGCTCGCACCACGCGCGGGCTGAGAGGGCGACGCCGGGTCGCCGACCGCCTGAACCTGACCGGGTAATGCCGGCGTAGGGAGCGGGTCCAACCATGACCAATACCGCTGTTCGTCCTGCCGACCACACCGAGGCGCCGCTCGTCCTCACCACGGATGCGCCGCGCACTCTCGGCTTCCTCGACCAGTTCACCCTCTGGGGGAACCTCGGTATCTCACTGTTCGGCCCGGTCACCGGTGCGCTGGTCGCGGCGTACACGGGTTCGCTGGCACAAGGCCTGCTCGCGGTCGTGGTCGGCTGCGGGATCGGTGCGCTGGTGCTCGGCGGCGCGGCCGTGTTCGGTTCGCACACCGGAGCGCCGGCGATGGCGTGTCTGCGCGGACTGTTCGGCCGGCGCGGCTCGATGGCGCCGACGGTCCTGAACATCGCGCAGAACGTCGGCTGGGCGACGATGGAGATCATCGTCATCTCCTCGGCCGCGGTCGCGGTGACGAGTGAGCGGTGGCGCTGGCTGTTCGTCGTACTGGCCGGTGTGCTCGCGACGGCGATGGCGGTCCGGCCGCTCGGCAGTGTGAAACTGCTGCGGAAGTTCATGGTCTGGCTGGTGCTGATCGCGTCGGTCTATCTGTTCGTGCAGGTGCTCAGCAAGCCGGTGCAGGACCTGCCGCAGGACAGCGTCTTCGGCTTCTGGCCGGCCGTCGACCTGGCCGCCGCGGGCGTCGTGTCGTTCGCGCCGCTGGCCGCCGACTACACCCGGCACTCGCGCACCAACAAGGCCGCCTTCGCCGGATCGGCCCTCGGCTACGGCATCGCGGCGATCGCGTACTACGCACTCGGTGTGTTCGCGGTCGCGACGCTGCAGACCAACAGCACGGACGTGATCACCGCACTCGTCACGTTGCCGGCCGGCGCGATCGCACTGTTCGTGCTGCTGGTGGACGAGGTCGACGAGGCGTACGCGAACGTGTACTCGACCACGATGGCCGCGCACAACCTGATCGGTCATGTCGACCGGCGCTGGATCTCGATCGCCATCGGCGTGATCGCCACCGGTCTCGCGCTGGTGGTTGACCTGGGCAACTACACCCAGTTCCTCTACCTGATCGGCTCGGTCTTCGTCCCGCTGTTCGCGGTCGCGATCGCCGACTTCTTCGTGGTCAGCAAGATGAACTGGGACGTCTCCGGTACGGCGCGCTTCCGCTGGCAACCGGCCGTCGCCTGGCTGATCGGTTTCGTCGCCTACCAGCTGGTCAACCCGGGCACGGTGTCGGGCTGGTCCCCGTTCTGGCTCGACCTCCAGCAGCGCATCTTCGGCCACCAGCCCGTCCCCGGCTGGCTCGGCGCGACGTACACGTCCATCATCGTCTCGATGCTGGCCGCGATAATCCTCGGCCGGATCGGTCGCCGACCGCTGGACAACTGACCCGGAGTAACCGGGATACTTGCGCAATGCTGAACTCCGCACTGCGCAGCCGGGCCGAGTACGCGGAACTCGGGGCCGATGGGCTGGCCGCGCGTACCACGCCCGAGCGGGACGCGGCGATCGTGAAGGCCGTCGAGGAGCTCCTGGGCGGCCGTGAGTCGGTGCTCGACCTCTGCTGCGGGTACGGCCGGGTGGCGCTGCCGCTGCGCCGGGCCGGGAAGGTCGTGCGCGCGCTGGACATCTCGCCGAACCTGATCGAGGCCGGTAAGGCGAAGGCGGACGAGGAGGAGCTGTCGATCGACTGGGCGATCGGCTCGATGACCGACCTGCCGTACAAGTGGGACTCGTTCGACGCGGTGATCTGCCTGTGGACCGCGTTCCACGAACTGTTCGCCGAGGACGAGCAGATCTCCACGATCTGCGAGATCTCCCGGGTGCTGAAGCCGGGCGGCGTGGCGATCATCGAGGGCCCGGTCTGGGGCCCGGCGACGGCGGCCGAGATCGCCAACGGCATGCGCCAGGGGCCGGAGCACCGGATCGTCACGACTGAGCAGTTCGGCACCAGCAGCGTGCACTTCATCCACGACGAGATCAGCTACGGCCGGCTCTGCGCGGCCGCCGGCATCGAGGACTACAAGGTCTACAAGCGCGAGTGGGGCGGCCGCCGTCGCCTCATCCTGGAGATCCACGCACCCGCGGCAAGCTAGCCCTTCGGGGTGAGAAACCTTTGCAGTACGGCGGCCAAACCGTCAGGGTCGGCCAACATCGGCAGGTGACCGGTCTGGAGGGACTGGATCGAGGTGGCGCCCAGGGTCGCGGCGTAGGTGGCTTGCAGAGCGGGCGGCAGCTCCTTGTCGTTGGTGGTCTGGACGTAACCGCGCAGCGCCGGGAACTGGCGATCGCCGACCGGGTCGCGGTAGAGCTGCTGCGACTCGGGGCTGAACTCCTTCACGATCCGCGCCGCCTGCTCGTCGTCCAGGTCGCTGGCCAGGCCGGACCGGATCGCCTTGGCCGGCGGACGGGTGCCGGCGAGTCGCATGATCGCGCTGACGATGAGCTTGTTGGGAAACGGCAGGGCGCCGACGAACGACTGCCCCGGCGCGGGGATCGAGGCCGCGACACCGAGGAATCCCTGGACCCGATCCGGTGCTTCGGCAACGAGCTGACTGCCGATCACGCCGCCGATCGAGTGCGCCACCACGATGAACCGCTCCGGAGCCTCGGCGAGCACCTTGCCGGCGTAGTCGCGCAGCGATCCGGTGCCCGGGTACGCCGCGACAGAGGTCGCCTGGCCGGCCGGGAGTGCGGCGCGGACGTCGTCCCAGATCCAGGCCGGCAGCCCGGCTCCGCTGAGGAACAGCAATGGTGAAGTCATCGGCCCAACCTACCGGAATCTCGGGTCGATCCCTGACGGGTCAGATTCTTGACCTGAAAGCATTTCCGGAAAATCCCCACCGGCCCGGATCCCTTGCAGGCAAGGGGAAACAAGAAGCAGATCCCCACTCCACACTGGGGATCTGCTCCTTTGTCTGTTCAGTGTAAAACCATTCTCGCGGCGGCGGGAAAACTCAGCTTTTCGATTCAAGATTCAGCAGGAATCGCTTCGCTTCCAGCCCGCCGGCGTACCCGGTGAGCGCTCCGCTCGAGCCGATCACCCGGTGGCACGGCAACACCACGCAGACCGGGTTCGCGCCGAGCGCCGTACCGACGGCCCGGGCCGCCTTGGGCTTGTGGATCTCCCCGGCCAGTCGCCCGTACGTCGTCGTACGGCCATAGCTCGTGTGGGCCGGGAGGTCGGTCAGGACGAGTCGCTGGAACGGGGTGGCCAGGGCGAGATCCACGTCCAGTTCGAACTCGTGCCGTCGACCGGCAAGGTACTCGTCCAGTTGCCGTCGTACGTCGTCCAGCGCCCGGGGCTGGCGTAGTACGCGCGGGGACACGGCCTTGGCGAGGCGGTTGGTGATGCTCTCCTCGTCGCCGAACGAGCTGGCCACGACGCGGCCGTTCGCGACCGCGAGCAGCAGGGTGCCGATCGGGGTGTCGTGCAGGGTGTAGGCGACGTCGGCGGTCGGGAAGACCGGTGGCTTGAGGTCTGGTGCGGTGAGCCGGGCCAGCCGGCTCTCGAGGTCATTCATAGGTGTACTCCGAGTTTGGTGCGCAAGGCCGCGAGCGCGTCGCTGACAAGTCGTCGCGACGCGGCAGGCGTGGTGTCCAGAGCGGCGGCCACACCGTGGTGGTCGAGGTCGCCGACGTATTTGAGCGTGATGGCGAAGCGTTGGCGTTCAGGTAGCTCGTTGACGGCTTGCCAGAGATCCGGGTCCGGCCAGTTGGCGGCGTCGGGGCCGTCGACCGCGATCGGTGGAGCTTCGTCGAGCGGGCTCTGTGGTCTGCGGGCCCGATGTACGTCGGTCGCGCATCGGGCTGTGATAGTCAGGAGCCAGCTGCGGAGGTTCTTCGCCGAGGTGAGGTTGGGGTAGGCGGCGAAGGCCTTCTCCCAGGCGCGCTGGGCCACGTCGTCGCCGTCCACCGGCCCGGCCAGCGCCCGCGCCAGCCGCGCCACGTCCCGCCAGTGCGCGTCGACGAGCGCCTGGAAGGGCGGCAGCAAGACCTTCTCCGGAGCCATCACGTCAGTAGAACGCACGCACGCCCAGCTGTGTGAGGGCAACCCGGCGGCGTGTCGTTCCAGCCAGCGGTCATTTTCGGACGGGTGTCCCAGATTCCGAGATTGTCTAGTTATTGAGTCGACATTGATGAGAGAGTCGTTGACATGACGACGACCTTGCTCACCCGCCGTCGCGTCATCGATCTCCTGCGGACGGCGAGCGCCACCTGTCGGTGACGGCTGCGCCGCTTCGCGTTGCCCCGGCGGACTTCCGCCGTACGAGGCCTGTCTGAGACCGCCTCCACACCCCCGCCCGGTTGTGGCGCTGCCTGCTGCCCACCTCCGGTCGTCCCTGCCCCCGTTCCGAGGGAGAGACATGTCAGTCCATGCGATCAACCCGTCCGATCGTCCGTCCCTTTCCGTCGTTCCAGACCGCCTGGAAGTCGTTCCCGACCGGCTGGAGGAGCGGACCGTCGACGCCGACGTCTACCGGTCCGTCTTCCGTCGCCACGCCGCCGGTGTCGTGGTGATCACGGCGGACGCCGGCCACGGCCCGGCCGGGTTCACCGCCACCTCACTGGTCTCGGTCAGCCTGCTGCCGCCACTGGTCTCGTTCGCGATCGCCACCAGCGCGTCCAGCTGGCCGACCGTCAGTAAGGTCGACAGCCTGGTGATCAACTTCCTGTCCGCCGACCAGCAGGGCATCGCCGGCCGGTTCGCCACCAGTGGCATCGACCGGTTCGCCGAACCGACCCTCTGGTCGAGGCTGCGCACCGGTGAGCCGGTCCTCGACGAGGCGCCGAGCTTCCTGCGCGCCCAGGTCGAGCACCGCTTCGCCGTCGGCGACCACTATCTGGTCGTCGCCCGCCTCACCACCCACTCCGAGCGACGTGAGCACGAGCCGTTGCTGTACCACGACGGCCGCTACGCCACCGCCACTCCGAACCCGAAAGCACAACATGTCTAGGACCCGCACGTACGCCGTAATCGCCGCAGCACTCGCCACCGTCGCCCTGGTGGCCGGCTGTGGCGGCGACGCAGAGGCCGGCGGCAGCGGCGCCGCCAAGCTCGCTCTCGACGCCCCGCTGCCCACCACCGTTCCGGACGGCGTGAAGATCGTCGTCGGCGATCCCACCACGCAGAAGGCGCTGGAGCTGTCCGGCCAGATCGACAAGGTGTCGAAGTTCGTCCAGTTCGCCAACCTCAGCGGCGGCCCGCAGACCACCGAGGCGTTCCGGGCCAAGGCACTCGACGTCGGCTCGGTCGCGGAGATCCCGCCGATCCACGCGACCTGGACCGGCCTGCACGTGAAGATCGTCGCCTCCAAGTTCCGGCAGGACGCGCTGAACCACCCGATCTACGAGCTCGGCATCGCGCCGGGTACGACGGTCAAGACGCTGGCGGACCTGCGCGGCAAGAAGATCGCCTACAGCCCGGGGCAGGCGCAGGGCGCGCTGATCCTCAAGGTGCTGAAGAAGGCCGGGCTGACCAAGGAGGACGTCAAGCTGGTCGAGCTGCCCAGCACCGGTGACGTCTACTCGCAGGCGCTGGCCGGCAAGCAGGTCGAGGTCGCGCCGATCGGCGGCGTCCAGATCAAGCGGTACCTGACGAAGTACGGCAAGGACGGCGCCAGCACGATCGACCACGGTCTGCGCGACGACGCGGGTCACCTCTACGTGGCGACCGAGTCGCTCGAGGACTCGGGTAAGGCCGCCGCGATCCGTGCGTACGTCGCCGCCTGGGGTGTCGCCCAGGAGTGGATCGACAAGCACCCCAAGGAATGGATCGCGGGGTACTACGTGAAGGACCAGGGCCTCACCGAGGCGGACGGTCAGTGGCTGGTCGAGAACGCCGGTCACCCGGACATCAGCGCCGACTGGAGTGACGCGATCCAGCGTCAGCAGGAGACGATCGAGTTGCTCGCCAAGGAGACCGGTAACCCGGTGATCCAGGCGAAGGACCTCTACGACCTGCGCTTCCAGACCGTCGCATCCGACGCGATCAAGGGAGCCGCCAAATGAGCGCCACCACTCTGCCCGGCCTGCGCACCCAGCAGGCCGCCGGGAGGCCAGTCGTCCGACGTCGCCGGCTCGGACCGGGCAAGCCGATCAAGTTCGGCGCCGTACTCGGACCTGTGCTGCTGCTGGTGATCTGGAGCATCGGGTCGGCCACCGGCTGGCTCGACCCGCGGGTGCTGTCGGCGCCCTGGACCGTGGTCACCACGGCCGGCGACCTGATCGCCGACGGCCGGCTGCAGTCGAACCTGTGGACCTCCACCCAGCGGGCCTTCATCGGACTCGGACTCGGCATCGTGCTGGGCGTCGTGCTCGCGCTGATCTCCGGTCTGTCCCGGATCGGCGAGGCGGTCCTGGACGGGCCGATCCAGATCAAGCGGGCGATCCCGTCCCTCGCGCTGCTGCCGCTGCTGATCCTGTGGCTCGGCATCGGTGAGTCGATGAAGATCGTCACCATCCTGCTCGGGGTGTTCGTACCGATCTACATCCACACCCACAACGGCCTGCGCACCATCGACGCGCGGTACGTCGAGCTGGCCCAGACCGTCGGGCTGTCGCAGTGGGACTTCATCCGCCGGGTGGTCCTGCCGGGTGCACTGCCCGGATTCCTGCTCGGCCTGCGGTTCGCCGTCACCGGCGCCTGGCTCTCGCTGGTCGTCGTCGAGCAGATCAACTCCACCAGCGGTATCGGCTACATGATGGAACTGGCCCGGACCTACGGGCAGACCGACATCATCATCGTCGGCCTGGTCCTGTACGGCGTACTGGGCCTGCTCTCCGACGGCGCCGTCCGCCTGATTCAGAGGAGGGCCCTCTCATGGCGCCGCACGTTGGACTCCTGACTGTGCTTTTGGCCGGGCCTTCGGCGCCGGCAGGGTCATGGGGCCTTGGCTCCCGGCCTTCCCCCGTCACTCCAGTCGCTTCGCTCCCTCCGCTCCTCAGTCCAGGCCGGGAGGCCCCATGACCGCGCTCATGACCGCAGCCGTTCAGGTTCGTGACCTGGTACGGCGGTACGACGACCGCGCTGTGCTGGACGGGGTCGACCTGGACATCGCGCCCGGCGAGTTCGTGGCGCTGCTCGGGAAGAGTGGCTCGGGCAAGAGCACGTTGTTGCGGGCGCTGGCCGGGCTGGACTCCGGTGTCGACGGGTCCGGGGAACTCGTCGTACCGGCCAATGTGTCCGTCGTCTTCCAGGACTCCCGGTTGTTGCCATGGGCAAAGGTGCTGGACAACGTGGTACTGGGGCTGGGCGGTGCTGGCGAGCGCGGCCGGCAGAGTCTCGAGGAGGTCGGGCTCGCCGGGCGGGAGAACGCCTGGCCGAACGAGTTGTCCGGCGGCGAGCAGCAGCGGGTTGCGCTGGCGCGGTCGCTGGTGCGGGAGCCGGAACTGTTGCTCGCGGACGAGCCGTTCGGGGCGCTGGATGCGCTGACCCGGTTGAAGATGCACGTGTTGCTGCGGAAGCTGTGCGCCGCGCATCAACCCGCCGTACTGCTGGTGACGCATGACGTGGACGAGGCGATCGTGCTGGCCGACCGGGTGATCGTGCTCGACGAAGGAAAGCTGGTCGCGGAGGAGCGGATCGAGTTGGCGGCGCCGCGGAGCCCGGCCGATCCGGGCTTCTCCGCGGTTCGTTCGCGGTTGCTGGATGCATTGGGGGTTTCGTTGTGAGTAGGCACTTGCACCTGAACGCGTTTCTGATGAGCACCGGGCACCACGAGGCGTCGTGGCGGCTGCCGGAGAGCAATCCGTTCGCGAACACGTCGGTCGAGCACTATCAGGAGCTGGCGCGGATCGCCGAGCGGGGCAAGCTCGACTCGATCTTCTTCGCGGACTCACCGGTGTTGTTCGGGGACGTGGGCCGTCGGCCGGCCGGTTCGCTGGAGCCGACCGTGCTGCTGACCGCGATCGCGGCCGCGACGTCGCGGATCGGGCTGATCGCGACCGCGTCGACGACGTACAACGATCCGTTCAACCTGGCTCGACGGTTCGCCAGTGTCGACCATGTGAGCGGCGGCCGCGCCGGGTGGAACGTGGTGACCACGGCCGGTCCGGAGGCGGCGAGGAACTTCAACCTGGCGGACCAGCCGGCCCATGCCGAGCGGTACGACCGGGCCGCGGAGTTCCTCGAGGTCGCGTACAAGCTGTGGGACTCGTGGCAGGACGACGCTCCGATCGCCGACAAAGAGTCGGGCGTGTGGGCTTTGAATGACCGGGTTGCGCCGATCGATCACGTCGGACGGCACTTCCAGGTCCGCGGACCGCTGAACCTGCCACGGTCGCCGCAGGGCCATCCGCTGATCGTGCAGGCCGGCTCGTCGGAGGACGGGAAGGGCCTGGCTGCTCGGTACGCCGAGGCGGTCTTCACGGCACAGCAGACGCTGGAGGACGCGCAGGCGTTCTACAAGGACCTGAAAGCGCGGACGGCAGCGCTCGGGCGTGATCCGTCGACGATCAAGATCCTGCCGGGGATCGTGCCCGTGATCGGCGGGACGGTCGAGGAGGCGCTGCGGTTGGAGCGTCAACTGGATGACCTGATCCGGCCCGAGTACGCGCGGCTGCAGCTGGCTCGCACGTTGCGGGTCGCACCGGAGGATCTGCCGTTCGATCAGCAGTTGCCGGCCGACCTGCCGGACGAGGATGAGATCGAAGGTGCGAAGAGCCGCTACACGCTGATCGTGACCCTGGCACGACGGGAGAAGCTGACCGTGCGCGAGCTGATCGGCCGGCTTGGTGGCGGCCGCGGGCACCGAACCTTCAGCGGTACGCCGGAACAGGTCGCGGACGCGATCCAGGAGTGGTTCGACGCTGACGCGGCTGACGGGTTCAACATCATGCCCGCCGTCCTGCCGTCGGGGCTGACCGCGTTCGTGGACCAGGTGGTGCCGATCCTGCAGCAGCGTGGGCTGTTCCGGACCGAGTACACCGGGACGACGTTGCGGGACCACTACGGGCTGGCTCGCCCGGCCGGTCGCCGTACCTCTGTGGTGTCGGAGGCCACGGCCTGAGTTGCTGTGCGCCGGGCCCCTGTCGGGTGGCGGGGCCCGGCGCTCAGTTGACTCGAACGACCAGCTTTCCGACCGCGGCGCCGTCCTGCATGATGCGGTGCGCCTCGCCGATCTGCTCCATCCTGAAGACCCGATCGATCCGGATCGGGAGCTTGCCGTTGGCAACCAGATCGACGTACCGCTGGAACGCCTCCGCGGGCAGGTCGCTGCTCTCCCCGCCGTACGCCGTCAGCCGGACACCGTTGGGCAGGTAGCCGATCGGGTAGAAATCCGGGATCGTCCAGTTGTCGCTGAGCATCCCGGTGAAACAAACGGTGCCGTGGATCGCCGTCGCCTTGAGGGTGTCCGGCAGCACATTCGTCCCGATGAGTTCGAGGGCCGCATTCACACCGGCCGGCAGGATTTCCCGGACCTTTGCCGCGACGTTGCCGTCGTCAACGATCGGGTAATCGACGCCGAGATCCTCGAGAACCTTTGTTCGCTGGGGATTCCGGGTCGTCGAGAACACGGTCAGACCGTGTTCCTTCGCGATCGCCGCCGCGGCGACCCCGACGGACGACGTTCCGCCGCGGATGAGCAGCGTCTGCCCCGGCTCGATCGCCAGGCCGGTGTGCAGCGACCCGTGTGCCGTCTGCAGCATCTCCGGCAACGCGCCGAGCGTGGCCCAGTCGAGGTCGGTCCTGACCGGGATCACCGATGACGCCGGTACGACGGTGTACTCGGCGTACCCACCGTCGTACTCCCGCCCCATCCCGCCCATCATCGCGACCACCTGCTGCCCGACCTCGAACTCCCCACCGGGCGCGAGGTCCACCGTCCCCGTCGCCTCGATCCCCGGAATCACCGGAAACCGAGCATTGGTCGCCAGCCCTGCCCGCAGGTGATACTCCGACCGATTCAGCCCGAAAGCCTCCACCTTCACCCGCACCCACCCCGCCGGCGGCTCCGGCACAGCCACCCGCCGCACCCGCATCCCCTCCGGCTCGACCGCCCCCTCCAGAACCACCGCCCGCATCTCCATGACCCAATCCTCACCCGCCACCCCAACCACGCCTTACCAACTCGCCCACTCCCACCACCCCGCCCACGCGGGTTCACCCTCGCCGGCCCCTGGCGCCCCTGGATCCGCGCCAGCTCCCCAGCCCGTCCCGGCCTAGTCCAGAGCTGGTAAGTAATCGTTTTCCGGTGGTCGGCGTGGCTGCGTGACTTGGTGACTTGCGTGCGTGACAGAGTTGTCCTCATGGGGAAACGCCCAAGCGTGGTGGCCCATCGCGGCGCTAGCGACGTCAGTCCCGAGCACACGCTGGCGGCGTACCGCCGAGCGGTCGATGCGGGGGCGGACGGTCTCGAATGCGACGTACGGCTCACCTCAGACGGACATCTGGTCTGCGTACACGACCGCCGGATCGAGCGCACCTCCAACGGTCGTGGCGTGTTGTCCACGATGAGTCTGGAGGAGCTCGAGTCGTTCGACTGGGGCTCCTGGAAGAACCCGTGGGCGGAGCTCGACGACGAGGCTGAGCTGCCGAGCCCCGACATGCGAAAAGTCCTCACCCTCGACGAACTCCTGTCGACGGTCCGCGACGCCGGCCGCCCGGTCGAGCTCGCGATCGAGACGAAGCACCCGACCCGGTACGCCGGTCTCGTCGAACGCCGCCTGATCGAGGCCCTGGACCGCTACGGCTGGGCGCACCCGAAGATCGGCACCGAGTCGCCCGCCCGGGTGATGAGCTTCTCCTGGCTGTCGCTTCGCCGCATGCGCGTGCTGGCGCCCGGTCTGCGGACCGTCCTGCTGATGGACCGCGTACCGCTCCGCTTCCGCGACGGCTCACTCCCCACCGGCGTCTCGTACGCCGGCCCGAGCCTGGAGATCGTCACCGCCCACCCCGAGTACGTCGACCGCGCGCACAAGCACGGTCACCAGGTCCACGTCTGGACCGTGAACGCCGACGCCGACGTCCGCCACTGCCGCGACATCGGCGTCGACGCCATCATCAGCGACCGCCCCGAAGCCGCCCTCAAAACCCTCGCCGAGCCCCCTTCCCCACCCCTCCCCTCCTTCACCTTCCCCCCGAAACGCCAGCCGCGCCGCCAGCAGTAACCACCCATCCTTGCCACTCAGAGTGAGCGCTTGGCGGCTCTCAGCTGCGTGTGGGGTGGGTCACGGAGGGTGGTGTGGATACGTAGTGATGTGAATGCGGGCCGTTATTGCAACGTTCAATTCTGTCGTTTTCGTCTCGGTTTCTTGGCTAAACGTGTGATCTTCAGCGGTGGTATGTAACGGAATGCAATCTGGTGTTTTCCCAGGCTGGAACGTGGGCAGATGTGCTTATGGCTGTTCCAATGAATGAGGAGACCCTGCTTGTCCTCTGCGACCCTGCCTGCCGACGTGAGCGTTGTGGACGTCGTACTGCCGCATGAAGTGTCCGCGGTAGCGGATGCCCGTCGCCGTCTAGCCGCCTACCTCAAGCGTTTCCGGGCCACCGAAACCGCCCGTGACGACGCCCAGCTCGTCCTCTCCGAACTGCTCTCGAACGCGATCCGCTACGCACCCCCGCTGCCCGCCGGCGAGGTCCGCGCGGCCTGGTGGATCGACAAGGCCGGCATCCACGTCGAGGTCACCGACGGTCGCGGCGACACCGAGCCGCAACGCATCAACGACGCCCACCCCGAATCCATCGGCGGCCGCGGTCTGGCCATCGTGGACGTCCTCACCTCCACGTGGGGCGTTCGCACCGCCCCGACCCACCGCACCGTTCACGCCATCATCCCCAACTGACCCCTGCCGGAGGTCCGGGAGGGGTTGGCGGGTTGGCTGTTGGGGGTGAGGGGCTGCAAGACTGCGCGTATGGGAAAGAAGTCGCGGCAGCGCGCGAAGAACACGACGACCGTCACGCTGGATCCGGCCGACCTGGTTGATGTCGGGCCGCGGGAGCCTTGCCCCTGTGGATCGGGTAAGCGGTTCAAGCAGTGCCATGGGCGGGAGAAGGCCCAGGCGGCGGACGCGTTCGTCGTGCGGCCGTTCGAGGGGTTGCCGTCGGAGTGTGACCTGATCGCGTTCCGCGAGATCGTTCCGTCGGGTACGGCGGAGGTCGTGCTGACCGGCGAGAACGCGGGCAAGGTGGTCAATCTGGTCACCCTGCTGCCGATGGCGATGCCGGGTCTGGTGCGCGACGACGAGACGATCTGGATCGGCCTGCAGACGCACGCATCGTCGGGCGACCCGAGCCGTGACCTCGGGCACGCGATCACCGCGGCGCTGAACACCGAACCGGGCAACCCGATCCAGCTGGGTGACCTGCTGAAGGACGGCCCGCGGCTGCAGGACCTGATCGACACCTCGAAGCCGATCGAGGTGAAGGTGCACGAAGGCTTCGACTTCTGGGTCAGCGAGAACGTCGAGGACCCGACCGGTGAGGTCGCCGCGGGTCTGGAGCGGGCGAACGCGGCTGCGGCCCCGACTGTGCGGTTGGAGTCGGTGGACGCGGCGTACTGGACACAGATCGGCGACCGGCGGTACCTGCGCTGGGTCATGCCGCACAGCGAGGACACCCTGCTGGAGGCGCTGGCGCGTCTGCACGCGGCCGGCTCGTCCGCGCTGACGGAGGGCAGCCGGTTGATCGGCTCCTTCCGCGCCCTAGGCGTACTCGCGCCGGTCTGGGAGCTCCCCGCGGACGTCGAGGCAGCAGACGTGGAGAAGCCGGCCGCTGACTTCGCGGTCGCCCTCGAGAAGGCGCTCGCGACCGAGGCGCCCCTCACCACGGAAGAACGCGCCGCCCGGGCGGGCCTCGCCAGCCGCCAGCTCACCATCCGCTAGACAAGCACCACCGAACACCCGGTGCTTGCTCGTCCGCAGAACCGCACCAACCACCTGGCCAGACGCGCGGCAACGCGTGAGCCGGCGAATGATGGGGAAGCGCCAACTGGCCTGTTCGTCATGCGCGCCGCGACCCCCATGGGCTGGCGAGTGCCATGGCGCGGGGGCGCGAGGTGGGCGGGTGCGCCGAGTCCCGTGTGCGGCGTGGCTCTCACGAGCAGGGTGCCCTGGCGCGGAGGGACTCGGCGGCCCGCGGAGATGGCGGTGGCGCGGTGGCTGGCATGTCTGCTGCCGGCGCGGATGCCGGGCTGCTGCGGCGCGAGGTTGGCGTGTCTACCGCCGGCGCGATGCCGGGGTGCCGCGGGTTGCTGGTGGTGGGGTGGTTAGGGGCGATGGGCAACCGTTGTGGTCTAGGCCGATCGGGGGCCTTGGGCAAGGGTTGGGCTCGGGAGGCTGGGGTGCCTGCGACCGAGGGGGAGAAACGTGGACGGCCCAAGTCCTGCTGACGGGGGAGCAACAGGGCCTGGGCCTAGGCATGAAGAGTACTCAGATTGGTGGTCCGCCACAAGCCCCGATTTCACAGCGCGTGTCGCTGGGCTTACTACGCCACTCACGGGACCGCTCAGGCACGCTCAGACCACCCCGAGTGGAGCACGGAGAACCGGGCAGGACATGCAGCGCGGCCCGCCGCGGCCGGAGCCCAGCTCGGAACCGGAGATGCGGATGACCTCGATCCCCGACTCCTCCAGGCGCGCGTTCGTCTCCACGGTGCGCTCGTACGCGATGCACACCCGCGGTGCCAGCGCGAGGGTGTTGTTGCCGTCGTCCCATTGTTCGCGTTCGGCCGTGACGGGGTCTAGACCAGTGTCGATCCGCCGGAGTGTGTCGATACCGAGCGCTTTCGCCGCCGCCACCAGGAACGGCTCCGGCTCGGCGACATGCAGCTGGTCGCCGTCCGTGGTGACCGCGTGCGCGCGCATCTCCTCGGCCATGTTCGGATACATCAGGACGGCATCGACGTCGACCATCGTGCAGACGGTGTCGAGGTGCATCGTCGCCCGCTGCTGTGCGATCGGCACCGCGAGAACGGTGTGCGCCAGGTCCTTCTCGAACACCCGCCGGGCCAGCCGCTCGACGCCCGCAGGCGTCGTCCGCTCGCCGACACCGACAGCCAGTACGCCGGGGCCGAGCGCGAGAACGTCACCGCCTTCGACGTGCTCGAGCTGGTGGCCGTACGCCTTGTCCGCGCCGGCGAACCGTGGATGGAAGGTGTAGATCAGGTCGGTCAGCTGGGTCTCGCGGACCCGGGCCGGCATCGCGAGCGAGGTAACGGCGACCGAGTCCCGGATCCACACGCTCGAGTCGCGGGTGAACAGCAGGTTCGGCAGCGGGTCGATCAGGAAGTCCTCGTGCGCCAGCAGCGACGTGACCAGGCCGCCGGCCCGGACTTCGTCGTTCCGTACGCCGGCCATGAGTGCCTCGGCCAGCTGCGCCGGATCGAGGTCGCTCAGTGACGCGTTGAGGTACTCGCGCAGCGTGTCGCCGAGCCGGAGGTCCTCGGTCGCGCCGGTGACGGCTACCGAATGGGCCTCGGGATGAGCCAGCGCCTCGGTGAGCAGCTCACCGAGGTACAGCACCTCGACGTCGCGGTCGCGCAACGCCTGGGCGAACGCATCGTGCTCCTCCTGTGCCCGGCCGACCCACGGGATCCCGTCGAAGAGCAGTTTGTCGTTGTTCCGCGGGGTGAGCCGACGGAGCTCGTTGCCGGGGCGGTGCAGCATCACCGTCCGCAGCGGTCCGACCTCGCTGTCGACGCCGTACGCCTTGTCGACTCCCTGAGTCTCGGTCATCCGCCTGTCCCTTCTCCGGTCGTCCCAACCACGCTACGGCAGCCACGCCCTGCGCGCTGGATGCCGCACCAATCTGTCTGATTGTCCGACAATATTCCTCCACCTCCAACCCCCTGCGGATGAGAGACGGCACACGTCGTACGCCGCCGGGCCGTCCGGCGGTCGCGCGGTCGAGTGGCGTTTGCCGAGGGCCGGTGTGGGTCGGCCAGGTGGTGGCGGATATCGGCCAGGTGGCAGATGTTCGGGAGGCCGGGCGGGCACAGGATTTCTGGTGTGAGGACGCCGAGAGGGTGTCCGGGACCGGAGGTACTGAGATGACACGCAAGGTGACCGCCAACATCACGCTCTCGCTGGACGGGCGGGTGAACGGGGTCGGTGGCGACTTCGATATGGGCTGGATCGTGCCGCACGCGATCACCGAGACGTCCCGGGATCACATGATCCGGGTGACGGAGCCGGCGACCACGATCCTGCTCGGGCGGAAGAACTACGAAGGGTTCGGCGGGTTCTGGCCGGCGGTGGCCGAGGACGAGAACGCGGCGCCGCAGGACCGGGCGGCCGCGAAGTGGATGAACGAGACCGAGAAGGTCGTGCTCTCGTCGACGCTGACCGAGGCTCCCTGGCAGAACAGCAGGATCGTGGACGCCGAGGCCGCCGACGTGGTCAAGCAGTTGCGGGGCGAGGAAGGCGGCGACATCGTCGTGCTGGCCAGCTCCAGCGTGATCAAGGCGCTGCTGGCCGCGGACGAGATCGACCGGCTGAGCATCACGCTCGCGCCGGAGCTGGTCGGGGGCGGCGCCCGGCTCTTCGAGGACGGCCTGCCCGCGACCTCCTGGCAGCTGGCCGACTCGACGCCGACGGAGTCCGGCGCCATCTGTCTGCTCTTCGACCGCGTCCGCTCGTGAGCGCGGTGCACCCGTACTCGCGATGACTGTGTGTGCTTGTGAAGTGCTCATGGAGTCCTCCGCTCGGCTGGTTGATCGGTCTCGCCAGAGAAGATGCCGTGATCCGGGCGGAGGGCTCCCGGGTTTTCCACAGGTCGTTCGAAAGAACGAGATATCCACAGCGGCCGGGAACTGACGAGGTCGATCGGCTGCGGAGCAACTAGGCTGCGGTGCTGTGTCCGGTCATGACCTGCCTTCCGAGCCGTTCGAGCGAGCCGTCGCCTGTGTGATCCCGGCGAAGGACGAAGCGGAGCGGATCGCGGCCACGGTGGACGCGGTGCACAAGATCATCGGGGTGGACCTGGTCGTGGTCGTGGACGACGGCTCGGCGGACGGTACGGCGGAGGCCGCCGAGCGCGCCGGGGCGGTCGTCGTACGGCACGCGCGGAACCGGGGGAAGGCAGCGGCGATGGAGACCGGAGCGGCGGCGGTCGCGGAGCGGGACGGCGCCCGCGCGCGGCACCTGCTCTTCCTCGACGCCGACCTGACCGACTCCGCGACCGCGGCGGCGCCGCTGATCGAGCCGGTGCAGAGCGGCCAGGCGGACATGACCATCGGCACGCTGCCGATGCAGGTGCGTGCGGACGGTTCCAAGGCGGGCGGCCACGGATTCGTCGTCCGGCTCGCGCGGGCGGGGATCGAGGAGGCGACCGGCTGGGCGCCGGAGCAGCCGCTGTCCGGTCAGCGCTGCCTGACCCGGGTCGCGTTCGACGCCGCCGTACCGCTGGCCGCCGGCTTCGGTGTCGAGACCGCGCTGAGCATCGACCTCGGCCGCAAGGGTTTCCGCATCCTCGAGGTGCCGATCGAGGTGAAGCATCGGGCCACCGGCACGGACCTGCGCGGCCAACTGCACCGCGGCCGTCAGTACCTGCACGTCCGCCGCGCCCTCGCCGCGCGGAGCGCCCTGCCGGCCGGTAGCGGTCCGTCGCTGCGCAGTCTGATCCCGCGGAAGCCGGCGCAATGAGCACGGGGAACTCCGGCGACACCCCTGCCGCGAGCGTAGACCCTCAGACGACGAGCACCGAGAGCACGGACGTCACCGCCGACCCGCGCCTCGCGGAGCGGTACGGTCGCCGCGCGGTCGCGCTGTACCTCGCCTGCACGGCGCTCATCGTCGCCGCCGGCCTGCTCGGCCCGTCGGTGGTCGTGCTGACGCTGACGAACCGGCACGCGTGGCTTCCGTCGTACTGGTTCGACAGCAAGCCGAACGACTGGCTCGTCACGGTGATGATCTACGTCGCCATCCTGCTCGGCGGGTACGGCGTCTTCCTCGCGACCAAGGCGCTCAAACACGGCTGGGCGCCGCGGGTCGAGCGTTTGATTGCCCTAGGCATCGGTACGACGGCGGCCATCACCCTGGTCCCGCCGATGGCCTCCGGCGACGTCCTGATCTACGCGGCGTACGGCCGGATCATGTCGCTCGGCGGCGACCCGTACACGACCGCCCCGGCAGACACGATCCGGCTCGGGTACGACCCCGTGATCGCGGCGACCGAGCGGCCGTGGCAGGGCGCGAAGAGTGTGTACGGACCGATCGCCACCTGGATCCAGTGGATCTCGTCGCTGATCGGCGGCGACTCGATGCAGTTGACCGTGTGGATGCTGCAGTTGTCCGTCGCGATCAGCATCGTCGTCACCGGGCTGCTGCTGCTCAAGCTGGTCGGGCCGAACCTGCCGAACCGCCGGCGCGTGGTGATGCTCGGCATGGCCAACCCGCTGATCCTGTGGACGGTCCTGGCCGGCGCGCACAACGACGCGATCGCGGTGATGTTCGCGGTGATGGCGCTGGTGCTGTTCCGGAAGCATGTGTTTTGGGCAGGCATCCTGATCGGTGTCGCGGGCTGTACGAAGCTGTCGATCGGCCTGGTCGGTGTGGCGATGCTGTGGGCGCTGCACACGGATCGGCGGAAGGCTGCGATCTTCTGCGGCGGTGGCGCGCTGGCCATGGGCGGTCTGTATGCCTTCGTCGGCCTGCAGGCATTCCAGCAGGCGCGGTCGCAGACCTCGTTCATCTCCACCGGTACTCCGCACAAGGTCTTGCTGAGCTTCTTCGACCTGTTCCTGCCGGGGCCGTTGGTCCGGACGTTCCTGGCGATCATCGCGTGGCTCGGGCTCGTGGTCGTCGCGATCCTGCTGTCCCAGGTGTTCCCGAAGTCGCTGGTGCCGCAGACGCATCCGGACGACCCGACACCGGCCGCGATCCGCTACACCGCGATCTACGCGATCGCCTGGATCCTGACCGCGATGTACTCACTGCCCTGGTACGACCTGATCGCCTGGGTCGCGCTGGCCGCGGTGGCGGCGTCGAAGGTGGACGGGCTGATGGTGGTCCGGACGACCATGCTGGCGATCGCTTACGTGCCCGGGCGAGATCCGAACGCTCGACAAGTGGCGGCGAGTCTGTCGGACTCGCTGGAGTGGTTCAGCGCGCGGCTGCGCGACACGATCTGTCCGGCGATCGAGCTCACGGTGCTGATCCTGCTGATCGTCTGGGCCCGCCGCAGCGGTGCTCAGTGGTGGCCGTACGACTGGCCGCGCCGCAGGCAGAAGGCCGTTCCGGAGAACGCCGAAGCCCACTAGTCTCGCCGGGTGAAGAAACTGGTGGGGGCGGGCGCCTTCGTACGCCGCGAGCCGAACGACTACGTGGAGCAGTTCCGGAACGAGTCGATGACAGTGGGGACCTACTCGATCCCGGCCGGCGGGGTGGACGACCAGCTGCCGCATCACGAGGACGAGATCTATGTCGTCACGACCGGCCGGGCGACGCTGGTGACACCCAGCGGATCCGAGCCGGTCGGGCCGGGCGACGTCCTGTTCGTCCCGGCCGAGGAGGAGCATCGGTTTACCGACATCACCGAGGATCTGGCGCTGCTGGTGTTCTTCGCTCCTCCCTACACCGGCCGGCGTTAGCGCCAGAGGGGTTCCGCCGCCGCGACGGCTCGGGCGAGGACGACCTTCACCGGTTGCTTCAGCTCGGCCGCGGCCGCCACGACGTCGTCGTACTCGGGCTGCACGTTGACGACCTGACCGTCGTACCGGGCGATCTTGATGCTGATCCGCTGGCCGTCGACCTCGACACTGGTGAACTCGCGGTCGGCGGCGTGCTTGCTGATCGGGAACTCGCGCAGGCCGATCGCCGTGGTCTCGGTCAGGATCACGCGGCGGACCGCGTCCGCGTTCACGCTGCTGACCAGGACCGAGAGGGTGTGCGCTGGGCGGCCCTTCTTCATCAGGATCGGGGTCAGCCAGGCGTCGGCCGCGCCGGCCTCGAGCAGGCGGGCGAGGGTCTGCGGCCAAAGGCGTGGGTCGAGGTCGTCGACGTTGGTCTCGTAGACGAGCTCGGTCGCCGGGCGGTCGGTGGTCTCACCGACGACCACGCGGACGAGGTTCGGCACCTCGACCGGGTCGCGGCCGCCGGCGCCGACGCCGGTCCGGGTGATCCGCATCGGCGGGATCATGCCGAACCCGTCGGCCAGCGTGGCGAGCAGCGCGGCACCTGTCGGTGTCGTCATTTCGTACGGCGCGGTGCCGCCGACTACCGGGGCTTCGGCCTCGGAGAGCAGGTGGAGTACGGCGGGGCCGGGGATCGGGATGCCGCCGTGCTGACCGCGCACCTGGCGACCACCACCGAGTGCGATCGTCGACACCACGACTCGGTCGAGCTCGAGTGAGACTGAAGCTGCTGCGACGCCGACGATGTCCGCGATCGCATCCAGCGCCCCGACCTCGTGAAAGTGCACCGCATCCGGCTCGACCCCGTGCGCCGAAGCCTCAGCCCGAGCCAGCCGCGCAAACGTGTCCAGAGCCCGGGTCCGCACGGCCTCGGGCAGGTCGGCCCGCTCGAGCAGCTCCCGAACATCAGCCCAGGCCCGGGTAGGCCCGTGGCTGTGCCCGTGCCCAGCAGCCTGCTCGGAGCTCCGCTCCTCGCTGATGGTGGAGGGGGCGGCCTGCTCCTCGCCATGCCCGTGCCCATGACCGTGCCCGTGGCCGGTGTCGGGGAGGTTTTCGGGGTGGGGCGCGCCGTCGACCCTCACCGTGGCTTTGGTGGCGGCTATTTGGTGGCGGGCGGTGCGGGTGATTGTGACGGACAGCGATGGGTCTACGGCGGCTACGGCCGCGTTGATGGCCGGGAGGTCGGCGCCGGCGTCCAGGAAGGCGCCCAGGAGCATGTCGCCGGAGGCGCCGGCGGAGCAGTCGATCCAGGCGATCCTCACTGGTTCTCCTTGGTTTCGCGAGGTGCCGAGCGCCGGGCCACCCGGGCCGCGAACACGCCGGCCCCGAAGCCGTTGTCGATGTTCACCACAGTCACACCCGGCGCGCACGAGTTGAGCATCCCGAGCAGCGCCGCGACCCCGCCGAACGAAGCGCCGTACCCAACCGACGTCGGTACGGCGACCAGCGGTACGCCGACCAGTCCGCCGATCACGCTCGGGAGCGCACCCTCCATACCCGCGACGACGATCAGGCAGTCCGCCGCGTCCAGGCGCTCACGCACCCCCATCACCCGGTGCAGCCCCGCGACACCCACGTCGTTGACCACATCCACCTCGGCGCCGAACACCCGAGCAGTGGTCGCTGCCTCGGCTGCCACGGGGGCGTCCGACGTACCGGCGGCTACGACTGCGACTGTCCCCCGCAGTACGGGTGGCTCACCGAGGACCGCCGTACGGCCGACTGGATCGACCACTGCGGTCGGCAGAGCGGCGGCAACGGCCTCCTGCGCCTCCACTGTCAGGCGAGTGGCCAGTACGGCGTGGGACGGGTGGGTGGCGTGCAGGGTGCTCAGCAACTCGACCACCTGGGCGGGGGTCTTGCCGGCGCCGTACACCACCTCGGCATCGCCGGTGCGCTCCAGCCGATCGGTGTCGAGCCGGGCGTATCCGAGGTCGTGGACGCCCGGCTGGGGACCTGGGTCAGGCAAATGTGTCACGTCGTGAATCTACGTTGCGCCTGACACCAGCACGTCGTGTGGTCCACTGAGAAGCACCACCCGGGTACTCTCCGCGATCGCCTGAATACTCAAGTATGACAAGAGATGCTTTAGGCTTCCGTGCGTGTCTTCGACGTTAGCCGGTGCATTCGGGATCGCCGCTCTGTTCGTGGCGGTCCTCGCCCTGGTGTTCGCCATCCAGGCGCTGCGCGGGCAGTCCGGTGCCGCCAAATCGGCCAAGCTGCCCGCGACGCCCACCCCCGAGCCGGAGCCCCTGGGGGACCAGCCGGGAGCCAAGCCGGGCACGGTCCGATCCGAGCTGCGGAAGCTGGGCAAGGAGATCGAGGTGACCCGCGGGGAGCTGCGCGAGACGCTGCAGCACCTGGCGGTGGTCCGGTACGACGCTTTCGGTGACACCGGCGGAAAGTTGTCCTGGTCGATGGCACTGCTGGACGACAACGGCGACGGGGTCGTGCTGACGTCGATCAACAGCCGGGCAGACGCGCGCACGTACGCCAAGGAGGTCCGGGCGTTCGCGAGCGAGGCCAAGCTGTCGCCCGAGGAGGAAGAGGCGATCGACACCCTCCGCAAGGAAGCCGGCCCGACCGTCGAAAGCTGAACCCCCAACAGCGCCAAGCCAGCAGCGCCAAGCCAACCACCGTCCAGCCAAGCAGCGCCCAGCCAAGCAGCGGCCGGCCAAGAACGTCAGCGGCGCTTGGGCACCCGAGCCACCAGCGCCCCGGCCTCGATCTCGGCCGTCAGTGAGCGCCCCGGCCCGATCGGGTCCCCGTCGAGTTGCCGCTGGACGTCGACCTCCGCGGTGATCTCCACCTTCCGCCCGGTGAACCGCTCCAGGTACATGTCGGCGCGGTTCGTCCGCGTCATCAGCCGCCAGACGACGATCGGCCACTGCGTCACCCGCCGGGGCGCGATCACGACCACGTCGAGTAGGCCGTCGTCCGGGCGGGCGTCCGGGAGCAGCGGGATGTTCGCCTGCAACATGCCCACGTTGCCGACCACGACGGTTCGCACCCGGCGCTCGATCGGCTCCTCCTCGTCGAGCGTGATCCGGACCCGCACCGACGGGTGGTTGATGTTCTTCGCCGCCGACACCAGGTACGCCGTCCAGCCGATCTGGCGCTTCAGGTGCGGCGGGGCGTCGGAGATGATCGCCGCGTCCAGCCCGAGCCCGGCCATCACCGCGAACCGGTCGGTGTCCAGCTCGTCACCGTGCACCTTGACCATGTCGATCCGCCGGTCCCGGCCCTCCAGGATCCGCTCGAGTGCGTCGTCCAGGTCGAGCGGGATGTGCAGGTTCCGGGCCAGCAGGTTGCCGGTGCCCGCCGGGATGACCCCGACCGGGATCCCGGTGTGCGCCAAAGCCGCGCAGACCACCCGGACCGTGCCGTCGCCGCCCGCCACCAGCACCAGGTCCGACTCGTTCTCGATCGCCCGCTTGGCCATCGCGTTCCCGGCGTCGTCCTCGCGCGTCTCCAGCCAGAGCGGGTCGTCGAACCCCCGGACCGCCAGCGACCGGGTCACCTTCCGGCGGAACGCCACCCCGTCGCCGACCTTGATCGGGTTCACGATCACGGCCGCCCGGGGCGGGATCGTCGTACCGTCGTCATTCGTCGGGGTACGACGACGCCGTCGCCGCAGCCCCGGTCGCAGCCCGAACCCGATCGACGTGGCGGTGAGGATGGCCAGGCCGAGCGCCCAGCCGCCGAGCACGTCGGACACGTAGTGCACGTTCAGCGCGATCCGGTCGGCCGACGCGATCCAGACCACCGCGATCGTCGGCAGCATCACCAGGAGCCGAAACCGGCGCCGCCACCCCCGGACCGACGGCAGGACGACGCCCAGCGCGCCGGCCATCACGAACGCGGCGGTGGCATGGCTGGAGACGAAGGACCAGCCGTCGTTCTCGACCAGCATCTGGGCCGGCCGGGGCCGGTCGAAGATGTGCTTGACCGCGGCGACCAGGCCCAGCTCCGCGCCGGCCGTGACCACGAGCCAGACCGTCAGCAGCCGGGCCCGCCGGTGCCAGAGGTACACCGCGACGATCACGATCACCGCCCGCATCGCCCAGGGCAGGAACACGTCGCCGGTCACCTGCCAGAAATCCACCATGTTCGGGCGGGTGGTGCCGTACGACGCGGCCCGGGCGGAGACGGACTCGTCCCAGCGCTCCAGCGGGGCCCAGTGGTTGGCGACGAGCAGGGTGATCACGATGAACGGCAGCGCACCCAGCACGACCGTGAGCGCACGGCCGACCGAACTGGGTGGATGGTGGTTCATGACCCGCTCGATTCCCCCTCAAACATCGGCTGGAGCAGTTGCCTCATCAAGGGACGTTCGGCACGTCTAGCGGCGCCCTAGACGCCCGCTGGACCACCGCTAGACGCACCAACATCCCTCGATGAGGCAAGCCCATCATCCCGAATAGACTTCGCCCCTTCTGACACGCCCCGATACCCTCATCGTGTGATTGACGCGAAACTGCTCCGTGAGAACCCCGATGTCGTGCGCGCGGCCCTGACCAAGCGCGGTGAGAGTGCGGACCTGGTCGACCAGATCCTGGTCGCAGACAGTGAGCGTCGATCGTCCATCTCCGCCTTCGAGGCGCTGCGGGCCGAGCAGAAGGGTCTCGGCAAGCAGGTCGCCCAGGCCAAGGGCGACGAGCGGGCCGCGCTGCTGGAGCGGACCAAGGCGCTGGCCGCCGAGGTGAAGGCCACCGAGGCCGCCGCGAACGAGGCCGGGAACCGCTTCGACGAGCTCGCCCGCGCGCTCCCGAACCTGGTGTCCGACGACGCCCCGGTCGGCGGCGAGGACGACTACGTCGTGGTCGAGGAGGTCGGCAAGCCCCGCGACTTCGCCGCCGAGGGCTTCGAGCCGCGCGACCACCTCGAGCTGGGCGAGCTGCTCGGCGCGATCGACATGGAACGCGGCGCGAAGATCTCCGGCTCGCGGTTCTACTTCCTCAAGGGCGCCGGCATGCTGCTGCAGCTCGGCATGCTCCAGCTGGCCATCCAGCAGGCGGTCGAGGCCGGCTTCACCCCGATGATCACGCCGACGCTGGTCAAGCCCGAGGTGATGGGCGGCACCGGGTACCTGTCGGCGCACGACGACGTCTACCGGCTCGACGACCCCGAGCTGTACCTGACCGGCACGTCCGAGGTCGCGCTGGCCGGCTACCACATGGACGAGATCCTGGATCTGTCCGACGGTCCGCTGCGGTACGCCGGCTGGTCGTCGTGCTACCGCAAGGAAGCCGGGTCGCACGGGAAGGACACCCGCGGGATCATCCGCGTCCACCAGTTCGACAAGGTCGAGATGTTCTCCTACTGCACCCTCGAGGAAGCTGCCGCGGAGCATCAGCGGCTGCTGAACTGGGAGAAGGAGATGCTCGACAAGATGGAGCTGAGCTACCGGGTGATCGACACCGCGACCGGTGACCTCGGCATCTCGGCGTACCGGAAGTTCGACTGCGAGGCGTGGGTGCCGACGCAGGGCCGGTACCGCGAGGTGACCTCGACGTCGAACTGCACCGACTTCCAGGCCCGCCGGCTGAACATCCGGCACCGCGACGCCGACGGCAAGACCCAGCCGGTCGCGACGCTGAACGGGACGCTGGCCACCACCCGCTGGATCGTCGCCATCCTGGAGACGCACCAGTTGGCCGACGGCTCGGTCCGGGTGCCGACCGCACTGCGTCCGTACGTCGGCGGTCGTGAGGTCCTCGAACCGGTTGGCAAATGACGGACACGCCGCGGCCGACGGCCGTTGCCCTGGACATCGATGGCACCCTGCTCGACCACGACGATCAGCTGTCGCCGGCGGTGATCGACGCGGTCCGGCGGACCGCTGCCGAAGTACCGGTGATCCTGGCCACCGGCCGCGGCTGGCAGACCACCCGGCCGGTGGTCGAGCGACTCGGTCTGGCCGCCGGCGCATTGGTTGTCTGTAGCAACGGTGCGCGGACGCTCCGGTTCCCGGCCGGCGAGGTGGTCGACGAGCGGACCTTCGACCCGACGACGGTGATCGCGTCGGTGCGCCAGCACGCGCCGAACGCCCGGATGGCGGTCGAGGAGTACGACGGCAGCTACCTGGTCACCGCGCCGTTCCCGGACGGCGACCTCGGGGCCGACGCGCAGATCCGGGTGGTCGGTCCCGACGAACTGGCGCCGGAACCCGTGACCCGGTTGATCATCCGGGACCCGGAGCAGTCGGAGGCGGACTTCGTCCACCTGGCGGAACGCCTCGGCCTGCACGGGGTCAGCTACTTCGTCGGCTGGACCGCGTGGCTGGACATCGCCCCCGAGGGTGTGGACAAGTCGACCGGGCTGAAGGTCGCGCTCGCGCAGTACGACCTGGACCGCTCCGGCCTGGTCGCACTCGGGGACGGACGCAACGACATCGAGATGCTGACGTACGCCGGTCTCGGGATCGCGATGGGGTCGGCGCCGGACGAGGTGAAGGCGGCCGCCGACGAGGTGACCAAGTCGGTCCAGGACGACGGCGTCGCCGCTGTCCTCAATCGCTGGTTCTGACCCACCCGTCCAGTCGAACCCATGGCGACGGTGCTGCCAACACCTTTCGAGCAGTATCGAAAGACTTGACAGCAAGAGCTTGCCGAAAGCAACCGAAAGGCCCGGAACTCCTGCGTTCGCAGGGGTTCCGGGCCTTCGCGTTCAGAGTCCGATAGTCCGCTGGCGGGCCGAGTATCGGATCAGGCGACGCGGCTGCCACCGGTCCGGCGTGGCTGGCGCTGCTGGTCGACGACCGTGTCGAAGGCGTCGAGCACGGCGCTGACCTGCGGCCGCGGCCGCGGGGTCTTGACGGCCGGGCTCTGACCGCGGCGCGCCCGGCGCAGGTGACGCTTCACCGTCGACAGCGAGCATCCGAGCCGCATGGCCAGCGACTCGAGGCTGTCGTTCGGGTACTGCGTCCGCAGCCGCAGCACCTCTTCGTGGCTGACCGGCCGGCGGGTCCCACGGGCCCCGGCGAGCTGGTCGAAGTCGTCGGCCTGCACCTCGACGTCGAGCAGGTTGCGCATCGAACGCCGTTGTGCGGCAGTGGTTCCGGCGACGAAACCGCTGACATCGTGCTCGGCAACCGCGCTGTACAGGCAGTCGGTGAACAGCGGACACGAGGCACACAAGGCCTTCGCCTCCCGCACGAGCTGTTCGTACCGCTCGCGGGTCCGCCGGGTGGCGGAGGCGGGCGGCGGCTCTTCCATCAGGCGGTGCTGGAAAATGTCCGACCGGGCGATGCAGCCGGTCAGTGCCCCTTCCGTGCTGGAAGATGTGTCGACAGCGGCTCGGGAACTGCTGCCCCCTGATCCCGCTAGATTGGCGCTGTTGACGGTCATCGTGGCTCCCCAAGTATCAGGACCCGTGTGAACGAACGACGAATGACGTTCGGCCATGCGGATCCACTAGCTGATGGATCGACGAACTGTTGCCGACCCACCGTTGTCGCCCCGGCGTGGGACGCACCGATCCATAACTGTTGACGCCGCTGCTGTGGTTTTGGTTGCAGCCAACTCCACAACAGTTCTTCGACGTTTGTATGTGCTTCCAGGGTGGGGCTGCATCAGTCGCGCTGATCCAGAACAGGCTTACGACGCGGCCGAATCGCCCCCGGTTCCCCGCCAGACCACCGCATGAAATCACGCGTAAACCGTGCTGCGCAGGGGAACTTGCTGCCTTTGCAGCATCCTGCCGTAACGGTCTGGTGACGTTGTTCAAGGCTCAATCAGATTGGTCAGAAAGGTCTCAATCCGGGCCCGGATCGCTTGCGCCGGATGGCCGGGAGGGGTAATGAGCATTCCTCAGAAGTCCGGATACGGTGGTGCGGTGACGGCACCCGACAACCTCCGCCCACCCCGTCTGATCGCCACCGATCTTGACGGAACCTTAGTACGCCGCGACGGAACCATCTCGGCGCGGACCCGATCAGCTGTGCTCGCGTCCCAACATGCCGGAAGTGTTTTCGTGATGGTCACCGCCCGGCCACCTCGCTGGCTGCACGACCTGGCCGACCTGGTCGGCGAACACGGTGTCGCAATCGTTGCCAACGGCGCCATTTTGTACGACGTCGTACGGCGGCAGGCGATCCGGACCCGGCTGATCGACCCGGCGGTCGCCCTCGAGGTGGCCCAGGCGATCCGGGCCGAGATTCCCGACGTGGAGTTCGCGATCGAGCGATCCGACCGCTACGGACAGGAGCCGCAGTACGTGAACCGCTGGCCGAAGCCCGACGACACGTTGGTCGCCGGTATCGAGGTGCTGCTGTCCGAGCCGGCCGCGAAGCTGCTCGTCCGTCATCCCAGCTGGCATTCCGACGAGTTGCTGGCCCGCATCAACCCGGTGGTCGCCGGTCGGGTCACCGCGAGCCACAGCGGCGGGACGAGCCTGGTGGAGATCTCGGCGAGCGGTGTGTCGAAGGCGGCGATGCTGGCCGATTTCGCCGCTACGCAAGGGATTTCGGCGACGGAGTCGATCGCTTTCGGTGACTCGATCAACGATCTGCCGATGCTCGCCTGGGCCGGTACGTCGTACGGGGTGGCCAACGCGCACGCCGAGGTGCTGGCGATGGTCGACACCATCTGCCCGTCAAACGACGAGGACGGCGTCGCCGCCGTCCTCGAAGAGTTGTTTCAGCCTTTGAATTAAGGGCTTACAGATACAACCCGCCGCTGCCGGGGCCGTCGGTGTTGGTGGCCTGCGGCGCGCCCGGGAAGCCGGGCACCTCTTCGCCGTGGATCTGCTGGCCGCCGGGCAGTGCGCGACGCATCTGCTCGAGCTGCTGGCGGGCCGCCATCTGCTGGGCGAACAACGCCGTCTGGATGCCGTGGAACAGGCCTTCCAGCCAGCCCACCAGCTGCGCCTGCGCGATCCGCAGCTCGGCCTCGGTCGGCACGCTGTCGTCGGTGAAGTCGAGGCTGAGCCGTTCCAGCTCCTCGACCAGCTCCGGTGCGAGGCCGCTCTCGAGCTCCTTGATGGAGGCCTCGTGGATCGACTTCAGCCGCTGCCGCGACGCTTCGTCGAGCGGGGCCGACTTCACCTCCTCGAGCAGGTTGCGGATCATGTTCGCGACCCGCATCACCTTGGCCGGCTGCTCGACGAGCTCGGTCACCGAGCGCGGCTCCTCCTGCTCGTCGTCGGCGTCGGAGCGTGGCGGCCCCTCGACGGCCATGCCGTCCGGCCCGACGATCAGCACCTTGCCGTCTTCGGTCCGCGCCCCGGCCATCGGCATCTCCTGGCCCTCGCTGCTGCTCTCGCTCATCTGCCCATCCTAGGCCGGGTCCCGGCTGCCACGGCCTGTGGGCTGTGAGTGATTACGACGAGCGAGCGCGATGGCGGCGGACGGCGTCGCGGTTGGCGCAGGCGGGGCTGCAGTACCGCTGCCGGCCGGTCCGGGACAGGTCGGCGTACACGTTGTCGCAACCGTCCGTCGCGCAGCGGCCGAGCCGGGTGATGCCACGGCCCGCGAGGTGCAACGCCGTACCCGTGCTGATCAGCGTCGCGACCAGTCGCCCGACCGGGACCTTGTCCGGCCGGTAGTGCACATGCCAGCCGTCGCCCGCGTGGTTGGTCAGCCGCGGATGCTCGGTGTACTTCGCCAGCATCGCGTTGACCAGGTCGACCCGCGTCTGCTCGTCCTTCGCGTCGACCACTGCGAGCCACTCGTCCAGCGCAACCCGTACGGCGGCGAGGTCGGCGTCGGTGACATTGCGCTCGCGGACCAGCCGGCTTTCGACGCCGCTCTCCTCACAGCGCTCGGCCAACTCCGCAGGCGAGTTGGCCGGCCGCATGACGAGGTTGACGGCCAACAGAACCGCGTCGGCGCCGTAAGGGTTGAGATGCATAATGGCATTACATCACGATGGATCCATGACAGCCAGACTCGAAGCCCACCGCCACCGTTGGACGGTGGCGTCCTCCCATCAGGTCAGTGAAGGCCTGGTCGTCTACCAGCGGTGTGCCTGCGGTCAGTGGAGAGTCACCAGCACACCGCCGTACCCGGTTGCCTACCCCGAACAAGCCCGCGTCGCCAGCTAGTCGATCCGGCTCACCATGGGCAGTCGCGACCGCGTCATCAACCAGGCGAGGAGCCCGGCGAACAGCGGTACGACGATCACGATGCCGCCGATCTCCAGCCAAGGCACCACGAAATGCGGTGATCCGAAGGCCGCGTGCGCTGTATAGCCGTAGAGAGCACCGACACCCACGCCCAGTACGCAACCGAGCTGCCCGAGCACCCACGCCTGCGCGGCCGCTAGGTTCCGCCGCCGGCGTGGTTGCGCACCGATCGCCGCGAGCGTCGCCAGGTCGGCCCGGCCCTCCGCCGCGGACAACGACACCGAGATCGCCACCCCGAGCAGCGTGACCACGGTCGCCGCCGCGAGGATCCCGATCAGGAACAGACGCGCGGGGCTCTGGTATCCCTGCTCGACGGTCACCAGGTCGTCGTGCCCGAGCAGTCGATTCGCGGCGGCCAGCGCCTCGTCGGACGGCGTACGGCTCAGCTCGTACTCGACCTGGAGCGTGTCCACCGTGCCCAGCTTGGCCGCTGCCTGCGGGCTGATGAGCGCGCTGTCCCGCAGCAGTTGAATCGCCGGTATGCCGCCTGCGTAGACCGCTGGGTGACGGTCGATCCGCTTGCCGCCGGTCGAGGTGTCGCTGATCAGTTCAACGCTGTCTTTGGTGGTCAGGTCCGCCTTGGGCAGCACGATCTGGCCGGCCCGCAGCTCCGTGGCCGCGCCCTCGAGGCCGGCGAACTTCCCGACGTATGCCGGATCGACCACGAGCAGATTGAAGCCGCCTTCTCCGTTGGTCGTCTCGGGTGCTCGGGCGAAGATGGACGGGACGTACCCGTACTCGCCGATCGGCTTCACCCCGGGCGCCGTGATGTTGCCGATGCGGTAGGTGTTCTGGACCGGCAGTAAGGATGCGACGCGCTGCTCCGTTGCGGCCGAGTACGGCACCGAGCCGGTACCGAACGGCAGGATCGCGTTGCCCGATCGACCTGCCGGTATGTACTCCTTCGCCTCCGCGGCGATCGCGTTCGATGCTGCGAAGGCGACCGCGGCCGTGCCGGCGACGGCCATCATGATCGCCGCGGTGGCCGGTCCGGTGCGGTGCCGGTGCCGGGCGGCGTCGCGCAACGCCAGCCGACCGCTCAGTGGCAGGCGTCCGGCGAGGCCGGACAGCTGTCCGACCAGGCTGGGCAGCAACCAGACGAGCCCCGCGATCACTGCGGTGATCCCCAGCAGAACAAGGGCGATCGGCCCGGTCGGTGTCACGGTGGCCTGATAGCCGGCCTCGTCCGGCACCGTGCGCCTCGCCTCGGCGAGCGCCGACGCCAGCATCGTGCTGCCGGCCAGGACCAGGGCGACACCCGCGATCACCATCACCACAGCGGTTTTGCGGACCTTCGCCTTGCCGATGGTCGCCGCGAACCGGCCGGCCAGCGCGGCGAGCGGAGCCTGCCGGCCGGCACTCACCGCGGGAACGACCGCCGCCGCCAGACCGGCGAGCACACCGAGCAGCGCGATCACGATCACGCTGACCCACGGGATCTGCCAGGACAGGAACAGTTGCGAGTTCATCCGCTCCCACAGCGGCTTCCCGGCGATCAGTACGACGGCTGCCAGCAGCAGACCGGTCGTCACCCCGACCACACCGGCGAACAACCCTTGCAGCAGGACGATCCGGCGTACGTCGCGCGCCGTACCGCCTGTCGCCATCACCAGACCGAGTTCGCGCGTCTGCCGGCGAGCTCCGACCGCGAACGCCGTACCGGCGAGCAGCACGATCTCCAGCATGCCGAAACTGATCGCGAGCGCCATCGCGGCGTACGGGGCGATGTCGCCCGATCCGCTGCTGTACATGTCCGGCGGCGGGTTCACGATATTTGCCCGTGGCAACAAGAACAGGCCGTGGTTGCGCAGCGGTCCGGCGAGTGTGGTCGCGTCGACCGAGTCGGGCAGGTCGACCAGGTACCGGACGGAAGCGGTCGGATCGACGGCCACCAGCGATGTGCCGGTAGGCGCGAGAATGGTCCTTGCCCACGGCTGGTTCGCCGGACGGACAACACCGACGACCGCGTACGACGTCCCGTCCGCACTGCGCACCGTCGCACCGGTGAGGTCACTGATGCCGAGGTACTTCGCGAGCGCCGGTGAGATCGCCACCTCCGATCGCGACGTGGGGTAGCGACCCTCGTCGAGCCGGATCGTGTCCTTGGCGAGCGGACTCTGCGCGTCACCCGTCAGCACGCTGACCGTGCTGGTCGTCGACGGTCCCTGGATGTCTGTCGTACCGGCGTCGACGATCATTCTCGCCACCGTGCTACCCGCCGGCAGCAACGTGCGCGGATCGAACGTCGCCGGGACCCGGACCGGCTTCTCGGCACCCTCCGCGGGCGCCGGCTCGCCCGATCCCAGCACATGCGGCATGTCCATCGGTGCGAACCTGCCGTACTGCGAGACGTCCACGCGCGCGTCCGCCTGACCGATGCTCAACCTGGCCAGCGTCTCCCCGGTCGGACTGCTCGTCTTCAGCACCACGCCCATCCAGGTCGCAGCCAGAACCGGCAGACCGATCAGTGCCGCGACCAGGAAGGTGCGGCCGAGTGATCGTCTGGTCGTGCGGCGGGCGATCCGAAGGGGTGGTCCCCAGCCGCCCATCAGTGGCTCTCCTGCAGCAGGGCATCGGCGTCGGGGAGCGGGCCGGACTGGCCTACCAGCACACCATCGCGCAGGTAGACGACGCGGTCGGCCCAGGCTGCGTGCCGGGCGTCGTGGGTGACGAGGACTCCGGCGATGCCGTGCTGGTCGCAGCGGTCGCGGAGGAGTTGGAGGACCGCTTCGCCGGTGTCGGAGTCCAGAGCACCGGTGGGTTCGTCGGCCAGGAGCAGGCGGCGTTCGCCGACGATCGCGCGGGCGATGGCGACTCGTTGCCGTTGGCCACCGGACATGTCTTCGGGGAATCGGTCGGCGAGTTCACCGATGGCCACCTCCGTGAGGGCTGCTTCGGCGTACTTGCGGGCGGTCCGGGTCCGGGTGCCGTCGAGTTCGAGCGGAAGTGCGACGTTCTCGGCCGCGGTCAGGGCGGGAATCAGGTTGAAGTCCTGGAAGACATAGCCGATCCGGCGCCGCCGCAGCGCGGCGACCGCGTTGCGGCTCAGCGTGGTGAGGTCGTTGCCGTCGACAAGCACCTGACCCGCGGTGGGCTGGTCGAGTCCGCCGGCGCAGGTGAGCAGCGTGGACTTGCCGGAACCGGACGGACCCATCACCGCGACGAGTTCGCCCGCCTCGACGGACAGGTCGACATTGCGGAGGGCGTGGACCGCCTGCTCGCCCTGTCCGTGGGTCCTGGTCAGATTGCGGAGGTCGAGGATCGTGCTCATCGCTGGGCCCCCAGGTGATCTTCGTGCGGCTCGGGTACGGCGGCCGGTGTCGTCCCGGTCGGCGTCGTATCGGTGGATGCTTTGGCGCGGTGGCGTAACAGCATCGCTTCGCAGTGGTCGAGCCAGCGGATCTCCGCCTCGGCGGCGAAGATCATCGATTCGAGCACGAGCTGCCAGGAGATGTCCGCGTCACGACTGGTGCGCTTGAGCTTGGTCAGCTCCTGCAGGGACTGCATGGTCGACATCCGCTGGCGCTGGACGACGGCACTCACGTCCACTCCCGGTACGGCGAGAGCCAGCGCGAGCTTGATCGCCAACTCGTCGCGAGGCCGCGATTCGCGGGTCACCGGGGTGTCGAACCAGTTCGCCAGCTCGGCCTGGCCGGCCTCGGTGATCTCGTACATCGACCGGCCGTCGCCCTCGGTGGACGCGGCCCGGACCAGTCCGTCGCGCTCGAGGCGGGTGAGCGTGGTGTAGACCTGCCCGATGTTCAGCGGCCAGGTCGCACCGGTCGCCGCCTCGAACTCACCCCGCAGTTGGTAGCCGTACTTCGGCTCCTTGCGGAGCAGGGCCAGCAATCCGTGCTTGATCGACATGGATACTGAGTATGCATACTGAGTATGCTCGAGTCAACGGTTGCCGTCGACCAGGCGACGGACGAGGCGCTCGGTGGTCTTCTCGATGTCGTACGGGCGGCCGGTGCCAGGGGTGAGGTGGTCGAGGACGAGGCCGTCGATGGCGAAGTGGAGGAGGCGGATCTCCTCGGCGCCGCCGGGCAGGCCGGCGTTGGAGTTGAAGGCGACGTCGGCGTCGAAGCCCTGCCGCAGGGTGCGGGACAGGATCTCGTGCAGGCCGGGTCGGCGGGCCGCTTCGAGGCGCAGTTCCAGCAGGGCGAGCGACAGCTCGGGCCGGCCGAGCAGTCGCTCGACGATGTAGTGGACGTAGTCGACCATGAGGTCGATCGTCGGTTCGCGCTTGGACAGTGGCTCCAGGACGGCCTCGTCCGGGGCGAGTCGCTCGAAGATCCGCTCGCCGAGGGCGCCGAGCAGCGCGTCCCGAGTGCGGAAGTAGTTGGACGCCGTACCGGCCGGGAGTCCCGCCGCCGCGTCGACGGCTCGGTGGGTCAGGCCGCGGGCGCCGGCTTCCGCGAGGACGGCCAGGCCTGCGTCGGCGAGTTGGGTACGGCGTTCCGGGTTCCTGGGCATGTTGACAAGGCTAGCAGAGATCCACTACAACTGTCGTACACAACAACGACAGCTGTAGTAGTCAGGAGAACGTATGCAACCCGCCGCATTCGGCGCCACCGTGGTCACCGACCGACCGGCGGACGTCGCCGCCTTCTACCAGCAGCACTTCGATCTGCAGCTCACCCTCGACCTCGGCTGGTTCCTGACCTTGCGTCGCGGTGAGGCGGACTGGGAGATCGCCATCTGTCAGCGCGGCCACGAGACGGTTCCGGCCGCGGTGAACCAGCTGACCGAGAGCACGAACGTGTTCGGTTTCGTCGTCGAGGACGCGGACAAGGTCGCGCAGTCCCTGATCGAGGCGGGCGTGACGCTCGAGTCAGAGGTGGTCACCGAGGTGTTCGGCCAGCGTCACTTCTTCGTCCGCGACCCGGAGGGCACCTGGCTGGACGTCATCCAGCTGGTGGCCCCGGATCCGGACTGGCTGGCCGCCAACTTCCCGGCGACGTGAGCTGCCTTCCGCCCTGAGATGGTCCTGCCGCCCTCAGACGGTGAGCAGGACCTTGCCGATCTGGGCGGACTGCTCGAGGGTGTCGTGCGCCTGGGCGACCTGGTCGAGGGGGAAGGTGGTGTGCACGATCGGGCGCACCTTCTTCTCCGCGATCAGCGGCCAGACGTGGCCGACGACCTCGCTGAGGATGTGGCCCTTCTCCGCCACGGAACGGACACGGAGAAGGGCTCCGGTGATCGAGCCGCGACGGCTCATCAGCCGGCTGATGTCGAGCTCGCCCTTGGTGCCGCCCTGCAGGCCGATCACCACGAGGCGTCCGTCGTACCCGAGGGTCTTCACGTTGTCGGACAGGTACTTCGCGCCGATGATGTCGAGGATGACGTCCGCGCCGGCGCCGCCGGTCGCCTCCTTCACCACTGACGCCCACTCGGCTTCCTTGTAGTTGATCGCGACGTCGGCGCCGAGCCGGGTGCAGAACTCCATCTTGTCCGTGCTGCCGACAGTGGTCAGCACCCGCGCGCCATGCGCGACCGCGAGCTGGATCGCCATCGTCCCGATCCCCGACGCGCCGCCGTGGACGAGCAGGGTCTCGCCCTCCTTGAGGTGCGCGGTCATGAAGACGTTCGCCCACACCGTGGCGACCACCTCAGGTAGCGCCGCGGCGCTGATCAGGTCGAGCCCGTCGGGGACAGGCATCACCTGCGGCGCCGGTACGACGACCTTCTCGGCGTACCCGCCGCCCGCGAGCAGGGCGCAGCACTCGTCACCGACGGACCAGCCCTCGACCTCGGCGCCGACCGCGGAGATGGTCCCGGACACCTCGAGCCCGAGCGTCCCCGGCGCGCCCGGCGGTGGCGGATAGAGACCCTTCCGCTGGAGCAGGTCGGGCCGGTTCACCCCGGCCGCGACCACGTCGATGACGACCTCGTCGACGGCCGGTGTCGGATCCTCGATCTCGCCGATCCGGAGAACTTCGATTCCGCCGGCACCCTCACATACGACAGCTCGCATGCTGCACACGGTACCCGTTACGTTCGGACGATCTCGGCCATGTCTCGGGCGATGCCGTCGAGGTGAACGGTGGTGCCTATCGAAGCGAACCAGTCCCATAGTTCAAGCGAGTGGTAGAGCCGGTAGAGAGTGGTCCGTTCCCGCCAGTCCGGTGGCAGGTCGCCGTACCCCTCCTGGAGGCCGGCAAGCTTCTGTTCGTCGCCGTGGATGGAGTAGGACTGCGTCTTGGCGAGGTCCATCAGCGGGTCGGCGGCGATCGCGTTCTCGACGTCGATGAAGCCGGTGACGCGCCCGATCGCCGGCTCCACCAGCACGTTGCCCTCGTGGAAATCGTTGTGACACAGGACCGGCGTCGTGGCGTTGTCGAGGAGTACGGCGTGCGTCTCGACGTACTCGCGAATGCCTTTGTGTAGTGCGGGATCGCCGTTCAGGTCCTCGAATTCCTTGAGTTTCTTGGCGAACTGGCGACGCATGTACCGCGGGTTGTCCGGCAACGGGTCGAGGATCTCGTCGGTGAGATAGCCGTACGCCGGCTGCTCGATGCGATGGATCGCGGCGAGGAGTTGTCCGAGTTGTCGGTACGTCGCCCGCCAGTCGGACGGATCGGTCTCGGACAGTGGTACGCCGTCCAGTTTCGTCAGGATGGTGAAGCTGTCGCCGACATGAATGACTCTGGGGACCGCGCCGACCAGTTGTGCTTCGAGCAGGCCGTAGACGTGGACTTCCTTGGCTTGTTTCCAGGCCCACTCGGGTGTGTAGACCTTGACGATCAGCGGTTCGGCGGCGGTACGTCGTACCTCGAAGACCGTGCTGAGCTGGCCGCCGGTACGCCGTACGACTTCGGCGATCTCGCTGCCGGGGCAGGCCTGGGCAACCATCGCCTCGATGTCCACGACTTCACCGTAGGAGTGGTGTCCACCGGTTATTCAGTCGTCGAGGTCGGCCCAGGTGTCCACGTCATGGCCGGCCCGAGTCGGCGCGGACCAGATCAGGTCCAGGCCGACCAGGGAGCGTCGTACCGACTTGTCTCGGGGGTCGCCGACCTGCTGGATGGCTTCGGTGAGTTTGGTCCGACGGTAGGCCGTGGCGAGGTGTTGTTCGTGGCCTTCCGTGTCGCGTAGGCCGTGGCCGTCGTGGTCGCCGAGCCCGTTGATCAGGTTGGTGATGTCGCCCTTGGTCAGCCAGGGGAGGTCGCAGCTGAGCACCACGACGACGGGAGTGGTGCCGTGGGCGAGTCCGGCCGCGATTCCCGCCATCGGGCCGCCGGACGGTGGGGCCTCGACGGTCCAGTCGACCGGGCGGCACGTGGTCCGGACCGGGCCGACCACCACGGTCGACTTGGCGTCTTCCGTTGCCGTCAGCACCCGGTCGAGCATGGTGACGCCCTCGAGCACCAACATGGCCTTGTCCACCCCGCCGAACCGGGTCGACCCACCCCCGGCCAGCACCAACGCGTCGTACTCCACGCTGACAGTGTGCCAACCGCTCGTACGTCGCGTGGCGGGGCCCGGGGTGGCGGGAATGCGGCACCATGGAAGCGTGAAGATCGCCGTGGTGCAGACCGCCAGCAGCTACGACAAGGCCGCCAACCGCGAACTGGTGACCCGGGTCGTCGCTGACGCTGCTCGGGAACGGCCGGACCTCGTCGTCCTGCCGGAAGCGATCATGTCCGACTTCGCGGTCGAGGGCGGCTCGGTGGCGGAGGCCGCGGAGGCGCTGGACGGGGAGTTCGTCGCCACGCTGCGCAAGAGCGCGGTGGAGCACGGGGTCGCGATCGTGGCGGGGATGTTCGAACGCAGCTGCGACCAGCACCGTCCGTACAACACGTTGCTGGCGGTCGGCGCGAACGGCTCGCTGCTGGGTGCTTACCGGAAGATCCATCTGTACGACGCCTTCGGGTACAAGGAGTCCGATCAGCTGACGGCCGGCGATGTCGCGCCGGTGGTTGTTTCGGTGGGCGGGCTGTCCTTCGGGCTGATGACTTGCTACGACCTGCGCTTTCCGGAACTGTCCCGGGCGCTTGTTGACGCCGGTGCCCAGGCCCTCGTCGTACCGGCGGCCTGGGTGCGCGGCCCGCTGAAAGAGCACCACTGGACGACCCTGCTGACCGCGCGTGCCGTCGAGAACACCTGCTATGTGGTTTCGGCCGCCCAGAACGGCAAGAAGTACTGCGGCCTCAGCCAGGTCATCGACCCCCAAGGTGTCGCCATCGCATCCGCCGGTGAAGCCGACGGCCAGGCCTTCGCGGAGCTGTCCGCGGACCGGGTGGCCGACGTACGGCATCGAAACCCGTCCCTGAAGAACCGCCGGTACAGAGTCACCCCGCTGTAGTGCGCGGACTCACAGACCACTTCGGGATCGGGAGCGGTTAGCCTCCTGGGGTGGCCGATGCGTTTGATCTGGAGCATCACGGTGATCTCGAGGTGGGGGGTGGGCTGGTCGATCTGGCGGTCAACGTCCGGGTCGGCACTCCGCCGGCCTGGTTGGTCGACGAGATCACGGGCAGTCTGAGCGACCTGGCGTCGTACCCACGGCAGGACGCGGCAGTGGCGGCCGTCGCCGCGCGGCACCGGGTGACGCCGGACCGGGTGCTGCTGACGGCTGGGGCCGCGGAGGCGTTCGTGTTGATCGCGCGCGCGTTCCGGCCTCGGCATGCGGTCGTGGTGCATCCACAGTTCACTGAGCCCGAGGCGGCGCTGCGGTCGGCCGGGCATCTGGTGGACCGGGTGATCCTGCGGCCTGAGGACGGCTTCGTGCTCGATCCGCGCGCCGTACCGGCCGACGCGGACCTGGTCGTCATCGGCAACCCGACCAATCCCACCTCCGTGCTGCACCGCGCCGACGATCTCCGCGAACTGGCGCGGCCCGACCGGATCCTGGTCGTCGACGAGGCGTTCATGGACGCCGTACCGGGCGAACCGGAATCCCTCGCCGGCGCCTCGATCCCGGGGCTGGTCGTGATCCGCAGCCTGACCAAGACCTGGGGTCTGGCCGGCCTGCGGGTCGGGTACGTACTCGCCGCGCCGGGACTGATCGAGCAGTTGGCGGCGGTTCAGCCGCATTGGCCGGTGTCCACTCCTGCGCTGGCCGCGGCAATTGCCTGCAGCAACGAGCATGCCGTCGCCGAGGCGGCCCAGGCTGCTCTCGACATCGAGCGCCAGCGTGCCTATCTGTTGGACGCTCTGGACGGTCCGGTCGGGCCGCGGGTGACGACGTACGGCGTGCCGCGCGCGCCGTTCGTGCTGGTGCAGGTCGAGGGCGCCGACGTACTGCGAGAGGCCTTGCGGGAACGGGGATTTGCCGTTCGCCGGGGTGACACGTTTCCAGGTCTCGGGCCCGACTGGTTGCGGATCGCCGTCCGTCCGGAAGAGATCACCGAGGCCTTCGTGAAGGTGTGGCGCGATCTCCGCGGTTGAACCGAGTCGTCGCTGTAACTCTGGCGGGGTTTAGTCCGTCCTCCATTTGCGCACAGGATGGTCGCAGAGTGCCCGCTCGATGTCCGGCACTCGCGGCCATTTGCGAAGGGAGCAGCGAACATGAGTCTCAACAACGACGACATGACGACCTCGTCCGACGGTGACGAGGGTCTGGCGGACGGTGGCGCGACCGCGGGTGCGACGGATGGCGGTGCCGACGGCGGCGCCGGCGAGTACGGAGGCTCAGCCGGCGAGGGACCTGCGGACGGCGGTGCCAGCCAGGGTGCTACCGATGGTGGTGCGGACGGCGGGGCCGGTGGGTATGGCTCGGGTGGTGAGGGACCTGCGGATGGCGGGGCGACGCCGGGTGGCACGGATGGTGGTGCCGACGGCGGCGCGGGCGGTGGTGAGGGTCCCGCGGACGGCGGCGCGTCGCCTGGTGTCAGCGACGGTGGCGCCGACGGAGGTGCCGATGGTGGTGCTGGGGGCGGTTCCGAAGGTCCTGCTGACGGTGGCGCCGACGAGAACGCGACCGACGGCGGGGCAGACGGTGGCGCCGACAGTGGGGCCAGCGGGAGCTCCGGAAGTTGGTGAGGACGGTGCCGGAGGCCGGGCCGCTGCCGGACGAGCGCCCGGCTCTCCGGCGCTGTGTAGCGGGTGATCTGGACGAGTTCGCGCGTTCCTACTGGGGCGCGCGGGCTCTGCTGTCGCGCGGCCCCGACCTGCCGGCGCCGTACGACGACCTGTTCAGCTTGGAGGCCGCGGACGAGCTGCTGTCCCGCCGCGGCCTCCGTACGCCGTTCCTGCGCATCGCGAAGAACGGTGCGGTTGTCGGCGACGGGCAGTTCACCGGCTCGGGCGGTGTGGGTGCGGAGATCGCGGACCAGGTGCGCGACGACAAGGTGGCAGCGCTCTTCGCCAGCGGGCACACCGTCGTACTGCAGGCGCTGCACCGCACCTGGCCGGCGCTGGTCGACTTCGGCGCGCAGCTGTCGGTGGACGCGGGTCACCCGGTGCAGATCAACGCGTACATCACTCCTGCCGAGTCACAGGGGTTCTCTGCGCACTACGACGTCCATGACGTGTTCGTACTACAGGTCGCCGGTGAGAAGCACTGGACTGTGCACGAGCCGGTGCACCTGGACCCGCTGCGCAACCAGCCGTGGACGGACCACTCGCAGGCCGTAGCGGCGGCTGCGCGTGACCAGGCTCCGGTGATCGACGAGGTACTGCGGCCGGGTGACGCGCTGTACGTGCCACGGGGTTTCCTGCACTCGGCGAAGGCGCTGGGTGGGGTGAGTGCGCACCTGACTGTCGGACTGCACACGATGACGCGCTATCTGCTCGTGCAGGAGCTTGCTGCGCTTGCTGCGGACCAGGCCGCGTTGCGTGCTGCGTTGCCGCTTGGTTTCGATGCTGGCGACCCTGCGCAGGTCAGTGAGGTCTTGCCGGAGGTGGTGGACCTCTTCGTGAAGAAGATCCAGTTCGCGACATCTGACGAGTTGGCTGCGCGCCTGCGCCGTCGTACTTGGTCCAGCACTCGTCCCGCCCCGCTGGCACCGTTGGCCCACGCCGCTTCGATCGCGTCCTTGGCAGTCGGTACGACGGTGCGCCTGCGGGCCGGCCTTCGGTGCCGCGTCGTACCGGGGGATCCTGTGGTTCTGCAGCTTCCCGATCGCACGATCACGCTGCCCGCGATGACGGCGGATGCCGTCCAAGCGGTCTGCTCCGGTGCCGACCACAAGGTCGGTGACCTTCCGGGGCTCGACGAGGCAGATCAGCTGGTCTTGGTCCGGCGGCTGCTCACTGAGGCAGTCCTGGTGACGACCACCTCGTAAGCCGTGGATTGGTTGCAGCGGGCAACAGTAGAGTTGCGGTGTGAGGCGGGCGGACGGTGTGGCTGAGAGGTACCGGGCGGAGACTGGCTGTGCCGCATTGGCCGACTGGCGCGGCGACAGCTTGGTCGCCACCGCCCCACCTGCCGAACGCTGGCTGCTGATCGAATCCCGAAACCCGTGGCCCCGCAACGCACTCACCGCCCTCAGCCACTCCGCTGGCGAGGTCGCGCGGCGGTGCGCCGAGCTTGGGTATCGGCCCGCGTTGATCCGTCGGTACGGGCGGATTGATCGTTCGGCGCCGCGGCGGTGGGGTCTGGTGGATTGCCGGCCTGGGCGTGAGTCGGTGCGGTGGGGTGTGTTGCCGTCAGACGAGCACTTGTTGGAGGTGCTCAGCGGGGCGGATCCGGGCGAGGTCAGTCACGAGCCGGTGTACTTGGTGTGCACGCACGGGCGGCACGACGCGTGTTGCGCCGTACGAGGGCGACCGGTGGCGGCGGCGTTGGCGGCTGCGTATCCCGAGCGCACGTGGGAGTGCAGTCACGTCGGCGGTGACCGGTTCGCCGCGAATGTCGTCGTACTGCCGCATGGGCTGTTCTACGGTCACGTCGCAGCACCTCGCGCCGTCGAGCTCGCCAAGCACTACGACGAAGGACTCGTCGTGCCTGACCTCCTCCGGGGATCGGGTGCCTTCGTCCCGCCGGTGCAGGCTGCGCAGCACTTCGCTCGCGCCGCAGGGCACTCACTCGTCGTCGATGACCTTGGCCCCAGAGCTCTCCGCCAACTGGCCGGCAACCACTGGCAGGTGGATCTCGCCTTGTCCGGCACCGGTCTGATCACCGTCGAAGTGTCGGCTCACCTCGACACGGTCGACGCCAAGCTGACCTGCGCCGGCACTGCGCCCGCCACGGTCCGCCGCTTCCAGTTCCACGGGATCACGTCCAGCTGACAGCGTCCGGGGCTCGGCGCTGCTGTTCGAGAAGGCCGAGCACCAAGGCCAGTGGCGCCCAGTCGCCTCGACCGCGCCTGGTGACGGCGTACGCGCGGAGCCTCGGCTCCGGGTCGCGCAACCGGCGTACCGAGATGCCCGGGGTCTTCGGATTGCCGGTCGGTAGCAGGGCGACGCCGAGACCGGCGAGGATCATCTCCCGCACGAGCGGGAGGCTGTCCGCGCGGTGCGTCACGCGTGGTTCGAAGCCGGCCAGCGAGGCGATGGTGCGTACGACCTGCTCGTCCCCGGCATGGCGGGAGTTCACGATCCAGTCGCTCTCGGCGAAGGCAGCGAGCACCTCGGCTGACGTGCCGGACGTACGGCGGGAGCGAGAAGGCACCCCCAGGCCCCAGGTTGCGTGCCACAGTCGGGCGACCTGAAGGACGGGGTCGAGGTTCGCGGGCGCCAGGTTGTAGTCGTAGCTCACCGCGAGATCGACCTGGCCGCGCTCGAGAAGATCCAGCGCTTCTGGCGGCTCCTGCTCCTGGATCTCCAGCCGTACGGCGGGATGCGCGGCGGCCAGCCGGTGGACGACCGGCAGCAGCGTGTCCCGGATGGCGGTGTGGAACGCGGCCACGCGGACCGTGCCGGTCGGATCGGCCGCCGGATCGAGGTCGGCGCGGGCCGCCTCGACCGCGGCGACGATGTCCACCGCGTGACCGGCCAGCCGCCGCCCGGCTGGGGTGAGCCGGACCCGTCGCCCGTCGGGCTCGAGCAGTGGGACGCCGACCTCGTGGGCGAGCGCGGCGATCTGCTGGGAAACGGTCGAGGTGGTCACCCCGAGCGTCTCCGCGACCGCTCGCATCGACCCGAGTCTCGACAGGGCGAGCAGGAGCTCGAGACGGCGTACGTCCATGGGCCTAATTGTTCAGCTTCCGCGAACGGTATGTCCATGATTCTCACGTGGACGTGAACGGATTGGCGAGCTTCACTGGACGGCATGAGCACCCGAGAGAGCCGTACCGGCGTGGCCTTCGCCGTTCTGGCGATGAGCTTCGTCCAACTCGGTCTCGCGGTGTCGGTCAGTCTGTTCGACCGACTGGGGCCCGAGGGTGCCGCGTGGCTGAGGTTGAGCTTCGCGGCGGTGATCGTGCTGGTTCTGTTCCGCCCCCGGGTCGGTGCCTTCGACCGCCGCTCCCTCGTCGCCGCCGTCGGCCTGGGTGTCGCAACGGGCGCGATGACCCTCCTCTTCATGGCGGCCGCAGCCCGCATCCCGCTGGGTGTCGCGAGCGCGCTAGAGTTCCTCGGACCACTAAGCGTCGCCGTCCTGCGAAACCGAGCCGGCGCTCGCGCTTCCCGCACCGACTCGCGGGGCAGCGTTAGCGATTCCCGCACGGATTCGTGGGGTGGCGCTGGCGATTCGCGCACCGGCTCGTGGGGTGGCGCTGGCGATTCGCGCACCGGCTCGTGGGGCGGCGCTGGCGATTCCCGCGCCGGCTCGCGGAGGTCTCGCTCGGCGCGGGGTCGAGCCGGGCTGGTGTGGCCCGCGCTGGCTCTCGTCGGCGTGATGTTGCTGACCCAGCCGTGGCGCTTCGTGAGTGGCTCGGCAGCAGTGGGTTCGCTGGATGTGCTGGGCGTGGTGTTCGCTCTCGCCGCCGCGGTGTGCTGGGCGTCGTACATCCTGCTCACCCAGCATGTCGGCGACAACGTGTCAGGACTTCAGGGCATGGGTGTGTCCATCCCGGTCGCAGCTCTGGTGGCGACCGCGGTGGCCGGACCGAGCACGATCCCGCTGATGACCTGGGAGCTCGTGGCGATCGGATTCGGCTTGGCGTTGCTGCTTCCGGTCATCCCGTTCACCCTCGAGTACCTGGCCCTCCGCCGCCTCGACGCAGGCGTCTTCGGCACCCTGATGAGCCTCGAACCAGCCCTCGCGCTCCTCGTCGGCTGGCTCCTCCTCCACCAGGCACCAGGCCTCCTCCCCGCCTTCGGCATTGCCTTCGTCGTCCTCGCCGGCATGGGCGCAGAACGCACCTCCGCGCCCCGCCACGCTCCACCCCCGCCGACAGACCAGCCCTCACGGACCGACCAGCCTTCACGGATCGACCAGCCTTCACGGACCGACCAGCCTTCACGGACCGACCAGCCTCCGCCAACAGAGCAGCCCTCGCCGACCGACCAGCGCCCGCCGACCGGACAGCCCTCGCGGACCGACCAGCGCCCGCTGACCGACCAGCCCTCGCCGACGGACCAGCTCTCGCCGACGGACCAGCCCTCACGGACCGACCAGCCCTCGCCGACCGGAGAGTCAGGCGTGCTCAGTCCGGGGTAGGTAGCTGACGGTCGTCCAGGTGGGCGCCGAAGAAGGTGGATTGGCGGGACATGATGTCGCGCATGGGCGTGCCGCGGGGCACGCCGTACACGGTGCCGGGGAAGTCCAGGTCGCGCTGGATCTGCCAGAGCTCCTCGTGCCGGTCGGGCGAGAAGAGCTCAGCCGGATCGCCGACCGCGATCCACCCGATCGGGAGGACCGCGCCAGGTTCCAGACGCGAGTTCACGTGCAGCACGCTGTTGATCCGCAGTTCCGCGCCCGCGCCGGCGACCGAACCGGGAAACAACGCGGCGCCCGTGGCGATGAAGACCTCGTCCTCGACCGTGGCGCCGTTCACGTGTGCATGGGGACCTACCAGGACCGCGTCGCCGAGCAGGGCGGGATGGTCGGCCCGGCCGCGCACCAGAGCGTTCTCCATCACCACACTGTTCGTACCGAGACGGACCTCGCCGTTCTCCGCCGTCAGCACGGCACCATGCAGGACTCTGCTGCCTTCAGCCAGTACGACGGCGCCGCAGAGCACTGCCGATGGCGCGACATAAGCGGATTCGGGCACGACCGGTCGTCGGCCGCGGTGTTCGAGCAGCATTCAGCGCTGTCCCTCCGTTGAGCATCACCTCGTCCTCGTCAGCTGTACAGGTTCGAGCGGCGGATCTCCACTGCCCGGGCCCTCACTACCCGGGCGGCGGTGCCCGGCGGCCGTCCACGTCGGAGGTGGGAGGTTCGGTCGCGCGGGCGATCCGGGTGTTGGAGAAACCGCGAATGTCATGTCGCAGGACATCGGTGACGGTTCTGCATCAGGACATCGGTGACATTCTGAGGGTTCTTGGTGGTGACACTTCCGCACTGAGGCTCGGG
>NZ_JBICSZ010000012.1:0-155680 GCF_043197365.1 Kribbella sp. NPDC049174 | reverse complement strand
CCTCGGAATAGTTCTTGCGGGCCATGGTCCTGATCATCTCGCTTCCCCAGCCGATGGCTGGAATCAGCGTGTCCAAGAACCAGGGTCAAGGCCCCTTGTCAATCGGTATGACAATCATCCAGCACTGGCAATGTGGCATGTACACAATGAGTACGGGACGGTCTGTTACTGCTCGCTGGCGGCTGAGCGGTTCCGGGACTGGTTGCGGGAACGATACGGGTCGCTCGACCGGTTGAACGCCGCGTGGACGACGGCGTTCTGGAGTCAGGGGTACGCCGACTGGCAGGACGTCCAGCCGCCGCGTCGTACGCAGTACCTGGTGAATCCGACGCAGTTCCTGGACTATCGGCGGTTCTGGTCGGACGAGTTGCTTGCGGCGTACCTGGAACAGAAGGCTGTCATCCGTGAGCGATCGTCGTTGCCGATCACGACGAACTTCGTGTTCGGGAACTGGGTGCCGGTGAACCATGCCCAATGGGCTTCGGCGGTTGATGTCGTTGCCATCGACCACTATCCGAGCCGGAGCGATATCGGTGCAGAGGAACAGACCGCGTTCGGTGCCGATCTCGCCCGGTCGTGGGCCGGTGGGAAGCCGTGGCTGTTGATGGAGCAGGCGGCGGGAGCGCTCAACGACGGTCAGCGGCTGCACGCAAAGGAGCCGGGACGGATGGCGCGGCAGAGTCTGTCGCACATCGCGCGCGGGTCCAACGGAGCGCTGTTCTTCCAGTGGCGGGCCTCGCGCGGTGGCTCGGAGATGTATCACTCGGCCCTGGTGCCGCACGCCGGGGCATCGTCGCGGATATTCCGGGAGGTTGCCGACCTGGGGTCGGTGCTGCCCCAGCTGGAAGAGATTGCCGACAGCAAGGTTGTCGCCGAGGTCGCGGTGCTGTGGGATGTCGAGTGCTGGTGGGCGATGCAGGGGACGCATCTGCCGTCGTCCTCACTGGATTACCTAGTGGCGGTCCAGGATGCACATCGGCATTTCTGGCGTGCCGGTGTGACCGTCGACTTCGCGGATCCTTCGGCCGACTTGTCGTCGTACAAGCTGGTCGTGGTGCCGTCGTTGTACTTGATCAGCGATGCGGCGGCCGCGTCGCTCGCGGCGTATGTCGAGGGTGGCGGGCAGTTGGTGGTCGGGTACTTCAGCGGGATCGTCGACCCCGACGTACAGGTGCGGCTCGGCGGGTATCCGGGTGCGTTCAGGTCGCTGCTCGGCGTGCGGGTGGAGGAGTTTCATCCGCTGCCTGCCGACGGCGTGGTGGAGCTGTCGTCCGGCGGCCAGGGGCGGTTGTGGAGCGAGGACGTGGAGGCGGTGTCGGCCGAGGTGATCGATCGGTACGTCGGGGGAGTGCTCGACGGGAAGCCGGCGATCACCCGTCGTCAGGTCGGCGCCGGGACAGCCTGGTACGTCTCGACCTCGGTGGACGCCGAGACCGCTGCGGGCATCTTCGGTCTGACGACGTCGGCTGTGGAGACGGTTCGTCGCCGTTCCGGCTCCGGCGACACGACGTGGACGTTCCTGTTCAACCACGGCGACGCGGAGGTCGTCGTACCCGCTGATGGGGTTGACCTGATCTCAGGCCTGACAGTCGACGGCGAGTTGTCATTGCCGGCTGGTGGCTATGCCGTGGTCAGGTCACCTTGAGGGGCCGCGCAGGTGCTGCCGCGGGCGGTGAGCTTCGGCGGCAGCAGGGTCAGCTCGGGTACGTCGCCGCCCTCGAGTTTGGTGATGAGGGACTCGACCGCCTGCTCGCCGATCCACTCGGCCGGGATGGTGACGGACGACAGTTGCGGAACCTGCCGCTCGGCGACGTCGTCCGCGCAGATCGCCATCAGGGACATGTCCTCGGGGACGCGGCGTCCGAGTCGCCGCAGTACGTCGAGCAGCGGGCCGATGATCGGCTCGTTCTGTACCACGAGCCCGGTGATGTCCGGGTGGTCGCGCAGCAGTTGCTCGACGGTGCCGAGGATCGCGTCGAAGGTGTGCTCACACGGGGTCTCGACGCCGAGAACGCCACGACGCTCGGCCGCTTCCACGAAGCCGGTCAGAGTGCGCTGGGCGAAACCTGTCTGACGTTCGTACACGGCAGACGGGGTACCAAGCAAGGCAAGCGAGCGGTGGCCGAGGTCGGCCAGGTGATCAACACAATGGGCGCCCGCGGCAACGAAGTCGAGGTCGATACAGGTCAGCCGGTCGGCGTCGGCCGGGTACCCGATGAGCACCGACGGCATCGGCAGCTCGCGCAGCACCGGCACTCGCTCGTCGTGCAGCTCGACATCCATCACGACCAGCGCGTCCACGAGCGAGCTCTGCGCGACCCGCTCCAGACCTTCCGGCCCTTCGTCGGCGGTCAGCAGCAGTACGTCGTGATCGAACCGGCGGGCCGTGGTGACGACCGCGGCGGCGAACTGCATCATCACCGGAACGTGCATGCCGGTGCGCAGCGGAATCACCAGCGCGAGCACGTTGGACCGCTGGCTGGCGAGCGCACGAGCGCTGGCGTTCGGCCGGTAGCCGAGCGCGCGGACGCTGCGCTGGACGCGCTCGCGGGTGTCGGTGGAGATCGACCGCTTCCCGCTGAGCACGTAGGAGACAGTGCTGGCCGCGACCCCGGCATGCCGGGCGACGTCCGCGATCGTGACCATCGAGGGCTCTCCTTGTCCTGGTGTGTTCCTACCCTGTCATACCCCAGTCGAAGCGCTTCGACTCGGAGGCACCAGCGTCGAGTCGAGAAATCCCCTGTGTCAAGCCCCTGCGTCATCTCAACGCCCAAAGATGGGAGGAATAGCAATGGCCAAATGGTGGAGAGCGGTCACTGCGGTAATGACAGTACTGGCGGCGGGCTTGGTGGCCGCCGTACCCGCCCGAACACCGGTGGCGTGAAGTCGAACCGGCACTCGGCGCGCACCATCGGCAAGCGGGTGAACGCAATCGGCACCGGTCATCCACGCGGTCAAGTTGTTGCCTGGCGCAACGCAGCGGGACGGGACAAACAGAAAGGCAAGGAGAGCGGATCTCCTTGCCACTCTTAACTTATAGCGCAGGTGGGGGCTTGCCGCAAGGGGCGGGTTGTGGCGGAGAATCGCCGATCGTGACTAGAAATACTGACGTTGACGTAGTTGTCGTGGGTGCCGGACCGACCGGGTTGATGCTGGCTGGTGAGTTGCGGTTGGCGGGTGTGCGGGCGGTGGTGCTGGAGCGGTCCCCGCGGCTGCGGGAGACGGCGAAGGCCAACGGGATCGCCGGGCAGATCCTGGAGTTGCTGCGCTACCGAGGTCTGCTGGACCGGGTCAAGGCGGCCAGTACCGATCCCAGCCCGCCGGCTCGATTCCCGTTCGGCGGTCTGGATCTGGACTTCACCCACCTGGCAGATCCGCCGCTGTACGCGGTCCAGATCCCGCAGGCGCGGCTCGAGGGCGTGCTCGACGAGCGTGCCCGCGAGCTCGGCGCCGACGTACGCCGCGGGCACGAGGTGCTCGGGGTGAGCCAGGACGACGACACGGTGACCGCGGACGTGCGCGGTCCGGACGGGTCGTACCAGGTGACCGCCCGCTACCTCGTGGGCTGTGACGGCCCGCGCAGCCGGGTGCGCGAGCTGGCCGGCATCCCGTTCCCCGGTACCACGTATCCGGAGGTCAACCGGCTCGGGCAGGTCACCGTGCCCGACTCGATCACCCGGCTGGACAACGGCGACCTCGAGGTCAGCGGCGTCGGCACGATCCGTGCGGGTTTCACCCGGACAGACGGCGGTGTCTTCGGGTGGGGAACGCTCACCGCCGACGTCATGATGGTCTACACCTCCGAGGACGAGACCACCGAGTACGACGATGACACGCCGATGACCCTGGCCGAGCTCGAGGGCAGCATCCGCCGCGTCCTCGGCGTGGACCTGCCGTTGGGAGAACCGCGTCGGCTGTCACGCTTCACCTTCCATGCTCGACAGGCCGAGCGGTACCGCGAGGGGCGGATCCTCGTGGCCGGTGACGCGGCCCATCTGTTCCCTGCCACCGGGGTAGCGCTCAACGCCGGCATGCTCGACACGGTCAACCTCGCCTGGAAGCTGGCAGTCGGCGTCAACGGCTTGGCGCCGGACGGTCTGCTGGACACCTATCACGCCGAACGCCACTTCGCCGGAGCCCGCACGCTCCTCCACACCCGCGCCCAGGTCGCACTGAGGCGCGGGCTTGACCCCGCGGCCGACGCGCTGCGGGAAGTCTTCCAGGAACTGCTCGTCGACGAGCAGCCGTTGCGCCGCCTCGCAGCGCGTGTCGCGGCCTCCGACATCCGTTACCCGCTCCCTGGCGCTGACCGGCACGCCTTGATCGGCACGTTCGCGCCCGACCTCACCCTGCACACCGACCAGGGCACGACCAGCGTCGCGGAGCTGATGCACGCAGGACGGCCCGTCCTCCTCGACCTCGCCGACCGTCAGGATCTTCGCGAGACCGCCCGGGACTGGCAGCAGCGCGTCCACATCGTCACCGCCAAGACCGACGACCGGCCGGCCGACGCCCTCTTGATCCGCCCGGACGCCCTCGTTGCTTGGGCCGCAACCAACGACGAACCCGCCGGAACCGCGCAGCCCGCGCTGCACGACGCCCTCACGACCTGGTTCAGCTGGGAGTGAAGGGCTGTTCTCGCGGCGCGGTCGGGCGAGTGTGATGCCGAGCAGCACCAGTGCCATCCCGAAGAGTTGTGTGACGGTGAGCAGTTCGCCGGACAGGGTGGTCCCCAGGAGTACGCCGGTGACCGGGTTCAGCAGGCCGATCAGGCCGACGGTGGCGGCGGGGAGGTGGCGGAGGCCGGTGAACCAGGCGGTGAAGGCCAGGGCGGTGGCGATCAGGCCGACGTACGCGAAGCCCGCGAGGGCCGGTAGGTCCATCGTGGGTGGCCGACCCTCGATCGCCACGGCGAACGGGATCAGGACGAGGCCGCCGGCGATGAGTTGCCAGGAGGTGGTGGCCAGCGGGCTGGCCGCTCGGCCCCACTTCTTGGTGAGGATGTAGCCGCAGGAGGACATCAGCAGGGCGGCGAGTGAGGCCGCTACGCCGCGGAGGTCCACCGCGGTTGCGCCGGCGCCGAGCATCAGACACACGCCGGTGATTCCGGCGGCTGCGCCGACGAGGACCGGCAGAGTCGGGCGCTCGGCGAGAAGGGCCCACGCGAAGAGCGCCATGGTCAGTGGGCTGGCGGACATGATCATCGAGGCGAGACTGACCGGCAGCAACTGCGAGGCGACGTAGATCAGCGCGAAGAAGGCGCCCATGTTGCAGATGCCCAGCACCAACGAGCGCCACCACCAAGACCCGCGGGGGAGGCGGCGGGCGAGACCCAGCAACAGCAGTCCGGCGGGCAGGGCGCGGAAGAGGGCGCCGTACAGGGGATAGCCGGCCGGCAGGTACTCGTGGGTGACGAAGTAGTTCGTACCCCAGGCGATCGGGGCGATCGCGGTGACGAGCACCCAGCGGAGGATATTTTCCATGGAAGCTATTATATCTTCCTGGGAAGATATACTGGACTGGTGACCGAAGACCACGTGGCGCGGATCCAGGCGGAGTGGCGAGTCGAGCGGCCGGACGTCGACACGAGTCCACAAGGAGTGATCGGCCGGCTGCACCGGATCGCGAACCACCTGACCGGTGAGCTGACGCTGCTCTACGCGAAGTACGGGCTGACCGAGGGGGAGTTCGACGTACTCGCGGCGTTGCGCCGGGCCGGTACGCCGTACGAGCGGGCGCCCGGGGAGATCGCGCTGCACACGATGGTGACGACCGGTGCGGTCACCAAGCGGGTGGATCGGCTCGAGGAGGCCGGCCTGGTGGAGCGACGGCGCAGTGACGCCGACGGTCGCGGTCGCGTCGTTCGCCTGACGCCGGCCGGGCGCCGCCTGTTCGACAAGGCGTTCACTGCGCATATGGCCAACGAGCGCCGGCTACTCGAAGCGTTGAGTCCGGATGAGGCCGCGCAGCTGGAGAAGTTGCTCACCAGCTGGCTCGGCGCACTGGAGCCGACGACCGGCTGAGCTGTTTCGCCGGAGCGCGCCGCCGCGTTGGTGGCGGCGTTGGGGAGGGGTGGGTAACCTGCCCTGGTCGTCGGTCGAGCGGATAGGAGATGATGCCCCCCGTGACCGGACCACGTAGCCAGGACGCGCAGGACCGGCTGACCCCGTCGGAGGCCGACCCGTCCGTTGCCAGCCTGACTGTGGGGCTCGGAGGGCCGTCCGGCCGGTTCGCCCGGCTGAGCTCGTCCTGGTGGACACCGCTGCGGATCGCGCTGGCGGTCTGCACGCTCACCTTCGGGCTCGGCGTACTGCAGAAGGCGCCGTGTATGGAGGCCGGCTGGGACCGGCAGAGCTGGCGGCCGTTCAAGGCGCTGTGCTACTCCGATATCGGGTTCCTGTACCAGGAGCGCGGCTTCGCGGAGGGCAACCGGCCGTTCCTCGACACCGGCAACTACCCGGTGCTGGAGTACCCGGTGCTGACCGGTGGGTTCATGGAGGTCGCGGCCCGGATCACCTGGGTGATCACCGGCGACCCGAAGACGGACCTGACCGTCGAGCAGAAGCGCGACACCGCGGGTGTGTTCTTCGTCGTCAACCTGGTGTTGCTGTTCCTGTGCGCGCTGCTCATCGTCGGTCTGACCGTCGCCACCGCGCGCGGGGTCGAGACACGCCCGGGCGCGGCCCGTGGGCAGCCGCTGGACGCGCTGTACGTCGCCGCCGCGCCGGTGCTGGCGTTGACAGCGACGATCAACTGGGATCTGTTCGCGGTGGCGCTGACGGCCGGGGCGATGTTCGCCTGGTCGCGGGGAAGACCGATCTGGTTCGGCATCCTGCTCGGGCTGGGCACGGCGGCGAAGTTCTACCCGTTCCTGCTGCTCGGTCCGCTGCTGATCGTGTGCATCCGCGGCCGGAAGCTGTGGCCGTGGTTCCAGGCGACGGTGGCCGCGATCTTCGCCTGGGGTCTGGTCAACGCGCCGATCTACCTGCTGGCGAAGAACGAGTGGATGTCGTTCTGGACCTTCAACGACGAGCGGGAGAGCGACTACGGCTCGATCTGGTACGTGCTGAAACTGGCCAAACACGAGGTCGCGGACGTCAACCAGCTGAACATCGTGATCTTCGCCGGGCTGTGCCTGTCGATCGCGATCCTCGGCCTGATGGCGCCCCGGCCGCCACGCTTCGCCCAGCTCGCGTTCCTGGTGGTGGCGGCGTTCCTGCTGGTCAGCAAGGTCTACTCACCGCAGTACGTGCTGTGGCTGCTGCCGCTGGTGGCGCTGGCCCGGCCGCGGTTGCGGGACTGGCTGATCTGGCAGGCCTGCGAATGCTTCTACTGGATGCTGGTGTGGATGCATCTGGCCCAGTTCCTGGCGCCCGGGAATCCGGACCAGCCGGATCGGATCTACTGGCTGTCGGTGATCGTGCGGATGGCCGGGACGCTCTGGCTGATGCTGGTGGTGGCGCGCGACATCCTGCTGCCGGAGAACGACCCGGTCCGTCAAGGTGACGTGGTCGACGACCCGAGTGACGGGGTCAAGTCCGACTCTCGTGCGCTGGCTCCTGCCTAGAGGACCAGCTTCGACACGTCGAGGTTGCCGCCGCTGACGACGGAGGCGGTCGTGCCCTGCAATTGGATGCTGCCTTCGAGCAGCGCCGCGAAGGGTGCGGCCGCGGCCGGCTCGAGGGCCAGCTTGGTGCGGGACATGACCAGGCGGGTCGCTTCCAGGAGCGCCTCTTCACTCACGCGGACGACGTCGTCGACGTACTGCTGGATGAGCGGGAAGTTGCGCGTACCGCAGACCGGTGCGGCCAGCCCGTCGGCGATGGACCGGGCGGTCGGCAGCTTCTGCGGTTCGCCGGCCGCGAGGCTGCGGCTGACGACGTCGGCCTGCTCGGGCTCGATGCCGATCACCCGGATCTCCGGCTTCACGAGCTTCACCGCCAGCGCGACGCCGGAGATGAGTCCGCCGCCGCCGATCGGGACCAGGACGGTGTCGATGTCCGGGCGCTCCTCGAGCAGCTCCAGGCCGAGGCTGCCGTGACCGGTGATCACGTCCTCGTCGTCGAACGGGTGGACGCCGGTCAGCTTCCGCTCGTCCCGGATCCGCTCGTACTGGGCCATCAGGTCGCCTTCGACGAGTTCGACCGTGGCGCCGTACCCGCGGGCCGCGTCGATCTTCGCCGGTACGGCGGTTTTCGCCATCACCACCGTGGCCGGGACGCCGGCGTTCCGGGCGGCCCAGGCGAGGGCTCCGGCCGCGTTCCCGGCGGAGACGGTGATGACACCGCGCTCGCGCTCCTCCGGACTGAGCCGGAGCAGCTTGGTGAGCAGGCCGCGGACCTTGAAACTGCCGGTCTTCTGGAACAGCTCGGCCTTGAGCAGCAGCGTGCCCTGGAAACGCTCGTCCAGCGCGGTCGAGGTCAGGATCGGAGTGCGGTGGATGCGGCCCCGGAGCTGGGCGGCGGCCTGCTGGATGTCCTCGAGCGTCGGCATGACTCCGACTCTATTTGTCTACTAAATCAGTCGACAAACTCTCATATGCCGAGACGCGGTCCAGACCGGTCGCGGCGGCGCCTACCGTTTTGTCATGAGGCCGACCCTGACAGTGATCGTTGATCCCGCCGACCGCTGGATGACCCGGGCCGCCTGTATCGGTCAGGCACCTGCCTACGACGAGACGGCGACGCCCTGGGAGCAGCGCAAGGCCCGCCAGCTCTGCCTGACCTCGTGCCCGGTGCTGGCCGAGTGCCGCGAGTGGGCCCGCCGGACGAAGTTCACCGGCACCGCGGCCGGCGAGACCCTGCTGTACGGCCGCCGCCGGGGTCACCCGGAGTCGGCCGCCAGCTAGACGCGGTCGGCGACCGCGGCCGCGAGCTTCTCGGTCGCTTCCGGGGACTGGGGGAGGAACAGGTAGGGCTCGATCAGCTCGAGCTCCATCAGCAGGAAGCGGCCGTTGACGACCACGCCGTCGACGCGGGCGTACAGCGGGTCGGAGCCGGCCGCCACCAGAGCTGCCCGGGCGCCGTCCAGCACCGCGGGCGACGGCTCGGTCAGGGTCGCGTAGCCGCCGAACTCCTCCTGGACCCGGTAGTCACCAGCTGCCGGACGCTTGACGACGGCGTGGGTGAACTCACCGTCGACGAACATCAGCGACCACTCGCCGTCGGTCTGGATCTCGGTCTGGAACGGCTGCACGAGGTAGACGGTGTCCGGGAGGTCGTCCATCGCCTGGTTGAGCTCCGGCGAGCCGGCGAGACCGCGGATGGTGTGCCGGGCGGTGGCGCTGACCGTCGGCTTGATGACGATCTCCTGGCCGTCGAGCCCGGCGACCACCTCGCGCAGGCAGTCGCCCGCAGCCACCTGCGACGGCACGATCGCGACCCCGCGCTCCCGCAGTTCGAGCAGGTAGCGCTTGTCGCTGTTCCACCGGACCAGACCGCTGTCGTTGAGCACCGGTACCTCGGCCTTGTCGACCAGGCCGAGCCATTCGGTGAACTCGTCGTACCTGATGTGGTAGTCCCACACCGAGCGCAGCAGTACTGCGTCGTACGCCGACCAGTCGACGGACGGGTCGGTCCACACCTCGGTGACCGGGGTCAGACCGGTGGCGCGGAGCGCGTCGACGAGGGGGAGGTCGTGCTCGTGCAACTCAGGGTGGGCGGCCGAGGTCGCCAGGGCGATGCGTTTCGTCACGCCGCTCAGTGTTGGTGCGCGTCCACCGGCTCGTCAAACTGGTTGTCCACAACCGGGTCGTGACGCACTGTGATGTCGGGCCGAACGATCTACGCTCTAGCCGTGGCTACTCGTGTGCTCGTGGTGGACGACGACCCGACCGTTTCGAACGTCGTCTCGGCGTACCTGACCAAGGCCGGGTACGACGCCCGCGTGGTCGCGGACGGGGTCGCGGCGGTCGAGGTGTGGCAGCAGTGGAGGCCGTCGGTCGTCGTCCTGGACGTGATGCTGCCCGGCTTGTCCGGGCTGGAGGTGCTGCGCCGGATGCGCGCGGCCGATGACGGTGCCGCGGTGATCATGCTGTCCGCGCGCGGCGAGGAGGAGGACCGGGTGGTCGGGCTGGAGGTCGGCGCCGACGACTATGTGGTCAAGCCGTTCAGCCCGCGCGAGCTGACGCTGCGGGTGCAGGCGATGTTGCGGCGCGAGGAGCGGCTGGCCGGGCTGGATCTGACGCCGACCAAGATCAGCGCCGGGCCGGTCACGATCGACACGGGTGCTCGGCTGGCGTTCCTGGACGGGGTCGAGTTGTCGTTGACGCATCGCGAGTTCGACCTGCTGACGTATCTGGTGTCGCATCCGGGCAAGGCGTACACGAAGGCCGAGCTGCTTCGCCGGGTGTGGGGTTGGGACTTCGGTGACTCCTCGACGGTGACGGTTCACGTCCGGCGGCTGCGGGAGAAGCTGGAGGCCGATCCGTCGGACCCGAAGCTGGTGCTGACCGTGCCGCGGACGGGGTATCGCTTCGTGGGTGAATCGGGTCTCGCGGGCGAATCAGGCCTCGCGGGTGAATCAGGATGAACCGCGACACCGTCACGATCCTCGCGCTGACCACCGTGTGGACGCTGGTGGTGGCGGCGATCGGGGCCGCGATCCTGTGGCAGTTCCGGCGGCGGTCGTTGCGGACGGCGATGATCGTGGCGGCGCTGGTGCCGATGGCTGCCGCGCTGGCCGCCGTACTGCAGAGTGTGCGGGCGATGTTCATCTCGGCGCACGACTCGCTCGTGGTGCTGTGGACACTGGCGTTCTCGGCCCTGCTCGGAGTCGCGTTGTCGGTGCTGATCGGGCACTGGATCACCACCGGTTCGCGTGATGTGGGGCGACGGTTGCGCGAGCTCGGTACGTCGTACGACGCTCCGGCCGCCGCGTCGACGGGGACTGTGCCGGCCGAGTTGGCGGCGTTGACGGACGAGCTGGAGGTGACGCGGATGAAGCTGGCCGCGTCACATGAACGTGAGCGTGCGTTGGAGGACAGCCGGCGGGAGTTGGTCGCGTTCATGTCCCACGACCTTCGTACGCCGCTCGCCGGGTTGCGAGCCGTGTCCGAGGGACTCGAGGACGGCGTGATCGACGACGTACCGGCGGCGTTGCGGCAGATGCGGGCGACGGTCGATCGGATGACCGGGCTGGTGGACGATCTGTTCGAGCTGTCGCGGTTGTCGTCGGCGCCGGCGCCCCGTCGGCGGACGGCTGTGTCGTTGCGAGAGCTGGCGGAGGACGTCGCGGGGGAGAGCGGTGAGCATGCGCGGGTCTCGGGTGTGCGGCTCGTGGTGTCCACGCCGGCGGATGACGATCGGCTCGCCGTACAAGGGGATCCGGACGAGCTGACCCGCGCGGTGACGAACCTGGTCGACAACGCGATCCGCCATACCAAACCGGAGGAAGCGGTCACCGTGTCCGTTGACCGCTCGTCCGACGGTGAAGTCAGTCTCGCGGTCAGCGACGCCTGCGGGGGCATACCCGCCGACGACCTGCCCCGGGTTTTCGACGTCGGCTGGCGCGGTGACGCGGGGCGGACCCCGACCGACGGCGGCGCCGGCCTGGGTCTGGCCATCGCCCGCGGCATCGTCGAGTCCCACGACGGGACCATTGCCGTCAGCAACGTCCCCGGCGGCTGCAGTTTCCGGATCGATCTGCCTGCTGCGCGGCCGTGAGTCTTTCCTGGGTGCTGCTCGCGGTCGCTGTCGGGCTGCTGTTGCTCGGGGCGTATGCGAGCTGGACGGCTGGGCGGTTGGATCGGCTGCACCATCGGGTCGAGAGCTCGCGGGCGTCGTTGGAGACGGAGCTGGCCAAGCGGGCGGCGCTGGTTGCGGAGTTGGCGGGGGCCGGGATTCTCGATCCGGCGTCGTCGCTGTTGCTGCTGGATGCGGCCCATCGGGCCCGGACCGCGCCGGCAGAGGAGCGCGAGCAGTGTGAGTCCGCGCTGACCCGGGCGATCAATGCCACCGGCACCGATGCGGAACCGTGGTCCGGGGAGCTGAGCATGGCGATGCGCCGGGTCCAGTTGGCGCGCCGGTTCCACAACGACATCGTGGTGTCGACACGCGATCTGCGCCGGCGGCGGCTGGTCAGCTGGCTGCGGTTGGCGGGTCACGCGCCGATGCCGGCCACGATCGAGTTGGAGGACGGGAGTTGAACTTCGAGGACCTGGCTGAGCGGCATCGGCAGGAGTTGCTGGTGCACTGCTACCGGATGCTCGGCTCGTACGACGACGCCGAGGAGATGGTCCAGGAGACGTTCCTGCGTGCCTGGAAGTCTCAGGATCGGTTCGAGGGCCGTTCGTCGGTGCGCGCCTGGCTCTACCGGATCGCCACCAACGCTTGTATCGACGACGTACGACGACCGCAGCGTGTCCTCCCGTATCAACTCGAGCCCGCGTCGTTCCCGGCCTCGGCCTTGCCTGCGCGCGAGGACGTGCCGTGGTTGCAGCCGTTCCCGGACGTGATGTTGAACCGCATCGAGGAGCCCGACGCTGTCGCCGTACGCCGGGAAACCATCGAACTCGCCTTCCTGGTAGCGATCCAGCACCTCCCGCCGCGCCAACGGGCCGTACTCATCTTCCGCGACGTCCTCGGTTGGTCGGCCCGCGAAACCGCCGACGCCGTCGCGCTGAGCGTCGCCGCGGTCAACTCCGCCCTCCAACGAGCCCGGCCGGTCCTCCGCTCACATCTCCCACCACACCGCTCGGAGTGGTCCGCTTCATCGTCGTCCGCCGTCGAGCAAGACCTTTTGCGCAAGTACATGGCCGCCTGGGATGCCGCCGACCCCGACGCCCTGGCCGCCCTCATGCACAAAGACATCCGCATCACGATGCCGCCGTACCCGTTCTGGTTCCAGGGCCGCCGCGACGCCATCCGCTCCCTGACCCCCAACCTCGACCCCACTTACCGAGGCCACTGGCGCTTCCTCCCCACCACCCTCAACCTCCAACCCACCCTCGCCGCCTACCTCCGCACCCCCACCGACATGGCCTACCACCCCTTCGCCTTCGACGTCTTCCGCATAGAACAAGGCCGCATCGCCGAAATGACCGCCTTCCACCTCACCGGCTTCGCCCGCTTCAACCTCCCGACCCACCTGACCTGAGCCGTCGGGGCCTACTTCGCGTCGGCGTACGTCTTCACGGTGGCGGTGGTGAAGGCGAAGTGGGTGGGGGTGGGGCCGAAGGTCAGGGTGCCGGCGAGGTTGCTGGCGGATTGGATGGCGGTGGCTACCTGGTCTGCTTCTTGGGCGGGGCAGTGGACGATGACTTCGTCGTGCTGGAAGAACACGAGCTCGGCTTTCAGGTCGGCGATCGACTGGCGGAGGGCGGCGAGCATCAGCAGGGCCCAGTCCGCGGCCGAGCCTTGGACGACGAAGTTGCGGGTGAAGCGGCCGCGGGCTCGGGCGTGGCGGGCGTCGGTCTGGGGTTCGTCGGCTGGTGGGCCTTCGAGCATGGCGGCGTCCAGAGGTGTGCCGGCGGGTGGGCAGGTGCGACCCAACCAGGTGCGGACGAGGCGGCCTTCCTCGCCGGCCCGGGCGGCGTCGTCGACGTACGCGACTGCTTGCGGGAATCGCTTCCGGAGCATGGCGAGGTTCTTCAACCCGTCGCCGGAGGTCTGGCCGTAGATCGCACCGAGTACGGCGAGCTTCGCCATCGCGCGGTCACCCGCGAACGCCTGGTCCGAGACCGATTTGTAGAGATCGCCCGCCGAGCTCGCGACCTCCATCAAGGCCGGGTCGCGAGAGATCGCGGCCAGGATGCGCGGCTCGAGCTGGGAAGCGTCCGCGACCACGAGCCGCCACCCCGGGTCGGCGACGACCGCTCGGCGGATGACCTTCGGGATCTGGAGACCGCCACCGCCGTTCGTGACCCAGCGGCCGGAGACTGTCCCGCCCGGAAGGAAGCCAGGCCGGAACCGGCCGTCATGCACCCAGTCGTGCAGCCAGGACCAGCCGTTCGCGGTGTAGATGCGGTAGAGCTTCTTGTACTCGATCAGTGGCGCGACCGCCGGATGGTCGATCGTCTCCAGCTCCCAGCGCCGGGTCGACTTCAGCTGATACCCGGCCGACTTGAACGCCTTCAGTACGTCGGCCGGCAGATCAGGACGCACCCGCCGATCAAAGGCCGCAGACACCTCGTCGGCCAACTCGGTCAACCGCCGAGGCTCCCCGGACCCTCCGAATCGATCGCCGAGCAGCTCGGTCAGCAGCTCACGATGCGCCGAGGCACTCCACGGCAACCCGGCCCGATCCATCTCCGCCGCGACCAGCATCCCTGACGATTCCGATGCCGTGAGCAACCGCATCCGCTCCGGATACTCCGCCAGCTGATGCCGCTTGAGTTGGTCGGCGTACACCTGCAACAAGCCCTCGAAGGAGACCGGCTCCTCCTGGATCTCGAAGAGCGACGACTGTTCCCCCGGTACGACGGCGCGCAACGGTGGATCCGGCGGCACCGGCCGGCCGGTCAACCGAGCCCACGCGGCGGCCGCCGAGCGCGGCTCACCCAGCCGGCCCTCGTGGCCGAGCAGCAGGCCCTCACTGTTCTCGATGTCGTAGCAGCGCTCCACCCGGACGCCACTTTCCAGCAACCGCGGGTAGATCTCCGCCGACGACCGCCACACCCACCGAGTCACCTGCGGACGCGAACCCACGGCTGCCGCCAGATCCGGCTCATGCAACACAGGGCCGGCAGGCAGCCCGGAGGACGGATGCAGGGCGACGAGCACCGCCCCGCCACCCTCCTCCGGCGCAATCGCCCACCGCTCGTCCATGCGTAGATCTTCACACCCCGCACCGACAGTCCCACCACGCGCGGCAGGTCAGAGCCGACGGCACTGATCCTGCTTGTTGCCACCGGGCGGCGGGTAGGCCGAGCACGCCCGCTGTCAGGCCAGTCGTGTCAGACTGGACTTATGTGGCGGGATGCTGATCTGGATCCGGTGGACGGGACCAAGACCGAGCAGGTCGAGGCGCTCGTGCTGCGGCGGATCGAGCGGGGCGACCTGTCGATCGGCTCGCGGTTGCCGTCGGAGCGGGTGCTGGCGGAGCGGCTCGGGCTCAGTCGAGTGACCGTCGTACGGGCGTTGGATCACTTGCGGGCGGACGGCGTACTGGAGACCAGGCGCGGTTCCGGGACGGTCGTGCGACCGCTCGACCGGCTGCTGGACCCGATCGCGCCGGCGTCGACCGTGACAGCGGGGGACCAGCCGCTGCTGGACCTGCGGTTCGCGACGACCGCCGCACCGCACGACGTGGCCGAGGTGGCCGCGCAGATCGTCGAGGACGGTCTCCCGCAGGCCATGGGCGGCGACGGACCACCGCCAGGCGGCTCGTTGGAGCTCCGTACGGCGCTAGCCGAGCGACTCACCACAGAGGGCGTACCGACCGAGCCGGACCAGCTCACCCTGACCGTGGGAGCCGCAGCCGGACTCAACGCAGCACTCGCCGGACTGGACCTAGGACCGGGAGTAGCGATCACCGAGACCCCGACGTACCCGGCTGCCTTCGACCTGCTCCGAAAACACCGCCTGGACGTGGCCGGCTGGCCTGCTGGGGTGTGGGACACGGACCAGCTCACACACCTGTGTAGACGGCACCGCCCCAAGGTCATCTACCTCCAGGCGGACAACCACAACCCAACCGGCCTGAGCCTCCCGGCTGACCGCCGTACGGCGGTGGTCGAGATCGCCCGGCGCTATGGCGCCGCCCTGATCAGTGACGAGACCATGAGGCCACTGTGGTTGGCCAGTGGAGAGCAGGCCGAGCCACTGAGTCGCTACCCGCGGACTGTGAGTGTGGGGTCGCTCTCGAAGACTGTGTGGGGTGGACTGCGCGTCGGCTGGGTCCGCACCGGCAAACAGCTCAGGAGACGCATCAACACCGCGGCTCAGCTCAGTGTGGCGTCGCCCAGCGCGCTGGACGACCTCCTCGCCCAGGCGATCATCGGCCGGCTCGATCGGGTGATCAGTCGGCGCCGGACCCGGCTTCGGGCCAACCTGGCCGCACTGGAGACTGGACTCAAGACACTCGACGGTGTGGCGTGGCCCACGCCGACTGGTGGCATGACGTTGTGGCTGGAGCTGACGGAGACCAGGGCGCGGCGGGTACTGGAGAAGGCCCGCGAACAGGGGCTGCTGCTGGGTGCTGGGGACCTGTTCACACCGGACGGGACGGACCGTCGGCACATCCGCATCCCGTTCACCGCACCGCCCGCGACCCTCCGGTTGGTCGTCTCCCGACTGTCGGATGCCATCGCTCAGTCCACTTGATCCGAGGTGGACTGAAGATAGGTGCCCCGAGCGCCCTAATCTGGAGACGTGCCCCACGACCAGGAGGATGCAGTGACGGAGAACCAGACCCCCCAGACCCCGCAGACCGGAACCGCGAAGGTCAAGCGCGGCATGGCCGAGATGCTCAAGGGCGGCGTGATCATGGACGTGGTCACCCCGGAGCAGGCCAAGATCGCCGAGGACGCCGGTGCCGTCGCGGTGATGGCGCTGGAGCGGGTCCCGGCCGACATCCGCGCGCAGGGCGGCGTCTCCCGGATGAGCGACCCGGACATGATCGACGGCATCATCAGCACCGTCTCGATCCCGGTGATGGCCAAGGCCCGGATCGGTCACTTCGTAGAGGCGCAGGTGCTGCAGAGCCTCGGCGTCGACTACATCGACGAGTCCGAGGTGCTCACCCCGGCCGACTACGCCAACCACATCGACAAGTGGCAGTTCACGGTGCCGTTCGTCTGCGGAGCAACCAATCTGGGCGAGGCGCTGCGCCGGATCACCGAGGGTGCGGCGATGATCCGCTCCAAGGGCGAGGCCGGCACCGGTGACGTCTCCAACGCGACCACCCACATGCGCCAGATCCGGCAGGAGATCCGCAAGCTGCAGAGCCTCCCCGAGGACGAGCTGTTCGTCGCGGCCAAGGAGCTGCAGGCGCCGTACGAGCTGGTCAAGGAGGTCGCGCAGCTGGGCAAGCTCCCGGTCGTGCTGTTCACCGCCGGCGGGATCGCCACCCCGGCCGACGCCGCGATGATGATGCAGCTCGGCGCCGAGGGCGTGTTCGTCGGCTCCGGCATCTTCAAGTCCGGCAACCCGGCCCAGCGCGCCGAGGCGATCGTCAAGGCGACCACCTTCTACGACGACCCGGACGTGCTCGCCAAGGTGTCCCGCGGTCTGGGTGAGGCGATGGTCGGCATCAACGTCGACGAGATCCCGCAGCCGCACCGTCTCGCCGAGCGCGGCTGGTGACAACTCCGGAAGGCCTGCTGGCAGTGGACGAGCGGACCGCGCGGGAGCTGCGCGGTCTGGCTCGCGTCCTGGTGCGGTCCGGGTACGCCGACCACGCCGCCATCACGGCCGCGTTGACCGAGGCCGTCCAGGAGGACGCGCCGTCGATCGACGCGTCCGCGCTGGTGCCGCTGCTGATCGGCGAGGCGGTGATCGACCTCGACGCGGACGCCAACGACTGGCCCGCGACCACGGATCCCGACCGGTTGGACGCCGTACTGGACGAGCTCGAGATGCGCGGAGTGGTGGTGGTCCGCTACACGTCGGACCACCACGCCGCCAGGCAGGCCCTCGAGGCTGCCGCGGATCCGAAGGGCCTGGTGTTCTTCACCGACACCGACGTGTGGCACGCGGTCGACTTCGGGATGCTCGAGCTGAAGGTCTGGCATCCCGACACTGCCAACGTCGCGCCCGGTGAACCGCTCCTGGAGGACGTGCTCGCGCTGTTGCACCAGCACAACCTGCCCGCCGTTTTCGACGAAGGCCGGATCGAGGTCACGCTCGACTGGCAGCGAAGGGTGACTTTATGACCGTGATCGGCGTGTTCGCTCTGCAGGGCAATGTGCGTGAGCACGTGGCCATGCTGAACCAGGTCGGCGTCGAGGCGCGGCCGGTACGGCGGCCGGCCGAGCTCGAGCAGGTGGACGCGCTGGTGCTGCCGGGTGGCGAGTCGACCACGATGGACAAGCTGGCCCGCGCGTTCGAGCTGTTCGAGCCGCTGCAGAAGCGGATCGCGGACGGGATGCCGGTGTTCGGCACCTGCGCCGGGATGATCATGCTGGCGAACGAGATCACCGGCGGGATCGACGGCCAGGAGACGCTCGGCGGACTGGATGTGACGGTGCGGCGGAACGCGTTCGGGCGGCAGGTGGACTCGTTCGAGGCGGACCTGGATTTCACCGGTCTGGGAGCCGCGTTCGACACGCCGTACCACGCCGTGTTCATCCGGGCACCGTGGGTGGAGCGGGTCGGCCGGGACGTCGAGGTACTCTCGACGGTGAGCTCGGGCCCGGCCGCGGGTAGGATCGTCGCGGTTCGCCATGATCGGCTGCTGGCCACGTCGTTCCATCCGGAGATGACCGGGGACGCCAGGCTGCACGGCTACTTCGCCGAGCTGGTGCGCGGACTCTGAGACGCTGGAAGCGGTAGAAGGGTTGGTTTCGCCATGTCAGGCCACTCCAAGTGGGCCACCACGAAGCACAAGAAAGCCGTCATCGACGCGAAGCGCGGCAAGCTCTTCGCGAAGCTGATCAAGAACATCGAGGTGGCCGCCCGGATGGGCGGTGGCGACCCTGGCGGGAACCCGACCCTGTACGACGCCATCCAGAAGGCGAAGAAGTCGTCGGTCCCGAACGACAACATCGACCGCGCGGTCAAGCGTGGCTCCGGCGCCGAGGCCGGTGGCGCCGAGTACCAGACGATCATGTACGAGGGCTACGGCCCGAACGGTGTCGCAATGCTGGTCGAGTGCCTGACCGACAACCGCAACCGCGCGGCCGCGGACGTCCGGACCGCGATGTCGCGGAACGGCGGCTCCCTGGCCGACCCGAACTCGGTCGCCTACCTGTTCAACCGCAAGGGCGTCATCGTGCTGGCCAAGGACCAGGACGGGAAGTCGCTGTCCGAGGACGACGTGATGGAGGCCGTGCTCGAGGCCGGTGCCGAGGAGGTGAACGACCTCGGCGAGTCCTGGGAGGTCATCACCGAGGCCACCGACGTGGTCGAGGCGCGGACCGCGCTGCAGGACGCCGGGATCGACTACGAGTCGGCCGAGGTGCAGTTCGTCCCGTCGATGACGGTCGAGCTGGACGCCGACGGCGCCGGCAAGATCTTCCGGCTGATCGACGCGCTCGAGGACAGCGACGACGTCCAGAACGTCTACGCCAACTTCGACGTCAGCGACGAGATCATGGAAGCCGCCAACGCCTGAGCCGCCCGGGCCTCACAGGCCGAGCGTCTTGCCGTCGATCACCTGAGCTTTCGGCGGCGCCTTGGGCGCCTTCACCTGGTCGTACTCGGTGAAGGTGATGCTTGCGGTCGGGGCGGGCTGATCCAGCTGGATCAGCCGCGCCGTGCCGGCGTCGAGCCACGCGATGCCCTCGCCGTCCTTCCCGAGGCCGACGCACAGGATGCCTCCGATGGTCCGTGGTCCGACCTTCCGGACCGCATGGTCCCCGTCGAACGTGGAGTCGAAGAAGGTGGCCTTGCTGGCGAACGAGGCCGTCTGACCGAAGCCCTCGTCGGTCAGCTTGGCCTTGATCCACCGTCCGCGGGTCTGCTTGATGAGCTTGTCGGCCGCCGACTTCGGCTTGACGGTCTGCCGCCAGTAGGCGTCGCTGGGCTGTACGTACGCCGTCTGGCCGATCACCAGCACCTCGAGTGCGGCGCCGTCCATGGTGATGGTGCCGGAGCTGCCGGCATTGGTCATGCCGACATCGATGGCCATCGGCGGGCCGTCCTCCACGGCGAGTGGGCCGCGGACACGCACGCTGACGGCGGCTCTGACTGCGGCGCCGGCCTTCTTCAGAATCTGCTGCGCTGTCAGATCGGCGATACTTGCGGCCGGCGTCGACGGTGGCGCGGCAGACTGCCGGGTTGTGCTGGGCGCTGCGCCGGCCGAGCCGTCAGGCTCAGAGCTGCCGCAGCCCGTGATGAGTACGGTCCCCAGTGCCGCCATCGTGATCAAACGCGTACGAATCGGTGACATGGCAAATCCCCCCTGGTGAGACACCGAAAGGCGTCTCACCAAGCACGATGGGCCACGGCGTCGAGATGTTGCGATCGTCCGGTCTTCGATAAAGCGTGTCAAAATATTGACGAGCGTCAGGGCGAGTGGCACGATTCGTGGCATCTCGAGCCCTGCGAAGGAGTGCGCCATGGCTGGAACGTTCGTCCTCATCACCGGTGCCTGGCATGGCGGGTGGGCCTGGCGACCCGTCGCCGAGCAGCTTCGAGCCGCGGGCCATCGGGTGCTGACCCCGACCCTGCCCGGACTACGGGACGGCGCGGACCCCACGCCGTACACGCTGACCGATGTCGTCGACTCGGTTGTCGAACTCGTCGAGGGCGAAGATCTGCACGACGTCACGCTGGTCGGGCACAGCTGGGGCGGTTACGTGATCGCCGGCGCGGCGCCACGGCTCGCGGCGCGGTTGCGGAAACTGGTGTTCTGGAGCGCGTTCGTGCCGGCCGAGGGCAGGAGCCTGTACGACGAGGTACCGCCGAACTATCAGGCGTTGTTCGACGGACAGGCGCAGGCGTCGGGGAACAACTCGGTCGCGATGCCGTTCGAGGTGTGGCAGGCCGTGTTCATGCCGGACGCGCCGGAGGACCTGCAGCGGATGGTGCACGGCCTCCTCGTGCCGCAGCCGATGCAGTACTTCACCGGGACCGTCGTACCGCTGGACCTCGAGACCCTCGGCGTACCGGTCGCCTTCCTGCTCGGTGAGGACGACGTCGCCCTGCCGCCCGGCGAATTCGGTTGGACCCGATTCGCCGAGCGGCTCGGCGTTGCTCCCATCCCGGTCCCCGGCAGTCACGAGGCCTGTTTCACCCGCCCGACCGAACTCGCGGAAGCCTTCCTGAAGGCCTGATCTCAGGGGTTGACGATCTGGTCGCCCACCAACGCCAAGGTCTGGATGGCGGCCAGGCCGTACAGCGCTGTGGTGTTGGTGGAGACCCACTTGGCGGCCTGGGTCGGGTTGAGGGTCGACTTCACGTCCTCAGCGGTCCACGGGAGGTTCGGTCCGTAGCCGTCGCCGGTGTAGAACTCCTTCCAGGCCCGGGCGGCCAGGTCGTCCCGGTCCAGCCGGACGGCAGCGTACGCCGTGAGACGGGCGTGACCCTGGCGGAGGATGAGGTTGCCGAAGTACGCACCGCACTCTTCGGTCTGCTCGGCCCGGGTGGCGTTGTAGAGGCGGCAGTACTGCAGCCACGCGGCCTCGAACGCCGGCATTTCGACCAGGTCGATGAGCTCAGCACAGATCTCTACCTGGCCGAACATCGCACTCAGGTGCGACACACTGACGGTCTTCTCCGTGACCGGTGCGAACCGCCCGGTGTCCAGGTCGTAGAGCCCACCACCGGTGACGAAGCCGTTCGGCATCGCGCCGATCGTCTCCATGGTTCCCAGCAGCTTGGCTTTCGCAGTCGCGGCCTTGGGGCCTTGACGCTCCCACTCGGTCAGCCACGCGGCAGCCAGACCACTCCAGTCCGTGCCGAGGCCGATGGCGAGTGCATGCGGGTCCGGCTCGTACGGCTCGGTCCTGATCTTCCGCAGCGGGTCCAGCACCAGGAACGTGCGGTCGGAGTCGACCAGCTCGGACAGCAGGTCGCCAGTCCGCTCGTCAGCCGTCAGGTAGTAGTAGAAGCGCCGGTAGATCGCCGTACTGATCCGCTGCTGCTTCGCACTGTCAGCCCAGTGCTGTACGCCGTGCCGCGTACCCAGACCGGCCCACTGCCCGAGGTGGTAGACGTCGACCTCACCAGTGTGTCGCGTCATCGCCTCGGCGAACCGGAAGATGTCGGCCCGGCCGGATCGCAGGAACGCGTACCAGAGCCACAGGTCCGGCGACAGCTCCGAGTTGTCCCACGCGTACCCGCCCACGTCGTACCGCCAGACCAGCCGGTCCTCGTCGAACGTGTGCATGATGTCGCCGTAGTCCCAGAACCCGTACCAGTGCCGCGACTCGACCTGACCCCGGTAGAAGTCGAACAGGAAGTCCAGGTGGTCCTCGATCGCCTTCTTAGCCGGCACCGAGCGGTCCACCGGCGTGACCAGCCCACCGAACACCTTCGTCGACACCAACTGGTCCACCGGGTTGATCAGCTGCGGGGGAGTCCGCACCTGGTCGGCCATGTCACCCAGCCGGTCGGCTGACGGTGTCGCCGCCAGCGCCCAGAACGTCAGCTCACTGGTCCTTGCGATCCCGTACGGCGTACCGAACGCGGGCTCGTAGTCCTCGTAGGTGATGTTGAGGCCCTCGAGCTGTTCCGGGTACGTGTCCTGACCCATGCCGTCGTGGTAGAACCGCGTGTCCATCGGACCGGCCTCCGGAGACCACAGCCACACCGTGACCTCGGCCTCCTCGGTCGCCGCACCTCGGATGTCGAGCTGAGTGGGGTGCCGCTGCCAGAAGTCCCTTAATCCAAAGGCAAAACCGCCACTCACACCACCGACGTACCCGAGGCCCGATGCGCGCTTGCCCTGGTCGACCGGGATCCAGCCGTACCCCTTCTTGGTCCGCTTCTTCACCGTGAAGCCGTCCGCGTTCAACTGGCTGAGCGAGTAGTCACCCCACTCGGGGATGTACTGCAGCCGCGTCGTCACCCGCTGGTCCCACGTCGACGGGTCGGGCAGCTTGGTCCCGGCGACCTGTGCGGCCCGTACGACGGCACCGGGGTCGCGCCGCAACCCGGTGATGCCCTTCACTGCCTCGGCAAGCATGCCGTGACCCTCACCGACGAAGCGGACATGACGGTCGTACGCCGCATCGCGCAGCGGCACCCGGAAGCGCACGCCGAGGCCAGCGATGTAGTCCTTCTGACCATCGCGGTCGTACACGAACGTGTGCACCATCCGCACGTTCTCGGCGCCCGCCGCGAAGTACAACCGCACCGAGAACGGCAACCACGTCTTGCCCTTGCGGGACTTGTGCCGGCCCTCGATGCGCACCACAGCACGCACCGGACCGGCCTGCTCGACGGTGACCTTCTGGATGTCGCTCTCATAGCGTTCCCGGACGCCGCCGCCTTCCTCGTCCTCGGCGATCTTGTCCTGCTTGAGATTGACCAGTTGGCCCTTGCGGGCGATCACCACGTCGTCACGCGAGATCTGGCTGATCAGCTCGGAGCCGCTCTTCCGGATCCTCACCTTGATCACGCCGGTGTCGACGTCGACGTAGGTCTTCTCGTCCTTGACCGTGACGGCTTGCGCCGGGGCAGCCGCCGTACCAGGGCCGAGGGTGTAGGACTCGGCCGGTGCGTCCACCGCGATGGCGTGCGCACTCCACTTGAGCGACCCGTCCGGCCAGTACGCCGTCGGCCAGCTCTGCAGCGGTACGGCGCTGCCGTCCGCAGCCTTCAGCGCGAAGGACTGGTTCGCCGGTACGGTGCCCTTCGGCCACGGCGTACCCCACGTCGTGACGGCCGCCGAGGTCGGCTTGCCTTCCAGCCAGGTGAGCTTCACTTCAGTTGCTTCGGCCTGCTGCGCGAAGGCTGCAGCGGCGGGGGAGTCCAGCAGGGACACCGCGGGTACGGCGGCCATACCTGCTAGGACTGTGCGTCGGGAGACCTCCATGCCGTTCCACCTCTGTCATTTCGGTGTTCAGGTATCAGGGACAGGTTCTGGATCGCTGCCAGCGCGTACTGCGCCGCGCTGTTGGTGCTGACGAAAGCGGCCTCGTCGACCGGCATGAGTGCACCGTCGATCGAAGTTGTCTTCCACTCCGCCTCGCGCTGCAGGGGATTGCGGTTGACCTGGTCGCCTTCGTCGAGGAAGAACTTGCGCCAGGCGAGTCGGGCCAGCTCTGCGTCGCCGGTGCGTGCGGCGGCGTACGCGGCGAGCCGGCTGTGAGCCTGGACGAGTGAGATGCCTTGTAGTGCTTGGCCGACCTCTGCTGCTTGCTCCTCAGGCGAGAGCAGGTAGAGCCGGCAGTAGTCCAGCCACGCCTTCTCGAACCCGGGTACGTCAAGGTCCAGGTCGATGAGCTCGGAACAGATCTCGGGCAGGCCGAAGAGCGAGGACAGGTGTGACACCGCGATGGTCCGCCGGCTGGTGTCGAAGCGCCCGGTGGACAGGTCCAGCCGCGCGCTGCCGGTGAGGAAACCGTAAGGCAGTGCTGCGATGTCAGCCATCGTGCCGACCAGCCGTGCGCGGGCACGCTCGTCCCCGTGCCGCTCCCACCGCGTGAGCCAGGCCGCAGCGAGTGCACCCCAGTCCACGCCCAGTTCGATCGACAGCGCATGCGGGTCGGGGGAGTAGACATCAGGCCGCACTTTGCGCTGCGGATCGACGACCAGGAACGTCTCCTCGATGGTCGCCAGCTCGTCCATCAGATCGCCGGTCCGCTCGTCGGCGGTCAGGTAGTAGTAGAAGCGCCGGTAGATCGCGTTGGAGATGCGTGCCTGCTTGCAACTGCAGCCCCAGTGCTGCACGTTGTGCCGCGAACCAAGTCCCTTCCACCGGCCGAGGTGATGTATGTCAACTTCACCTGTATGACGGGTCATCGCCTCAGCGAACCGGAACACATCGGCACGCCCGGTCCGGAGGTACTGGTACCAGAGCCACAGATCCGGAGACAGTTCGGAGTTGTCCCACGCGTAGCCACCGATGTCGTACCGCCAGGTGTGCCGGTCAGGATCGTACGTATGCATGACATCGCCGTAGTCCCAGAACCCGTACCAACGACGCTGCTCACGTTGGCCGACGTAGTACCGGAACAGGAAGTTCAGCCGGGCTTCGATGTCCTGGTCGTCGGCAGTGGGCAGACTCCAGCTGCCGAAGACACCGGCCTCGAGGATACGGGCTGGGGGAACGGCGAGCAGGCCGGGGGAGTTGAGCAGGGCTGCGTGCTCTGCCAACTCGTCTGCTGACGGCGTCGCGTTGTGGACCCTTAACGTCAGCTCGTGGGTGCGGGCGATGCCGTGTGCGTTGCCGAAGCCTGGTTCGTAGTCCTCGTAGGTGATCTCGAGGCCTTCGAGCTGTTCGGCGTAGCTGTCCTGGTCCATGCCGTCGTGCCAGTAGCGCACGTCCATCGCCGGTGCACTCGGCGACCACATCCACACCGTGGCGGTGGCAAGGTCCGTGGCCGCGTTGCGGATGTCCAGGCGAGTCGGGTGCAGTTTCCAGAAGTCACGCAGGCCGAAGCCGAGTCCGCCGCTGGCACCACCGACGTACCCGTAGCCGGGCGATCTCGTGCCGGCTGGGATGGTCACCCAGGCGTGGTCGGGTCCGGTCCGCTTGCGCAGGGTGAAGCCGTCCGCGCTGCTCTGGTCGAGGGTGTAGTCGTTCCACTGCGGGATCAGGTGCAGCCGGTTCGACACCTCGGGGTTGGGGATCTCCTCGACCGCATGGCCAGCCACCTGCGCTTGTCTTACATGTTCACCTGGATCACGACGCAGACCGGTCAGACCGCGGACTGCCTCGGTGAGGAAGCCGGACGGACCGGCCAGCCGGATATGCCGGTTGTGCGGTTCGTCGCGCATCACCACATCGGCGCTGAGGCCCAGGCCGGCGAGGAAGTCGCGGTCCGGATCACCGTCCCAGATGAAGCTGTGCACGATCCGGACGTCGGTCGCCCCCGCGTAGAAGTAGAGCCGGACACTGAACGGCAGCCAGTCGCCGTGCTTGCCGTCCAGCTTCACCACGGCCCGCACCGGCCCGTCCTGTTCGACGGTGATCGTGTCGACCGTCGCGGTCGTCTGCTGCCGGGTGCGACCGAGCTCCTCGTCCGGTGCGTTCTGCCGCAGACTGACCAGTCGTACGTCTTGTACGACGGTCTGGTCGTCGTACTTGATAGACAAGATCAGATGTGGTGCTTTGAGCACCCAGGTGACGTCGCCTGACGTCACCCGGACCTCGTCGCCGGTCTGCTCGACCTGCACGGGCCGGCTCGGTGCCGCGGGGGCTCCGGTGAACAGCTCGTACGACGACTCCGGCTGCTCGGAAGGGCCGATCGCGTGGGCGGACCACTTGATCGAACCGTCCGGCCAGGTCGCGGTCGTCCAGCTCTGCACCGGCGTACCGTCGGCCAGAGCGAAGGTGGTGCCTTCGGCAACCGTTCCACGGGGCCAGGGGACGCCCCAGGAAACGCCCTGTTTGCAAGGTGTTTCGAGCCATTGAAGCGTTGTCATTCCTTCACCGATCCGATCAGGACGCCCTTCGCGAAGTGCTTCTGCAGGAACGGGTAGAAGAACAGGATCGGCAACGTCGCGACGACCACGACCGCGAACTTCAGCCCCTGCTCCGGGAACGTGACCGTCTCCAGCTGCTGCAGGACGTTCGCGGAGTCCGCGTTCGCCGCGGTCAGTTGGCGGACGATCATCTGGAGCGTCCACTTCTTGCTGTCGTCGATGTAGAGCAATGGCGACATGTAGTCGTTCCAGATCCCGACCGCGTAGAACAGCGAGAACGTCGCGATGATCGGCTTCGACAACGGCAGCACGATCCGCAGGAACACGTTGAGCTCGTTGCAGCCGTCGATCCGGGCCGCCTCCTCGAGTGCCTCCGGCAACTCCTGGAAGAAGCTCTTCACCACGATCAGGTAGAACGGGTTGATCGCCAGCGGCAGGATCAGCGCCCAGTAGCTGTCCAGCAGCCCGAGGTCACGCACCACCAGGTAGGTCGGGATCATGCCGCCGCTGAACACCAACGTGAACACCACCAGGTTCAGCACCAGCGCCCGGCCCGGCAGGAACCGCTTGGCCAGCGGGTACGCCATGGTCAGCGTGAGCAGCAACTGCACCACCGTGCCGACCGCGGTGACACAGATCGTCGTCAGCAACGCCCGGACGAATGTGTCAGTGGAGAAGATGTACCGGTACGTGTCGGTGACGAACTTCTCCGGCCACAGGAAGAACGGCCGCGAGCTGATCTCCGACTCGGTCGCGAACGACCCGGCCAGCACATAGACCAGTGGTAAGACAGTGACAAGTGCCAGACCAGTCAGCAGTACGAGGTTCAGTACGTCGAACGCCCGGCTGCCGGCCGAGTCGTAGTACCGGACGGATTCCTTCTTCTTCAGCATCGTCTGCCTCCTCAGAACAGGCCGCGCTGGCCGAGGCGCTTGGCCAGCCAGTTCGAGCCGAAGATCAGCAGGACACCGACCAGACCCTTGAACAGGCCGACGGCGGTCGCGTAACTGAACGCACCCTGCGTGATGCCGATGTAGTAGACGAACGTGTCGAACACGTCCGCGACGTCGCGGTTCAGCGAGGTGGTCATCAGCCAGATCTGCTCGAACCCGGAGTCCATCAGGTTGCCCGACGTCAGGATGGCCATCACCACGATGGTCGGCCGGATCGCCGGCAGCGTGATGTGCCAGAACTGCCGCCACCGGCCTGCCCCGTCCACCCGGGCCGCCTCGTACAGCTGCGAGTCGACACCGGCCAGCGCGGCCAGGTAGATGATCGTGCCCCAGCCGGTCTGCTTCCACAGCAGCTGCAGCACGATCAGCGGCCGGAACCACTCCGCCTGCGCGACGTAGTCGGTCTTCGGGCCGCCGAGCAGGCCGTGGATCCAGTTCGCGATCACACCGAAGTCGACCGAGAACAACAGGTAGGTCAGCGACGCGACGATCGTCCAGGACAGGAAGTGCGGGATGTAGATCAGCGACTGCACGGACCGCTTGAGCACGTTGATCCGCAGCTCGTTCAGCATCAGGGCGACGATGATCGGCGCCGGGAAGACGAAGACGATCGTGAGCAGCGCGAGCAGCAGCGTGTTGAACATCAGCCGGCCGAAGTCCGGACCGGTGAACAGCTCCTGGAAGTGCTTGAGACCGACCCATTCACTGCCCGAGTAGCCGAGGAACGGCACGTAGTCCTTGAACGCGATGGTCAGGCCGTACATCGGCAGGTACTTGAAGACGATGAAGTACGCGAGGCCGGGTAACAGCAGCAGGTACAGCCAGCGGTAGCGCAGCAGGTCGCGCCAGAGCGGCACCGGCCGGGAGTTGCGTCTGCGCTTCGGGGCCTGAGGTGCTGCGTCGGCGGCTGGGGGTACCACCTGGTTCGGCACCAGATCGGTGGCCACGGTGGCCTCCCTTCGGGCTAGGAGATGGGGGACAGGGCCGGTACGACGTCCGTGCTGTGACCGCGCGGACGCCGTACCGGCAAGGCGGTACCTGGAGGGGTCAGCCGCCGACCTTGGCGACCAGGTCGTTGACCTCCTGGGCGATCTGCGTACCGCCGCTGTCGTACCAGCGCTTGATCTGCGCCTTCAGCTGGTCCTCGGTGATCGCACCGGACAGGTACTTGATCCGGGCGTCCGGGATGATCGTGTCGATCGTCTGGCCCTTCGAGACCGCGGTCGGGGCGATCACGCCGAGAGCCGGGTTGAACACCGCGGTCTTCAGGTCCTCGTTCATCAGGATGTCGAACCGCTCCCGCATCACCCGGCTGGCCGCGTCGTTCGGCCGCAGGGCGTAGGCGCCCATCCCGACCGAGGCCCGGGTACCGAGCTGGATGAAGGCCTTGTCGACGTCGTTCTGGATCGCCTTGACCTTCGGGTCGTCCTGGTTGATCGGCACGGCGTACTTGCCCTCGACCTTGAAGTTGCGGCCCTGGATGCCGTTGCTGAGCAGGATCGAGCCTTCCTTGGACGCGAGCTTGTCCAGCGTCTGCAGGGTCTGGTCGAGTTGTTCGTCGGTCCGGATGCGCTGCTTGGAGACCGCCATCACCATGTTGTAGCCGGTGAACGGGTAGGAGAACTTCTGGCCGTCGGGGCGGCTCAGGTTCCCGACCAGGGTGACCTTGTCGAAGTCCTTCGGGCTCTTCTCCTTGAACAGGTCGAGCAACTGCGTCGCCCGCACGTTCACGTCGATGATCATGCCGCCCTTGCCCTGCACGAACGGGTCGTTCCAGTTCGCGGTGTCCAGGGTGGCGAAGTCGGGGTTGATCAGGCCCTCGGTGACCCACTTGCGCATCCAGCGGTTGGCCGCCAGGAACTCCGGGGTGTCGAAGCCGGGGACCAGCTTGCCGTCGCGCTCACCCCAGCCGTTCGGCGCGCCGAACCAGGTCTCGACGACGTCGTACGGGCTGGCGCTGGAGTAGCCGCCGGGCCACTTCGGGATGATCAGGCCGTAGGTGTCCTTCTTGCCGTTGCCGTCCGGGTCCCGCTCGGTGAACGCCTTGGCGACGTTGTAGAGGTCCTCGGTGGTCTGCGGTTCCTTCAGGCCGAGCTTGGCCAGCCAGTCCTTGCGGATCACGATGCCCGAGCGCAGCAGCGGCCGGATCCGGTAGATGCCGTAGGTCTTGCCGTTGGTCATCGAGTTCTTGGCGGTCTGCTCGTCGGCCGGCTTGAGGTTCGGGTACTTGTCCAGCTTGCCGGTCAGGTCCCAGAACGCGCCGGCCTCGGCCGCCTTGACGAAGCCCGGGCTCTTCTCGTTCACCACCATCACGTCGGGAATGTTGTCCGAGGCAAGGGTGACGTTGGTCTTGTCGCCGTACTCGGCGTTCGGCACCCAGGTGACCTTGAGTTTCTTGCCGATGAGCTTCTCGACGGCCTGCTGCATCTCGCCGTTCGGATCCGGCGCGGTGCCGAACAGCGTCGTCATCACCGTCAGCTCGGTGCTGGTGGCCTGGCCTCCTTTGTCGTCGCCACCGCCGGAACAGGCGGAGGCGAGCAGTGCCGTCGACGCGGCGACGGCAACGGCGATACGCCGTCGGGAGAAGATGGTCATGAGTTCCCTTTCAGGTGCAGGCGCGCCTCGTTCTCGGCGAAGAAGCGCAGGCAGAGCCAGGTGTCGATCTGAATCCAGCCGCCGCCGGCCAGCACGATCCCGAGAACCGGGAACTTGCCGGACACGTAGGCGATGGACACCGCGACGAAGAGCAGGACAAGAGACGACGCCGGCCGCGCGAGCGCGACCAACGATGCCTTGGGCAACAACTCGCGGACCCGGAGGTCGTAGTGCACGGCCATCGGGAGCAGGTAGGCGGCGATCACTCCGAGAGCGACCAGCGCGGCGAGGCTGGCCAGCCGGGGGACCGACGCACTCGCGCCGAGTGACGCGAAGTACAGATAGTTGCCGATCAGCACCACCGCGGCCGCCACCAGGGGCAGTACGACGACCGAGCCGCGGCGGAACTCGCGGCGGAACGCGACGCGGAAGGCAGGCAGAGCATGAAACGATTCACAGGATGACCTGCGTCTGGCCAGTGAATAGGCCGCGAGCGTGGCCGGGCCGATACCCAGCGCGACACCGCCTAGCAGCGTGAAGGCAATCCACAGGGCGTTCAGTTTCATCACCCAGACGACCTCGTCCGCGGCGTCGTAGAGCTTGATCGACCAACCAGGGGAGCTCATCAGGAGCCTGCACTCGGCCGGCTGAATGAGGTGGAGCGGCAGTGTTTCACGGTTGTCCCTGCCTTGTGACAGATGCGTTTCGGGCGAAAAGTGATGTGACCATATGGTTGAATCGTCTCAATGTCAACGCCCTGGAAAGCGTTTGTCAGAGACTGGTCACGAACTCGTCCACGCCGGTCCGCGGAGTGTCCGAAGTAGCGTCTACGGCTGCGAAATTCGCAGGTTCGCGTACTCGCCGATCAGGGGCGCCATCTGGCGGAAGCCGATCCGGCCGCCGGTCAGCGGCTGGTCGTCGTACCACTGGAAGCTGGTCACGTCGTTGACCGCGAAGGTGATGTGGCCCTGGTCGACGGTAAGCCTTAGTTTGTAAGGACCTTGGGCGTCCAGGACCGAGGGGAGCGGGTCCGGTCCCTGCGCGACCAGGTGGAAGCCGTAGCTCTTGCGCAGGTTGCAGGTGTGGAAGGCGCGCTCGGCCGGCCAGCGGCGGCGGAAGTACGAGACGTGGTAGGTGTCCAGGTCGCCGTGGTGGTACTGCTCGTACGGCCCGGTCCGCGGCGCCAGGTCGAAGAGGTCCTCGCCGGCACGGCCCTTGGCGTGGAAGAACAGGATGCACAGACCGGGCTCGCGGATCGGCCAGAAGTCCCACTCGACGGTGATGTCCGGCGGGAAGTCCTCGGGGCACCACAGCACCACGTTGGCGTCCTGACCGTCCTCCGGCGGGCGCACGCTCTCCAGCCGGAGCCGGCCGAGCGGGAAGGAGACGGCGCCGTCACCCTCGAGACGGAAGCCCTGGAGGTCGTCGGCCGCGGCCAAGAAGTTCTCGTACAGCGGCTCACCGGCGGACGAAGTCACTGGACTCCCTGACGATCAGATCCGGCTGGAAGATCACCTGCCGATGGCGATGCCGGTCGGCCGCCTCGACCTCCTCCTGCAGCAGCTCCATCGCCGACCGCCCGAGCAGCTCGGCCGGCTGGCGAACCGATGACAGCGGTACGGCGGCCGCGGCGGCGAAGTCGATGTCGTCGTACCCGACGATCGCCATGTCGCGCGGGACGCGCAGCCCGGCGACGGACATCGCCTGGAGGAAACCCAATGCCAGCAGGTCATTCGCGATGAACGCGGCGGTCGGCCGGGTCCGCGCCGGCATCGCTGCGACCTGCTCGCCGATCGTGCGGCCCTCGACCACGCCCATCACGTCCACCTCGAACAGTTGCAGGTCGACGTCGCCGGCCTGCCCGACGACTGTGGTGATACCGGCCATCCGGTCGGAGACCTGTTGCATGGTGAACGGCCCGCCGACGAAGGCGATCCGGCGATGACCGGACTCGATCAGGTGGTTCCCGGCCAGTCGTCCGCCGAGTTGGTCGTCGACCGACACCGAGCAGAGTCCGCGGTCGGCGGCGCGATCGACGAGAACGACCGGCGTACCACGGGCAACCAGTGCGGTCAGCCGTGGATCGTTGCTGTCGAACGGCGTGATCAGGATGCCGAGCACGCGTTGCTGCTCGAGCTGATCGAGGTGATGGCCCTCGCGGACCGGGTCGGTCTTGCTGTTGCAGAGCATGACCACGGTGTCGTGTTCGTAGGCGAGCGACTCGGCGCCTTCGGCGAGATCGGTGAAAAACGGGTTCGCGACGTCGAGCACGACCAGGCCGACGGTCCGGCTGCGGCCGGCGCGCAGATGACGGGCGGCCTCGTTGCGGACGAATCCGAGCGCACTGATGCTGTCCTGCACCCGCTGCCGGGTGGCGGGGGCCACGATCCACGGCCGGTTGAGCACGTTGCTGACCGTGCCGACCGAGACACCGGCGCGGTGCGCGACCTCTTTGATGCTGGGCGTTGCCATCGTCCCTCGTGAAGCGGTCGCGGGCCATCAAGGATCGCTAGTTTATCCACCCGAATTGAATCGTCTAAATCCCACCCGCGGGACACCGCTCCGTGCCGACTGGGGCTGTGGGCTCGACGGGTATGTGACTGGTGAGTAACATCTGGGTATGGCTAATCAGGTGTTGGGGACGTGGGAGAGGTTGCGGGCGGTTCCGGGTGGGGATCGGGTGTTCTCGCGGGGGTTCACCTGGAAGGCGCCGTACTTTCGGTCGATTCGGCCGCGGTTCGTGCAGGTGAGTCCGAACTACGCGGCGTTGGTGCTGCCGAAGCGGCGGGCTGTGCAGAACCACATCGGCACCGTGCATGCGATTGCCGTGTGCAACGGTCTGGAGGCGGCGATGGGTGCGTTGGCCGAGGCAACCATTCCGTCCGGGAAGCGTTGGCTGCCCAAGGGGATGGAGGTTTCCTATCTGGCCAAGTCCACCTCCGACCTCACCTGCTCCGCCGAGACCGACCCTGCCGATTGGGGTGCCGGCCCCGATGTCCCGGTCCGCGTGAAGGCGACCCGAGACGACGGGACCGTGGTGGTCGAGGGGACCATCCACCTCTGGGTGACCGACCGGAAATAGCACGGCGTGCGCTGTCGATGATCGATATCGGTGTGCCTCGGGTGAGGGGTAGGACATAGGGTCGTCGGCGTGAGTGACGCGTTGCGGTTTGTGGACATCACCGAGGACCAGCTCGATGCGGTGATGCGGGTGCGGGCACGGTCGTTCGGGGTGATGGCGGCCGGTGATCGGGAGCAGTGGCTCAAGGACGCACGGGTGTTCATCCAGGACGGCCGGTATGTCGGTGTGGCCGACGGTGACGAGGTGGTCGCGGCGGCCCGGTTCTGGGACTTCGAGCAGTGGTGGAGCGGTCGGCGCGTGCCGGTGGCGGGTGTCGCGGGAGTTGTCGTGTCACCGGAGTACCGGGGTCGTGGTGTGGGCAGCAAGCTGATGCGGGGTCTGCTGCAGCGTTCGGTGGACAAGGGGTTCCCGCTGACCGCGCTGTACCCGGCGACCACAGTGATCTATCGGCATCTCGGGTACGAGTTCGGCGGCGGACGCTACCGGTTCTCCTTCCCTGCGGCTGATCTGCGGGCGCTGGGTGGCAAGGAGGTCGGCGTACGACGTGCTGGGCCGGCGGACGCTGAGCGGGTCCTTGAGCTGGTGGGGGAGTCGCATGCGCGGCGACGGAGCAGCGGTCCGCTCGTGTGGCCGCTCAAGGAGGTCACCGAGTGGCTCGCGGACGAGGACAACTTCGCGTACCTCGCTGACGACGGGTTCGTCGTCTACAGCTGGTCCGGCTCCGACCTGTGCATCGACGAGATCGTGGCCGGGTCCGAGGCGACCGCTCGGGCCCTGTGGGCCACTGTCGGCTCCGGCTCGTCGATCGCCAGCACTGTGCACGCGTACATCTCTCCGGACGACCCGGTGCATCTCATGGTCGAGCACGAGGCCTACAAAGACGTGCAGCATCAGCGCTGGATGCTGCGGCTGCTCGACGCGCCTGCTGCGATCGCCGCACGAGGGTTCGCGCCTGACGCCACTGTAGAGATCGACCTGCGCCTCGAGGACCCCGACATACCTGGCAACGGCGGTGACTGGCACCTGTCGGTCGCTGACGGGGCTGGCGAGCTCACACCGACTCAGGCGTCCGGTGACGTCCTGAAGCTCGGGCCACGCGGGCTGGCTGCTTTGTACTCCGGCACGCCGCTTGCCACCCTCCGTGGATCGGGCCTGGCATCGGGTGGATCGAGTACGGCGGACGCCTCGCTCGATCCGGTGTTCGCAGGCCCGACGGCGTACACGCTCGACTACTTCTGAGCCCACCCGCGCGTCGATTTCCGAGCTGTCCGCGGCGGCCGTTAGGGTTGTCGAACAAACGTTCGGAGGTGATCCATGCGGGTGCTCGGCGTCGACCCGGGGCTGACCCGGTGCGGCCTCGGCATCGTCGAGGGCTCACCCGGCAAGCCGCCGGCGCTGGTCGCCGTCGGGGTGATCCGGACGCCGGCCGATCTGGATGTGGCCAAGCGGCTGGTCCGGATCGAGGTCGAGCTCGAGGAGTGGATCGACAAGCACCGGCCGGACGCGGTCGCGGTGGAGCGGGTCTTCGCGCAGCACAACGTGCGGACGGTGATGGGCACGGCCCAGGCTTCCGGGGTGGCGATGGTGGTCGCGGCCCGGCGTGGTCTGCCGGTCGCGTTGCACACGCCGAGTGAGGTGAAGGCCGCAGTCACCGGCTCCGGCCGGGCGGGCAAGGAGCAGGTCACCACGATGGTCACCCGGATCCTGAAGCTGGCCGAGCGGCCGACCCCCGCCGACGCGGCCGACGCGCTGGCGCTGGCGATCTGCCACGTCTGGCGTGGCGGTACGACGTCGCGCCTGCAAGAGGCGGCCGGGAGCCGGGCAAACCTTGAGGCGTTGGCGCAGGCCCAGTCCCGCCTGCAGGTGGCGCGACTGCGCGCCGCGGTAGCAGCACAGGAGAGCAAGCGATGAGGGCGGCCGGCCAGGTCCGGGCGCCGGGAGGTTGGCGATGATCGCGTTCGTGCGGGGGCCGGTGGCGGCCATCGGGGTCGACAGTGCCGTGATCGAGGTCGGGGGAGTGGGCCTGCAGGTGTTCTGCCATCCCGGCACTCTGGCCGGGCTGCGGCCCGGGCAGGAGGCGCGGGTGTCCACCTCGATGGTGGTGCGGGAGGACTCGCTGACGCTGTACGGCTTCTCCGACGACGACGAGAAGAGTCTGTTCGAGCTGCTCCAGACGGCATCCGGGGTCGGACCGAAGCTGGCCCAGGCGGCGCTCGCCGTACTGAGTCCGGATCAGTTGCGGCAGGCGGTCGCCACCGAGGATCTCAACCTGCTGGTGAAGGTCCCCGGTATCGGGAAGAAGGGCGCCCAGCGGATCGTGCTGGAGCTGAAGGACAAGATCGGTGCGCCGTCGAGGACGGTGACCGGCCGGCCGCTGCAGACCCACGAGGCCTGGCGGGAGCAGGTGCACGCCGGTCTGGTCGGGCTCGGCTGGTCCACCCGCGACGCGGAGGACGCGGTCACCGCGGTCTCACCACTCGCCGCCGACAACCCGAACCCGTCGGTTCCCGACCTGCTCCGCGCCGCGCTGCGCGTGCTGTCGAAGGCATAAGGCATGGAGGACAACGTCCGGCCCCTGGTCTCCGCGGACGCGGTAGACCTCGAGGAACGCAAGATTGAGTCCGCGCTGCGGCCGCGCACACTGGCCGAGTTCGGCGGACAACGCCGGGTCAGCGAGCAGCTCGAGCTGGTCCTGCACGCCGCCCGCGGCCGCAACCGGGCGCCGGACCACGTGCTGCTGTCTGGTCCGCCCGGCCTGGGCAAGACGACACTCGCGATGATCATCGCGAGTGAGATGTCGGCACCGCTGCGGATCACCAGCGGTCCGGCGATCCAGCACGCCGGCGACCTGGCCGCGATCCTGTCCGGGCTGAGTGAGGGCGAGGTGCTGTTCCTCGACGAGATCCACCGGATGTCCCGGCCCGCCGAGGAACTGCTCTACATGGCGATGGAGGACTTCCGGGTCGACGTGATCGTCGGCAAGGGACCGGGCGCGACCGCGATCCCGTTGGAGATCCCGCCGTTCACGCTGGTCGGCGCGACCACGCGGGCCGGGCTGCTGCCGGGGCCGCTGCGGGATCGGTTCGGGTTCACCGGGCATCTGGAGTTCTACGAGTCCGCCGAGCTGGAGAAGATCGTGAACCGGTCGGCCGCGCTGCTCGAGGTCGACATCACCCCCGAGGGAGCGGCCGAGATCGCGTCCCGGTCCCGCGGTACGCCGCGGATCGCGAACCGGCTGCTGCGCCGGGTTCGCGACTACGCCGAGGTTCGCGCCGACGGGATCATCACGCTCGCGCTGTCCAAGGCGGCGCTGGAGCTGTACGAGGTGGACAAGATGGGCCTGGACCGGCTGGACCGGTCCGTCCTGGACGCGTTGTGCCGCCGGTTCGGCGGCGGACCGGTGGGTCTTTCCACGCTGGCGGTTGCGGTCGGCGAGGAACGTGAGACTGTGGAGGAAGTGGCCGAACCATTCCTGGTCCGGTCCGGTTATCTGGCTCGTACGCCGCGCGGCCGCGTCGCCACGCCCGCGGCCTGGCGGCACATCGGGCTGAAAGTCCCGAAGGGCGCGACGTTCGCGGACACGCTCTTCGACACAGAGTGAGAACAAGACCCGAGTAACGCAAACGTGACCCGGTGTCATGAGGTGATTGTTGCCACCCAGGGTTAGACTCCCCGGTGGCCTGACCTCAGGTCATTCCGTTGCGACCTGCGCGCTTGAGCAGAGCGTGCCGGATGCCCCGTACTCCCGACGACGAAGGATTCTGAGTCCCGATGCAACTGATCGCCGTACCTTTGGCCTCTTCCGGGGGTGGCTCTGGCTTCACGCTGCTGCTGCCGCTGATCCTGATCGTCGGGATGATCTGGTTCATGAGCCGCACGCAGCGCAAGCAGCGCCAGCGGCAGGCCGACACGGTCGCCTCCCTCACGCCCGGCACGAAGGTGATCACCACCAGTGGTCTGGTCGGCATCGTCGAGGAGACCGATGACGACTACGTGACGCTGGAGATCTCCGAGGGCGTCCTGGTGCAGGTGGTCAAGGCAGCGATCGGCCGGGTCATCCCGGACGAGGACGGCGCCGCCGTCGACACCCCGGCCGAGCCGGTGGTCGAGGACACGACCGACGCGGCCGAGCCGGTCGCCGACGAGGAGCCCGCCAAGGACCCGGTCGATGTACCGGACGCGGGGCGTGACAAGGCCGGCGACAAGGCCGACGGCAAGACGCAGGACGCGCCGAAGTTGCCGCCGACGCACACCGAGAACTGACTTACCAGTCCTAGCGGCCTGCGGCGCGCCGACCGGCGTCCACCAGACGATGCGGCGCGCCCAGAAGTACGAAGGTTGAATCTGACGTGGCAACGACGACGACATCCCGCCCCGGGCGGCTACTGATCGTCCTGGGGGTCATCGTGGTCCTGCTGTTCGGGATCATGGGGCTGACCAAGACCTGGAAGCCCAAGCTCGGCCTGGATCTCCGCGGTGGCACCACCATCACGCTGACCGCGAACTCCCTGGCCGGCGGCGGTTCGGTGACCGCCGACCAGCTGAACGAGGCGAAGAACATCATCTCCCAGCGGGTCAACGGTGCGGGTGTCGCGGAGGCCGACATCACCACCTCCGGAGCGAACCACATCAACGTGGCCGTTCCGGGTGCCACGCAGGACGCCCTGGTGAAGCAGGTCGGCCAGACCGCACTGCTCTACTTCCGGATCGTGTACGACGCCCAGGCGGCCGCGCCGGCGGCGACACCGTCGCCGACGCCGACCGGAACGCCGACGGCCAAGCCGAGTACGACGCCGAAGCCCAGCAGCACGGTCAAGCCGAGTTCGACCGCGACCGTAAAGCCGAGCGCAACGCCGAACGGCCGGGCCTGGAGCAGCGCGCTGGCCGAGGCAGACCCGACCCCGACCCCGACGCCGACCGCCAAGCCGAGCACCCCTGCGGCGACTCCGTCGGCGCCGGCGGCGAGCACGGATCCGCTGCAGTACGTGCCGGACGCAGCCACGCAGACCGCATTCGCGGCGTTCAAGTGCGGCGACAAGCAGACCGACGACCCGAACAAGCCGCTGTTCTCCTGCGACCGCAACGGCCAATACCGGTACCTGCTCGGTCCCGCGATCCTGAAGGGCACCGACCTGGCCGACGCCAGCGCCGGCATCCCGCAGGGCGGCTTCCAGTGGCAGGTGAACCTGAAGTTCACCGGCGAGGGCGGCGACAAGTTCCTCAAGGCGACGCAGAACATCTCCGCCCGCGGTCAGGGCCAGAACCTGTTCGCGATCGTGCTGGACGGCGAGACCATCTCCACCCCGAGCGTCGACCAGCCGATCCCGGGTGGTCAGGCGCAGATCACCGGTACCTTCACCGAGGCCGAGGCGCGGGACCTGGCGAACGTGCTGAAGTACGGTGCGCTGCCGGTGTCGTTCGACATCTCCTCGGTCGAGACGGTGTCACCGCAGCTCGGTGGCGACCAGCTCGCCGCGGGCATCTGGGCCGGTCTCATCGGCCTGGCCCTGGTTGTGCTGTTCTCCTTCCTGTACTACCGCGGCCTGGGAATCGTCGTGGTGGCGTCGCTCGCGGTGGCCGCCGTACTGACGTATGCGTCGGTCGTCCTGCTCGGCAAGGCGATCGGGTTCACCCTGACGCTGGCCGGTATCGCCGGTCTGATCGTGGCCATCGGTATCACCGCGGACTCGTTCGTCATCTACTTCGAGCGACTCCGCGACGAGGTCCGGGAGGGCCGCAGCCTGCGGTCGTCGGTGGAGACCGGCTGGGCCCGGGCCAAGCACACGATCATCGCGGCCGACTCGATCTCGCTGCTTGCCGCGGTGGTGCTGTACATCCTGGCGATCGGCAGCGTCCGGGGCTTCGCGTTCACGCTCGGCCTGACCACGCTGATCGACCTGCTCGTGGTGTTCATCTTCACCAAGCCGCTCGTCACGCTACTGGCCCGGACCGACTTCTTCGGCCACGGCCACAAGCTGTCCGGCCTCGATCCTGAGCATCTCGGGGTGGAGCGGCTGCCGGGCCAGATGAAACCGTCCGCGCGGCCGGCCAAACCGTCGACGCGCAAGCCGGTGGGAGGGGAGGTCTGATGTCGAAGCTCGGACAGCTCGGTGCGAAGCTGCACCGCGGTGAGGTCTCCTACGACTTCATCGGCAAGCGCAAGCTCTGGTTCACCGTCTCCCTGGTGCTGGTGGCCGTGTCGCTGATCGGGTTGTTCACCCGCGGCCTCGCGCTCGGCATCGAGTTCAAGGGCGGTGTCGAGTACCAGACCAACGTCAAGGTCACCGACAGCACGGTCCAGGACTTCACCGACGTGGTGAAGGCGACCAACGCCAAGGATCTGGGCGACCCGGTCGTCACCACCATCGGCGCCGACAAGGTGCGGGTGCAGACCAAGCCGCTGGCCCAGGACGACATCACCAAGGTCCGCGCCGCGATCGCCACGCAGGCCGGGGTCTCGGTCGAGCAGGTGACGTCGCAGCAGATCGGCGCCTCCTGGGGTCAGCAGATCGCGAACAAGGCGATCATCGCGCTGATCGTGTTCCTCGGCCTGGTGTTCCTGGTCATCTGGGCGTACTTCCGAGAACCCAAGGCCTCGATGGCCGCCATCATCGCGCTGCTGCACGACGTCCTGATCACGGTCGGTGTGTACGCGCTGATCGGCTTCGACGTCACGCCGGCGACCGTGATCGGCGTACTGACGATCCTTGGTTACTCGCTGTACGACACGGTCGTGGTGTTCGACAAGGTGCGGGAGAACACCCGGGGCATCACCGGGTCCAACCGGTTCACCTACTCGGACGCGACCAACCTCGCGGTCAACCAGACCGTCGTACGGTCGATCAACACCACGCTGATCGCGCTGATGCCGGTCGGATCGATCCTCGTCGTCGGCACCGTCGTCCTGGGCACCGGGCCGCTGAAGGACCTGTCGCTGGCACTGTTCGTCGGTATCGCGGTCGGTGCGTACTCCTCGGTGTTCATCGCGCCGGCGCTGCTCGCGGCGTTCAAAGAGCGTGAGCCGGGGATGCAGGCGCTGCGCCGTCGCGTCATGGCCAAGCGGGCCGCGGCCGCGGCCGCGCCTGTGGCCCCGGCCGGCGGTGCAGCGGCCGGTGGTGCGCCGGTCGCGGTGGGAGCCGGTGCGGTCAAGGCCGAGCCGCGCAAGCAGGACCGGCCTTCCGGTACGGCGCCGACGCCGGCTGCTCGCCCGATGAAGGCGACCGGCGCGGGACGGCCGCAGCCGTCGCGCAAGCCCCGCTCGAAGCGCGGTAAGTGATGCGCTCACTCGAGCAGGTCCTGAAGGACGGGATCCGCGACATCCCGGACTACCCGCAGCCGGGGGTGGTGTTCAAGGACATCACCCCGCTGCTGGCCGATCACAGCGGGTTCGCCCTGGTGGTCCAGGCGCTGGCCGCGGCCGGTACGGACGACGACGGTAACCCCGTCGTGGACAAGGTGGTCGGGATCGAGGCACGCGGGTTCATCCTCGCCGCCCCGGTCGCGCTCGCCCTCGGCGCCGGATTCGTGCCGGTGCGGAAGAAAGGGAAGCTGCCGGCGGCGACGTACGAGGAGTCGTACGCGCTGGAGTACGGCGAGGCGACCATCGAGGTCCACCAGGACGCGTTCGCGCCGGGGGACCGGGTGCTGGTCATCGATGACGTCCTCGCCACCGGCGGGACGGTCGAGGCGTGTCTGCGGCTGATCCGGCGGTGTGAGGCCGAAGTCACGGCGACCGCGGTCCTGCTCGAGCTGTCCTTCCTGCCGGGCCGTGAGCGGCTGGCCGGGGAACAGGTCAGCTCGCTCCTCACGGTCTGAGCGCCGTACGGCGTGTCTGAAATCGGATAACTCTCCGCGATCGGAGCCTGGCTCGGCGTGTTGTCCACAGGGCGTTTCAACCTCGTTGGACGGTTCCCCCTAGACTGGTGGTCTGTCGGCGGAGGGACACAAACGTGGGCGAAGACCCGGCGATGACGTCAGCGGTACCGAACGTGGTGCCGCAGGAGCCTCCGCGCGCGCCCGCACCGGTGCGTCCGGCTCCCGTGTCACCGCCGCCTGCCGCCCAACCGCCCCGGATCGCGCCGGCCCGGGTCCGTGCCCGGCTCGCCCGCCTCGGCGGCACCAGGCACCCGAACCGCGCTCCGATGCTGGAGCCGCTGTTCCGGGTCGTCCGGGCCACCCACCCCAAGGCCGACCTGGGCCTGATCGAGCGCGCCTACCGGACCGCGGAGAAGTACCACACCGGCCAGTTGCGCAAGAGCGGTGACGCCTACATCACCCATCCGCTCGCCGTCGCCACCATCCTGGCCGAGCTCGGTATGACCGCACCGACCCTGTGCGCCGCGCTGCTGCACGACACGGTCGAGGACACGCCGTACACGGTCGACGAACTCACCCGCGACTTCGGCGAAGAGATCGCCATGCTGGTCGACGGCGTGACCAAGCTGGACAAGGTCAAGTACGGCGAGTCCGCGCAGGCCGAGACGATCCGCAAGATGGTCGTCGCGATGGCCAAGGACATCCGGGTGCTGGTGATCAAGCTCGCCGACCGGCTGCACAACATGCGCACACTCGGGTTCCTACGGCAGGAGAAGCAGGAGCGGATCGCCCGCGAGACGTTGGAGATCTACGCCCCGCTGGCCCACCGGCTCGGTATGAACACGATCAAGTGGGAGCTCGAGGACCTGTCCTTCTCGACCCTGCACCCGAAGGTGTACGACGAGATCGTCCGGCTGGTCGCCGAGCGGGCGCCGTCGCGGGACGAGTACCTCGCCTCCGTGATCGACCAGGTGCACGAGGACCTGCGCGCGGCCAAGGTGAAGGCGACCGTCACCGGCCGGCCGAAGCACTACTACTCGATCTACCAGAAGATGATCGTCCGCGGCCGCGAGTTCGGCGACATCTACGACCTGGTCGGCATCCGCGTCCTGGTCGAGTCGGTCCGGGACTGCTACGCGGCGCTCGGCATCCTGCACGCGCGATGGAATCCGGTGCCCGGCCGGTTCAAGGACTACATCGCGATGCCGAAGTTCAACATGTACCAGTCACTGCACACCACCGTGATCGGCCCGCAGGGCAAGCCGGTGGAGCTGCAGATCCGGTCGTTCGCGATGCACCGCCGGGCGGAGTACGGCATCGCCGCGCACTGGAAGTACAAGGAGGACCCGACCTCCGCGGCGCCCGAGGTGTCCGGCCCGCCGACCACCGAGATCGGCGGCCCGAACGAGATGCCGTGGGTCCGTCAGCTGGTCGACTGGCAGCGAGAGACCTCCGACCCGTCGGAGTTCCTCGACTCGCTGCGGTTCGAGATCAACAACTCCGAGGTGTACGTCTTCACCCCGCGCGGTGACGTGATGTCGCTGCCGACCGGGTCGTCACCGGTCGACTTCGCCTACGCCATCCACACCGAGGTCGGGCACCGCTGTATCGGCGCCCGGGTGAACGGCCGGCTCGTCCCACTCGAGAGCACCCTCGAGAACGGTGACGTGGTCGAGGTCTTCACCTCGAAGGCGCAGGGCGCGGGTCCGTCGCGCGACTGGCTCTCGTTCGTCAAGAGCCCCCGAGCGCGGAACAAGATCAAGCACTGGTTCTCCAAGGAGCGCCGCGACGAGGCGATCGAGCACGGCAAGGACGCGATCGCCAAGCAGCTCCGCAAGGAGGGTCTGCCGCTGCAGCGCCTGCTGTCGCACGAGACCCTGACCGCAGTCGCGAACTCACTGCGCTACCCGGACGTCACCGGTCTGTACGCCGCGGTCGGCGAGAGCCACGTGAGCGCGCAGGCCGTCGTGCGGCGCCTGATCGAGACGTACGGCGGTGAGGAGGGCGCGGCCGAGGACCTGGCCGAGGGCCTGCGGCTGCCGGCCTCGAAGGAGCGGCGCAAGCGGGCGGCTCGCGGCGACGCCGGTGTCATCGTCAAGGGTGCGACGGACGTGCTGTCGAAGCTGGCCCGGTGCTGTACGCCGGTCCCGGGCGACGAGATCATCGGCTGGATCACCCGCGGTGCCGGTGTGTCCGTGCACCGCGCGGACTGTGCGAACGTCGAGAACCTGCAGACCCAGCCGGAGCGGATCGTCGAGGTCGAGTGGGCCCCGACCGCGCAGTCCGTCTTCCTGGTTGCTATCCAGGTCGAGGCGTTGGATCGGGCGCGGCTGCTGTCGGATATCACCCGGGTGCTCTCCGACTACCACGTGAACATCCTCTCGGCGGCGCTGACCACGACTCGCGACCGGATCGCCAAGTCCCGCTTCACCTTCGAGATGGGTGACCCGACACATCTGGGACATGTGCTCAAGGCCGTGCGTTCGGTCGAGGGCGTGTTCGATGTCTATCGCGTGACCCAGTAGGGGCGATGGGCAACTGGTTCGGCGGCTCGGCCTCCGGGCCGCGGTTGAAGCTGTCCAACGGTGGGTCGGAAGTGTTTCTCGACGTACTCGCGTTGCCTGCATGTGAGCTGGCGGAGACGTCGTTCGAGCGCGGGTTCGCGTTGCTGTTGTGTAACTCGCGAATCGGGTTGGGCAACGAGGGCTTCGATCTGGACGAGTTGCCGTGGTCGGCCGATTGGGAGGGTGAGCGTGCGTTCCTGCTGCGGGTGATCGAGTCGGCGCAGGCGCATTTCCACTGGGAGTTGCTCAGCTACGAACCGCCGTACGCGGATCGGTATCTGGCGGAGTACGCCGAGGTGGTTCGTTCGTATCGGCCGCCTGCGGAGGCGGTGGGGTTGCCGCGGATGTGGGATCCGGATCCGGTCGACGCGGCGTTCAGTCGTTGCCCTAAGCACGGGTTGTTCCTTGGCGACTACACGGACTGCCGGCTGTGTTTTTGAGCCGGGGGAGACTACGAACATGGTCAGCCTTGGTCGTCGCGGTCTCCTGGTGCTCGGCGCGGGTCTGCTGACCGGCTGCAGCGATTCCTCGGCGCAGAACGCGGGTGGTAGTCCGTTCACGCCAAGCCCACCCACCTCCAGCGCCGCGTCCACGCCGACCCCGACCCTGAGTCCGACTCCGGTCCCGACCTCGCCGAGCCCGCCCTCGCCGAGCCCGCCCTTGCCGAGCACTTCGCCTTCGGGCACGCCTGTCGTCGCCCTCCCGGCCGTCCGCTCCTGGACGCCCGGGGCGGGGGAGATCCACCCCGAGGTGAAGCGCCTTGCCGTGGCGGCAACTGTCGACCTGCTCCGCCGGCCCGGGACCCGGTCCGTGGTCGAGGTGATCGACGCCCAGTACGGCGGCCTCCTGACGAACTCGGCCAGCGTCCTGGTGCCCTGCCGCGTCTACACCCTCTCCGCCGGCCGCGTCGTGAGTGGCGGCACGACGGTCGACGTACGCCTGACCAAGTCCCGCGGAAGCTGGCGCGTGACGGCGACGCATCCAGCACAACCCGGCGCAGCAACCTCACGCTGAAGCGTCCTGCAGGCGCGACTCGACACTGTCCACGGCGCCGATCGACAGCAGCGCGCCGGCGAAGTCGACGCTGAGCCTCGGCCGACCACGAACCAGCTCGTCGGGCAGCCGCTCGAGCCAGCCTCTCGACCGCAGCCCGCCGGGTCCTGGCCAACGACAACATCGCCCTACCGCCAGCATCCGCAGCCGACATCCGCTCCGGCCAGGTCCACGACACTGTCCTCACCGCAATGCTCGAACTGGCCAAGACCTACCGCATCGGCATCAGCGTCATCCGCTCCGGCCACCCCCTGAACGTCTTCGGCACCAACCGCCCAAGCGACCACCCCAGAGGCCGAGCCTTCGACACCTGGCAAATCAACGTCCGCGCGGTCGTCGCCCCATCCACCCCACAAACCCTCATCACCGCCTACATGCGAGCCAGCGCCTCCGTAGGCTCCTACAACGTAGGCGGCCCCTACCAACTCTCCGGCTCGACATACTTCTCCGACCAAACCCACCATCACCACATCCACGCCGGCTTCCGCACCTGACCTACCACCTGCGAGGCAGCCGCGGATGCTGACAGAGGAACGCGCCCACGGCGAGCTCCAGAGCGGGGTAGGACCCCCAGAGGTCTGTGCGACGAACCGGGATGATGTGCCACCCGAGGGATTCGAGCTCGGTACGGCGGTTTTCGTCGCGGGACTCGGCTCTGGAGCCTGAGTGCCATTGGTCGCTGTCGTATTCGAGCCCGAGGCGGCGGCCGTCGACGGGACGCGTCGGGTAGCCCAGGTCCAGGCGGTAAGAGTTCCTCGGACCGTTGACGCGGATCTGAAGGTCGGGGGCACCGAAACCGGCGTCGATCAACCGCAGCCGTAACCAGGACTCACCAGGGGAGGCGGCCCGACGGTCGGCGTAGCCGAGGATCTGGGCTGCCTGGGTGTTGCCGGAAGGGTCGAAGTACGCCGCTGAGGCCTCGTGAAGCTGTTCGAGCGTCACTGTGCGGGCGTGCAGGAGCGCGTCCACCGCAGCCAGGGCGAACGGGCGCTCGAGGCGCATGGCGAGCTCGACGGCGGTGGCGGCTGGGGTGGTGACCTTGAGGCCGCGTACGTCAACTGTCGGCCGTGGCTGGAACGTCCATTGGGGACGGATGGTCGGTTCAGGGCTCAACGCCGTCGTGTCGATGCCGTGGAGCCAGGCGGCAGCTTGACCGCAGACGACAGCATCCGGGGGCATGACCAGCTGCAGGGCGTCAGCTCGCAGCTCGGGCGAGTCGGGCACGCGGACGTCGACGTACACGCCCTTCAGGACTTGGCGGATCTCACCGCGCGCGAGCAACCATGCGAGCTTGCGTGGCACCTGCCGGCTCGTGAACGGCAGGCCGGCGAAGTAATACGGCAGGTCGTACTGGAACATCCCAGCAGGATCGCCGAATCCCACGATCCGTGCCGGGAGTTGTCCACAGGCTCGCGGTTAGCTGAAGTCGGAGAGGGCGTTTTGGGCTTGGGTTAGCCATTCTCGGCGGGCGGCGATGGCTTCTCGGGCCTCGTTGGCTTTGCGGGTGTTGCCTTGGGACTCGTGTTTGGCGGCTTGTTTCTCGAGGTCGGCGATCAGGGACTGGAGTTGTTTGACCGTGGCCTCGGCGCGGGCGCGGGCCTCGGGGTTGCTGCGGTTCCAGACCTCGTCCTCGGCGGCCTTGACGGCCTGCTCGACGGCGCGCAGGCGGGAGTCGATGGCGCGCATCGAGTCGCGCGGGACCTTGCCGATCTGGTCCCAGCGGTCGAGCAGTTCGCGGAGTTGCTCGCGGGCCGCCTTGGCGTCCTCGACCGGCAGGATCGCCTCGATCTCGACCAGCAGCTCCTCCTTGGCCTGGAGGTTCTGCACCTGCTCGGCGTTCTCCTCGGCCTGGATCGCGTCGCGGGCGCCGAAGAAGGTGTCCTGGGCGGCGCGGAAGCGGGCCCAGAGCTTGTCGTCGACCTCGCGTGGCGCCGGGCCGGCGGCCTTCCACTGCCGCATCAGGTCGCGGAAGCGCCCGGACGTCGGACCCCAGTCGGTGGACGACGCGAGCGTCTCCGCCTCGGCGGCCAGCCGTTCCTTCACCACCGCGGCTTCCTCGCGCTTCGAGGACAGCTCGGCGAAGTGCTGCTTGCGGTGCCGGGTGTACGTCGTCCGCGCCGAGGAGAACCGGTGCCACAGTTCGTCGTCGCTGGACTTGTCCAGCCGCGGCAGCGCCTTCCACTCGTCCAGCAGTTCACGCAGCCGGGTGACGCCGTGGCGCCAGTCGGTACCGGCCGCGATCGTCTCGGCCTCGGTGGCGATCTTGGTCTTGGCGGAGCGCGCCTCCTCGACCTTCGCGGCGCGTTCGGCCTTCCGCTTCTCCCGCTGCTGGGCGACCAGCGGTGTGAGGGCCTCCAGCCGGGCCTGCAGGCCGTCGAGGTCGCCGACCGCCTGGGCCTCCTCGATCGTGCTGGTCACCTTCTTCACCGCGGCCCGGGCGTCGTCGGGGGACACGGTGCCCGCCTGGACGCGCTTCTCCAGCAGGTCCACCTCGAACGCCAGCGCGTCGTACCGGCGGGTGTAGAAGGCGAGGGCCTCCTCTGGGTTCGCGTCCGGCCACTGGCCGACCGCCCGTTCACCGTCCTTGGTCCGTACGAAGACCGTTCCGTCCTCGGCTACCCGGCCCCAGCTCTCTCCGGCCACAACTCGCCCCTTCCGGCGGTATGAACTGCGCTCGTTGCCCATTCTGGTCAGTCCCTGGTTCAACCGCGCGAACAGGGCCTGTCCGGGCGCGTCGAGCCGCTGTCTCGACGCTTATCCCTGAACAATCACAAACTCACAGCGCGGACGCAACGGTGTTGCGTCACAATCCGGTTCGAACTCACCGGTCCGGCACCGGTAGCCTTGGGTGGTCCCGAACCGTTCCAGGAAGGTCAGTCGTGCTCATCGCCGGGTTCCCCGCGGGGTCGTGGGGTACGAACTGCTACGTCGTCGCCACCGGCCAGGGCGCGGAATGTCTCGTCATCGACCCCGGTCAGGACGCGACCGCGGGTGTCGAGCAGGTGGTCCGGGAGAACAAGCTGAAGCCGGTCGCGGTGCTGCTCACCCACGGTCACATCGACCACATGTTTTCCGTACTTCCGGTCTGCGGGACGTACGACGCGACGGCCTGGATCCACCCCGACGACCGGTACCTGCTGAGCGACCCGATGGCCGGGATCAGCGCGGAGTCGGCCCGGATGCTGCTCGGCGGCAACCACGAGTTCGCCGAGCCCGACGACGTCGCCGAGCTCAAGGACGGCCTGAGTCTGGAGCTGGCCGGCCTGAACCTCACCGTCGACCACACCCCCGGTCACACCCGGGGTTCGGCCACGTTCACCACGCCGTACGACGGGCCGGAAGACGTGCCCGCGATTCTTTTCTCCGGTGACGTGTTGTTCGCCGGGTCGATCGGCCGGACGGATCTGCCAGGCGGCGACCATCCGGCCATGCTGCATACGTTGGCCACCAAGATCCTGCCGATGCGCGACGAGATCGTCGTCCTGCCGGGTCATGGTGGCCAGACCACGATCGGCCGGGAGAAGGCGACCAACCCCTACTTGCAGGACCTGGAGATACCGAAAACATGAGCAAGGTAACCCCACTCAGCGGGTTCCCCGAATTCCTTCCGCAGGACCGGATCGTCGAGCAGCGGTTCCTCGACGTGATCCGGGAGACGTTCGAGCTGCACGGGTTCGCGTCGATCGAGACACGCGCGGTGGAGCCGGTCGAGCGGCTGTCCAACCAGGGCGAGGACGCCGACAAGGAGATCTACGGCGTCCGGCGGCTGGCCGCGGACAGCGACGAGGACGCGGCGCTCGGTCTGCACTTCGACCTGACCGTGCCGTTCGCCCGCTACGTGCTGGAGCACAGCGGCAAGCTGGTGTTCCCGTTCCGCCGCTACCAGATCCAGAAGGTGTGGCGGGGCGAGCGCCCGCAGGAGGGCCGGTACCGCGAGTTCACCCAGGCGGACATCGACATCGTCGACAGTGGTGAGCTGCCGACGCACTACGAGGTCGAGCTGCCGCTGGTGATCGCGGACGCGCTGCGCAAGCTGCCGGTGCCCGAGTTCGTCATCAAGGTGAACAACCGCAAGATCCCGGAGGGCTTCTACCGGGGCCTCGGGCTGGACGACGTCACCACGGTGCTGCGGATTGTCGACAAGATCGACAAGATCGGCCCGGAGAAGGTGGTCGAGCGGCTGGTCGAGGCGGGCGCCACCGACAAGCAGGCGCGGCTGGCCGTGCAGCTGGCGGACATCTCCAGCACGGACACATCGTTCGTGGAGAAGGTCCGGGCGCTCGGCGTGGAGCACGAGATCCTCGACGAGGGGCTCGAGCAGCTCAGCCAGGTGATGGCCGCGGCCGGTGAGCACGCTCCCGGCCTGTTGATGGCCGATCTGCGGATCGCGCGTGGCCTGGACTACTACACCGGCGCGGTCTACGAGATCTACCTCGTCGGCCAGGAGTCGTTCGGGTCGGTCGGGGGCGGCGGCAGGTACGACTCTCTCGCGTCCGACGGCAAGACGACGTACCCCGGTGTGGGGATCTCCATCGGGGTCTCGCGGCTGGTGCACCGGCTGGTGAGCCAGGGGTTGCTGAAGGGCTCCCGCAGTACGCCGACCGCCGTCGTGATCGCGCTGAACGCCGAAGAGGACCGGGCCGAGGCCATGCGGACGGCGGCTCAGCTGCGCAGCCGGGGGATTCCGGTGGAGGTGGCGCCGGCGGCGGCGAAGTTCGGGAAGCAGATCCGGTTCGCGGACCGGCGCGGTATCCCGTTCGTGTGGTTCAGCACCGACAGCGGTCCCGAGGTGAAGGACATTCGCAGCGGCGAGCAGGTCCCCGCCGATCCCGCCACCTGGACGCCGCCCGCCACAGACCTCCTTCCCCGTATCGACACAACCCAGGAGAACCAGTGATCCGTACCCATTCCGCAGGCTCGTTGCGCGCTGAGCACACCGGGCAGACCGTCACCCTGGCCGGCTGGGTGGCGCGGCGGCGTGATCACGGCGGCGTGGCGTTCATCGACCTGCGCGACTCCAGCGGCACCGTCCAGGTGGTCATCCGGGACGAGGAGGTCGCGCACCCGCTGCGGGCTGAGTTCTGCCTGAAGATCACCGGTGAGGTGAGCGCCCGCCCGGAGGGCAACGCGAACCCGAACCTGCCGACCGGCGAGATCGAGGTGATCGCCTCGGACGTCGAGGTGCTCAACGAGGCCGCGCCGCTGCCGTTCCCGGTCGAGGAGCACCACGCGACCCCGGTGAACGAGGAGGTCCGGCTGAAGTACCGGTACCTCGACCTGCGCCGCCAGGGCCCGGGGATGGCGCTGCGCCTGCGCAGCGAGGTCAACAAGGCGGCCCGGGAGGTGCTCGCCAACCATGACTTCGTCGAGATCGAGACGCCGACGCTGACCAAGTCCACCCCGGAGGGCGCCCGCGACTTCCTGGTGCCGGCCCGCCTGCAGCCGGGCTCGTGGTACGCGCTGCCGCAGTCGCCGCAGCTGTTCAAGCAGCTGCTGATGGTGGCCGGGATGGAGCGGTACTACCAGATCGCCCGCTGCTACCGCGACGAGGACTTCCGGGCCGACCGGCAGCCGGAGTTCACCCAGCTCGACGTCGAGATGAGCTTCGTCGACCAGGACGACGTGATCGCGCTGTCCGAGGAGATCCTGACCGCGCTCTGGAAGCTCGTCGGGTACGACATCCAGACGCCGATCCAGCGGATGACGTACGCCGAGGCGATGGCGCGGTTCGGTAGCGACAAGCCGGATCTGCGGATGGGCCTGGAGCTGGTCGAGTGCACCGAGTACTTCAAGGACACGCCGTTCCGGGTGTTCCAGGCGCCGTACGTCGGTGCGGTCGTGATGCCCGGTGGTGCGGACCAGCCGCGTAAGCAGCTGGACGCGTGGCAGGACTGGGCCAAGCAGCGGGGTGCGCGCGGTCTGGCGTACGTGCTGGTCGGTCAGGACGGCGAGCTCGGCGGCCCGGTCGCCAAGAACCTGTCCGAGGAGGAGCGCGCGGGGATCGCCGATCACGTCGGCGCGAAGCCGGGTGACTGCATCTTCTTCGCCGCCGGTCCGGTCAAGTCGTCGCGGGCGCTGCTCGGTGCGGCCCGGCTGGAGATCGGCCGTCGTGGCGGTCTGATCGACGAGTCGGCCTGGTCATTCGTGTGGGTCGTCGACGCGCCGCTGTTCGAGCCGGCCGACGAGGCGACCGCCGCGGGTGACGTCGCGGTCGGTTCCGGCGCGTGGACCGCCGTACACCACGCCTTCACGTCGCCGAAGCCGGACTCGCTGGACACGTTCGACACCGACCCGGCGTCAGCGCTGGCGTACGCCTACGACATCGTCTGCAACGGCAACGAGATCGGCGGCGGGTCGATCCGTATCCACCGCGAGGACGTGCAGAAGCGGGTGTTCCAGGTGATGGGGCTGACCGACGAGGAGGCGACCGAGAAGTTCGGCTTCCTGCTCGACGCGTTCAAGTTCGGCGCACCGCCGCACGGCGGGATCGCGTTCGGCTGGGACCGGATCACCGCGCTGCTGGCCGGGACCGAGTCGATCCGCGACGTGATCGCCTTCCCGAAGTCCGGCGGTGGGTTCGACCCGCTGACGGCCGCGCCGGCGCCGATCACGCCGGAGCAGCGCAAGGAGGCCGGCGTCGACGCCAAGCCGGGCAAGTCCGACGCTCCGGGCAGTGTCGGCGGCAATAACGGCTGAACCGGTTTGGCGGTTCGTATACAGTCAACCCGGTGACCTCCAACCCGGTTCTTGTCGGAGACGGCCATCTGCCGCTGCGCGACGTGGTCGCCGCAGAACTGCGCCGGCTGATCCTGGACGGTTCGCTGCAACCGGGCGAACGGCTCGTCGAGGATCGGCTGGCCCAGCAGCTCGGCGTCTCGCGCAACCCGATCCGGGAGGCGATGCGGGTGCTGGAGGCCGAGGGCTTTCTCGACGTGGTCGCCCGGCGCGGGGCGTTCGTGGCGAAGCTGTCGGCCCGCCAGGCCGACGACCTGTTCCATGTCCGGCTCGCGCTGGAGCCGTTGGGAGCCCGCCTGGCCGCCTCGGTCGAGGAGCCCCAAACCGCTTTGTTGCAACGGGCCTGGGAGATCCTGGCCATGGTCCGCGACTCCGGGCCGGACCAGGATCTCGACACCCTGTCGACCGTGCACACCGAGCTGCACTCGCTGGTATTCGAGATGACCCGCAACAGCTACCTGATCGCCATCGCGATCCCGATGGTGAAGCGCGGCCAGTGGCTGCTCCGGCAGAGTGCGCCGCTGCAGAACCCGGCCGCGTGGACCGAGCATTACGGCCTGATCGAAGCCATCGAGGCCGGTGACGCCGACCTCGCCGAGGCGGCCGCCCGCCACCACGTGCTGAGCGTGCGGAGTTCACTGCGGCCCCGGCTCGATCGCGCCTGAGCCCACCTCAGGCGCCGCGAGACCCGCAATCTGTATACGAAACGATCTCGACGGTCTCCACTCGCGACGACCGATTCCTCTGTTGGGCCGGCCCATGGCCGGAAGTTTTGCTGCCCTCCCCGCCATGGATCCCTGTGTTTCAAGGAAACAAGCGCAGGGTGGCCACCGCTCCACAGCGGGAGACGAAACTGTCACGTGGCGGATCGGAAATATGCCCGTAGCACAGACCGTATACAACATACGGAAGAGCTTGGCCTGTCACCTCGAGGAGCACCTCTCATGGACCACCACCCCCATCGCTCCACCATCGCGGCCTCCACCACCGCGGTCTCCACCGCCAGGGCCACCACCACCGCGGCCTTCGGCATCGCCGGCCGCCGTCCGATCTCGCGCCGCCGGCTGCTGGGGCTGGGCGGCGGCCTCGCCGCCGGGGTCGGCTTCGCCCCGGTGCTGTCCGCCTGCAGCGCCGACGACGCCACCACGACCGCCGCGGTCTCGTCCAGTGGCGGGACGCTGACGATGGGCATCAACGCCACACCCGACACGCTCGACCCCGGCGCCACCGGTCTGGCGCTGACCCTGCTGATCTCGTTCGCGCTGTTCGACCCGCTCGTCTATTGGCTGCCTGACGGCAACGGCGGCAGCGCCTTCCACCCGGGCCTGGCCGAGTCCTGGACGATCTCGCCCGACGCCTCGGTCTACACCTTCAAGCTGCGCAAGGGCGTGACGTTCCACGACGGCACCCCGTTCAACGCCGCCGCGGTGAAGGCGACGTACGACCACGTGGTCGACCCGCGGACGAAGTCCAAGAGCGGGCTGGGGGCGCTCGGGCCGTACCGCGAGACGAAGGTGCTCGACGACTACACCGTGCAGATCGTCTTCACCGAGCCGAACGCGTCGTTCCTGCACCAGCAGGCGGCCGGGAACTTCGGTATCTCGTCGCCGGCCGCGCTGACCAAGTACGGACCGACCGGCTTCGGCAACCACCCGGTCGGCACCGGGCCGTTCACGTTCGAGAGCTACCAGACCGGCAGCCAGCTCACGCTGCTGAAGAACCCGAAATACACCTGGGGGCCGAAGGCGCTCGGCGACGGGCCGGCCAAGCTCGACAAGCTGGTCTTCCGGATCGTCACCGACGACAGCGGCCGCTACAACGCGCTGCAGAGCGGTCAGCTGCAGATCGCCATGAACCTGCCGCCGAACAACATCTCCGCCGCCCAGAAGTCCGGCAGGTACCAGCAACTGCTGGTGCCCTCGATCGGCACCCCGCTCGGGATGCCGATCAACGTGGCCAAGGCGCCGACCGACGACCCGCTGGTCCGGCAGGCGATCCTGTCCGCGGTCGACCAGGACGCGATGGTCAAGAGCGTGCTGTACGACGTCTACAAGCCGGCCCACAACGTGCTGACCCCGATCACCCCCGGGTACAGCGAGGCGGCGAGCAAGATCTACTCCTACGACCCGGACAAGGCGGCAGCGCTGCTCGACCGGGCCGGCTGGTCCGTCGGTGACGGTGGTACCCGGACAAAGAACGGCCAGAAGCTCACCCTGGACATCATCTTGTTCAGCGGGGGAGGCCTGGAGCTGCCGACCCAGTTCATCGTCTCGCAGCTGCAGAAGGTCGGCTTCAGCGCGACCACGTCGGTCCAGCCGTTCGCCACCGCGCAGGCCAGCTTCAACTCCGGCGTGCACAACCTCGGGTCGTTCGGCTACTACGGCGCCGACCCGTACCTGCTCAACATCTGGGTCAACTCCAACGCGATCGAGTCGGGCTTCAACTGGTCCCACTACAACAACCCGGCGATCGACACGATGATCGCCAGGGCCAACGCCACCGCGGCCGAGGCCGCCCGAAACAACGTTTACCAGCAGGTCGGCACGAAGCTGATGCAGGACTCGATGTACCTGCCTCTGTGGGATGTCGCGGGTGCGTTCACGCTGTCGCCGAAGGTGAGGAACCTGCACCAGACCCTCAACGGCTACCTGGCGTTCCACAGCGCCACCGTCGGCTGATGACGCTGTTCGTCGTGCGCCGGCTCGGCGCCGCGGTCCCGGTCGTGCTGGGCATCACAGTGATCGCGTTCATCTTGGTGCACGTCGTTCCGGGCGACCCGGCCAAGGTGATCCTGTACGGCGCGAATGCTTCCCCGGAGCAGATCGCCGCGCTGCGCCAGCAACTCGGGCTCGACCTCCCGCTGTGGCGCCAGTACGCCGACTTCGCCGGCCAGTTGCTGCGCGGCGATCTCGGCACGTCGTTCCTGACCCAGAACTCGGTGGTCTTCGAACTGCTCTCCCGGGCTCCGAGCACACTGGTCCTGACGGCGGCGTCGATGCTGGTGGCGGTCGTCATCGGGGTCCCGCTCGGTCTGGTCGCGGGGATGCGGCCCGGCTCGGCGCTGGACACGCTGGCTCGCTGGATCTCGTTCGCCGGGGTGGCGGTGCCGTACTTCTTCCTGGCTCTGCTGCTGGTGCTGGTGTTCAGCGTCAAGCTCCAGTGGTTCTCCGCGATCGACGACGGAACGGCGAAGGCCCTGGTGCTGCCGGCGGTCTCGCTCGGCTGGGGCTACGCCGCAATCCTGACCCGGCTCGTCCGCGGCCGGGTGATCGAGGAGCTGCGCAGCGACTACGTGAAGGCGGCCCGGGCCAGAGGCAGCGGCGACCTGCGGGTGCTGCTGCGGCAGGTGCTGCGCAACTCGTCGGTGCCGGCGGTCACCACCATCGGCCTGCAGTTTGGCAACATCCTGACCGGTGCCGCGATCACCGAGGTGATCTTCGGCCGCGCCGGCCTCGGCAGCTTCCTGGCCACGTCGATCACCAGCAAGAACATCCCGGTCGTGCAGGGCGCGGTCGTGGTCATCGGCGTCTCCTACGTCCTGATCAACCTTGGCGTCGACCTGCTCGTCGGCGCGATCGACCCCCGCACCCGTCAGGAGGCCCGAGGATGACGACCGACCCTCTGAGCCTGAGCCCGGCCGTCGTGCCGGGGCGGACGGCGATGTCCGCCACCGGTTCCATCAAGGGGCTGAAGGCAACCATCGCACGTACCACGCTGCTGCTGGCGGTGCTCCTCGTCGTCATCCCCCTGGCCGTACCCGGCCTGCTGGCGCATGTCAGCCCGGTTGCCACCAGCGACGCGAACCTGCAGGGCCCCAGCGCTAGTCACCTGTTCGGCACCGACCTGCTCGGCCGCGACGTCCTCAGCCGCACCGTGTACGGCGCTCGCCCGGTGCTGCTGGCCAGCCTGCTCGGGGTTCTGCTTGCCACGGCGGCCGGTGTCGCTATCGGGGTTTTGGGCGGAGTCGCTCCGAGGCTGGTCAACGCACTGGTGATGCGGCTGGTCGACGTGTTCCTGGCCCTGCCGGTGCTGCTGATCGCACTGATCCTGATCGCGACCGCTGGATCCGGCGTCCGCAGCATCGTGCTCGCCATCGGCATCGCCTTCACGCCCGGCTTCGCCCGTGTGGTGGAGTCCTCGGTCCGTCGCTTGCGCAAGGCGGAGTACGTCGAGGCGGCGCGTGTCTTCGGGTCGACCACCATCCGCACGTCCTGGCGGCACCTGATCCCCAATCTGCTCACGGAGGTGGTCGTGCTCGGCAGCAGCGCGATCGGCTGGGGCGTGCTGACGGCGACGACGCTGAGCTTCCTCGGCCTCGGCGTCCGGCTGCCGGCACCCGACTGGGGCAGCGACCTGGCCGCCGGTGCGACGAACCTGGCCGACGCCTGGTGGCTGTCGACCTTTCCCGGACTGGCCATCATGGCCACGATCCTGCTGGCCAACTTCGCCGGCGACCACCTGATGCGGGTGCTCGACCCGCGCGAGGGCGTGCGGTTCGGTGGCCTGTTCCGGCTGGTCGCCGCCCGGCGGTCCGCCACCCGTGACGGAGGAGACGACTCATGAGCCTGCTCGAGGTCATCGGCCTGCGGACCGAGATCGACACCCGGCAGGGCCGGATCCGTCCGGTCGACGGGGTGAGCTTTTCCGTCGAGGCGGGCCAGACCCTCGGCCTGGTCGGGGAGTCCGGGTGCGGCAAGACCATGACCGGGCTGTCGATCCTGCGGCTGCTGCCGCCCGGCGGAGCCGTCACCGGCGGCTCCGTCCGCCTTGACGGCGAGGAGCTGACCGGCTTGGACGAGCCCGCGATGCGCCGGTTGCGCGGCAGCCGGATGGCGATGATCTTCCAGGACCCGATGACCTCGCTGAACCCGGTCCGTACGATCGGCAGCCAGTTGCGTGAGGCGTACCGGATCCACGTCGGCGGCAGCCGGGCGGCGGCGACCGCGCGGGCCACCGAGGTGCTCGGACTGGTCGGCATGTCGCGGCCACGGGAACGGCTGAGTGACTACCCGCACCAGCTGTCCGGCGGGATGCGGCAGCGGGTGATGATCGCGCTCGGCCTGATGTGCGAACCGAAGCTGCTGATCGCCGACGAGCCGACCACTGCGCTGGACGTGTCGATCCAGGCCCAGATCCTGACCCTGATCGACGACCTGAAGTCGCAGTTGTCCATGGGAGTGCTGCTGGTCACCCACGACATGGGAGTGATCGCCGAGTACGCCGACCGGGTGGCGGTGATGTACGGCGGCCGGATGGTCGAGCAGGCCGGTGTCCAGGAGTTGTTCGAGGCACCTCGGCATCGCTACACGAAGGCCTTGCTCGCTGCGATGCCGACGCTGGAGCTGGACCGCGGCGCCGAGTTGGCCACCATTCCCGGAGCACCGCCGAAGCTGCTGGACCTCGCGCCGCAGTGCCGCTTCGCGCCGCGCTGCGCGTTCGCGCAGGACGACTGCCGCGGTACCGACCCGGCCCTGGTCGAGGTGACACCGGGCAACGATCACCTGCACGCGTGTTTCCATCCCGCCGCCGAGTCCCCGGCGCGGTCCGAGCCGGAGGTACGGCGGGTGCGGACCGGAGCCGAGCCTCGGACGAGTGAGACCCTGGTCCAGCTCTTCGACGTGCACAAGAGGTTCGGGCTGAAGTCGCAGCGGCCGTTCGGGCCCAGGAGGGCGGTGCACGCTGTGTCCGGGGTGACATTGACCATCGGGGCCGGTGAGACGCTCGGCATCGTGGGGGAGTCGGGCTGCGGCAAGACCACGATCGGCCGGATGCTGGTCGGGCTCGAACGTCCGAGCAGCGGCTCGGTCACCTTCGACGGCCGCGACCTGACCGCCCAGAGCCCGGCCGTACGACGGCGTCGCCGGCGGGACCTGCAGATGATGTTCCAGGACTCCGCGGCCGCCCTGGACCCGCGGATGACGGTCGCCGCGCTGATCGAGGAACCACTGGTTGCCCAGGGGGTCGGCACGCGCCGCGACAGGCGCGACACCGTGCGCGAACTGCTGGACGCGGTGGGCCTACCGCCCGAAGCCGCGCAGCGCTACCCGCACGAGTTCTCCGGTGGGCAGCGGCAGCGGATCGCAATGGCCCGGGCGCTGGCGCTGCGCCCGCGGGTGATCGTGGCCGACGAGCCGGTGTCCGCACTCGACGTCTCGGTCCAGGCGCAGATCCTGAACCTGATGCGCTCGCTGCAGGACCGGTACGGCCAGACGTACGTGGTGATCTCGCACGACCTGTCGCTGCTGAAGTACCTGGCCGACCGGATCGGCGTGATGTACCTCGGCCGGCTGGTCGAGCTGGGGCCGAGCGAGGACGTCTACGGCGCGCCCCGGCACCCGTATACGGCGGGACTGATCAAGGCGATCCCGTTGCCACCAGCTGCCAAGGCCGACCAGCCCGAGTCAGGTCAGGAGCAGTCAGGACCGGTGCGGTCCGTGGGACTCGGCGGCGAGCTGCCGTCCGCGATCGATCCGCCGAGCGGCTGCCACTTCCGGACCCGTTGTCCACTGGCCACCGCGCGCTGCGCCGCGGAAGCACCGGCGCTCACCGCCGGCGGCGGCCTGCACGCGGTGGCCTGCCACCACCCCCTGACCACCGAACTCCTGACACCGGCGAGGTAGCGGATGACCATCCAGGACACCACCCACAGGCTCGACCCCACCCCGCGGACGACTGTCGACGTGTTCACCGCGGACCGTGCACCGGTGCTGACCGTCGACCCGGGCGACACCCTCGTCGTACGGTCGCTGGACGCCTCCGGCTACCTCGAGCCGCAGACTACGCCCGGGGAGAAGCAGCCGACGATGTTCGCCGAGTCGCGCGGGCACTGCCTGACCGGACCGATCGCGGTGCGGGGTGCGCGGCCGGGCGACCTGCTGGCAGTGCGGCTCCTGTCGCTGACCCCGGATCCGTGGGGCTGGACCGTCGCCGGTGCGCTCGAGTCCCCGATCACCGAACGACTCGGGATCACCGGGCAGCCGCCGTCCTGGCTGCTGTGGGATCTGGACGCCGAGGCCGGCACGGGGACCTGCAACGGCGGCTTCAGCCGGCAACTGGCGCCCTTTCTGGGCGTGATCGGCGTCGCTCCGCAGGCCACCGGCGAGCACTCGACCATCCCGCCCCGCACGGTCGGCGGCGGCAACATCGACTGCAAGGAACTCGTCGCCGGGTCGACGCTCTACCTGCCGGTCGCCGTCGCCGAGGCGATGCTCAGCCTCGGCGACGGGCACGCGGCCCAGGGCGACGGCGAGGTCGGCGGGACCGCGATCGAGTGCCCGATGACCACCACCTTGGCGCTGGACCTGGTCCGCGAGGAGCCGCCGTTGCGGTCGATCCACGCGGAAACCCCGGCGGGACGGATCACCTTCGGATTCGACCCCGATCTCGATGTCGCGATGGGCGACGCGCTGGACGCGATGGTGTGCTGGCTGGAGGTGATCCTCGACGTGGACAAGAGCACCGCCCTGGCCCTTGCCAGCACCGCCGTCGATCTCAGGATCACCCAGGTCGCGAACCAGACCTGGGGCGTGCATGCCGTACTGCCGACCGGAGTACTGGTGTGACGGCCTGGCCGGTGAAGACCGGGGTGTTCGCGCTGGGGGACCTGCCGGTGGAACGCGGCGGCGTGATCCGCGACGCCCGGCTGGCCTGGCAGACTCACGGCACGCTGGCGCCGAGCCGGGACAATGTGATCGTCTATCCCTGCAGTTACGGCGCGACGCACGAGACGCAGGACTGGCTGATCGGGCCCGACGGGGTGCTCGACCCGGAGCGCTGGTTCGTGGTGATTCCGGACATGTTCGGCAACGGGTTGTCGTCGAGCCCGTCCACCGACCCGGACTACCCCACGCTGGTGACGATGGCGGACAACGTGCATGCGCAGTACCGGCTGCTCACTGAGGCCTTCGGCATCACCCAGGCGCACGCGGCGTACGGGTTCTCGATGGGCGCCGGCCAGGCCTACCACTGGGCGGCGCTCTACCCGGACGTCGTCCAGCGGGCGATCGTCGTGTGCGGCAGCGCCCGTACGTCGCTGCACAACCGGGTCTTCCTGTCCGGGCTGCTCCGCATCCTGGAGGCGGCGCCGGAACACCTCGGCGACGGGCGGTTCGGCGCGGAGCCGGTCGCGGCGAAGAAGGCCTTCGCGCACGTGTACGCCGGCTGGGGGCTGAGCCAGGAGTTCTATCGCGCCCGGCTGTTCGAGACCCTCGGCTTCGCTGATCTGGACACCTTCCTGCAGGTTGACTGGGTCGACCGGTTCGCGGAGGGACGCGCGGCCGACCAGTACGCCCAGGCCCTGACCTGGCTGGCGGCCGACATCAGCACCCCGTACGACAGTGACCTGGACGCCGCGCTCGCGGCGATCACGGCCCGGGTCCTGCTGGTGCCTTCGGCAACCGATCTCTACTTCCGGACGGCCGACAACGAGCTGGAGTTGGCCGCGTTGCGCAAGGCGGAGCTGGCCGAGATCCCGAGCGTGTGGGGTCACCGGGCCGGATCACCGCGCGACATCCCGGACGACCTCGCCTTCCTCCGCCGGCACGTACGCGGCTGGCTCGCCGACTGAAAGGACAACCATGAGCATCGCCGACTCGTCCTACCGCATTCTGCCGCCCACGCTGGACGGGCGGATCCCGTTCGCCGACGGTGAGACCTGGTTCCGCGTCACCGGTGACCTGTCCAGTGGCGTTACGCCGTTGGTCGTCGCGCACGGCGGTCCCGGCGCCACGCACCAGTATCTGCTGTCACTGACCGCCTTTGCGGATCCAGATGGGCCTGCGCGGCCGGTCGTGCACTACGACCAGTTGGGCTGCGGGAACTCGACGCACTTGCCCGACGCCGACCCGTCGTACTGGACCGTCGAACTGTTTCTGGCCGAGCTGGACAACCTGGTCACGCTGCTCGGGATCGCCGACAACTACCACTTGCTGGGCCAGTCGTGGGGTGGCATGCTCGCCGCGGAACACGCCGTACGGCGTCCTGCCGGGCTGAGACGGCTCGTCATCGCGAACTCGCCGGCGTCGATGCCGTTGTGGCTGGAGGCGGCCGCCTCGTTGCGGGCCGGACTCCCTCCGGTGATCGACCAGACCCTCCGGTCGCACGAGGAGGCCGGGACCACCGACTCCCCGGAGTACGAGGCCGCGATGACGACGTTCTACGACCGGCAAGTCTGCCGGGTGGTGCCGAACCCGCCCGAGGTACGCGCGGCGTTCGCGGCACTGGAGGAGGACCCGACGGTCTATCACACGATGAACGGGCCGAGTGAGTTCCACGTGGTCGGCAGTCTGCGCGACTGGAGCATCGTGGACCGGCTGGCGAACATCGACGTGCCGACGCTGGTGATCTCAGGGGTGTACGACGAGGCGGCACCGGTCACCGTGATTCCGTACGCGAAGCTGATCCCGGACGTCCGCTGGGAAGTGTTCGAGTACTCCAGCCACATGCCGCACGTCGAGGAGCACAGCCTGTACGTCTCGATGGTCGAGTCCTTCCTGCGCGGCCGGGACTGACTCGAAAGGCTCGAGCTCACCCGCACCCAGTTCGAAGCCCTCGCGGTCAGCTGAGCCGGGCGCGCACCCAGGTCTGGTCGGGGGTGAGGTAGTCGGTCAGCGTCAGGCCGGCCTGGGTGAGCTGGGCAGTCAGCTGGTCCTCGGACAGGTTCTGGGCGAGGATCCGTTGCGACCAGGTGCGGCCGTCGACGGTGTGGCTGAGGGTCGCGGCCTGGATGTTGCCGGGCAGGTGCTCGACATCGGAGATGACGAAGCGCCGGTTTGCCGTTCTCCCGGACGGTGGGAGCCTGGATCATTCCGGGCATCTGCTGCTGGAGCAGCACCGTGCCGCCGGGGCGGACGTGGTGCGCGCAGGTCCGCAGCAGCCGCAGGCGTTCCTCGTCGTCGGCGACGTTGATCAGGAACGACATCATCAGTACGACGTCGAAGCGGCGGTCGAGCCGGAGGTCGCCGATCGTCGAGCAGATCGTCTCGGTCTCGGAAATCCGGGCGACCATCTCCGGCGACTCGTCGACCGCGACCACCTGGTGGCCGAGGGCAAGTAACGGCCGGGTGATCCGGCCGGTGCCGCAGCCGAGTTCGAGGATGCTGCTGCCGGGCTCGATCGCCGCGTTGATGATCTCGTCCTCGCCGGAGACCGGCGCGACTTCGTACAGCTCGACAGCGCTGCCGTCCGGAGTGTGTGGTCCCGGCCCATCCCCACCTTGTCCGACTCTCATCCCGGCAGCTTCCCCGGCTACTGAGCCGGTCGCCAGGCTTTCGGTTCACACCGAAAGATCCCGAGCAGTCAGGTCGTCGAGGACCCGGTCGGCGTGCTCGCGGACGACGACGAAATCAGCGGGCTGGACGATGGCGCGCTGGGCGTCGGCCATCAGCAGCTTGACCTGGTCGACCACGAGTCGCCGGCCAGTGTCGTCGGTGCAGAACTGGCCGGTGCTGTGCAGGGTCCGGAGTTGCGCGCGGACGACTCTCGGCTCGGCCTTGCCATACCGCCGTACCTGACCACAGGCCAGATCGAGGTAGTACTCGAGGTCCCGACCCGGTACGACGACGCGCAGGGCGCCGGTCTCGTCGCGTAGCAATTGGCTGCCGAGCTCACGCCCGGCCAGCGTGGCGAGGACGACCGACAGGTGCTCGATCGCCTGGATCGAGGTGTACGGATCGTTGATCGCGGCCGACAATGCCTTGACCGCGATGTCCGCGAGTTGCCGAACACCGAACGCGACGTCCTGCTCGGCGGTCCGCTCGAAACCGATCCGGATGGAGTCCCGCGCGGCCGCCGCGAGCCGGTCCAGTGGCGGTGGCGGACCGGCCGGGTCCTGCCACACCTGCACGAGTGCGGAGCCGGCGATGATGTGCTCGCCGACCATGCGCGTGATTGACGCGGTCACCCCGGTGGCCGTCGCGGCTGCGACCAGAGCCTCGGGATGGATCGTCTGCAGATAGCCGGAGCGGTACGCCGGTACGTTGACAGCCCACTCAGGTGGTACCGGCCGGGGCTCGGTGGTCACGCCAATCGTCGGCAGGTCACGGGCGATGACCTGCAGCGTGGTGCGCTCGACCTTGCGCATGACTTCGTCGATCTGGATCGAGTGGGTCAGGTGATGGACGAAGAACACCAGCATCAGCAGGCTGACGAAGAGCAGCAGCAACGCGACGGTGACCGCCAGCCTCGGGTACTGGTCGGTCCGGACGCCGGCCTTCACACCGACCGTGTAGAGACCGGCGCTGCTGTAGACGAAGGTCGCCACGAAGACGCTCAGCACGAACTGGTTGACCCGGTCCCGCAGGAAGTTGCGGAGCAGCCGCGGGGAGAACTGGGTGGAGGCGAGCTGGAGCGCCACGACGGTGAGGCCGAGGACCAGCGCGATCACGGTGGCCATCGTGCTGGCGATCGCGATCAGCAGGGTCCGGGCGTCGTCGGCGGTGCCCTGGAACAGGAAGCGGTCCCGCCACGACCCCGGCGCCACCTCGATGAACGACAGACCCGAGCCCGCGATCAGGGCGATCACCACCGCCACCGATGGCATCGCCCAGAGGGCTCCGCGCAGGTACTCACTCGCCGCTTCCCGCCGCACGCCGACCTCCCCTCCCTGTGGTCAGGGTCGCGCCCGGCCCTGCACCGGTCAACGGTCTAGGCTCGGAGGGTGGCGGGCAGCGTACCGGTTGAGTTGCTGGCGCATCTGCGGCGTGCGCGGGATGTTGCTGATCGCAACTATGCGGAGCCGCTCGACCTGGCCGGACTGGCGGCCGCGGCCGGGGTGTCGAAGTACCACTTCCTGCGCTGTTTCGCGGCGGAGTACGGCGAGACGCCGATGCAGTACGTGACGCGGCGCCGGATCGAGCGGGCCACCGACCTGCTCCGGGCGACCAACCTGACGGTGACCGAGGTCTGCGGGCTGGTCGGGTACAGCAGTCTCGGGTCGTTCTCGCAGCGATTCACCGAGTTGGTCGGGATGAGCCCGTCGGCGTACCAGCGAACCCAGGCCGGTGCACGGATCCCGGGATGCTTCGTGTTCATGCTCGGGCTGAACTCCGCAATTCCGGAGAAGCCGGCCGAGCAGGCCGGGGCCTACCGTCGTACCGACGACGACACAATCGAGGAGGGGCCGTGATCAGCAACGTCAGTCTGGTGACCGTCTACGTCAACGACATCGACGACGCGAAGGCGTTCTACACCGGCAAACTGGGTTTCGTGCTCAAGGAGGACATCAACCTCGGCGACTTCCGCTGGTGCACCGTGTACCAGGCCGACCACCCCGAGCTGCGGCTGGCGCTGATGCTGCCCGGGCCGCCGCTGGACGAGGAAGCCGCGGACGTGATCCGGCGCAGCCTGGCCAAGGGATCGATGCACGGGTTCGGGATCGCCACCGACGACTGCCACAAGACGTTCCAGGAGCTGGTCGCCAGGGGCGTCGAGTACATCCAGGAACCGTCCGACCGCCCGTACGGCGTGGAGGCGGTACTGCGCGACAACTCCGGCAACTGGCTCGTCCTGGTCGAGGAGAAGCCGTACAGCCCGGAGGACTTCGCCTGACAGGTACGGCATGCTGACCGGATGGACATTTCAGTCGATCCGGTCGGGGTGACCCCGCCGTACGAACAGGTGCGGGCGCAGATCGAGGCGTTGATCCGGTCCGGCGAGCTGGCGAGGGGCACGCGGCTGCCGACTGTGCGGCAGTTGTCGCTGGATCTCGGGTTGGCGGTGAACACGGTGGCGCGGGCCTACAAAGAGCTCGAGGCGGACCGGCTGGTGGAGACCCGCGGGCGGAACGGGACGTTCGTGCTGGCGTCACGCAGTCAGGTGGACGACGAGGAAACCCGGAAGGCGGCCGTCGTTTTCGCGCGGACTGCTCGGCGGGCGGGGATCAGCTTTGCGGAGGCTACGGAGATTTTGCAGCGGGTGTGGTGATTGGGTCTTTCCCACGCGTGCTGCGCCGTCGCTCCTTCGTCGCGCCGGCTACGCGCGCTCCCGCCCGCCCCCGGCTTGGCGCCGGTGTGTCTTCTTGCCGGCTGCCACCGGCGGTGTGCGGGCTGCCGCCCTCGGTGTGCGGGGCTTATCGCCCGCGTTCGAGTGCTCGGCTGGCGTCCGTTCGCAGGCGGTCTGCGGGCCTATCGCCCGCGCACTAGTCGATCGCGGTCGCCGGACCAGGGTCGCCCCCGGACGGACGCCGGCCAAGCAATCGAACGCGCGCGACGGAGGAGCGCGACACGCGGGCGACAGCCCGCAAGAAACCGTGGGGCGACAGCCCGCAAACCGTCGGGCGGAAGCCCGGCAAGAAGTCACACCGGCGACAAGCCCGGGGGGCGGGCGGGAGCGCGCGTAGCCGGCGCGACGAAGGAGCGACTGCGTAGCACGCGTGGGAGAGACAACCCCACTCCCCAGAATCACCCTGCCCCGGAAACGATTCCAAAATACCTTCGTCAACGTTGTAACGAACTATGTACACGCTGTCCTGACATTGCTAACCTCCCCGCTGATTTGACATCGATGTCAGCGACAGGGGAGTGGTCACGATGGTCTCGAGACGAACGTTCCTGGCGGGCAGTGGTGCGGTGACGGCGGGTGGGTTCGGGGTCTTCCAGGCCCTGCCCGCGGCTGCTTCCGACAACGCTGCCAATGCTGCCAATGCTCCGGCCGGTGCGACCCGGCTGCTGCCGGCCTTCGGCCGGCCGGGGCGCTTGCACTGGGGCGATGTGAGCAAGCTGAGCGGTGGGGACCAGACCCTGCTGACCACCTTGCAAGGCGTCGTCAACCGCACCAAGCCCGAGCTCTACTTCCTCTACTCACCCGGCACTCCGGACGGTCCCGACGCCAAGTGGCTCGCGGACATGCGGCTGCCCACCACGCGGTACGACGACCCGCTCGACCTGATCGCGAAGTTCCGGCACCGGGTCCGTGGCGCGATCGTCCACGATCCCGCCGTACCGGATTCCCTGAACGTCGCCACCACTCTGGCCGGTCTGGAGGATGCGGTCGTCGCCGACGCCGACCAGGTCAAGGCGCACGGGCTGCGGATCGTGAAGGACCTGCGCGGCGTCTTCGACAACGACCGGGTGAAGACGTACCGCTGGCAGTTGGACAACCTGTTCCCGCGCTGCAACCAGAAGCTGCTCACCGGCCTCCCGCCGACGATGGTGGTCCAGGCCGAGAACGTCGAGTGGCAGGAGATCGCCCGCGAGACGCGGCAGATCCGCGACTCGTCGAACCGCGGCAGCTACGACCTCGACGTCTCCGCCAAGCTCGGCGACGACGGGGTGTACGTCCGGTTCGGCGACTCGTTCGGCGACGACGGCTGGGGTGCGTCGATCCTCTCGGTGTCGGTGAAGGCCAACGGCACCGAGATCGCCCGGTTCCTCCCGGACACACCGGAGGAGGCGCCGTACCTGTTCGAGGGCGCGAACTCGTCGATCGGCGGCGAGGGCAACCGGTTCGCCGACGGCGGGAACTACTGGATCTACCGCTTCGCTCCGCCGGCCGGTACGACGAGCCTGGTGGTGACCGTGGAGATGTGGAACCAGTACCTGGTCACCGCCACCGATACCGCGCCGACCCGGGTCGAACCGTTCCCATACTTCCGTGACTACGTGGTGGCGACCAAGGCCCTGGTGAGTTGGCTGCCGCCCAACGGCCCGACCGGCGAGTTGCTGACCGAGCACTTCGACAAGGTCGGCCCGACCACGCCGTACGCGGGCTGGTTCTCCAACGACGTCGCCGGGGAGTGGAGCGGTGTCGACCTCGCGTCCCAGGGCGGCTCGCAGGTGATCCCCGCGGACTTCTACATGAACGGCACCGTGCATTCCGGGTTCGTCGCGCCGATCTCGGACAAGGTCCGTAAGGTGCGGCGAATCGAGCCGAAGAACAAGGTGTACGTCACGCTGACCTTCGGCGAGGGTGACAACGTCCAGTACTGCCAGCGGCGGATGCGCGACATGTGGGACGACCCGCGCCGCGGCGAGGCGATGGTCAACTGGACGATCAGCCCGCTGCTTGCCGAGATCGGTCCCGGCCTGTTCAGCTACTTCCAGCGGACCGCGACCGCCAACGACCTGCTGATCTGTGGGCCGTCCGGCGCCGGCTACACCTACCCGGGCTCGTGGCCGGCCGATCAGTTGACCGCGTACCTCAAGCTGTCCGGTTCGTTCATGCGCCGTACCGGCATGGATCTCGTCTACGCCTACAACCATCGGGATGCGAACGGCTGGGTCGCGTTCCCGGAGGAGATCGCTCAGGGATACAACGACCACACCCCGCTCCAGGGCATCATCCAGTCCTGGGAGGGCGGCGACCTGCTGGTCAAACGCGGCGGCCTGCCGATCATCGGGAACTTCGGCGCGCCCGGGAAAGCCGCTGAGTACAAGGCCGCCCTGGACGCGCACATCGCCGACTGGGACGGCGCGAGCCCGCGCTTCATCGCCTGCGGGATCAACGCCTGGGGCTGGATGCCGTCCGACATCGCCGACCTGGCGCCGCTGTTGACGGACCCGTTCGAACTGGTCCTCGGCAACACCTTCTTCGACCTGCTGAACCGAGTCCTGTAGGACGAAGTGCGGTCGCCCGGTGGGGATGCCGGGCGACCGCGGGGGTGGGGGTCTGGGTTACCAGCGGTGGGCGACGTCGATGACGAGGCGGGTGCTGGAGCCCGGGCCGGCCAGGGTGAAGACGCGGAACGGAAGGCGGGCGCGGACACCCAGACCGATCGTGGTCTGGCCTTCGAAGCTGCCGGCGTACGCGACCTGCCGGAAGGTGCTGTAACCGGCGACGTTGCTCAGTTCGCTCCCCTTTGCCGGCTTGTACGTCGACCGACCGGCAGCGTCGTACGCCGGGGCGCGGACGACGAGTTGCAGCTTCGCGCCACCGCGCAGCGGGACGAGGAAGCCCGCGCCGTCGGTGTAGACGTTGTTGACGTAGCGGACGTCGTACCCGGGGGCACGGCCGCGGATGTCGACGACGAGCCGGTCGAAGCAGGCGTGCCGGCCGGTGCGGACGGCGGTCACCGGTGCCGGTGTCATCCGGCTGTTTGCCTCAGGCAACGACCCCCAGCCGCGTGGGCAGGAGGTGCCGGCGACGGTGGCGGTCGAGACGGTGGAGGGGGCGGAGGATGAGCCGACGACGGCTGGTGCGGCGATCGCTGCTGCCGGGATGGCCATGATGGCGAAGGCGGCGATGATCGTCTTGCGTGAGATGTGGTGGATGTTCATGATGTTCCCCCCTTTGAGGACACTTACTTGGACGACACCAGTTGCCAACTGGTTTGCCGTCGAGCCTGGTGATTTCTGGTAGTCGGTCAGGCACGATGTGCAGATGACCCCTGATGAGCTGCTCGAGGTGTTCCACCGCCGGATCCGGCTGCCCGACGCCGACACGATCCCGGGCTGGAAGACCGAGCACGACGGCCTGGTGCACCGGTCGTACGTCGAAGGACCGGACGGCGCCGGGTTCGTCGAGACCCCGCGCGGCCTCGGCGACGACCCGGATGCGGTGATCGCGGCCGAGGTCGCCTTCTTCCGCGACCGCGGGCTGCCGTTCGAGTGGAAGACCTACGCGTACGACGAGCCCGCCGACCTCGGTGACCGGCTGGTCCGGGCCGGGTTCAGCGCGGAGGAGCCGGAGACGCTGATCCTCGGCGAGATCGACGCGATCCTGGCCCGACCGTCCGCGCTGCCGTCGAAGGTGCGGCTGCGGGAGGCCGACGGCCCGGCCGACTACCACCGGATCGCCGTACTGATGGACACGCTGTGGCACAACGGGCTGGCGCGGATCGAGGAGCGGCTGGCGGCCGAGGCGCGGATGTTCCCGGACCGGTTGTCGGTGTTCCTGGTCGAGGATGCGCTGAAGGGACCGGACGGGCCGGCGCTGACCGCGGCGTGGGTGCGGTTCCACCCGGGGACGGGGTTCGCCAGCCTGTGGGGTGGCGGGACGCTGCCGGAGTGGCGGCGGCAGGGGTTGTACAGCGCGGTCCTGGCGCACCGGGCCCGGCTGGCGAAGGAGCGCGGGTACGAGTTCCTCCGCGTGGACGCGTCCGAGGACTCCCGCCCGATCCTGCAGAAACTGGGCCTGCACGCGGTCACGACCACCACGCCGTACGAGTGGACGCCGTGACACCGCAGGGACATCCGGGGAAACGCTGACCTGATGCACGGAACGACTCCGTGAGGCTGTACGTTGCGGAATCATGGCACTGAAGATCGCGTCTCGTTTCCGCCGGCTGCTGCAGCGCCCCGGTTCGATCGATCTCGGCCCGTACGAGCGGCTCACCCAGCTGGTCGGCGAGGCCGAGGAATCGGTCCAGTCCCTGACCGACGAAGAGCTCACCGAGGCGGTCGCCGAGTTGCGCACCACCGGTGGGCTGCACGAGGACGAGCAGATCGAGTTCCTCGCCCTGGCCCGGGAGGCGGGCCACCGCGCGATCGGCGAGCGCGCGTTCGACGGACAGGTCGTCGGTGCGCTGGCGATGCTGCAGGGCCGGGTCGTGGAGATGGCGACCGGTGAGGGCAAGACGCTGGCCGGTGCGTTCGCCGCCGCCGGGTACGCGATCGGCGGCCGCAAGGTCCAGGTGCTCGCGGTCAACGACTACCTGGCCCGCCGCGACGCCGACTGGATGGGCCCGGTGTACGAGCTGCTCGGCGTGAGCGTGTCGCACATCGGCCAGGCGTCCACACCGGAGGAACGGCGTACCGCGTACCAGGCGGACGTCTGTTACGCGCCGGTGAGCGAGATCGGGTTCGACATCCTGCGCGACCGGCTCGTCACCGATGTGGCCGACCGGGTCACGGTGACGCCGGACGTGGCGCTGGTCGACGAGGCTGACTCGGTGCTGATCGACGAAGCCCGGGTGCCGCTGGTGCTGGCCGGCGCGACGCGGACCGAGGAGCTGGACGACGACGTCGTACAGCTGGTTCGGACGCTGCGCGCGGGCGTGGACTACGAGATCGACGGCGACGGCCGGACGGTCGCGCTGACCGACCGCGGGACCGACAAGGTCGAGGAGACCCTCGGCGGGATCAACCTGTACGAGGACGACCACCTCGACCGGCTGACCCAGATCAACGTCGCGCTGCACGCCGAGGTGCTGCTGCGCAAGGACGTCGACTACCTGGTCCGCGACGGCAAGGTCAGCCTGATCAACAACAACCGCGGCCGGATCGCCAAGCTGCAGCGATGGCCCGACGGTCTGCAGGCGGCGGTCGAGGCCAAGGAGGCCGTGCCGGTCAGCGACTCCGGTGAGGTGCTGGACAGCATCACCGTGCAGGCACTGATCATGGGCTACAAGACGCTCTGCGGCATGACCGGTACGGCGGTTGTCGTCGGGGAGTCGCTGCAGGAGTTCTACGAGGTCGAGGTGGCCGTCGTACCGCCGAACAAGCCGAACATCCGGATCGACGACCCGGACCGGCTGTACCTGACCGTCGAGCAGAAGAACGCCGCGCTGGTCGAGCACATCGCCGAGGTGCACGAGACCGGGCGGCCGATCCTGATCGGCACCCACAGCGTCGAGGAGTCGGAGCAGCTGAGCGACCGGCTCGAGGCGGCCGAGATCCCGCACGTCGTCCTGAACGCGAAGAACGACGCCGAGGAGGCCGCGATCATCGCCGAGGCCGGTGTGCCGGGGACGGTGACCGTGTCGACGCAGATGGCCGGTCGCGGTACCGACATCCGCCTCGGTGGGCGGGACGAGTCGCACGACAAGGACAAGGCCATCGAGCTCGGCGGCCTCTACGTGGTCGGGACGGGTCTGCACGCGTCGCGGCGGCTGGACGACCAGCTGCGTGGACGCGCCGGCCGGCAGGGTGACCCGGGCGGGTCGCTGTTCTTCGCCAGCCTCGCGGACGAGCTGGTGACGAGGTACTCCGTTTCGTCGGGTCTCCGGCCGAACCCGGACGAGAGCGGGCGGCTCACGGACCGCAAGTCGCTCGGGGTGCTCGAGCACGCCCAGCGGGTCGCGGACGGCGCCAACGCGGAGCTGCACCGGACGACGTGGTCGTACCACCGGCTGACCGGTCAGCAGCGCGCGATCCTGCTCGACACCCGCGAGAAGGTTCTGACCGAGGACCTGGCCGCGACCGAGCTGTCCGAGAAGGCCAAGGAGCGGTACGACGAACTGGTCGAGGAGCTCGGCGAGGAGACGGTGAAGGACGCGGTACGGCGGATCGCGCTGCACCACCTGGACCGGCGCTGGACGGACCACCTGGCGTACCTGGCCGATCTGCGGGAGGGCATCCACCTGCGGTCGCTGGCCGGCGGGATCGTGCACCTGAAGCCGATCGACGAGTTCAACAAGTCCGCGATCGCGTCGTTCGACAGCCTGATCGCGGACGCATGGACCGATGCGGCCGAGACGTTCAAGACGGCCGAGATCACCGCGGACGGTCTCGATGAGGCGGCCAGTGGAGTGCCGCGGCCGACGGCGACCTGGACGTACCTGATCAACGACAACCCGTTCGGCACCGAGGCCGACCGCATCCTCGGCCGCCTCCGCAACGCCATCAAGCCCGAGTCGGCCGCCCAGTCCGAGGAGATCCCCGCCGAGCAGTTCGACGAGGCAGACCTCCCCGAGGAACTCCGCGACCTGGACGACGAAGACCTCCCGGAAGAACTCCGCGAGGCGGACGACAACCTCCCGGAGGAACTCCGCGACGCGGACGACGACGAGGACGAGGACAACCGCAAGACGAAGTAGCCAACCCCACCTGGTCAGCGTCCGGGGCGGCTGTCGGTGGGGCTGGATAGGCTTCGGGTGTGAGTGATGGGTTGTTTGAGATTCCGGGGGCTCCCGCGCCGGCCCGGGGCGGCGGGAGTCTGGCCGATATGGATCACACGGCGGCTCCGCTGGCCGTGCGGATGCGGCCGCGGAGTCTCGACGAACTGGTGGGGCAGCAGCATCTGCTCGCGCCTGGGTCGCCGTTGCGACGGCTGGTCGAGGGTGACCAGCCGATGTCGCTGCTGTTGTGGGGACCGCCCGGGACCGGGAAGACGACGATCGCGGCGGTGGTCTCCCACCAGACGAACCGCAAGTTCGTGGAGCTGTCGGCTGTCACCGCCGGGGTGAAGGACGTCCGGCAGGTGATCGACGGGGCCCGGCGGGATCTGGCCCGGGCGACCGGGACCGTCGAGACTGTGCTGTTCATCGACGAGGTCCACCGGTTCACCAAGGCCCAGCAGGACGCCCTCCTGCCCGGCGTGGAGAACCGCTGGGTCACGCTCGTCGCGGCAACCACCGAGAACCCGTTCTTCTCCGTGATCTCACCCCTGCTCTCGCGGTCCCTGCTGCTCACGCTGGAATCGCTCACCGACGACGACATCGCCGTACTGCTGGATCGGGCGCTGACCGACGAGCGTGGCCTGAACGGGGAGTTCGAGCTCGCCGAGGACGCTCGCGGCCACCTGCTCCGGATGGCCGGGGGAGACGCCCGGCGGGCGCTGACCTACCTGGAGGCCGCCGCCGGTGGTGCGCGGGCCAAGGACGCCGAGGTCATCGACCTCAAGACGCTCGAGACGGCGGTGGACCGGGCCGCGGTGCGGTACGACCGGGCCGGAGATCAGCACTACGACGTGGCGTCGGCGTTGATCAAGTCGATCCGGGGTTCGGATGTGGACGCGGCGATGCACTACCTGGCCAGAATGATCGAGGCCGGTGAGGATCCGCGGTTCATCGCGCGGCGGCTGGTGATCTCGGCGAGTGAGGACATCGGCATGGGCGACCCGACCGCACTCGGGGTCGCGGTGGCCGCGGCCGAGGCGGTCCAGCTGATCGGGATGCCCGAGGCCCGGATCAACCTGGCCCAGGCGGTCGTCGCGCTCGCGCTGGCGCCGAAGTCCAACGCGGTGATCATGGCCGTCGACGCGGCCATCGCCGACGTGAAGGCCGGCAAGGTCGGCCCGGTCCCGTCCCATCTGCGCGACGCCCATTACGCCGGGGCGAAGAAGATCGGCCACGGCTCGTCGTACCAGTACTCCCACGACGACCCGCGCGGCATCGTCCCGCAGCAGTACGCGCCGGACGTGATCGACGGGACCGACTACTACAACCCGACCCGCCGCGGCGGCGAGGCGGCGTACGCCGACCGCGTCGCCAACATCCGCAAGATCCTCCGGGACCGCAAACGAGGCGACCGCAAGTGAGCCGGACGACCGACCACGTCGAAGCCTTCAACGAAGCCGTCAGGACCGGCGACTGGGACACCTTCGCCGAACGCTTCGCCGAAGACGCCACGATGATGTTCGTGAACGTCCCGGCCGGCCCGTTCGAAGGCCGCGAAGCAATCGCCGAGGGCTACCGAACCAACCCACCCACCGAAACCATGAGTGTCCTGGAGGAGGCAGACGATGTCGCCCGCTTCCTGTGGTCCAGCGGCGGAACCGGCACGATGAGCATCGCCTGGGCACCCAACGGCACCGTCCAAGCACTCGCCGTCAGCTTCGACTGAAGGCACCCGGGGCCCGGGTTGATTCAAATGCTCAGGTGGGTAGGCTTCCAGACGGCCTGGGGGTGAAAGGTAATGCTTTGAGGCAGTTCAACCCGCCCCCCGGTTGGCCGGAACCGCCGAACGTCCGGTGGCGACCACCGAAGAACTTCAGACCCGATGACTCCTGGCCGAGCCCACCGGCCGGCTGGGCGTTCTGGATCGACGAGCACGGCACGCCGGTCCGCGGACCGATCGGCCGCTACGGCGGCCCACCCGTCCTGAAGCTCGGCGCCCTCGCGGCGGCCGCGCTGTCCCTGGTCGGTCTGCTCCTCTTCGTCCCGTTCGGGGGACAAGACTCCGCGACCACCCTCCCGCCCCGCCCGACGGCGCCGGAGAGCACGACCTCCGACGGCTCCGACGGCAGTACGACGACCAGGCCGCCGGTCGGCCGACCACTAGGAGCCTCGCCCGACACCGTGACCGAGTCACCCACACAGGGGCCGACGAACCGGCCGACGCGACTGAACCCGGGGACGTCGAGTCCGACCACGAGCTGGTTCCCTTCGGCGCAGCCGTCATCGACACCGGCCGCACCGAAGCCGCCCTGGTCACCCCCGGCGTCGCCGTCGCAGACCTCACCCGGCCCCACTTCTTCGGCGCAGCCCTCGTCGAGGCCGCCAACCTCGTCCGCGCCGTCCAGCCCGGCGCCCTCGCCGAGCCAGAGCCAGAGCCCGACCCCGACGGAACCCAGCGCACCGTCGCCGTCACCAAGCACCACCCCGGTGGAGCCGTCACCGAGCACCACTCCCGTGGAACCGACCCCGAGCACCACCCCGGCGGAGCCGAGCACCACTCCAGCAGAGCCGAGCAGCACCCCAGCAGAGCCGTCTCCAAGCACCACACCACCCGGCGGCAGCTCCTGACCGTTGCCCCTCACTGACTGTCGGCAATCAGGGTTTGGTGAGGGACTGTGATGTGGGGGATGGTGTCCTGGAGCGGAGTGTGACGAGGGCCCGCGATAAGGTCGGGCGGTCCACGAGGTCGCAACGGAAGGTGGATCGTTTCCATGAGCGTCGGTGAAGTAGCGGGGCTGATAGCCGCCTGCGCGCTGCTCATCCTGGTGGGCCTGCTGGCCTACCCGATCCTGAAGCTGGGCAAGGTCCTGGACGAGACCCGGATCATGGTGAAGGGCGTGTCCGACTCGAGCATCCCGTTGCTCGGCGAGGTGACCACGACCGTGTCCACCACCAACGCCCAGCTGGCGAAGGTGGACACCATCACCGACAACGCGACCACGGTGACCACCAACGCGGCCGCGCTGATGTCGCTGTTCTCGGCGACGGCCGGCGGGCCGCTGGTGAAGGCGGCGGCGTTCAGCTACGGCGTCCGCAAGGCGCTCGGCGACAGCCAGCGCCGCGACGTCAGCCGGCGAGTGAAGGAAGAGATGAAAGCCGAACGCAAGGCACGGAAGCGGGGTGACGTCCGGTGAAGCGGATCTTCTGGCTGATCATCGGCATCGCGGTCGGGGTGTACGCCGTGACCCGGCTGAAGAAGCGCGCCCAGGTGCTCGCTCCGGAGAGCCTGCAGGACTCCGCGGCCAAGGTGGCCGCCGCGATCCGGCACTTCGGCGACGAGGTGCGCGAGGGCATGGCCGAGCGGGAGACCGAGTTGCGCGACGCCCTCGGCATCGACACAAACAGCGCCATGCCTTCGGCCCCACCCACAACCCACCCGGACACGCGTGAGGACTACCGGTAACACCCATGGAAACCAGTGAGATCAGGCGGCGGTTCCTGCAGTACTTCGAGGACCGGGGCCACACCGTGGTGCCGAGCGCACCACTGCCGTCGCCGGACCCGAACCTGCTGTTCAACGTGGCCGGCATGGCCCAGTTCGTGCCCTATTTCGTCGGCCAGCAGACGCCGCCGTACGCGCGCGCGACCAGTGTGCAGAAGTGTGTCCGGACCCTCGACATCGACGAGGTCGGCAAGACCACCCGGCACGGCACGTTCTTCCAGATGAACGGCAACTTCTCCTTCGGCGACTACTTCAAGGAGAAGGCGATCGAGTACGCCTGGGACCTGGTCACCCGGTCCCAGAACGACGGCGGCTACGGCTTCGACGAGTCGGTGCTGTACGCCTCGGTGTACTACGACGACGACGAGGCGATCGACATCTGGAAGCGGGTCGCCGGCCTGCCGGACGACCGGATCGTCCGGCTCGGCATGAAGGACAACTTCTGGTCGATGGGCATCCCGGGTCCGTGCGGCCCGTGCTCGGAGATCCTGATCGACCGCGGCCCCGAGTTCGGCGCGGACCGGGACTGGGAGGCGGGCGACCGCTACCTGGAGTTCTGGAACCTCGTCTTCATGCAGAACATCCGCGGTGAGGGTGGCGGCAAGGACGGCTACGAGATCCTCGGCGAGCTGCCGAAGAAGAACATCGACACCGGTCTCGGCCTGGAGCGGGTGGCGTACCTGCTGCAGGGCGTCGACAACATGTATGAGATCGACGAGATCTACCCGGTGATCGAGAAGGCCTCGGAGCTGAGCGGCCGCAAGTACGGCGCCGAGCACGTCGACGACGTCCGCTTCCGGGTGGTCGCCGACCACGTCCGCAGCGCGCTGATGCTGATCGGCGACGGCGTGAACCCGGGCAACGAGCAGGGCGGGTACGTGCTGCGCCGGCTGCTCCGCCGGGCGATCCGCTCGATGCGCCTGCTCGGCTACGAGGACCCGAGCCTGGTCGAGCTGCTGCCGGTCAGCCTGGAGCAGATGAAGAAGTCCTACCCGGAGCTCGAGTCCGACTTCGGCCGGATCAGCCAGGTCGCGTACGCCGAGGAGGAGGCGTTCCGCCGGACCCTCACGGCCGGGACCAGCATCTTCGACCTCGCCGTCCGTGAGACCAAGGCCGGCGGCGCGCACCAGCTTGAGGGTGCGAAGGCGTTCCAGCTGCACGACACGTACGGCTTCCCGATCGACCTGACCGTCGAGATGGCCGCCGAGCAGGGCCTGAACGTGGACACCGAGGGCTTCAAGTCGCTGATGAAGGAACAGCGCGAGCGGGCCAAGGCGGACGCCCGGGCGAAGAAGGCCGGTCACGCGGACACCTCGGGCTACCGGGAGCTGCGGGAGAAGGGCGTCACCGAGTTCACCGGCTACCAGGAGCTTGCCTCCGACTCACAGGTCCGCGGTCTGCTGCGCGATGGCGTGATCGCGCCGTCCGCCGAGCAGGGCGAGACCGTCGAGGTCGTGCTGGAGAAGACCCCGTTCTACGCGGAGTCCGGTGGCCAGATCGCCGACGAGGGCCTGATCGTCGCCGACGGCGTGAAGCTGAAGGTGCTCGACGTACAGAGGCCGGTCAAGGGCCTGATCGTGCACAAGGTCGAGGTGCTCGAGGGTGTCCTCCAGCCGGGCCTGGACGTGCACGCCGAGGTCGACCACGAGTGGCGCGTGTCCGCGTGCCAGGCGCACTCGGGGACGCACGTCGTCCACGCCGCGCTGCGGCAGGTGCTCGGCCCGAACGCGCTGCAGAGCGGTTCGTACAACAAGCCCGGGTACCTGCGGCTCGACTTCGCCTGGTCGTCGGCGCTGGACCAGGCGACCCGGTCCGAGATCGAAGAGGTCGCGAACCTCGCCGTCCGCCAGGACCTACCGGTGTCGGCGCAGTACATGACGCTGCCGGAGGCCCGGGACTGGGGTGCGCTGGCGCTGTTCGGTGAGACGTACGACGAGCAGGTCCGCGTCGTGGAGATCGGCGGCCCCTGGTCCCGTGAGCTCTGCGGTGGCACGCATGTGAAGCACTCGTCGCAGGTCGGTGCGCTGACCGTGACCGGTGAGTCGTCCGTCGGTGCCGGTGTCCGCCGGCTCGAGGCGTTCGTCGGCATGGAGGCGCTGCGCTACCTGGGCAAGGAGCGCGCGCTGGTCCGGCTGCTGAGCGAGAACCTGAAGGCCCGGCCGGAGGAGCTGCCCGCGAAGGTCGCCGACCTGGCCGAGCGGCTGCGCGCCGCGGAGAAGGAGCTCGAGCGGATGAAGGCCGGCCAGGTGCTGGCAGCCGCCGCCGAGCTGTCCGCGAACCCGAGGGACGTCTTCGGGGTCCAGTACGTCGGTCATCGCGCGCCCGACGGCGTGAACGGCGGGGACCTGCGCAAGCTGGCCCTGGACGTGCGCGGCCGGATGGCGGCCGACAAGCCGGCCGTGGTCGCCGTACTGAGTGTGAACGATGGCAAGCCCGGTGTGGTGATCGCGCTCAACGACACCGCTCGTGAGTGGCGGCTGAAGGCCGGTGACCTGGTCCGGGTCGCGGCCGAGAAGCTGGGTGGTCGCGGCGGCGGCAAGGACGATGTCGCGCAGGGTGGCGGCACCGACCCGGCCGGTTCCGATGACGCGTTGGCCGCGGTGGAGCACACCATCGGCCAGCTCGTGACGGGCTGATGCGTTCTTGATGGGACCCGCATGAGACACGGTGTGCGGCTCGCGCTCGATATCGGCGACGTCCGGATCGGTGTCGCGAGCAGTGATCCGCACGGAATCCTGGCCACCCCGGTGGAGACGGTCCGCCGGGGGCCCGGTGATCTGGATAGGATCGCCGCACTCGTCGCCGAACTGGAGGCGGTCGAGATCGTGGTCGGGCTGCCGCGCTCGCTGTCCGGGGGTGAGGGCCCGGCCGCGGTGAAGATCCGGGAAACGGCGGAACTGGTGCGGGCTAAGGTGCAGGAGGGCAACTCGGGGACGGCGGTGCGGCTGGTGGACGAGCGGTTCACCACGGTCACCGCCGAACGCATGCTGCGGGAACGGGGAAAGAAGGGCTCCAAGCGGCGCGCCGTGGTCGACCAGGCCGCGGCGGTCGTGATTCTGCAACACGCTCTCGATGTCGAGCGCGAGACTGGGAACCCACCCGGGAGGCCCCTGTGAACAGAACATCGGTGGACGACGACGTGACGGACGGCGACGATCTCAGCACCGGGCTCGGGTTGCGGCCGGAGAGCCGGGTCGAGCGCCGGGCGAACCGCCGCAAGGCCCGCGCGCGGCGCGGGTTCGGGTGCTTCGCCGGGCTGATCTCGCTGCTCGTCGTCGGTGCGCTGGTGGCCGGGGCCGTGATCGGCTTCGGCAAGGGCCGGGACGCGATCGAGCAGATGTTCGCCGCTCCCGACTTCGAGGGCAGCGGGACCGGCACGGTCGTGGTCGAGATCACCCAGGGCCAGAGCGCGCAGGCGATCGCGGACACGCTGGAGAAGAAGGGCGTGGTGAAGAGCGCCCGGGCGTTCGAGCGGGCGGCCCGGGACGACCCGCGGTCGCGCCAGATCCAGGCCGGCACCTACACGCTGCACAAGGAGATGTCGGCCAAGGCCGCGCTCGAGCTGATGCTGGACACCGCGAAGTCGATCCTGGTCACCCGGATCAGCTTCCGGGCCGGCCTGACCAAGGCCGAGGTCAGCGAGACGCTGCAGAAGTCGAAGCTCAAGCTGCCCGCCGGTGCCGCCGCGACAGCTCTGGGCAAAACGGCGGCGCTGGGCCTGCCGTCGTACGCGAAGAACAACGCCGAAGGCTTCCTGTACCCGGGCACGTACGACGTGCCGAAGGGTGCGACCGCGTACACGATCCTGAAGCTGATGACGGCGCAGTACGCGAAGGCCGCGGCCGAGCTGGACCTGGTCAAGACCGCGGATCGCAAGAAGCTGGACCCGTACCAGGCGGTGATCGTGGCCAGCATCATCGGCGCCGAGACGAACCGGCCGCAGGACTACACCAAGGTGTCCCGGGTGATCTACAACCGGATGCGGGCCGGCATGCGGCTGCAGATGGACTCGACCATCCACTACGTGGTCGGCCGCGACGGCGGCGTGTTCACCACGCCGGAACAGCGCGACATGGACTCGCCGTACAACACCTACAAGGTCAAGGGCCTGCCGCCGACGCCGATCAACTCACCGACCAAGGACACCCTGCGGGCCGCGCTGAACCCGGCCCAGGGCTCCTGGCTGTACTTCACCCTCATCAACCTCGACACCGGCGAGACCGCGTTCGCGAGTACGTCGGACGAGCATATGAACAACGTGAAGAAGCTGCAGGCGTGGTGCCAGGCGCACAAGGGCCGGTGCTAGTTATGCGGTGTGCTGTCCTCGGTTCGCCGATCGCGCATTCGTTGTCGCCGGCGATGCACCGGGCCGCGTACGCCGCGCTCGGGCTGGACTGGCAGTACGACGCTTTTGAGGTCGGCGAGGACGAGTTGCGCGGGTTCGTCGCCTCGCTCGGTGCCGACGTCCGCGGACTGTCGCTGACGATGCCGCTGAAGCGGGTCGCACTCGAGCTGGTGGACACCGTCGACCCGGTCGCGGAGCTGATCGGTGCGGCGAACACGATGCTGTTCGAGCCGGACGGATCGCGGTCGGCGCACAACACCGACGTACCAGGGCTGGTGAACGCGTTCGCCGAGCGGGGGATCACCGCCGCCGAGACGGCCGTGGTGCTGGGCGGCGGGGCGACTGCCGCGTCCACGCTGGCCGCGTTGCGTGGCATGCAGGTCACCGAGGTGACCATCGTCGTCCGGGACGTCGCCAGTGCCGAGCGGCTGCTGGACCTGGCGGCCGAGCTGGGGTTGAAGACGTCGGTCGCCGACTTCTCGCAGGTCGAGCAGATCGGCGGGTTCGACCTGTGCGTCTCCACGCTGCCCGGCGGTGCCGTCGACCCGTGGGCCGAGCATTTCGCGAGCGTCGCCCCGGTGGTTTTCGACGTCGCGTACCACCCGTGGCCAACCGGGCTGGCGATCGCGGCGCACCGGATCGGTACAGAGCTGTTGAACGGCCTTGATCTCCTCGTGCATCAGGCGACTCTCCAGGTGGAGATGATGACAGGTAGGTCGCCCGCACCGCTGGCGGCCATGAGGTCCGCCGCGCGTGAGGAGCTCGAGGATCGTGAGCCAGCTTGACCGCCGCACGTTACTGAAGGCTGGTGGCGCTGTCGCCGCCGTCGCCCTGACCAGCTGTTCCGACACCAAGACCGCCAGCGCCGCCGCGCCGAACTGGAACAGTTTCTCCCGCTCCCTCAAGGGCCGGCTGTTCATGCCGTCGACCTCCGGCTACCCGGCCGCGCACCAGCTCTTCAACCCGCGCTGGGACTCCGTCCAGCCGGCTGCTGTGGTCAAGGCCGCCAACGCCACCGATGTGCAGAAGGCGATCAACTTCGCCCGCGCCAACAAACTCGTGCTGGTCCCGAAGGGCGGCGGACACTCGTACGTCGGCGCCTCCACGATCAGCAAGGGGATGATGGTCGACCTCGGCGCGATCCGCGGGATGAGCTACGCGAACGGCGTCCTCACCGTCGGCGCCGGCGCCCGGCTGTACGACGTCCACGCCTTCCTCGACAAGTACGGGCGCTCGCTGCCGACCGGGACCTGCCCGACGGTCGGAGTCGCCGGGCTCGCACTGGGCGGCGGGATGGGGATCCACACCCGGGCCTTCGGACCGACCTGCGACCGGATCGTCTCGATGGGCGTGATCACGGCCGACGGGGTCGCGCGGAACGTGAGTACATCGGTCGGTCCTGATCTGTTCTGGGCACTGCGTGGCAGCGGCGGCGGGAACCTCGGGGTGGTCACCTCGTTCCGGTTCGCCACCATCCCGGCGACCAAGATCGGGTTCTTCCGGCTGACCTGGCCGGAGTCGAAGGCGTCCGCCGTCGTCAGCGGCTGGCAGAAGTTCGCCCAGTCGGCGCCGATCACCTCCTGGGGCAACCTGCACATCGATGCCCGCAGCAACGGAACGCTGTCGATCCACGTACTCGGCATCTCCACCACCGGCAACGCGGCGGCCGCGGCCGCACAACTGGAGTCGTTCGTCGGGTCGAAGGCCTCGACCCGCTCGATCACAGTGAAGACCCACATGGAGGCGGTCCGGTACCTGGGTGGCGGGACGACCAGCCCGCGAACCGGGCTCCTGGCGGGTTCCGACGTACTGCGGGGCCCGATGAACGCGGCCACGATCACCGCGGTGCTTGGTGCCGTGAAGACGGCTGCCCGGGCGAAGACGCCGGCGTCGGCGATCATCGATCCGCTCGGCGGGCAGGCGGCGAAGCAGCCGACCGGTGGCGCGTCCTGGCCGTGGCGAACGGCGCTCGGGGTGATCCAGTGGTACTCCGGGATGGCGGCGCACCCGTCGTCGGCACAGGTCCGGGTCGCGCAGACCTTCATCACCAACGGGCATCGGGCGGTCCGGACGTACTCGGCCGGCGGTTACGTGAACTACGTCGAGACCGGCCGCTCGGTCAGCACGTACTACGGCACCAGCCTGACCCGGCTGCGCGCGGTCAAGAAGAAGTACGACCCGGCGAACTTCTTCCGCACCCCGTACACCCTTGTCTAGCTAGTCTCCCGCCATGAGGTTCTGGCGGGTCGTCGTGGGTGTGCTGGCGCTGGGGTTCGTCGCGGCCGGGGTGACACCTGCCTGGGCCTGCGCGTGCGGGGGCTATCTGCCGGACGCGCAGTCGCGTGCCCGGGCGTACGGCGAGAACGCGCTGGTCCAGTACGCCGACGGCACCGAGCAGATCACCCTGTCGATGGCGATCGACGGCTCGTCGAAGAAGGCGGCCTGGATCATGCCGGTGCCCGCGGCAGCCGAGGTCGAACTCGGTGCGACCGGCCTGTTCAACCGGCTGGACCGGATGACGCGGCCGAAGGTCGTGGTCCGCAAGACCTACTGGCCGTTCCGGGATCTCGGCGTGATGGGCAGCGGGCGTGACTCGGCCGGCGCGCCCATGGCCGGTGCCGGTGTGAACGTGCGGCAGCAGATGCAGCTCGGACCGTTCTCGGTCGCGCGACTCGAGGGCACGAGCGGGACCGCGGTGACCGATTGGCTGCGCACGAACGGGTACGTCGTACCGTCCGGGCTGGCCGGGAACCTCACGCCGTACCTGACCGAGAAGTGGGAGATCGTCGCGGTGAAGCTCGCGCCGAAGCAGCCGGGCGAGAGCATGAGCGGGGCGACGCCGCCGCTGCGGCTGACGTTCGCGTCGGATCGAATCGTCTACCCGATGCGGCTCAGCAAGGGCGCGACCACCGCGCAGACGGTGACCGTGTACGTCGCCGCCGAGCACCGGGTCGACGCGACCAAGTTGCCGGACGCGGACGTGACGCCGGAGCTGTTGTACGCCGGGCGGGTCCAGGACGATGCGCTGACCGCGCCGGCCGACTACCTGACCGCCTACTCGGTCACCTACCGCGATCCGAGCCGGATCACCGACGACTTCACCTTCGAGCGGGCCGGGTCCGACGACGAGTACCAACGGATCGAGTACGTGACCCGCAACGACGGCTTCTGGAGCACGATCGGCGTGCTGGCCGGCGGCGTACTGCTGCTGGGAGCGGGCGCGGCGGTGATCGCGAGGATCCTGGTCCGACGGTCGTCCACAGGCCGCGCGTAGCGGGCGGCGAAATCGTCTAGGCTCCTGGATCGTGCCGGCTGACAACGCGTTGCTCGCCGCAGGGGCCGGGGTGGCCTTCTGCGGACCTGCGGCGTACCTGCTCGGCCCGTGGCTGATGCGGCGCATCCCGGAGCCCACGCTGGAGGAGGGCGAGGTCAAGATTCCGTACGCCGACCTGGCCGGGCGGCGGGCGGCGTACTGGTGTGGTCTACTCGCGGCGGTGTCCGGGGGACTGCTCGGGTGGGTCCTCGGGACGACCGCGGTGCTGGTGGCATGGCTGCTGCTGGCTGTGGCGGGGGCGGTGCTCGGATATATCGACGCGCGGACGCGGTATCTGCCGTCGGCGATCATCTGGCCGTCGTACCTGGTGATCGGACTCGCGCTGCTCGGTGCGGCCGTGGTGTCGGGGGAGTGGGGATCGCTCCGCCGGGCGGTGCTCGCGGGGGTGATCGGGTTCGCCGTGTTCTACGTGCTGTGGTTCGTGTTTCCGCGGGGTGTCGGGTTCGGCGACGTCCGGCTGTCGGGCCTGCTCGGGCTGGCGCTCGGGTGGCTCGGCTGGGGTGAGTTCATCACCGGGCTGTACGGCGGCTTCTTCCTCGGCGCGATCGTCGGGATCGCGCTGATCGCGGCGAAGGTGATGACGCGCAAGCAGATGGTCCCGTTCGGGCCGTTCATGCTGATCGGCGCGCTGGGCGGGGTCGTGTTCGGCGGACCACTCGCGGAGCTGTACGTCGGCTAGGGAAAGGACTCGACCCGAAGCCGAACGCGATCAATGCCGGCTCGTACAAGGCGAAGTGGGACCCGCCCAACACCTTCCACCACAAGCTGTCGATCGGTCACCAGCCGGGGTAGCGCGTGCTCCAGGCCGTGTGCGGGCCGTAGTCGCCGTGGAGGCGAGTGGGTTGGGTGAACTCCAGGGCGAAGTCGTCGGCCAGTTGGAGGATGACGGGCCGGCCCTCGACGGTGAAGACGAGCTCTGCGGGTAGAGCCGTCTCGCCGTGGAGGGCGCCCAGGATGTTGCCGGCAATGGCACCGGTGCTGTCGCTGTCACCGGAGTGCGTGACCGCCAGCGCCAACGCGTCCAGGAACTGCTCGGGAGCCGGGTAGGCCAGTGCTGCGTAGACACCGATGGCGAGGGCCTCCTCGGCGACCCAGCCGCCACCCAACTGCTCTACGGTCACCGGTCCGTGCCCGGGGGCTGTCGCCGCGAGTTGGCGGGCGGCTGCGAGCGCCGTACTCGTCTCCTCGTGGCCAGGGCGCTGGGCGAGCACGGCAGCGGCGGTGTCCAGGGCTGTGTGCAGCTCGGCGCCTTCACAGATCTCGCGGATGATCACGGCCAGGGCGCCCGAGGCGAGCTTGCCGGTCGGGTGGCCGTGCGTGTAGCCCGCGGCGTTGGCGGCTGAGTCGAACACCCAGTCGCGGTCGAACCACTTCGCCGGCAGCAGCCCGAACGGCGCCACCCGCATCACCCCGCCGCAGCCCTTCGAGTCGTTCTCCGCCTGCGCGCCGAACTGGTCGATCCGGGTGTTGCCCTTGCGCGCTCCCGTCAACGCGCTGAGACAGGTGTTGCCGGGCGCGCGACGTGCGTACAGCCACTGCTCGTCCACCAACCAGCCGTCGCGCTCACCACTCGGAGCCGACAGCGTCTGGGTGTCCAGCCAACGGTCGTACGCGTGGTGCACCACCGCCACCGTGAACCCGATGCCGCGATCGGTCCGCACCCCGGCCCGGATCAGTCCCTCGACCGTGAACAGGGTCATCTGGGTGTCGTCGGTGATCGTCCCCGGCGGCCAGCCGGCCGACCCGGACACGAACGTGCGGAGCCGATCGGGGTGCGCGGCAACGATCGACCGGCCGCTCTCGAACTCGACCGGACCGCCCAACGCGTCGCCGATCGCCCCACCCAGCAGGCAGCCGCGAATCCGCGACCGCCACGTCTCCTCCGCAGCCCGAGTCATGCCGGAACCCTATCGATGGTGGTGTCAGCGCTACCCGAAGACGGGTTCCAAGGCCAGTTCCCGCGAAGCTCCTGGCTCCTACGGTCGTTGATAGATCGAAGGGAGCACCTGATGACCACCGCAATCCGCCGTACCGCCGGGCGCGTCGCCGTGGCGGGACTCGCCACCCTCGCCCTCGCGGGCGCCGCGATCGCCGGCGGTCAGGCAGCGCAGGTCTCGACGGGCTGTGAGAACTCGGCACTCGGCAAGACGTTCGACGTCGTGCTGTCGTTCCGGGACGGCCTATCCTCCGACACCGCTCACGCGTGCATGCGGCGCCAGTAGCCACAGAAGTAGACCTGCGACTTCTCGTCTCGGTCACCCGGGCCTTGATCGGACGGCGGATCAGCTCCATGCATTTAGGTGAGCTTTGCCTAACCAGCCCGGTCTATGGGTTCCGCATCGTCGCGCGATGAGACCGGCGTCGGGACGGCGGGTGGCGCGTGGAAGAATCGGGGCCATGCTGCGCTGGCTCACCGCCGGCGAGTCGCACGGACAAGCGCTCGTCGCCGTACTCGAAGGTCTTCCCGCAGGCGTCCAGGTCACCACGGATAACGTGGCCGACGCCCTCGCTCGTCGTCGGCTGGGCTACGGCCGCGGCGCCCGGATGAAGTTCGAGCGGGACGAGGTGACGTTCATCGGCGGGTTCCGGCACGGACTGTCGCTCGGCAGCCCGGTCGCGATCCAGGTCGGCAACACCGAGTGGCCGAAGTGGGATCAGGTGATGTCAGCCGATCCGGTCGACCCTGCGACATTGGCCGACCTGGCCCGGAACGCGCCGCTGACCCGCCCGCGCCCCGGTCACGCGGACCTGGCCGGCATGCAGAAGTACGGGTTCGACGAGGCCCGCCCGGTGCTCGAGCGGGCCAGCGCCCGCGAGACCGCGGCCCGGGTCGCGCTCGGCGAGGTCGCCGCCCGCTTCCTCCACCAGGCGTACGGCGTGACGATCGTCAGCCACGTGGTCGAGCTCGGCACGGTCAAGGCGCCGTACGGCGTGATCCCGTCGTACGACGATGTCGCGAAGCTGGACGCGGACCCGGTGCGCTGCCTGGACGCGGACGCGAGCAAGGCGATGGTGGCCGAGATCGACACCGCGCAGAAGGCCGGTGACACGCTCGGCGGGGTGGTCGAGGTGGTCGTGGACGGGCTCCCGCCAGGCCTCGGCAGCTACGTGCACTGGGACCGGCGGCTGGACTCCAAGCTGGCCGGCGCGCTGATGGGCATCCAGGCGATCAAGGGTGTCGAGCTCGGCGACGGGTTCGAGCTGGCCCGGACGCCGGGGTCGCAGGCGCACGACGAGATCGTCGCCCAGGACGGCGTCGTCCGGCGGACCGGCGGCCGCTCCGGTGGCACCGAGGGCGGTATGAGCACGGGCGAGACGCTGCGGGTTCGGGCGGCGATGAAGCCGATCGCGACCGTGCCGCGGGCGTTGCGCACGATCGACACCACCACCGGCGAGGCCGCCGCGGCGCACCACCAGCGCTCCGACGTGTGCGCCGTACCGGCCGCGGGCATCGTGGCCGAGGCGATGGTGGCGCTGGTGCTGGCTGACGTCGCGCTGGAGAAGTTCGGCGGCGACTCGGTCGCGGAGTCCTCGCGCAACCACAAGGCGTACCTGGCGAACCTGCCGTCCACCATCGCACCGCGGGAGTGGGCAGAGCAGTGAGCCCGGTTGTAGTTCTGGTCGGTCCGCCGGGGTCGGGGAAGTCGACCATCGCGGCCCTGCTGGCCGAGCGGCTCGGCGTGAAGCATCGCGACACCGACACCGATATCGAGGCCGGCGCGGGCCAGCCGATCTCCGACATCTTCGTCGACCACGGCGAGCCGCACTTCCGCGCCCTCGAGCGGGCCGCGATCGTCGCCGCGCTCCAGGGCGACGAGGTGCTGTCGCTCGGCGGCGGTGCGATCCTCGACCCGGACACCCGCGCGGATCTGGCCGGCCACAACGTGGTCTTCCTGGACGTGTCCCTCGGTGAGGCGGCCAAGCGGGTCGGCCTCGGTGTTGCCCGCCCGCTGCTGCTCGGCAACGTCCGGACCCAGCTGCGCAACCTGATGGAGGCACGCCGTCCGCTGTACGTCGAGGTCGCCAAGCTGACCGTGCAGACCGACGACCGCACCCCGGAGCAGATCGCCGACGAGATCCTGGAGCACCTCGGATGAGTGAGCAGCCGACCCGGATCCGGGTCGCCGCGGCGGCGTCGTACGACGTTGTCATCGGCAACAACCTGCTCGGGGAACTGCCCGGGCTGCTCGGCGACGGGGTCCAGCGGGTCGCCGTCATCCACCCGCGCGCACTGCGGAGCAGCGGTGACGCAATCCGCGACGACCTGACCGCGAGCGGCTACACCGCGCACGCGATCGAGATCCCGGACGCCGAGGAGGCCAAGACCGCGGAGGTGCTCGCGTACTGCTGGTCGGTGCTCGGGCAGGCCGGGTTCACCCGGTCGGACGCGATCGTGAGCGTCGGCGGCGGGACGACGACCGACCTGGCCGGTTTCGTCGCCGCGACCTGGTTGCGCGGTGTTCGCGTGGTGCACATCCCGACGACGCTGCTCGGGATGGTCGACGCCGCGGTCGGCGGCAAGACCGGGATCAACACGGCCGAGGGGAAGAACCTGGTCGGCGCGTTCTGGGAGCCGACCGGCGTCCTGTGCGACCTCGCCGCGCTGGAGACGCTGCCGCGCAACGACTACGTGAGCGGTCTGGCCGAGGTCGTGAAGTGCGGGTTCATCGCGGACCCGGTCATCCTCGACCTGGTCGAGAAGGACCCGGCCGGCGCCTCGAGCCCGGCGTACGACGCCACCGAGGAACTGATCGCGCGTGCGATCCAGGTGAAGGCGGACACAGTCGGTGCGGACCTGCGCGAGCGGACCACCACGGCCGGGGGAGCGATCGGCCGGGAGGCGCTGAACTACGGGCACACCCTCGGTCACGCGATCGAGCGGGTCGAGCGGTACAAGTGGCGGCACGGCGCCGCGATCAGCATCGGCATGGTGTTCGTCGCCGAGCTGGCCCGCGCGGCCGGCCGGCTCGACGACGCGACCGCCGACCGGCATCGCGCCGTACTGGAGTCGCTCGGGCTGCCGGTCACGTACCGCGCCGACGCCTGGCCGCATCTGCAGGACGCGATGAAGCTAGACAAGAAGACCCGGGCCGACCGGCTCCGCTTCGTCGTCCTCGACGGCCTGGCCAAGCCGACCATCCTCGAGGCGCCGGACCCGAGCCTGCTCGTCGCGGCGTACGCCGAGGTCAGCTGACCGGAACCGGTCAGCAGCGTCAGCAGAGGGTCGGCTGACCGGAGCTGGTCAGCAGGGTCAGCAGAGGGTCGGCTGACCGGAACCGGTCACCTGCCGGACTGGCACTTGTACATCGGTGCAAACCCCTCCAAGATGCTGAAGACATCTTGGAAAGGGCTTTCCAATGGGCAAGAGGCTGGGGCGCGCCTTGGTGGGCGCGATGTTGCTCGGGGTGGGGCTACTTCCGTCGAGCACGGCCGCGACGGCGGTCGGTGGGGACGGGACGGCCGCCGGTGGGAGCGGGACCAGGTACTACGTCGACGCCGTGCACGGCTCCGACGACGTGAAGGGCACCTCGCCCGGCCGCGCGTGGCGGACCCTGCAGAAGGTCAACGAGACCACCTTCGACCCCGGTGACCAGATCCTGCTCCGCGCCGGTCAGAGCTGGGGAGGCCAACTGTGGCCGAAGGGCTCCGGTGCCACCCGTCGCCCGATCGTGATCGACAAGTACGGCCCCGGCGCGAAGCCCGCGATCCACGGCGGCGGTGAGGTCGCCGAGACGGTCCGCCTGTTCAACCAGCACGACTGGGAGATCCGCAACCTCGAGGTCACCAACGCCAAGCCGCTCACCGGCGAGCCCGGCACGAACCTGCGCGACCTCCGCGGCATCGAGGTGGCCGGCGACGCCGGCGGCACGCTGAGCCACTTCGTCATCGACGGAGTCGACGTCCACGACGTCACCGGCGAGGTGAACTGGATCGGCGGCGACGTGGCCGGCAACAAGCCCGGTGTCACCTTCCAGACCGGGTGGGATCGCTCGAAGAACACCGGCGGCATCGTCTTCCGCGGCACCGTCGCCGACATCGCCGCCCCCGGTACGGCGACCGTCCTGAACGACATCCTGGTCGAGAACTCGTCAGTCAAGCGCACATCGTTCGCAGGCATCATTGTCAAACAACACACCGGGTCTAGCGAGGGTGCGGTGAAGACCGGCTGGGGTGAGCGCGCGAACGCCACCGACCCGCGCTTCACCCCGCACACGAACGTTGTCATCCGCAACAACTTCATCCAGCAGGACGGCAACGACTACGCCTGTAACGGGATGTACGTGACCGACGTGCGCGGCGGCCTGGTCGAGGGCAACGTGGTCTACCGGGCCGGTACATCGGGCATCGAGGCGTACTACGCCGACGACGTGGTGATCCAGCACAACGAGGTGTACGAGACCCAGCAGAAGGCCGGTGGCGCGGACTCGAACGCGATCGACCCGGACAAGGCAACGACCCGGATCGTGGTGCAGTACAACTTCGTCCACCACAACGGTGACGGGATCCTGATCTGCCAGTTCTCGTTCGGCGACACGGTGATCCGCTACAACACCATCGCCGGCAACTCGCGCTACCAGATCTACCTGCACTCGGACCGGGCGGCGACGGCGAAGATCTACAACAACGCGATCTACAGCGATCGCAGCGACCACCTGATCTACGGCTACGGCAGTTCGCTCAACGCGACGTACGACATCCGCAACAACATCCTCTACTCCACCCGCGCCAACGCCGCACTCACCACGAGTCCGACGATCACCTACGACAACAACCTGTACGGCGGCGCGGCGCTCGTCGTACCGCAGTCCGATGGTCGTCCGGTGCTGGGCGATCCGCTGTTCACCGCCGCGCTGACCGGACCGTTCGGCACCGAGGAGAGCGGGCCACGACTGGATCGTGCCCTGGCGCTCGTGCCGACCTCGGGCTCAGTGGCGGTCGGCACCGGGGTCGCGATCGCGGACAACGGTGGCCGGGACTACGCCGGTACGCCGATCTACCAGGGCCTGCCCGACGTGGGCGCCTTCGAGTACCGGACGCCGCAGCGGCAGAACTGGGAGTCGATCAACGGGGTTGTCCGCGACCAGTTCGGTCACGCGGTGGAGGACGCAACCGTGGTGGTCGAGACACCGCGTCGTACCTATCGCGCCTCGACCCAGGCCGGTGGCTTCTACCGGATCGCCGGCCTGCCGTTCGACACGGTTGCCGCCGTCAAGGCGAGCAGGGACGGCTATGACGCCGCGACGGCGACTGTCGTCGTACGGCGTGGCGATACCGCTCGACAGGATCTGACGATCGGCTTGCAGGACACCGATGGGTCGATCACCGGCCGGGTGCTCGATCAGCGGGCGGCGGCGCTGGCCGGTGCTGTGGTCACCGTGCGCGCCGGCGACGAGGTCATCGGCTCAACCCGGTCGGGCACGGACGGTGCATTCGTGGTGCCGGACGTGCCGATGGGCACCGGCTACACCGTGGTGGCGGAGCTCGATGGACGGCAGGTCGTGGAGCGCAGCGGCATCTCGGTGCTGCCGGCGGCCGCAGCCGATGGCGGCGCGTTCCTGCTGGCAGATCCGGAACGCGAGGACCTGCAGGTCCATGCGTTCGACGACCTGCCGACCGGCGCCCTCCCCGACGGCGGTGCCGGCTGGACGGTGAGTGCGACCGGCAATGCGGTGGACGTCGCCGAGGTCCCGTCGGCGTCGGACCGGAGCGTGCGGCTCACCCGTACGGCGAACACCGGAGGCACCGCCGGGACCGGGGTTTCCCAGGTGTTCGCGACTCCGCTGCGTGGACTGGTGACAGTGGAGGCACGGGTGATGCGCGATCAGCCGTACGTGTCGGGCAGCAACTGGTTCGGCCTGCCCTACCTCTACAACGAGAGCGGTGCCGCCGCGGTCAGCGTGGCCTTCGACAAGGGCAACATCATCGCGTACGAGGGTCCGACCTCACGGACCGTCGGGACGTACGAGCTCGGCCGCTGGTACGACGTACGCCTGGTCGTGGACACGGTGAACCAGCGCTTCGACCTGTACCTCGACGGGACGCGGATCAGCGACGACCAGCCGTTCCGCACCGCGATGCCTGCCCTGGCCGGGATCGCGTTCTACGCCAACAGCTCCAACTACGGCAGTGCCTACGTCGACGACGTACGCATCTCCTACGGCCTCTGAAGTGATCGACTCAGCCTCCTGAAAGGGTCTGTATGTCTGACAGCAAGTACCGGATCGCGATCGTCGGCACCGGTGGCATCGCCAACGCGCACGCCGGGGCGGTGGTGGCGTGTGCGGACCGCGCCGAGCTCGTCGGCGCGCTCGACGTCGAGCCCGACCGGGCGCAGGCGTTCGCGACCAAATGGGACATCCCGGTGGTGTACTCGAGCCTGACCGAGCTGCTCGCGGCCGGCGACGTCGACCTCGTCCACCTGTGTACGCCGCCCAGCTCGCACGTCCCGTTGGCCGCGGAGTGCCTGGCGGCGAAGGTGAACGTCCTGACGGAGAAGCCGCCGACGCTGTCGCTGGACGAGCTCGACGAGTTGCTCGACGCGGAGCGCGCGTCGTCGGCCCAGGTCGTGTGCATCTTCCAGCACCGGTTCGGCTCCGGGGCGGTGCGGTTGCGGGAGCTCGCGGCGGACGGCGTCCTGGGCCGGCCGTTGGTTGCCTTGTGCAACACCACCTGGTACCGCGACGACGAGTACTTCGCGATGCCGTGGCGCGGGACCTTCGAGGTCGAGGGCGGCGGTCCGACGATGGGTCACGGGATCCACCAGTTCGACCTGCTGCTGTCGATCCTGGGGCCGTGGGAGAAGGTGACCGCGATCGCGGGCCGGCAGGCCCGGCCGACGAAGACCGAGGACGTCTCGATGGCGCTGGTCACCTTCGAGAACGGGGCGATGGCGTCGATCGTCAACTCGCTGGTGTCGCCGCGGCAGACCTCCGAGCTTCGCTTCGACTACGAGAACGCGACCGTCGAACTGGAGCACCTCTACGGCTACAAGAACGAGAACTGGACGATCACGCCGGGGCCGTCGCAGGACGCGGTGGCCTCCGCCTGGTCCACCGACCTTCCGGCGGTGCCGAGTGGGCACACCGCCCAGCTCAACGCCGTACTGGATGCGCTGTCGGCCGGTTCCCAGGCGCCCGTTCCGCTCGCCGAAGCCCGGAACACGATCGAGCTCGCGGCGGCCATCTACGCCTCGGCCTTCACCGACAAGCCGGTCCGCCGCGGTGAACTGGCCCGAGGCACCGACTACGCCAAGCGCATGGGCGGCCCCGGAGCTCCCTGGTCCTGACCGGCTCGTTCGGGCGGGCGCGCGCCGGGCCGGGCGTCGAGTTCGGGCGGGCGCCCGCCGGGCCGGGCATTGAGTTCGGGCGGCAGGTCTGCGGAGTGCAGGACGTCGAGCCGGGACACCGCGCGGGTGAGTGCGACGTAGAGCCGGTTCAGGCCGCGCGGCTCGGCTCCGATGATCTCGGCCGGCTCGATCACGATGACGTGGTCGTATTCGAGACCCTTCGCCAGGCTCGCCGGGACGACGGCCACTCGCCCGTCGTCCTCCGGGCGGGCGGTCTCGATCCCGCCGGCCTTCAGTCCGTCCGCCAGGCCGGCGATCCAGTCGTCCGCCGCGATCACCCCGATCGACCCTTCCTGCTCGAGCGCCGCCTGTACGGCGTCCACGCACGCGACCGTGAGGTCGTCGGCGCGGGTGACGGTCAGTCGGCCGTCGGTGCGGAACGACGTGGTCTGGGGCACGTCGACGGGGAGCTGTGTGAGCAGTCGGTTCGCCAGCTCGACGACTGAGGCGGGGACGCGGTAGCCGGTGGTGAGGACAACCTGTTCCGCGTGCGGTTTGCCGAGGTGGGCGAGCTGTTCGGTCCAGGCGCGCGCGGCCCAGGGCGTCGTACCTTGGGCCAGATCGCCGAGCACGGTGATCGAGCCGTGTTCACTGCGGCGGGCGATCGCGCGGCACTGCATGGGGGAGAGGTCCTGGGCTTCGTCGACGATCACATGGCCGTATGTCGGGCCGCGTTCGAGCAGGGCGCTGAGCTCGTCCAGGAGGATCGCGTCGGCGGCGGTCCAGCGGGCGCTCTTCGCTTTGCGTGGGCGCTTCCACGCGATGGCGTCCTGCTCATCAGGGCTCAGGATGTCGTGCGCGGCCGCGGCCAGTAGGCGGCGGTCGCTCAGGAGCTCGGCGAGGAGCTCGTCGGCCTTCGCGTGCGGCCAGACGGCGTCGACCGAAGGAGTGGCGGCGCGGGTCATGCGGCGGAGCCAGACTCCGTTGCAGTTCTGGCCGCGCGCCTCCGCTTGCCGTTGCAAGGCGACGACGATCCGTGAGATCACCCGTTCCCGTCCGATCAGGTACGTCGCCGCATCCGCCCGTGCCTCGGTGACCATCTCCGCGAACTCGTGCTGGTTGACCCGCCACTTGTACGACTCGTCCGGCACGACCACCGCTTCCTCGGGCCGCCCGATCCTCGCGTAGACGGCGTTCCGCAGTACGTCGGCCATCCGCGGATCGTGCTTGACCGCAGCCGCCGCCGGCTCGTCCGTCCCTGTGATCCGATCCCCGCCGAGCAACTCCTCGATCGTGGTCTGCTCGACGTCGACCTCACCCAGTGTCGGCAGGACCGCGGAGATGTAGTGCAGGAACGCCTTGTTCGGTCCGAGCACCAGTACGCCGTTCCGCTGCAACCGGCTCCGATGCGCGTAGAGCAGGTACGCCGCCCGGTGCAGGCCGACCGCGGTCTTCCCCGTCCCGGGTGCGCCTTGGACACAGACCGACACCTCGAGATCGGTCCGGACCACCTCGTCCTGCTCGGGCTGAATGGTCGCCACGATGTCCCGCATCGGGCCGACCCGGGCGCGTTCGATCTCTCGCCGTACCAGCTCGCTTGCGCCCGATTGCTCACCGGCCTGCAGGCGCTCGTCCTCGAAACCGGTGAGCTGGTTGGCGGACCAGCCGAAGCGGCGGCGGGTGCTGATGCCGCGGGGATCGATAGTGGAGGCCCGGTAGAAGGCGGTCGAGACCGGAGCGCGCCAGTCGATCACCAGGGGCGGGCGGCCGATGGCGTCGGAGATGTGGCGGCGGCCGAGGTGGTAGCCCTGCGCCCGGTGCTCGCCGGCTGTCGCGTCGTCGGCGTACTGGATGAGGCCGAAGAACGGTGGGTTGTCGTCCTCCTCGCTCAGGTCGCGGGCGAGGGTCCTGAGGTAGTAGCCGAGGCGCTCGGCCGTGTACCGGTCGCCCCAGGTGTCCTCGCCGACGACCACGTTCTCCCGGGCGCCCGCGACCATCCGGGCCAGGGCCTCCCGGCAGCGGTCGGCGTACCGGCGCTCGTCGTCCAGCCCCCGCATCGCGCTCCTTCAAAAGATTAACCCGGTCAATGTTTTGTCCAGGTTAACACTTTGCTATCGTCGACGGCATGACCGGACTGCGCGCGCGGAAGAAACAACAGACCCACGACGCGCTCTCCCAGGCGGCGATCGCGCTCTTCCTCGAGCGCGGCTTCGACGAGGTCTCGGTCGCCGACATCGCCGCGGCCGCCGACGTCTCCAAGCCCACCCTGTTCAAGTACTTCGCCACCAAGCAGGACCTCGTCCTGCACCGCTTCGCCGACCATCAACACGAGGCCGCCCGCGTGGTCCAGGCAGCGCCGGCCGCACCCATCGAGGCCCTCCGGGACCACTTCCTCGCCGGCCTCGCCCGCCGGGACCCTGTCACCGGCCTCAACGACCACCCCGAAGTCCTCGCCTTCAACCGCCTGGTCTTCACCACTCCGGCCCTCGAGACCCGCCTGGCCCGATTCGTCGCGAGCGACCAGCAGGCGCTCGCGGTTGCGCTGGGCAACAACCTGCGGGCCGAGATCGCGGCCGGCTGCCTCATCTCCGTCCACCAGCTCCTCAGCCGCCGCAACTGGCAGGCCATGAGCTCCGGCACCTCGGCGGACACCTACTACCCGACCGCCCGCGTCGAGGCCGTCACCGCCTACGACCACCTCACCCGAGGAGTGTGGTGAGCCGCCTGCATTAGGGTGTTGGCGTGACTGGGCGACGCGTGCTGGTGCTGAACGGACCGAACCTCGGGCGGCTGGGGTCGCGCGAGCCGGAGAAGTACGGGACGACGACGTTCGCCGACCTGGTCGCCGAGTGCGAGAAGACCGGCGCCGAGCTCGGGCTGCAGGTCGACGTCCGGCAGACCGACGACGAGGCCGAGCTGGTCGGCTGGCTGCACGAGGCGGCGGACGGCAAGGTCCCGGTCGTGCTCAACCCGGCCGCGTTCACGCATTACTCGTACTCCCTGCGCGACGCCTGCGCCCAGCGGACCGCGCCGCTGATCGAGATCCACCTCACCAACCCCGCGACCCGCGAGGAGTTCCGGCACACGAGTGTCGTCGCAGGCGTGGCCACCGGCACGATCGCGGGCTTCGGAGTCGACTCGTACCGTCTCGCGCTGCGCGCGATCAGCTCCCTGGCGGACTGACACAACCAATCTGCCCTTTCGGGCATCTAGCTGGTGTGGGCAGGCCCGGCTGGACTGACGGGCTGTTTCACCGGTCTCCGGGACATCGAGATCGGGATGAGACGTCGGTGAAATGCCCGTGGTTCACGCTTGGCATTGGATCGTGATCCGACCGTCACCGGTTTTAAGGCTGGCTGAAGGTTCGGGAGCACGATCGGAATCGACGCTGTTGGGGGTTCGTGTGACTGCGGAATCAGTCCGTTCCGTTCATCAACGCTCTGGGGGAGTGGCAAGTATGACGACACACCGACGTATTCCTGTCTGGGTGAAGGCCCTCGACCCGCTGTCGCAGTTCGGGTTGGTGCACGCGCTCGGGCCGCGGCCGGAGATCGCCCTGATCACCGACGCCGATCTGGCGTCCCTGCAGAGCCAGCCGATGCAGGGCCAGTCCGTGCAGAGGCAGTCCGTGCCGGTCCAGCCGATGCCGGGCCAGTCCGTGCAGGGTCAGGCGACCGAGCAGCGCACCGTCCCGCCAGTGGTCGCGTTGATCGCCGTCGACTCGCTCGACCCGGCAGCGGTGCAGGTGCTCCGGTCGGCCACGCAACGGGGGTGTCGGCGGACCGTGCTGATCGGCAGCTCGATCGACGACGACGCGTTGATGACCGCGGTCGAGCTGGGGGTGTCCGGAGTGCTTCGGCGTACCGAGGCGACCGCCGACCGCATCGTGCACCTGGTGCTCGCCGCCGCCGCGGGTGACGGCAGCCTGCCGCCGGATCTGCTTGGCCGGTTGCTCGGTCAGGTGTCGCGGATGCAGCGGCACGTGCTGGCACCGCGTGGACTGTCCCACACCGGGCTGTCCGACCGCGAGACGCAGGTACTGCGGCTGGTGGCCGACGGCAAGGACACCCAGGAGATCGCGCGGGAGCTGTCGTACTCGGAGCGGACGGTCAAGAACGTCCTGCACGACGTGACCAGCCGCCTGCAACTGAGGAACCGCTCGCACGCCGTCGCCTACGCCCTGCGTGAGGGCCTCATCTGACGGCACCGCCAACCGACCCTCGGCACACTGACTGCCCTAGTAGCCAACCGTGAATCGGCGCCGCACCTGCTGTGCTTGCTCGGCCTCGTCCACCAGGGCGTGGGCGAAGTCTTCCATCGAGATGAACGACGTGCCGTCCTCGGCGGTCACCAGGTGGTCGATGCCCAGCCGATAGGTGCCGGTCCGGGACCCCGGCTCGAGGAGGGCCGGGGGACTGACATAGGTCCAGTCGACATCGGCGCTCGCGCGGACCAGGTCGAACTGCTCGTTGCAGGCAAGGGCGATCGGACGCAGCTCGGCAGGGAAGTCCGGCGACTCCACAAGCATCAGCTCCGTGCCGGGAACGATCAGGCTCGCCGCCCCGCCGACCAGGATGAGCCGTACACCGCTGGACCGCAGACCGATCAGGAGTCCCTTGGCTGCCTCGACAAGCTCGCCCTCCTTGCCCGGGCGCGGCCTGGTCGCGCTGATGACCAGGTCGTGGTCCTGGCTCAGCCTGGCGACGTCGTCCGGGTCAGACGCATCGCCCTGAACGTAGTCAGGAGATGCGGTCCGGCTGACCGGCGTCACCTGGTGGCCGCGGGCGACCGCTTCCTGGACCACCCGGCTACCGACGGCACCGGAGGCTCCGAAGACGAGGATGCGCATGCTCAGCACCTTTCCGCCGCGGGGACCAGCACTGGCGGCGTGGTGGTCTTCTTCCGCTTGATCTGGGCGCTCACCAGCGCCGCGAGGACGATGAGTCCGCCGATGACCTGGGCGGTGGTCAGACGCTGGTCGAGCACCAGCCAGCCGAGGATGGTCGCCGTCACCGGACTCAGAAGCAGCAGGAACGCGGCATCGGTGGGGGAGAGCTCCCGGATGCCCCGGAACCACAGGGCATAGGCCACCGCGGAGCCAAGGATCGTCAGGTATGCGTAGCCGAGGACGTTCTGGCTGGTCATGGCCGGTGGCGCACCCTCGGTCAAGTAGGCGACCGGCAGCAGGACCAGCCCGCCCGCGACCAGTTGCCAGCCAGTCGTGGCCAGCAGGGGAGCGGGTGAGGTCCAGCGCTTGCTCAGTACGACGCCGAACGCCATGACCACCGCACCGGCCAGTGCTGCGACCACACCCCAGGTGTCGAGGCGCGCGCCGGCTCGCAGTACCAGCAGGCCGACACCGAACACACCAGCGATGGCCGCCAGGACTGTGCGCAGTGAGAGCCGCTCACGTAGCAGACCGGTCGACAACAAGGCCACGAACAGCGGCTGGATCGCACCGACTGTTGCGGCCACCCCACCAGGCAGCCGGTAGGCGCCGACGAAGAGGAGCGCGTTGAACGCCCCGATGTTGAGCGTTCCGAGGACGAGCGACCGCCACCACCAACTGCCGCGCGGTAGCAGACGGGTGATCGCGACCAGCAGTAGACCGGCCGGCAGCGTGCGGATCAGCGCAGCCAGGAACGGCCGGTCCGGTGGAAGGAGCTCCGTGGTCACCAGGTAGGTGGTGCCCCAGAGCGTCGGCGTGATCGCGGTGATCAGGAGAAGGGTGATTCGATCGCTTAGCACTAAGATAAAGTATCTCAGCGCTAAGCAATCTTCAATCCCTCAGCGCTAAGCGATCTGGACTACGCTGAGCAGATGGCAGATCACGTCGACCTGGTGCTCGAGCAATGGGGCGAGCAGAGGCCGGACCTGGATGCGTCACCGATGGGTGTGGTCGGCCGGGTGGGCCGGCTCAACCAGCTGTTCGACGGCGAGCTTCGGCGCAACTTCGCGCGGCACGACCTCGACCGCGCCTCGTTCGACGTGCTGGCGACGTTGCGGCGCAGCAACGCCGAGCACAGCCTGACCCCGGCTGGTCTGATGCGGTCGTCGATGGTCACCTCCGGTGCGATCAGCCAGCGACTGGACCGGCTCGAGGCGCGTGGTCTGGTCACCCGGACGCCGAGCGAGACCGACGGACGTGGTGTCCGGGTGACGCTGACCGAGCAGGGCCTGCAGTTGATCGACACCGTGCTGCCGGCCCACATCGACACCGAGAACCGGCTGCTGGCCGGGCTGTCGGCGGCCGAGCGGGAGCAGTTCGTTGACCTGCTGCGAACCCTGCTCGAGTCGCTCGGGGACAAGAGGGACTGAGGCCATGAGTGCCGACGACTCGTTCCGGGCCGAGTCGTTACGTGCGGCCCTGACCCGGCGTTTGGTTGCCGAGGGCTCCATTCGGGACGAGCGGGTGGCGGCCGCGTTCCTGGCCGTGCCGCGGCACCTGTTCGTCCCCCACGCCCCGTTGGACCGGGCGTACGCCGACGACGTCGTCCTGATGAAGCGGAACGAGGCCGGGATCGCGATCAGCTCGGTGTCGCAGCCGAGCATCGTCGCGCTGATGCTCGAGCAGGCCGGGATCCGGCCCGGCGATCACGTCCTCGAGATCGGGTCCGGCGGCTACAACGCGGCGCTGATGCATGAGCTGGCCGGGCCGAAGGGATCGGTGACCACGGTCGACATCGATCCCGAGGTCACCGAGCGGGCCCGCGAGGTGCTGACCGCGGCCGGGTACGACGACGTCCGGGTGGTCCGGGCTGACGGTGAGTTCGGGGTGCCGGAGGGCGCGCCGTACGACCGGATCGTGGTGACCGTGACGGCGTGGGACATCGCCACCTCCTGGATCGACCAGCTCCGGCCCGGCGGGCGGCTCGTCGTACCGCTGCGGTTGCGGGGCCAGACCCGGTCGATCGCGTTCGACCGGGTGGACGACCATCTGGAGAGCCGGTCGGCGACGTTGTGCGGGTTCGTGTGCATGCAGGGCGTGGGAGCGAACTACGAGCGGGTCGTTCCGATCGCGGGTGACGAGGTGTACGTCAGCTTCGACGAGGACCAGGAGGTCGAGGCGCATCCGTACGACGGTGTCCTGGACCAGCCGCGCACGCAGGTCTGGTCAGGTGTCGTGATGCACCGCGACGAGCCGCTCTCCGATCTGAACCTCTGGCTCGCCGTCAACTTGCCCGGGTACTGCGCTCTGTCCGCCGAACGATCCGCGCAGACAGCCGCGCCGACTCCGCGCTGGGGAGCCGCGGCGGTGGCGACACGGGACAGTGTTGCCTACCTGACGTCCTGTCCGGCCCACCGCCGACCGGCGTCGTTCGTCGAGCTCGGGGTCAACGGGCATGGGCCGGACGCCGTTGACCTGATGGATCGGCTGGTCGACCAGTTGCGGAGCTGGGACGCCCATCACCGGCACGGGCCGGGGCCGTCGTTCCAGGTCTATCCGGTCCGCGACGCCGTACCGGCCGGGTTCCGGATCGCCCGGCGGCACGGGTGCTTCATCGTCAACTGGGCGGGGTAGTCCCGGGGCGCGGTGGGTTCCGGACCGTCTGCCAGAGCTCGTCGATGTCGGAGCGATCCTCGGGCTCAGGGGTGTCGACCCAGCCGCTGGCCCAGGTGTCCTCCTCACGGTCGAGATCGAAGATCGACTCGGCGAACGCGGCCGAACCGACGTAGCGGGTCTCGGATTCCTCCGGCCCCGACTCTGACTCGGACTCTGGCTTCGACGCCGCCGGCGGGCGCTGGGTCGAGGTGGGTTGCTGATCCGCCGGCGCGACCAGGGCGCGGGCGTACTCCTGCGCCTCGAGGATGCCCATGTCCTGCTCGTCGCACAGCAACCGGATCGCGGCCACCTCGTTGGAGGAGTTCATCAACTCCCGCACCCGGGTGTCGGTGTCCCGCTTGGGTGTCGGCAGGTTGTTCTGCGGCGGGCGGTGACCCTGCGGCGGCCCGTACGACGGCAGCCACTGCGCCGGCGGCTGGAACTGCGTCGGCTGCTGGTACTGCGTCGGCTGCTGGTACTGGTTCGGCGGTTGGTAGTGGGCCGGTTGCTGGAGCTGCGCCGGGGTGGGCTGGGTGTACCGGCCCTGGGGCTGGGTCGGCTGGTTGAAACCCTGCTGAGCCTGGATCCGCTCGATCAGCTTCTGCACCCGGGCGTTGGGCTCACCGGGCTTCGCCGACTGCTGCTTGGCCTTGGCGACCAGGCTGACGACGATCATGATCACGATGAAGATCGCGAACTCCACGGTGCCTCCCGGCGTCCAGGCTGTCGCTGTGGACTGCCAGCGTAAGGCCCGCCGGGGGCCGCGGGCCGTCGCCCCGGAGTCGCGGAATCGGAGGAAGGGGCAGGTGAACGCTACAATCCGGTGTTACCGCTGATCGATCTCGAAGGGCTCACCCGCGTGGCAACGACGAACGACCTCAAGAACGGCATGGTGCTCGACCTGGACGGGCAGCTGTGGTCCGTCGTCTGGTTCCAGCACCACAAGCCCGGCAAGGGCGGCGCCGTCGTCCGGACCAAGTTGAAGAACGTGCTGTCCGGCAAGGTGGTCGACAAGACCTTCAACGCGGACGTCAAGGTCGAGGTCGCGACCGTCGACAAGCGCGACATGACGTACCTGTACAACGACGGTTCGGCGTACGTGTTCATGGACAAGTCCACCTACGACCAGCTGCAGATCCAGCCCGAGGTGGTCGGCGACGCCTCCCACTTCCTGCTGGAGAACCAGGACGCCATCGTCGCGGTGCACGACGACCTGCCGCTGTACGTCGAGCTCCCGGCCTCGGTCGAGCTCCAGGTGGAGTACACCGAGCCCGGCCTGCAGGGCGACCGGTCCACCGGTGGCACCAAGCCGGCCAAGCTGGAGACCGGCTACACCATCCAGGTCCCGCTGTTCCTGACCACGGGCGAGAAGGTCAAGGTCGACACCCGCACCGGGGACTACCTCGGTCGCGTCACCTCCTGACTCCAAGAGAGCTGACAACAGAACATGTCTGCCCGTAGCAAGGCCCGCAAGCGCGCTCTGGACGTGCTGTACGAGTCGGAGGTCAGGGGCCTGCCGGTCGGCGGCACCCTGGCCGACCGGGTGGCCGACAACGATCCGCCGGTGAACGAGTTCACCGTGGCGCTGGTCGAGGGTGTCGCGAAGCACATCGAGGTCATCGACGACCTGCTGGAGACCCACTCGGTCGGCTGGTCGCTGGACCGGATGCCGGCCGTGGACCGCAACATCCTGCGGATCGGAAGCTACGAGTTGTTGTTCGACGACCAGGTGCCGGACGTGGTCGCGGTGAGCGAGGCGGTCGCGCTGGCGCGGGATCTGTCCACCGACGAGTCGCCGGCGTTCGTGAACGGGCTGCTGGCCCGGCTGCTGCAGCTCAAGCCCACCCTCGGCGTCTGAGGGGCGAGGGGGCGAGCCCTCTCGGGAGTCCTGGAATCAAGGCCCGGTGACCGTCTCGGTACGGTCCCGGGCCGGCCTGCGTCCCCGTGGTTCGGCGCGGGCGAACGGCCCCGGCCAGGTGCGGCAGGAGAGGTGGTTCCTGCCGCGGTGGTGCGTCGTACTGCTCCTTGCTACTGCTGTCGTTCCGGCTGAGGAAGGCGGGCGGCCGCGGGCCAGCTGCTACGAGCCCCGACCGTCTCTGCTGCCTTCTTCGTCAGGCGCCGGCCGCTTCGGTCTCCTCGACGTCGCCCTTGGCCTCCGGGTTCAGTACTCCCCAGGAGATGAAGCGCTCGGTCAGAGTCGTGGGCGACTCGTCGTAGATCACGGCGAGGGTCCGCATGTCGTCCTGACGGATCGACAGCACCTTGCCGTTGTAGTCCCCGCGCTGAGCCTGGATCGTGGCCGCGTACCGCGTCAGCGGACCGGCCTCACTCGCGTCGAGGTGTTGCAGGGCCTCCAGGTCGAGGATCAACCGGGGCGGAGCGGCAGCCGCGGCGGCCGCACTGGCGGAACCGGGCAGCAGTTCACGGATCGGCACGCCGTAGAAATCGGCGAGCTCCGCGAGCTTCTGGACCGTGACGGCTCGATCGCCGCGCTCGTACGAGCCGACGACGACCGCCTTCCAGCGACCCTTGGACTTCTCTTCCACGCCATGCAGCGACAGCCCTTGCTGCTGGCGGATGGCACGTAACTTGCCACCCAGTGTCTTCGCGTATTCGCTAGGCACGCTGGTTCATCCCTCCGACTAGTTTCGTCATGTCCGGGCCGCCGGAACGGCTCGGTCGGTGAAACCCCCCTCGGTTACACAGAGTAACAATATTCTGGGCCAGAGGCCAGCGTCAAGACGGCGTGTCACATCCGATACCATGTCAAGCGGTCCGAACGTCCTTTAAAGACCCGTCCAGAGAGGCGGGAAAGGAGGAACGGTAGCGATGAACCATGCCCAGAGCGACGCCCACACACCGGCGCCGCGCACGGTCCTGGACGCTTCCGACATATCCCGGGCACTGACCCGGATCGCGCACGAGATCCTCGAGCGCAACCGCGGTGCCGACCCCGTCGTCCTGCTCGGCATCCCCACTCGCGGCGTCGGCCTGGCCGCCCGCATCTCGGCCCGGATCGCGGCCGTTGAGGGGCAGAGTGTGCCGACTGGGTCACTCGATGTGACCATGTACCGCGACGACATCGGTCTCAAACCACCCCGCGGACTCGAGCACACCGACATCCCGCCCGACGGGATCGACGGCAAGGTCGTCGTCCTGGTCGACGACGTGCTGTTCTCCGGCCGCACCATCCGGGCCGCGCTGGACGCGATCGGCGACATCGGCCGGCCGCGCGCGGTCCAGCTCGCCGTCCTGGTCGACCGCGGCCACCGCGAACTGCCGATCCGCGCCGACTACGTGGGCAAGAACCTGCCCACCTCCCTGGTCGAGCGCGTCACCGTCCACCTGACCGAGTACGACGGCACCGACGCCGTACTGATCGCGGACAAGACACCGAGCACCGACAAGACAGCGGCGGGGGCGAAGGCATGAGGCATCTGTTGAGTGCGGGGGATCTGTCCCGCGACGAGGCGAACCTGATCCTCGACACGGCCGAGGAGATGCGGTCGCTGGCCGACCGGCCGATCAAGAAGCTGCCGGCGCTGCGCGGCCGGACCGTGGTGAACCTGTTCTTCGAGGACTCCACCCGGACCCGGATCTCGTTCGAGGCGGCCGCCAAGCGGCTGTCCGCCGACGTGATCAACTTCTCCGCCAAGGGCTCCAGCGTCAGCAAGGGCGAGAGCCTGAAGGACACCGCGCTCACGCTGCAGGCGATGGGTGCCGACGGTGTCGTCTGCCGGCACGGCTCGTCCGGCGCGCCGCACCTGCTCGCCACGTCGGGCTGGATGACCGGCTCGGTGGTCAACGCCGGTGACGGGACGCACGAGCACCCGACCCAGGCACTGCTCGACGCGTTCACGATGCGCCGCCACCTCGGTTCGCTGGAGGGCCGCCGGATCACCATCGTCGGCGACGTCCTGCACTCGCGCGTCGCCCGGTCGAACGTGCTGCTGCTGTCGACCCTCGGCGCTGACGTGACCGTGGTGGCGCCGCCGACGCTGCTGCCGGTCGACATGCGCAGCTGGCCGTGTGCGACGTCGTACGACTTCGACTCGGTGCTGGCCAAGAGCGACGCGGTGATGATGCTGCGGGTCCAGCGGGAGCGGATGAACGACGCGTTCTTCCCGAGCGCCCGCGAGTACAGCCGCCGCTACGGGCTCGACGTGCACCGGATGGCACAGTTGCCGGACGAGGCGCTCGTGCTGCATCCGGGCCCGATGAACCGCGGGATGGAGATCAGCGCCGAGGTCGCCGACTCGACCCGCTCGGTGATCGTCGAACAGGTCACCAACGGCGTGGCCATCCGGATGGCCGTTCTCTACCTGCTGCTCTCCGGCAGCAACGACACAACCCCTGAGGAGCAGACCGCATGACCGCATACCTGATCACCGGAGCGAGCATCGTCGGCGGTGAGGTGGCGGATCTGCTGATCGACAACGGCGAGATCGTTGCTGTCGGCACCAACCTCGAGACCCCGCGGGACGTCGAGACGATCGACGCCGCGGGCCTGATCGCGCTGCCCGGTCTGGTCGACCTGCACACGCACCTGCGCGAGCCCGGTCGCGAGGACGCCGAGACCGTTCTCACCGGCACCCGGGCCGCGGCGCTGGGTGGGTTCACCGCGGTGTTCGCGATGGCCAACACCGACCCGGTGGCCGACACCGCCGGCGTCGTCGAGCAGGTCTGGCGTCTCGGCCGCGAGGCCGGGTTCGCGGACGTCTACCCGATCGGCGCCGTCACCGTCGGCCGGCGGGGGACCCAGCTCGCGGAGCTGGGCGCGATGGCGGACTCGGCGGCCCGCGTGCGGGTGTTCTCCGACGACGGCGACTGCGTCTGGGACGCCGCCCTGATGCGGCGGGCGCTGGAGTACGTGAAGGCCTTCGGCGGCACGATCGCCCAGCACGCGCAGGAGCCGCGGCTCACCCAGGGCGCGCAGATGAACGAGGGCGCGCTGTCCGGCGTCCTCGGCCTGACCGGCTGGCCGAGTGTCGCGGAGGAGGCGATCATCGCCCGCGACATCCTGCTGAACGCGCACGTCGGCTCGAAGCTGCACATCTGCCACCTGTCCACCAAGGGCTCGGTGGAGATCGTCCGGGCGGCGAAGCGGCGCGGGTTCGAGGTGACCGCCGAGGTGACCCCGCACCACCTGCTGCTGACCGAGGACCTGGCCGCCTCCTACAACCCGGTCTTCAAGGTGAACCCGCCGCTGCGGACCAAGGAGGACGTCGAGGCGGTCCGCGAGGGCCTGGCCGACGGCACCATCGACATCGTCGCCACCGACCACGCGCCGCACCCGGTCGAGGACAAGGACTGCGAGTGGAGCGCGGCGGCGTTCGGCATGCTCGGCCTGGAGACGGCGCTGAGTGTGGTCCAGCACGCGATGATCGACACCAAGCTGATGTCGTGGGCGGACGTGGCCGACCGGATGAGCTACCGGCCGGCCGCGATCGGCCAGGCCGGCGACCACGGCCGGCCGCTCGAGGCGGGTGCGCCGGCGAACGTCGTACTGGTCGATCCCGCCGCCGAGCGGACCGTGGTCCCGGGGGAGTCGGCGTCGCTGTCGCGGAACACGCCGTTCGACGGGATGACGCTGCCGGGCAAGGTGGTGGCGACGTTCCTGAGGGGTACGCCGACCGTCCTGGACGGGACGCTGGCCCGGTGAAGACGTTCCTGGGCATTCTCGGCACGCTGCTGGTGATCGCGGCGGGCTACTACGGCATGTACCGGGGCTGGCGGAACCGTCAGTCCCGGCAGGCCGACCTCGCGCCGCTGCCGGTCGCACCGGCCGATGACACGACGCGAGGCGTGGAGGGTGTGTACGTCGCCACCACGGCGGCAGGCGACTGGATGGACCGGATCGCCGTGCACGAACTGGGTGTCCGCAGCACCGCGGACCTGGCCGTCAGTGAGGCCGGCCTGATCTTCCACCGGCAAGGGGCGGCGGATGTGTTCATCCCCGTGGACCACCTGACCGGCGTCCGGACCGACCGCGGGATCGCCGGCAAGGTGACCGCGGAGAAGTCCGGCCTGGTGGTGGTCACCTGGAACCACGACGGCCGCGCGCTCGACACCGGGTTCCGGCCCCGCCGGAAGGCAGACACCGCCCCCCTGACCGAATCCATCTCGACCCTGATCGGAGCCGAGCAAAGATGAGCCAGCCCGCATTGCTGGTCCTGGAGGACGGCCGCGCCTTCGCCGGTACGTCGTACGGAGCGACCGGCGAGACGTTCGGCGAGGCGGTGTTCACCACCGGAATGACCGGCTACCAGGAGACGCTGACCGACCCGTCGTACCACCGGCAGATCGTCACCCAGACCGCGCCGCACATCGGCAACACCGGGATCAACGACGAGGACGACGAGTCGCAGAAGATCTGGGTCGCCGGGTACGTCGTCCGCGACCCGGCCCGAGTGTCGTCGAACTGGCGGGCCACACGCTCGCTCGACGACCAACTGAAGGGCCAGGGCATCGTCGGGATCTCGGGGATCGACACCCGGGCGCTGACCCGGCATCTGCGTGAGCGCGGTGCGATGCGCGCGGGGATCTCCACCGAGATCCTCGATCCGGCCGCGCTGCTGGACAAGGTGCTGGAGCAGCCGCCGATGGTCGGCGCGGACCTCGCCTCCGAGGTCACCACGTTCGAGCCGTACGTCGTCCCGGCCGACGGCGAGAAGCGGTTCACCGTCGTCGCGCTCGACCTCGGGATCAAGTCGATGACGCCGAAGCGGATGGCCGAGCGCGGTATCGAGGTGCACGTGCTGCCCGCCACCGCGAGCCTCGACGAGGTGCTCGCGGTCAACCCGGACGGCATCTTCATGAGCAACGGGCCGGGCGACCCGGAGACAACGGAGCACCCGACGACGCTGCTCAAGCAGCTCCTGGAGCGGAACAAGCCGTACTTCGGGATCTGCTTCGGCAACCAGGTGTTCGGGCGGGCGCTCGGACTGGGCACGTTCAAGCTGAAGTACGGGCACCGCGGGATCAACCAGCCGGTGCTCGACCGGGCCACCGGGAAGGTGGAGATCACCGCACAGAACCACGGGTTCGCGGTGGACGCGCCGATCGGGGAGACGGTCGAGACGCCGTACGGGACGGCCGAGGTCAGTCACGTCTCGCTCAACGACAACGTGGTCGAGGGTCTGAAGCTGACCGGGCGGGACGGCAAGGTGCTGGCCTTCTCGGTGCAGTACCACCCGGAGGCGGCGGCGGGTCCGCACGACTCGGCGTACCTCTTCGACCGGTTTGTGGAACTCATGGAAGGCCGTAGCTGATGCCACGTCGTACAGACATCGAGTCGGTGCTCGTGATCGGCTCCGGTCCGATCGTGATCGGCCAGGCCTGTGAGTTCGACTACTCGGGCACCCAGGCCTGCCGGGTGCTCAAGGAGGAGGGCTTCCGCGTCGTCCTGGTGAACTCGAACCCGGCCACGATCATGACGGACCCCGAGTTCGCCGACGCCACCTACGTCGAGCCGATCACACCGGAGTACGTCGAGAAGGTGATCGAGAAGGAGCGGCCGAACGCGCTGCTCGCCACCCTCGGCGGCCAGACCGCGCTGAACGCCGCGATCGCGCTGCACGACAACGGCGTACTGGAGAAGTACGGCGTCGAGCTGATCGGCGCGTCCGTCGAGGCGATCCAGCGCGGTGAGAACCGGGAGTCGTTCAAGCAGATCGTCGAGAAGCTCGGCGCCGAGGTGGCCCGGTCGCGGATCTGCCACACCCTCGACGACGTCCTCGGCGCGGCCGCCGAGCTCGGCTACCCGCTGGTGGTGCGGCCGTCGTTCACGATGGGCGGCGTCGGCTCCGGGATGGCCTACGACGAGGCCGACCTGCTCCGGATCGCCGGCGCCGGCCTGCACGCCAGCCCGACCACCGAGGTGCTGATCGAGGAGTCGATCCTCGGCTGGAAGGAGTACGAGCTGGAGGTGATGCGCGACAAGGCGGACAACGTCGTGATCATCTGCTCGATCGAGAACGTCGACCCGATGGGCGTGCACACCGGCGACTCGGTCACGGTCGCCCCGGCGATGACGCTGACCGACCGCGAGTACCAGGTGATGCGGGATCTGGCCATCGGCATCATCCGCGAGGTCGGGGTCGACACCGGCGGCTGCAACATCCAGTTCGCGGTCGACCCGGTGGACGGCCGGCTGATCGTGATCGAGATGAACCCGCGGGTGTCCCGCTCGTCCGCGCTGGCGTCGAAGGCGACCGGCTTCCCGATCGCCAAGATCGCCGCCAAGGTCGCGATCGGCTACACCCTGGACGAGATCCCGAACGACATCACCCGGCAGACCCCGGCCAGCTTCGAGCCGACGCTGGACTACGTCGTGGTGAAGGTGCCGCGGTTCGCGTTCGAGAAGTTCCCGGCCGCGGACGCCACGTTGACCACGCACATGAAGAGCGTCGGCGAGGCGATGGCGATCGGCCGGAACTACACCGAGGCGCTGCAGAAGGCGCTGCGTTCGCTGGAGAAGCCGGAGGCCAGGTTCACCTGGGCCGGCTCGCCGGCCACCGATCTGGAGCCGTTGCTGGAGGCAATCAAGACGCCGCACGACGGTCGGCTGCGCACCATCATGGAAGCGATCCGTGCCGGTGCGACGCCGGAGCAGATCTTCGAGAACACCCGGATCGACCCGTGGTTCGTGGATCAGCTCTACCTGATCCACGAGACCGCTCTGCAGGTCGCGGCCGCGCCGCGGCTCACCCCTGAGGTCCTGCGGCTGGCCAAGCGACACGGGTTCTCGGACCTGCAGCTGGCCGAGATCCGTGGACTGACCGAGGACGTCGTCCGGGGTGTGCGGCAAGCCCTCGGGATCCGGCCGGTCTACAAGACGGTCGACACCTGTGCGGCCGAGTTCGCGGCCGAGACGCCGTACCACTACTCGTCGTACGACGAGGAGACAGAAGTCGCACAGCGCGAGACCCCGGCGGTGCTGATCCTGGGGTCGGGGCCGAACCGGATCGGGCAGGGGATCGAGTTCGACTACTCCTGTGTGCACGCGTCGATGGCGCTGCGCGACGCCGGCTACTGCACGGTGATGGTGAACTGCAACCCGGAGACGGTCTCGACCGACTACGACACCTCCGACCGGCTGTACTTCGAGCCGCTCACCTGTGAGGACGTGCTCGAGATCGTGTACGCCGAGATGCAGGCCGGCCCGGTGGCCGGGGTGATCGTGCAGCTCGGCGGTCAGACCCCGCTGGGTCTGGCGCAGCGGCTAGCCGATGCCGGCGTACCGATCGTGGGCACGTCGCCCGAGGCGATCCACCTGGCCGAGGAGCGGGGCGCGTTCGGGAAGGTGCTCGCGGACGCGTCGCTGCCGGCGCCGAAGCACGGTACGGCGCTGTCGGCCGAGGAGGCGCAGCGGATCGCCGCGGAGATCGGCTTCCCGGTGCTCGTCCGGCCGTCGTACGTGCTGGGTGGACGCGGGATGGAGATCGTCTACAGCTCGGACGAGCTCGACGCCGCATTGGAGCGGCTGGGCGGTGGTGAGGCGTTCGAGCACCCGGTGCTGATCGACCGGTTCCTGGACGACGCGGTCGAGATCGATGTGGACGGGCTGTTCGACGGCAACGAGTTGTTCCTGGGCGGCGTGATGGAGCACATCGAGGAGGCCGGGGTGCACTCCGGCGACTCGTCGTGTGCGCTGCCGCCGATAACGCTGGGGAACGCGGACATCGAGAAGATCCGGGTGTCGACCGAGGCGATCGCTCGCGGCGTCGGCGTACGGGGTCTGCTGAACGTGCAGTACGCGCTGGCCGGTGACGTGCTGTACGTGCTGGAGGCGAACCCGCGGGCATCCCGGACGGTGCCGTTCGTGTCGAAGGCGACCGCGACACCGCTGGCGAAGGCGGCGGCCCGCGTGATGCTCGGGGCAACGATCTCGGACCTGCGGGCGGAAGGCATGCTGCCGGCCGTCGGCGACGGCGGCACGCTGCCGACCTCGACGCCGATCGCGGTGAAGGAAGCCGTGATGCCGTTCAACCGGTTCCGGACCGTCGACGGCCGGTCGGTGGACACCGTGCTCGGGCCGGAGATGCGCTCGACCGGCGAGGTGATGGGCATGGACGACACCTTCGGGACCGCGTTCGCCAAGTCGCAGGCCGGGGCGTCACAGCCGCTGCCGGGGTCGGGCAAGGTGTTCGTGTCGGTGGCGAACCGGGACAAGCGGCACATGATCTTCCCGGTGAAGCGGCTCGCGGACCTGGGCTTCCAGATCTACGCGACCGAAGGTACGGCGGACGTGCTGCGGCGCAACGGGGTCGAGGCGGTCACGGTCCGCAAGAGCAGCCAGGGACCGGGACCGAACGGCGAGCCGACGATCGTGCAGATGGTCCAGGACGGTGAGCTCAACCTGATCGTCAACACCCCGATCGGGATCACCAAGGGCGGCTCGCCGCGACTGGACGGGTACGAGATCCGCAGCGCCGCGGTGGCCCGCAACATCCCGTGCATCACCACGGTGCAAGGCCTGGCGGCCGCCGTCCAGGGGATCGAGGCTCAGCGGGGCGGGGACATCGGCGTCCGGTCGTTGCAGGACTGGGTGCCGAGGATCCGCGGTGAGCAGTGACGCCGATGTATAGCCGAGTCGTCCGGCCGGTCCTGTTCCGGCTGGGGAAGGGCGACGCGGAGGTCGCGCACGAGCGGACGTTGCAGGGGTTGCGGCTGCTGGGCCGCGTCCCTGGACTGGCCCGGTGGCAGACCGGCCCGGAGCGGACGGTCTTCGGCGTCCGCTTCCCGGGGCCGGTCGGCCTGGCCGCCGGGATGGACAAGAACGGGCTCGCGTTGCGGGCCTGGCCGGCGCTCGGGTTCGGGTTCGTCGAGGTCGGCACGGTCACCGCGCACCCGCAGCCCGGTAATCCTCGGCCGCGGTTGTTCCGGCTGGTCGAGCACGAGGCTGTGATCAACCGGATGGGGTTCAACAACCTCGGCTCGGAGGCGCTGGCCGCGCGGCTGGCGGCGTACGGACCGCTCGGGTACCCGCTGGGGATCTCGATCGGGAAGTCGAAGGTGACCCCGCTCGAAGCCGCCGTCGAGGACTACGTGACCTCGCTGCACCGGCTCTACCGGTACGGCGACTACTTCGCGGTCAACGTGAGTTCGCCGAACACACCGGGGCTGCGGGAGTTGCAGGACGCCAGGCACCTGCGTGAACTGTTGACCGCGCTGCACGCCGAAGCTGCCGCGCTGAGCGTCGGCGGGCTGGCGGGTAAGCCGATCCTGGTGAAGATCGCGCCGGACCTGACCTCGTCGGCGATCGACGAGTTGCTGCAGGTGTGCACCGATGTCGGCATCGCCGGGATCATCGCCACCAACACGACCATCGGCCGGCCGGGTGTCGAGGCGCACCCGGTGGCAGCCGAGACCGGTGGGCTGTCGGGGCGGCCGCTGACCGAGCTGGCGGCCAAGACGGTCGCCCACATCCACGCGGAGACCGGGGGAGCGCTGCCGATCATCGGGGTCGGCGGGATCCTCGAGCCGGCCGACGCTGCCCGGCTCTTCGACGCCGGGGCCAGCCTGGTCCAGGTCTACACCGGTCTGATCTACCGCGGGCCCGGTCTCGTCCGTCGCATCAATCGAGGAGTGACATGAGCAACGAACCTTTCGGCGCCCGGCTCCGGGCGGCGATGGACACCCGCGGCCCGCTCTGCGTCGGGATCGACCCGCACGCGCATCTGCTGGACTCGTGGGGTCTGCCGGACACGCCCGAGGGTCTGGCGTCCTTCACGTACGGCGTGGTGGACGCACTGGCCGATCGGGTCGCGGTGTTCAAGCCGCAGTCGGCCTTCTTCGAGCGGTTCGGATCGGCCGGGATCGCCGTCCTCGAGCAGGCGACGATCCGGCTCCGGGACGCGGGTGCGCTGGTGATCATCGACGCGAAACGCGGTGACATCGGGTCGACCATGGCCGGCTACGCGTCGGCCTACCTGGCCGAGAAGGGGCCGCTGGCGTGTGACGCGCTGACGGTCAGCCCGTACCTCGGGTTCGGGTCGCTGCAGCCGGCCATCGACGAGGCGCGCGCGGCTGGTGCCGGCTTGTTCGTGCTCGCGCTGACGTCGAACGCGGAGGGGCCGCAGTTCCAGTCGGCGCGGACGGTTGCGGGTCCGACGGTCGCGGGCGCCGTACTGGACGGTCTGCGCGAGCTGAATGGGACGGACCTCGGTTCTGACGCACCCGCCGATGCCCTCGGCTCCTTTGGTGCTGTGGTGGGCGCGACGATCGCCTCCACTGACGAGGATCTGGACGTTCGTGGGCCTCTGCTCGCGCCGGGGCTGGGTGCTCAGGGTGGGACGGCCGAGGGGCTGACCAAGGTCTTCGGTTCGGCTGTGCGGAACGTCGTACCGTCGAGCTCGCGGGAGATCCTCGGGGCCGGGCCGTCGGCCGCTGCCCTGCAGGACGCGGCCGATCGGGCCAATGACGGCTTCCGGCGCGTCCTCGGATACTGACAAACACCGGCCGAAACCGGTAGAATTTGCTTTACTGAAATCACCGAATGGCGCGGATCAATTCCGCGCCATTTTCGTTGTTTTTCTTGAATTCGCCGGCCGGGGCGTGCGATCTTCGTCGGCATGTGTTCCGATTTTGTTTCCGGGCAGGAGTTGAGTCGGCGGTTCTACACCGAGGCGGTCCGGCCGGTGCTCGAGTCGTCGTACCCGGGGCTGCCGTACAGCGCGGCGTTGCTCGGCCGGGGCTCGGAGGTGCTGGGCTTCGACGACGAGATGTCGGGGGACCACAACTGGGAGCCGCGGGTCCTGCTGTTCCTGCGCAAGGACGATCAGGTCCGGCACGGCGACCGGCTGGCCGACGCGCTGAGCCGGGAGGTGCCGACCCGGTTCGCCGACCGGCCGACGGAGTACGGCATCCACACGCTCCGCAGCTACTTCCTCGAGCAACTGGACTTCGACGTCGAGGGGGAGATCGGGGCGCGGGACTGGTTCACCTTCCCGGAGCAGAACCTGCGCATGATCACCGCGGGCGCGGTCTTTCACGACGAGATCGGCCTGCAGGCCGTCCGGGACCGGTTCGGGTACTACCCGCGCGATGTCTGGCTGTACCTGATGGTCGCCGCGTGGTGGCGCGTCCACCCGGAGATGAACCTGGTCGGCCGGGCCGGATACGTCGGAGACGAGCTCGGGTCGGCCTTGATCGGGTCGCAGCTCGTGCAGGATCTGATGCGGCTGTGCTTCCTGATGGAGCGGGAGTACGCGCCGTACTCGAAGTGGTTCGGTACGGCGTTCGCGCGGCTGTCCTGTGGCCCTTCGCTGGCACCGATCCTGGGGAAGGTTCTCCGGACCGAGTCGTGGCAGGCGCGCGAGGAGGCCCTGATGGCGGCGTACGGGGCGGTGGCGGCGCTGCACAATTCGCTCGGCATCACGCCGCCGGTGACGACCGGCATCGAGCGGATGTGTGACCGGCCGTTCAAGGTCCTGTGGGGTGACTTCCCGGGCGCGCTGACCGCGGAGATCAAGGACCCGGAGGTACGGCGGATCGCCGAGCGGTGGCCGGTCGGTGGGATCGAACGGTTGCGAGACGCTCTGTGGAAGGCCCGTGATCGCCGGCGGCTGATCGCGCTGTTCGACTAGCCGTTGCGGTAGAGGCTGGTCAGCAGGGTGACGGCGGCCTGCGTCGCGGGATGTGGGTCCTGGCGGTGCCAGATGAGGTGGACGTCGACCGGGGGCGCGTCGCGGACCGGGCGGTAGACGACGCCGTCGCGCCGGTACTGCGTGACGGTCGCGTGCGGGGTCAGACCGACGCGGCGTCCGGAGGCGATGGCGGCCAGCCAGTCGTCGACGTCCTGGGTGTACTCGAGTTTCGGCCGGGCGTCCGCGGGCCAGAGGTCGGCCGTCGTACTGCCGGTCCGGCGGTCGATCACGAGGGTGCGATCGCTGAGCTGATCGAGGGTGAGAGTGCGCTTCTTCGCCAGCGGGTCGTCCGCGGCCAGAGCGCAGTACCGGCGTTCCTGGGCTACGGTCGCGTGCGCGAACCGTCTGCTGTCGACCTGTGTCCGCACGATCGCCAGGTCGCACAGTCCTTCGGCCAGTCCGCCGGTGGCCGTGTTCGTCCTAACGAGTTGCAGCTCGACGTCCGGATGCTCGGCCGCCCAACGCCGCTGGAACTCCGCCGTGTACTGCCCGACCGCCGACCAGGCGTGCCCCACCCGCAGCCGCGTGTGCCCGGTTGTTGCCTCCCGCACCAATTCGTCCACCTCGGCCAGCACCTGCCGGGCCCGGGCCAGCACCTGGACGCCGGCAGCCGTCGGTGTGATCGTCCGGCTGGTCCGATGCAACAGCCGAACCCCGAGTTCCCGCTCCAGACTCAGCAGGTTCCGCGACACCGCCGCCTGCGAGACGCCCAACTCGATCGCCGCATCCGTGAAGGTCCCCGCATCGACGATCCCCACCAGACACCGCAACTGCCTGAGCTCCACATCCATAACCCCAGCGTATAGATCCCGCCCCAGCCGCATTTTGCGAACGCAGCCCCCACCCACACCCTCGAGAACATGACCGCCACCCACCCTGCAGCCGGCGAAGCTCCGAGCACCCTGCTCGGCGCCGACGGCGGCCGGGCTGCAGTCCAGCCCGCCCCCGCCGGTGACTCCGGCTCGACCGTGCCTACTACTCCCGCCCCGCGGTTCATCGCGGTGCTGATGATGCTGAGTAGCGGGCTGTCCACGCAGGTGGGCGCGTCCTTGGGCGCCCTGGCGTTTCCGGTGGTTGGGCCGGTCGGTGTGGTGGCGGTTCGGCAGTGGGTGGCTGGAGTGGTGCTGGTTGCCGTCGGGCGGCCGAACCTGCGGGCTCTCACCGGACGGCAGTGGCGGCTCGTGCTGGGGCTGGCGGCGGTGTTTGCCGTGATGAATCTGTCGCTCTACACGTCGATCGACCGGGTCGGGCTCGGGCTTGCGGTGACGTTGGAGTTCCTGGGGCCGTTGGCGGTGGCGTTGCTGGGCTCGCGGCGCCTGATCGATCTGCTCTGCGCTCTGGCCGTGGCGCCCGCGGTTGTGCTGCTGACCCGGCCGCAGGCGACCACGGACTACCTGGGAGTCGGCCTGGGCCTGCTGGCGGCTCTCTGCTGGGCCTTCTACATCCTGCTCAACCGCCGCATCGGCCGGGAGCTCCCCGGTGTACAGGGCGTCGGCGCCGCGGCCGCGGTGTCCGGGCTGGCGTACGTGCCGATCGGCATCGTGGTGCTCTGGCACCACCCGCCGACACCCGCGGCCCTCGCGTACGCCGTCGCGGCCGGCCTGCTCTCGTCCGCCGTACCCTTCCTCGTCGATCTGCTCAGTCTGCGCAGGGTGTCGGCGCAGTTCTTCGGTGTCTTCATGAGCGTCAACCCGGTCCTCGCCGCCCTGGTCGGACTCGTGGTCCTCGACCAGCGTCTCGGCCGGCTCGACTGGCTCGCCATCGCAGTGATCGTGACCGCCAACGCGATCGCACTGTCGACCGGCCGACGCAGCACATCACAGCGCGGTTCCAGTCCACGGGTGCGACGTTCTTCACGGCGTGCCCTGGCCGGACGTGACCCCGGCGTTCGGAAGGGTTGCGGGGCGACGGGGAGCGACGGTCTTCCCGCGGAAGAGTAAGGATCTCAATGCGTAAGGTTGCGGCCCTCGCGGCGGTAGTGACAATGAGCGTCGGTACCTTGACGGCGTGCTCGGGCGGCGACTACTGCGGCGAGCTGCAGAACTATGCCGAGTCGGCCAAGAACCTCGACATCAAGGACTCTGCGGCGGTGGACAAGATGCTGTCCGAGGCGAAGAAGGTGTCCAAGTCGGCGCCGGACGACCTGAAGGACGACTGGAAGATCGTCATCGACTACGCCGACAAGGCGAAGGACGCGAACGGCGACACCGGCAAGCTGACCGAGCTGGCCAAGAGCGACGGCGAGAAGATCGCCCCCGCGTTCGAGGCGATCACCAAGCAGGCCAAGGACACCTGCAAGGTCGAGATCGAGGGCTGACCCGGCCGCGTGGTGCGGGGCCGGCCATGATCGGCCGGCCCCGACCGTTCCCGGCACCTTGATAGCTGAGAGCAAATACGGTCCTGACGGGAAAGCATCCGTTTCGGATGGTTTGGTCACTAACTGTAGCGTCGCGGGTAGCACCGCCCCGAGGACCGACCTCCCGACCCCCGAGGATGAGAGCTTTGAAGCGCACACTCGCCGTCGCCGCGACGCTGATCGCCGGCACCGCCACCCTGACCGCCTGCACCGAGGAGCAGGCCTACTGCGTCGATCTGGCCGGGTACGCCGCCAACGCGGTGAACGTGGACCCGCAGAACCCGGCCGACTACACCAAGATCCTCGAGGACGCGAAGAAGCTGCAGGGTTCCGCGCCGGCCGAGGTGAAGGACGACTGGGGTGTCGTGGTCGCGTTCGCCGAGAAGGCCAAGGCGGCGGGTACGGACCGTGTCGAGCTGGCTCGGCTGAGTAAGGAGACCGGCGGGGTGATGACGGCGTACAAGACGATCAGCACGCACGCGAAGGACTCCTGCAAGGTCGACGTCCCGCAGTTGAACTGAGACTGGAACGATCGATTCCGTCCGGTCGCGGAGTTGGCGCCGTGACCTGCCCGAACCCGTGTTAGGTTCCCTTGCGAAGCCATACAACGGGACAGGTGAAACGGTGCCACTTCCTTCTTTGACCCCGGAGCAGCGAGCGGCGGCTCTGGACAAGGCCGCGGCGGCGCGGCGTGAACGAGCCGAGATCAAGAACCGGATCCGGCATTCGGGAGCGTCTCCGACGGAGGTGCTCCACGAGGGGCAGACCAACGACGTGATCGGCAAGATGCGGGTCAGTGCGCTGCTGCAGTGCATCCCGGGCGTGGGCAAGGTCCGCGCCCAGCAGATCATGGAACGCGCGGGGATCTCGGAGACGCGGCGGGTGCGCGGCCTCGGCTCGAACCAGATCGCCGCTCTCGAACGCGAATTCGCCGAGTGAGCCAGACCGAAACCCTGGCCGGCTCGTTGGACACTGGTGTGAACATGACCACGCACAGGACGGACGAGACGATGGCTCCGCGGCAGGACCCGTCACGCAGCGCCGGCGGCGGGAACGCCCAGCTGACCGTGCTGGCCGGGCCGACCGCGGTCGGCAAGGGGACGGTGGCGGCGGAGATCCGCGAGCGGTTCCCCGACATCTGGATCTCGGTGTCGGCGACGACGCGCAAGCCGCGGCACAACGAGGTGCACGGAGTGCACTACCTGTTCGTGTCGGACGAGGAGTTCGACCGGATGATCGCCGACGGTGAGCTGCTCGAGTGGGCGGTGGTGCACAAGGCGGCCCGGTACGGGACGCCGAAGCAGCCGGTGCTGGACAAGCTCGCCGAGGGCCGGCCGGCCCTGCTCGAGATCGACCTCCAGGGTGCCCGCCAGGTCCGCGAGACGATGCCGCGGGCGCAGTTCGTCTTCCTCGCCCCGCCGAGCTGGGACGAGCTGGTCCGGCGGCTGGTCGGTCGCGGCACCGAGACGGCCGAGGAGCGGGAGCGCCGGCTGGAGACCGCGACGCTCGAGCTGGCCGCCGAGAAGGAGTTCGACGTGACGATCGTGAACGCCTCGGTTCGGGAAGCCGCCGATCAGTTGGTAAAGTTGATTCGATCACCCCATATCCCTGGAAAGAGCTGAACTTGTCTGCCAAGGAACCAGTCGCCATCGGCATCACCTCCCCGCCGATCGACGACCTGCTCACCCACACCGACTCCAAGTACAAGCTGGTGCTGTACTCGGCCAAGCGGGCGCGGCAGATCAACGCCTACTACTCGCAGCTCGGCGAGGGCCTGCTGGAGTACGTCGGTCCGCTGGTCGAGACCCATGTCCAGGAGAAGCCGCTGTCGATCGCGATGCGCGAGATCAACGACGGCGTGCTGACCTGCACCGACATCGACCCCGAGGCCGAGGCGGAAGCCGCCGCCGCGGAGAAGTCCGAGTAACTGAGTGTCCCGTGGGCGGTGTGACTTGACGCTACCGGCGCCCAGGCACGCACCTCGCGGCACTGGCGGAGCATCCACGATGCTCCGCATCGCGGACGCTCCTCCAGCACCACGATGCACGCACCTGGACACCGCTATCGTTCAAGCCACACCGCCCACGGGACACTACTCGCGATGACGACCGGGAACGGGGTCCTCTGCTGATGTCCGCAACCGGTGACCAGACCCCCGGAGCCACTCACGGCCCGGGGGATTCTGACGTCCCTGCCAAGGCTCGCCCGAACGTCGTCCTCGGGGTCGGTGGCGGCATCGCGGCGTACAAGGTCTGTGATCTGCTCCGGCGGCTGACCGAGTCCGGGCACAGTGTGCGGGTGGTGCCGACCGCGGCCGCGCTGGAGTTCGTCGGCGCGGCGACCTGGGCGGCGCTGTCGGGTCAGCCGGTGACGGCCGACCCGTTCGACAACGTGCAGGAGGTCCCGCACGTCCGGATCGGCAAGGCGGCCGAGCTCGTGGTCGTCGCCCCGGCCACGGCGAACCTGATCGCCAAGGCCGCGCACGGGCTGGCCGACGACCTGCTCACCAACACGCTGCTGACGGCCCGCTGCCCGATCCTCTTCGCGGCCGCGATGCACACCGAGATGTGGGAGCACCCGGCCACGCAGGCCAACGTCGCCACGCTCCGGTCCCGCGGGATCACCGTCCTCGAGCCCGCCGTCGGCCGCCTCACCGGCGCCGACACCGGTCGCGGCCGGTTGCCCGAGCCGTCCGAGATCTTCGCGATCAGCCAGCTGATGCTCGCCGACGAGGCCGCCCGGGCCGCCGGCCAGTCGGTCGCCGACCTGACCGGCAAGCACGTCCTGATCAGCGCCGGCGGCACCCGCGAGCACCTCGACCCGGTCCGGTACCTCGGCAACTCCTCGTCCGGCAAGCAGGGCTACGCGCTGGCCCGGATCGCCGCCGCCCGCGGCGCCAAGGTAACTCTGGTCGCGGCCAACTCCGAGCTGCCCGACCCGGCCGGCGTCCAGGTCGTTCCGGTGATCAGCACCAGGGATCTGTACGACGAGATCACCGGCCGCGCGGGTGACGCGGACGCGATCGTGATGGCGGCGGCCCCGGCGGACTTCCGGCCGGCCGATGTCGCCGAGCACAAGATCAAGAAGACCTCCGACGGCTCGGTCCCGGCGGTCGACCTGGTGCAGAACCCGGACATCCTGCAGACCATCTCGCACGACCGCCGCCGGAGCGACCAGGTGATCGTCGGGTTCGCGGCCGAGACCGGCGATGCGGAGCACAGTGTGCTCGAGCTCGGCCGGGCCAAGCTGGAGCGCAAGGGCTGCGACCTGCTGGTGGTGAACGACGTCTCGGGTGGCAAGGTGTTCGGCAGCGACAACAACGAAGCCGTCATCCTCGACCGCGACGGCAACGCCCTGCCCGTGCCGTCGGGCAGCAAGGACGCACTGGCCGGCGTGATCTGGAACCTGGTCGCCACCCACTGGCACTAGAGGGAGGCTGGTGTGGCGGTGCGGGTGGAGGTGGCTACCGAGGCCGATGTGCCGGTCATTCTGGGGCTTGCGGCCGAGGTCGAGCATTGGTTCGGTCCAATGGTCGGCAACCCGGGGTTCCTGCGCGCGGTGGACGAACACATTGCCCAGCAGCGTGCGCTCTTAGCGTTCGGCCCGGACGGGAAGCCGGCCGGAGGGGTGTTGTTCGGTGGCTCGTCGCCGCGTTTCGCGGTGCACTGGCTGGTCGTCTCCGATCGGGTGCGTGGTCAAGGCGTCGGACGCAGCTTGATGAGTGCCGTGATGGAACGGCTGACCCACGGGAGCGGCCTCGCCGCGGGCGAGGCGGTCGATGTGGTGACGTTCGGCGCGGACCATCCGGGTGCGATCACCAGCGGTGCACGGGTGTTCTACGAGCGCCTCGGCTTCACACCGGCCGAACCGGCGCCGGACGGGCCGGAAGGTGGTTCGCGCCAGGTCTACCGGTTGACCGGCGGGTCATAGCGGTCGGAAGCTGTCCGCTTCTGGCGTTAGCGTCGGGGTCATGGAGATCTCATGGCGGGCCGTGGTCGCCCGGCGGATGCGGCGACACCACCTGGCAGGTAACCCGGCGGCCTCCGCCGCGGACGCCGTACGGGCTATGTGTGGTGCGCATGCGCAGGTGTTGTCGGCGGGGGAGGTGTCTGTCGCACTCCGGCTCGACGATGCGACCCGGGAGACGGTTCAGCAGGCAGACGGCGTCGTGAAGTCGTTCGGACCGCGTGGCACCGTGCATCTGCTGCCGCTCGACGACCTGCCGCTGTGGACAGGCGCGTTGTCGGCCCTGCCACCCGGTCCGCCGCGGCCGGAGGCCATCCGGATGACGCCGGAGCAGACCGCTCAGGTGATCGCCGCGATCGGTGATGCGCTGGCGCAGGACGACCTGACCGTCGACGAACTGACCGAGGAGATCGTACGGCGGACCGGCCCGTGGGCAGGTGATCCGGTCATGGAGGCCTTCCAGGGCAACTGGCCACGCTGGCGGCAGGTGATCCCGGACGCCGCCACCGCAGGTGTCCTCTGCTACGGACCGAACCGCGGCCGCAACACGACGTACTCGAATCCGCATCGCCTCAAGCCGTTCGAGCCGATGCCCGGCGAGAAGGCGTTCACCGAGCTCCTCCACCGCTACCTGTACTCGTATGGCCCCGCGACCCCACAGCAGTTCGCGCGCTGGATCAACACCACCCTCGGCTTCGTCACGCCGTACTTCGATGCCCTGCCTCAGGTGGAGCTCGCCGGCCAACCTGCCTGGTGCGCGCCCGGCGACGACGAGTTCCCGGACGAGCCGGTGCGCGGCGTCAGGTTGCTGCCGTACTTCGACGCCTACGGTGTCGGCAGCTTCCCCAGGGAGTTGCTCTTCCCGGGCAAGGCGTTCACCAGAGCACTCGCCCGTGGTCAGGCCGGCAACTATCCGCTCCTGCTGGTCGACGGCATCGTCGCCGGCGTGTGGCACCAGAAGAAGTCCGGCCGGAAGCTCCATGTCACTGTCGAGGCGCTGACGTCCCTGAGTCGTGCCCGGCAGCGCCGGCTGGAGGCCGAGGTGGACCGGTTGGCTGCGATGCTTGGCTGCACACCATCGCTCACCCTGGGCGACGTGGCGGTCGGTCCGCACGCCTGACGACCGGCCGAATGTCCGGAATATGATCGCAAGTCTCGGATAGTGGATGAATTCGGAGCGTCACCGGGACGCGGGCGGAAACTGCTGGCATACTTCCCAAGATGCATCGCCAACCGCCGGTGCATGGGGGGATCGCGCGGTTCGTAGCACAGCCGCGCGGCACAAGAGGAATCCGAGGAGAACTTGTGGCGAGGCGCCTTTTCACGTCCGAGTCGGTGACCGAGGGTCACCCGGACAAGATCGCTGACCAGATCAGCGACTCCATCCTCGACGCGTTGCTGGCCGAGGACCCGAAGAGCCGCGTAGCGGTCGAGACCCTGGTCACCACGGGTCTGGTCGTCGTCGCGGGTGAGGTCACCACAACGGCGTACGTCGACATCCCCGGGATCGTGCGGGCACGCATCCTGGAGATCGGCTACGACTCGTCGCTGAAGGGATTCGACGGCGCGTCCTGTGGTGTCACCGTGGCCATCGGCAGCCAGTCGCCGGATATCGCGCAGGGGGTCGACACGGCGTACGAGACGCGCTCGGACGCGTCGCAGGACGCGCTGGACCTGCAGGGGGCGGGCGACCAGGGACTGATGTTCGGCTACGCGTCGAACGAGACGCCCGAGCTGATGCCGCTGCCGATCACGATCGCGCACCGGCTGTCCGAGCGGCTGTCCGAGGTCCGCAAGAACGGCACGCTGGCGTACCTGCGGCCGGACGGCAAGACCCAGGTCACGGTCGAGTACGACGGTGACAAGGCGGTCCGGATCGACACCGTGGTGGTGTCCAGCCAGCACGCGGCCGACATCAGCCTGGACTCGATGCTGAGCCCGGACATCAAGAAGCACGTGGTCGACCCGGTGCTCGAGCAGTTCGACATCGACTCGGCCGGCTACAAGCTGCTGGTGAACCCGACCGGGCGGTTCGAGATCGGCGGCCCGATGGGCGACGCCGGCCTGACCGGCCGGAAGATCATCATCGACACCTACGGCGGGATGGCGCGGCACGGTGGTGGCGCTTTCTCCGGCAAGGACCCGTCCAAGGTGGACCGGTCGGCGGCGTACGCGATGCGCTGGGTGGCGAAGAACATCGTCGCCGCCGGGCTCGCGGACCGGGTCGAGTGCCAGGTCGCGTACGCGATCGGCAAGGCCGCTCCGGTCGGCTTCTACGTCGACACGTTCGGGACCGAGAAGGTGCCGGTGGACAAGATCAGCGACGCGGTCCGCGAGGTGTTCGACCTCCGGCCGGCCGCGATCATCCGCGACCTGGAGCTGCTCCGGCCGATCTACGCCCAGACCGCGCGGAACGGCCACTTCGGCCGCACCGGCGAGGACTTCACCTGGGAGCGGACCGACCGGGTCGAGGAGCTGAAGGCCGCCATCAACAGCTAGTGGTACGACGTGGTTCGGCCCGGTTGTGGGAGTTGTCCACAGCCGGGCCGACGTCGTCCCACGCACTGTCGCCCGGGCGGACTAGAGTTTCCCGGTGACATCGAACGGGGACTCGCCGGAGCAGCTGACGCTGTTGCGGGACACCGTTCGCAAGTCCCGGACGAAGGAGCCGGCCGGGATCACCTCCGCGTTGCCGGTGGCCCGGATCGCGGTCGACGTCTCGTTACCGCACCTGGACCGGACGTTCGACTACCTCGTGCCCGACGACCTGGCCGAGGCCGCGCAGCCGGGTGTGCGGGTGAAGGTGCGCTTCGCCGGCAAGGACCTGGACGGGTTCGTGCTGGAGCGGCTCGAGTCCTCCGACCATGAGGGCAAGCTGTCCCGGATCCGCAAGGTCGTCTCGCCCGAGCAGGTGCTGACGCCGGAGATCGCCGACCTCTGCCGCGCCGTCGCGGACCGGTACGCCGGAGTCTTCGCGGACGTGACCCGCCTGGCCGTCCCGCCACGGCACGCGAAGGTCGAGGGTGAGGCTTTGCGCTGCGACCAGCCCGCGCCGCCGCCCCTGTCCACCTCTCGCTCCGAGTGGTCGTCGTACCCGTCGGGCTTCCTCGATGCGGTCGGTCGGTCAGAGGCTCCGCGCGCGATCTGGACCGCCGTACCGGGGGCTGATTGGGCGCTCGCATTCGCCCAGGCCGCGGCGGTGTGTGCGGCATCGGGTCGTGGTGCCCTGCTGCTCGTGCCGGATGCTCGTGATCTCGACCGGCTGGCGGCGGCCTGTACGACGGTGCTCGGTGCGAACGGGTTCGTCACGCTGTCGGCGGATCTCGGGCCCACGGCTCGTTACCGGGCCTTCCTCGCCGCGCTGCGTGGGTGTGCGCGGGTCGTGATCGGGACACGGGCGGCCGCGTTCGCGCCGGTGGCGAATCTCGGCCTGGTCGCGTTGTGGGACGACGGCGACGACTCGTACGCCGAGCCCCGTGCGCCGTATCCGCATGCCCGGGAAGTCCTTCTGTTGCGGGCGTATCGGCAGCAGTGTGCCGCGTTGCTCGGTGGGTTCGCGCGGTCGGTCGAGGATGCGACGCTGCTGGAGTCCGGGTTCGCGGCAGAGCTGATCGCGGACCGGTCGGTGATTCGGGCGGCCGCTCCCGCGGTGCACATCGCGGGGGAGTCGGACACCGATCTCGCCCGTGATCCGGGGGCTCGGGCAGCGCGGTTGCCGCACCGGGCGTTCGAGATCGCGCGGGAGGGGCTGCGGTCCGGGCCTGTGCTGGTGCAGGTGCCGCGGGCGGGGTATTTGCCGAGTCTGGTGTGTCAGACCTGCCGGGCGCCGTCGCGGTGTGCGACTTGTGGCGGGACGTTGCGTCGTACCGGTGGCGCCGGCCCGCCGAGCTGCAGCATCTGCGGGAGGCCTGCGGCTGACCACAGGTGCCCGGAGTGCGGTGACACTCGGATGCGCGCCGCGGTGGTCGGTGCGCGTCGTACGGCGGAGGAGTTGGGACGCGCGTTTCCCGGATTGGTCGTGCGTACGTCGGGTGGCGACAACGTGCTGGACGTCGTACCGGACAAGCCGGCGTTGATCGTCAGCACACCGGGAGCCGAGCCGGTTGCCGAGGGCGGCTACAGCGCGGCCCTGCTGCTCGACACCTGGCTGATGCTCGCTCGCCCGCACCTGCGCGCTCCGGAGGAGGCCGTACGGCGGTGGCTCAATGCGGCTGCTCTCGTCCGCGCCGACGGCGCCGTGATCCTGGTCGGTGAACCATCCGCGTTGCCGTTGCAGGCGGTCGTTCGCTGGAGCCCTGAGGGCTTCGCGGCCCGGGAGGTCGAGGAACGCCGGGCCGCCCGCCTGGCCCCGGCCGCCAAGCTGGCCGAGCTCACCGGTTCGTCCGAGGCTGTCACCGATCTGATCGGCCGGCTCCGTCAGTTGCTGCCGGCAACCGCTGGGTTGGAGGTCCTGGGCCCGGTGGACGTCGACGACGAGACGGTGCGAGCGGTCGTGCGGACGCCGCGGGCGGCTGGATCGGCCCTGGCGCGGACGTTGAAGGAGGCCCAGTCCGCTCGGAGCGCGAAGAAGAATCCCGGTTCGGTCCGGGTGCAGGTGGATCCGCCGAGCTTCGGCTGATGGTCAGGCAGTCGACGCCAGGGGAGTGGCCGCGATGAGTAGCTGGCTGCCGAGCGAGGTGCGGTAGTAGAGCACGGCCCGGCCGTCGCGGCGCGAGTCGACCACGCCGGCGTTGCGCAGGATGCTGAGGTGCACACTCAACGTCGGCGCCGACACCCCGAGCTGGTGAGCCAGATGTGTTGTCGACATCGGCAGATCCAGGTGACTCACGATCGCCGCGCGGGTGCGCCCGACCAGGTCGGCGAGCGGTGAGTCCGTGGTGTCCTGTCGGTCCTCCCACAACCGGCCGAGACCGCGCGGCGGGTAGGTGATCGTCGGCACGTGCGGCGCCGCGGTCACCGACAGGCCGGCCGGCCAGCTGAAAACGCACGGCACCAGCAGCACGCCCTGTCCGGCCATCGGCTCGCCGTCACAGGCGAACGGCCGATCGATCTCGATCCGGCTGACGCTGAACCGCACCGACGGATGCAGGTTGCGGAACAGCCGCTCGATCCCGCCGCTGGCCAGCTCGTCCAGCCGGAACGCCAGATCCTCCTGCAACAGCGAACGCATCCGCCGCCAGTCCGGCTCGATCGCCCGCCGCCAGTAGCTCTCCAGGGCCGAGGTGATCAGGTCCAGTGCCTTGGCCGGGTGGGCGATCAGGTCCGGCAGGAGTGGGTGAGGGGTCTCGTCGTGCAGCTTGCCGATCTCGTCGACCACGAGCTCGTGGGGGGTGGCGGCGATCGCGGCCAGGCCCGACTCGAGGCCGGTCATCCGGCGCGGCGGCGCCGGGGTGATGAAGTCCGGGATGTACCCGACGGGCGGAACGAGTGCCCTCAGCAACGTCAGGTCCGGGCCGTCGATGATCGGCTGAACCTTCTGCAACCACGGCCCGTGCACGCTGCGCGCGGTGTTGTTGCTCAGCGCCCGCACGCTGGTGACGGCCTCCCACACCGGCGACAGCGCGAACCGGATCCGGCCCACGTCGCCGGGGCTCAACCTGATCGTGATCACCGCCCCACCCTAACCGATTAGTCCTGTACCTAATCGTCGACAGCACCTCGGCGGCCCCCTGAGAGTTGTCCTCATGAGTACTGTCGCCGCCGTCGAGTCGCCCGCGCCCGCCCTCCCGCGGGCGTTCTGGGCGCTCTGGGTCTGCCAGTTGGTCAACCGCCTCGGCAGCTTCGTCCAGCCGTTCCTTGTCCTCTACCTGACCCAGGACCGACAGCTCTCGGTCGGTACTGCGGGTGCTGTCGCGGCTGCGGTCGGTGCCGGTTCGGTCGCGTCCCAGCTCGTCGGCGGTTGGCTGGCCGACCGCATCGGTCGCCGCGTCACCATGCTGATGTGCTTCTTCGGTACCGCCGGCGCGCTGATCCTGCTGGGGTCGGTCCGGTCGATGGCGATGATCTGGGCGGCGGCGTTCCTCGTCGGCCTGCTCGGCGACCTGTTCCGCCCGGCGGTGCAGGCGACCGTGGCCGACCTGCTCCAGCCGGGTGAGCGGGTCCGCGCGTACGGGCTGCTCTTCTGGGCCATCAACCTCGGCTTCTCCATCTCCACCGTCAGTGCGGGTGTGCTGGCGTCGATCGGCTACGGCCTGCTGTTCTGGCTGAACGCCGGTACGTCGGTGATCGCCGGCCTGGTGATCTGGACGATGGTGCCGGAGAGCCGCCCGGCCCTGGACGAGGGCACTTCGCGCCGGCCACTGCTGCCGGTGGCGCTCCGGGACACCGTGTTCCTGCTGATGATCCTGCTCCAGATCGGTTACGCCACCATCTACTTCCAGGGCTACTCGACACTGCCGCTAGCGATGGCGGACGACGGTCTGCCGTCGTCGACGTACGGGCTGGTGATCGCGCTGAACGGCGTGGTCATCGTGCTGGTCCAGCCGTTCCTCGGCAAGCGGCTGGCGAGGTTCGACCGGCCGAAGCTGCTCGCGGCGTCGATGCTGGTCGTCGGTCTCGGGTTCGGGCTCGGTGCGGTCGTGCACGACTGGTGGGGTTACGGGTTGTCGGTCGTGGTGTGGACGATCGGGGAGATCGGGTTCGCCGCGGTGATCGGTGCGGTGTTCGCGGACCTTGCCCCGGTCGACCTGCGCGGCGGGTACATGGGCATGTCCGGGATGGCCTTCGGCATCGGCACGGTGATCGGGCCGCTGGCCGGGACGAACGCCCTCGAGTCCTTCGGCCCGACCGCCACCTGGCTAGGGTGCGCGCTGCTCGGTGTGGTGATCTTCATCGGGCAGTACGCGCTGGCGCCGGCGCTGCACGCTCGAGCCGCCGCGAACGCGGCGACCGCATGACGTGAGCGGTCGCGACCGTCGCCGCGATCACCGCGGTCGCGACCCAGAAGGCTCGGTCCGGTGTCGCCGGGTGGTGCAGGAAGATCGTGCCCAGCCCGGCGACGCCGAGCGTCCCGCCGAACTGCTGGACCGCGTTGAGCAGCCCGGCCGCTGACCCGGTCTCCTGGGGCTGCACCCGGTGCAACGCCTCGGTGAAGAACGCCGTCGTGAACAGACCGACACCCACCCCGCACACGCCAAGCATCGGCAACTGCCAGACATGTGCACCCAGCACACCGACGAGCAGTACGCCAAGACCGACGTACATGAGCCGCGAACCGAACCGGGGGATCAGCCACCGGCCGGCGCACCAGGAGGCGATGCCCGAGACGGCCGACCACGGCAGCAGCATGAGGCTGGATCGCATCACGCCATGGTTGAGAGTCAGTTGCTCATGTAATACGACGACCAGTGTCAGACCACTCATCACAGCGAAGAACAGCGTCGACGTGATGAGCGCGGCCCCGAAGCCGTGATTCCGGAACAGGCTCAACTCGACGAGCTTCGCGGGGGAGTGTGCCTGCTGCAGGACGGTGAGACCGAGGACAGCGACGCCGATCGGGAGGAGGAGCCAGTCCCTCGACTGCAGGATCGGGTAGACGACGAGCGCCGTACCGATGATCAGCAGGCACGTGCCGATGAGGTCGAGCCCCGGGAGCTTGGGTGACCGTGACTCGGGCAGGAGATGAGCCAGCGCCAGTACGCCGATGCCCAGCGGCACGTTGACCAGGAAGACGGCTCGCCACGAGCTCACCTCGGTGATGAAGCCGCCGAGCAGCGGACCGGAGATCCCCGCCAGACCCATCACCGGCCCGATGCTGCCGAGTGCCTTGGGCAGGTCCGGCCCGTCGAAGCTGCTCCTGATCAGACCGATCGTCTGCGGGATCACCAGCGCCGCCGCGGCCCCTTGGACCGCTCGGGCGCTGATCAGTACGGCGGCCTCGGGCGCCAGCGCGCAGATCGTCGAGGTCACCACGAACCCCGCGACCCCGAGCCGGAACAACCGGCGCCGGCCGAAGCGGTCGCCGAGCCGGCCGCCGGTGATCAGCAGGGCCGCGAACGGCAGGGTGTACGCGGCGCTGAACCACTGAATGTCCGCCGCGCGCCCGCCCAGCTCACCGTGGATCACCGGGGCCGCGACCTGCACGATCGTGGCGTCCAGCAGGTTCATCGCCTCCGCCACCAGCAGGGCGATCAGCCCCACCCAACGCTTCTGCCTGTTTGTCATGCCAGCACGATCGCTTCGGGGTGGCCGGTTCTTCCATCGAGTCGGCGATGATTGCAGGAATCTTCCGATCGAGGCCGCTGTGGGCGATGATCCTCTCATGCTGGACGAGATCGACCGGGGCCTGATCCATGCGCTGCAGATCGACGGGCGGGCGCCGTACAGCCGGATCGGGACTGTGCTCGGGGTGTCGACGCAGACGGTGGCACGGCGCTACAACCGGCTGCGCGCGGAGGCCGGACTGCGGGTGGTCGGCCTGCCGGATCCGCAGCGCGCGGGTCGGGCTCAGTGGCTCGTCCGGCTGACCGCCACGCCGCAGGCCGCGCAGGATCTCGCGGCGGCGCTCGCACGCCGGCCGGACACGAGCTGGATCAAACTGGCATCGGGCGGGACCGAGATCGTGTCCATCGTCCACACCACGCCGAGCGACGGGAACACCCTGCTCCTGCACGACATCCCGCGGACGGCGGGCATCACGTCGGTCTCGGCCCACTACCTCCTACACGTCTACATCGGCGGGCCGACCGTCTGGCGTGGACGGGCCAAGAGCCTGTCCCAGGATCAGGAGACGGCTCTGCGCACGCCCACCACCGAGCGCGGCCCGGGGCGCTCGCTCGGAGCCGGCGACCGGACGTTGCTGACCGCGCTGGGGCAGGACGGGCGTGCCACCCTCGCGGATCTCGCCGACCGCACCGGATGGACGGCTGCGACCGTGGCCCGCCGGCTCGACGAGTTGCAGCACAGTGAGGCGATCTTCTTCGACGTCGATGTCGACCCCGCAATGCTCGGTGTCACCACCAGCGCGATGCTCTGCATGTCAGTGCCTCCCGCGCACGTGGACTCGGTCGGGCGCGCCCTGGCCGAGCACGACGAACTCGCCTTCGTCGCGGCAACCACAGGGCGCACCAATCTCGTCGCCCATGCTCTGTGTGCCAGTCCCGACGCCCTGCACACCTATCTGACCGAGCGGCTCGGCGCCCTGGAGTCCGTCACCGCGCTGGAGACCCTGCCGATCCTGCGGACCGTCAAGGCCGCGGCGCCGTTCGCATAGGGTTGCGGACATGACGGAGCGGACGATCGACGTGGTGGTGTTCGACATCGGCGGGGTGCTGCTGGACTGGAGCCCGGACTATCTGTACGCCGACCTGATCCCCGACGAGCAGGAGCGGACCCGGTTCCTGACCGAGGTGACGACGCGGGAGTGGAACCAGCAGCAGGACGCCGGCCGGCCGTGGGCGGAGGCGATCGCGGAGCTGACCGCGCTGCACCCGCAGCACGCCGAGTGGATCGAGGCGTACGACACCGGCTGGCTGCAGATGGTCAAGGGCCTCTTCGAGGACACCGTCGAGCTCGTCACCGAGCTCCGTGAGCTGGGCATCCCGACGTACGCGCTGACCAACTTCTCGGCGGAGAAATGGGAAATCGCGAAGGAGACGTTCCCGATCCTGACCGGGTTCGACGGTGAGGTCGTGTCCGGGGTCGAGGAGACGGTGAAACCGGGGGAGAAGATCTACCGGATCCTGCTGGAGCGGTACGACCTGGACGCGGCGCGCACGTTCTACACCGACGACGTGCAGTACAACGTCGACGGTGCCCGCGCGGTCGGCCTCGACGCCGAGCTCTTCACCGACGCCGCGACGCTGCGCAAGCACCTGCGCGACCGCGGGCTGCCGCTCAAGTAGCCGGCGCGGAGAAGGTTTCCGTGTACGTCGGGGTGGTCGCGAGCTGGGCCGCCTCGACGTAGACGGTGTTGTCCTGGCAGGTCAGCGGAGTCAGCGCGGTGCCGGGCTTGCCGGTGTAGACGCGCTGCGGTTGCTGCAGGCCGGGACGCCAGCGGTTGATCTGGTACGCCTCGGCGCCGTTGTCGACGGTTCTGGTCTCCCAGAGAATCCACTGGCCGCAGGCAATGATCGTGTCGGTGACGATCACGCCGAGAGCACGGGCGGGAGAGTCGGCCGACTCACGGACGTAGGCCTTGCTCTGGAACTGGTCCGGATCGGTCGCCCCGACCTCCGACCACACCGTTGCCCCGCGCAAGGAAGCACCGCTCCACTGGATGCACTTCGTCGCCGCCGGCACGGGGCGCGCCTGGCCGCCGGAGAGCGCGGCGGTCAGGATGCGCTTGCAGCGGTGGGAGGTCTCCGGCGCGGTGATCTCGCTGAACGTCACCGTGTCGGCCGACACCACCGGATCGGCGACGTACCCGGGATTCGGCACGCACGCGACGGTCCGCGACCTGAGCGTGGCGAGTTCGGCGACGATCAGGCAGGACCGGTTGCGTGCGTCGGTCGAGCTGTAGGCGAAGGTGCCGTCGGAGGCGCCGATCTCGGGCTCGGAGACCCTGGGCAGTTGCTTGCTCAGGTCTGCGGGCCGGCCGGTGGTCAGGTCGTAGCGGTAGACGCGGATCTCCGGATCCGGGCCCTCGGAGCGGATGTCCTCGATCAGGGCCCACCGGTCGTCGATGACCACCGGCGACTGGGCGACGAAGCCGGCCGGCGGGACATGCCGAACGACGACCTTCTTGCTGGTCCGGTCGGTGATGGTCGTCGTGCCCGCCTCGTCGCTGCCGCGGGTGACGAGGTACGTGCGTTGCTGCGTGACCAGGTGCAGGCCGTCGACGGGTTGCCGCATCAGCTTGGTCCACACCGGCAGCGCCGTACCGGTGTCGGTGGGCGCTGATGGTGTGGTGGTCGGTGTTGTCGGCGGTATTGCCGTGCTCGGTGTCTGACTTGTGCCCGGTGTCTGACTTGTGCTGGTGTCTGACGAAGAGCAGCCGGTGACGAGCAGCAGGACGGCAACGACCGCGACGGGTGGACGACGCATGCGGTCAGAGGCCGATGTTCTTGAACGAGTTGGCCAGGGTCGCGTTGAACAGGGCGGTCGCCGGGATGTTCTTCGGGCCGTCGGTGACGTTGCCGCGGCTGTTGAACCGGCGCTCGTTGAACACCTCGTAGATCGCGATGGTGCCCTTCGCCCGGTCGTAGCCGCGGCCGACCTGGTAGTGGCCGCTGTGGTTGAAGGCCAGGTACGGGAAGTAGCGCTTCAGCAGTTGGGTGTGCTCGATGATCGGCGCGGGCTGACCGTCGCCGAGGTGGTTCTGGTGCACGGTGAAGAACTTCTGCGCGTTCCAGTGGCCGACGCTCTGGACGATGTAGGTGCCGGCCGCGAGGTCCCAGTTGGTCTTCAGGTTGGTCTGCTTGACCATCGCGGAGATCGCCGTACCGGAGGTCGTGGTGCCGAGGTCCTTGGCCCAGGACGCCTGGGTGTCCCTTTGGTTGTCGTCGGCCCAGTCGATCGACTGGAACGTCGCCGGACCGCACCAGTACCCCTTCTCCTGCGAGGTCCGGAACCCCTTCATGATGTACGACGACGTGGGCAGCTTCACCGGGGCAACCGGAGTAGGCACCGGCGTCGGCGTCCCCTGAGTCGGCGCAGTCCGCGTCCGCGTCTGCGTCGGGGACGGCGTGGGCGTCGGGGATGGCGTGGAGGTCGGGGATGGCGTGGGTGCCGGAGTCGGCTCGGTGGGGGCATCCAGCAACCGGAGAGCGCGGGCTTTGTCGCGGCCGTCCCAGGCGGCCTGCATCTCGTCGAGTTCGACGTTGACGCGGGCGCTCTTCGGCATCGACGCGCGTTCCGCGACGAACGCCTGCGGGGTGAGATCACCGGTCGGGATGTCCTGCTCGACGCCGACCTCACCGGCCGCGCTCACGCTCGGCGGGCTGATCATCGTCTGCAGCTCCGCACCGCTCGGCACCTGGTCCACGAAGCCCAGCCCGAGGCAGTAGTTCTCCTCCTCGAGCTTGAAGCAGCGCATCACCGAGGACGTCCGGGCCGAGCTGTCGGCGGCCCGCAGCTCCAGGTCGTTGGGCGAGGTCTCGGTCACCTGCTTCACCACCTCGCTCCACGAGCGTGCCGCCGGGGGCTCGGCGACAGGCTGGCTCGGAGTCTCGGTGGGAGTCGGCGTGACGGTCGGCTCGGTGGCGGGCACCGCGGTCGTTGGCACCGTGGTCGTCGGCACAGTGGTCGGCTCGGCGGTCGTCGACCCGGTGGTCGGCGCGGCGGACGTCGTACGGGCGTCTGGCTCGCGCGGCTCGTAGGCCGCTGCGGTGAGGGGTGCCTGGGCCAGCAAGGCACCCAGGATGATCAGAGTTGCCCCCCGTGCTGCTGTGGGCATTGGGTCTCCCGTTGGGCGTGTGACGGTTGTGACTGTAGGTACGCCTGAGACCACAGTACGTGCTTGTGGCAACAATGTGGAGGCCCCCTCCCGGCCCGGGCCCACCGGCGGAGCCAACTAGACTTGCCAGGTCCAGGTCCGTGGAGCGCTGTGGAGAGTCTGTTGTCGGTCACACCCATCCGCCTGTTCGGCGACCCCGTCCTGACCACCAAGGCCGCGCCGGTCCTCGACTTCGACGCCGAGCTGCGCCGGCTGGTCGCGGACCTCACCGACACCATGCAGGCCGCCCCCGGCTCGGGCCTGGCCGCGCCCCAGATCGGCGTCGGCCTCCGCGTCTTCACCTGGCACATCGACGGCGAGCTCGGGCACCTGGTCAACCCGGAGCTGACGCTGTCCGCGGACGAGCAGTTCGGCCCGGAGGGCTGTCTGTCGCTCCCCGGCCTCACCTTCGACTGCCTCCGCGCCCAGTCGGTGATCGCCAGGGGTTTCAACATGTACGGCGACCCGGTCGTGATCGAGGGTTCGGACCTGCTGGCCCGCTGCATCCAGCACGAGACCGACCACCTGGACGGTGTCCTGTTCATCGACCGGCTCGACACCGAGACCCGCAAGCAGGCGATGAAGGCGATCCGTGAGGCGGACTGGTCCGGCCTCGGCGGCGTACCGACAGTGAAGGTGTCCCCGCACTCGATGAACGGATTCGGTCTGTGAGAGTCGTCTTCGCCGGTACGCCGGAACCAGCTGTCGCCGCGCTTAAGGCGATTGTTGCCAGCCGCCACGAAGTGGTTGCCGTCGTCACCCGTCCGGACGCACCGGCCGGTCGTGGCCGCAAGCTGGTCGCGTCGCCGGTCGCCCAGCTCGCCGAGGAGCTCGGGATCGAGGTCCTCAAACCGGTCAAGCCGAGCGACCCCGAGTTCCTGGCCCGGCTGACCGAGATCGGGCCGGACTGCTGCCCGGTCGTCGCGTACGGCGGATTGTTGCCGCAGGCAGCGCTGGACATCCCGGCGCACGGCTGGATCAACCTGCACTTCTCGGTGCTGCCGGCCTGGCGGGGTGCCGCGCCGGTGCAGCACGCGATCATCGCCGGTGACGACGTGACCGGGGCGAGCACGTTCCGGATCGTGAAGGCGCTCGATGCCGGCCCGGTGTACGGCGTACTGACCGAGCCGATCGGTCCCGAGGACACGTCCGGTGACCTGCTTACCCGGCTGGCCGAGTCCGGCGCGAAGCTGCTGGTCGACACCCTGGACGGGGTCGAGGCCGGCGTACTCGAGGCGCGGGAGCAGCCGGCTGACGGTGTCACATTGGCACCGAAGATCAACGTCGAGGACGCCGAGCTGGATCTGAGTGCTCCGGCACAGCGGGTGGACCGGCTGGTGCGCGGTTGCAACCCGTCGCCGGGCGCGTGGACCACGTTCCGCGGTGAGCGGTTGAAGGTGCTCGCCGTACGGCGGACCGACGAGGAGCTGAAGCCTGGTGAGCTGCAGGCGACCAAGTCGAGCGTGAAGGTCGGGACCGGCAGCACGGCGGTCGAGCTGGTGACGGTTCAGCCGCAGGGCAAGAAGCCGATGGCCGCGGCCGACTGGGCCCGTGGCGTCCGGCTCACTGATGAGGATCGGCTGGGACCGTCCGCGTGAGCGAGCGTAGCGAGCGAACAATGGGTAGAGCAGTGCTGTCGCTCACGCCGGAACCGAGCGCCAGCGAGGTGGAGGCGTGAGTGACCGTTCGCCTCGTAATCGGGCGCCGCAGCGGCGGCCGGATCGGGTTCGCGGCGTCGCGTATCAGGTGATCCGGCAGGTGACCGCCGAGGGCGGGTACGCGAACCTCGCGCTCAACAAGGCGCTCCGCGAGCAACGTCTCAGCGGCCGGGACGCCGCGTTCTGCACCGAACTCGTGCACGGCACATTGCGCTGGCAGGGCACGTACGACGCCTTCCTCGCCCGCAACGTGTCCCGCCCAATCGCCGACCTGGACCCCGAGCTGCTCGACCTGCTCCGCCTGGGCACGCATCAGCTGCTAAGGATGCGGGTCGACTCGTACGCCGCGGTCAGCGAGATGGTGACGCTGACCCGCTCGGAGATCGGCCAGAAACGCAGCGGCCTGGTCAACGCCGTCCTCCGCAAGATCAGCCAGCGCTCCCTCGACCAGTGGATCGCCGCCGTGGCGCCGTCCGCCGACGAGGACCGCCTCGGCCATCTGGCGATCGCCAAAGCCCATCCCCGCTGGGTGATCGAAGCTTTCGTCGAAGCGCTGGGAGAAAGGGCGGCCGAGCCGCCGAGCGGTTCCACGACCCCTGGGACGGGACTGGAGCGGCTACTCGACGCGGATAACGAGCCGCCTAGGGTGACGCTGGTGGCTCGGCCGGGGCTTTCGGATGTGGACGAGTTGGTCGAGGCGGGTGCTTCGAAGGCTCCCTGGTCGCCGTACGCGGCGGTGTTGCAGGGTGGTGGCGATCCCGGCCGGATTCACGCCGTGGCCACCGGCAGGGCGGGCGTTCAGGACGAGGGCTCGCAGCTAGTCGCGGTCGCGCTGGCGACGGCTCAGCTCGACGGCTCGGACACCAAGTGGCTCGACCTCTGCGCCGGGCCAGGCGGGAAGTCTGCGCTGCTCGCGGCACTCGCTCAGCAGCGCGAAGGCCAGCTGACGGCCGTCGAGCCGCTCAAGCACCGCGCCGACCTCGTCCGCGCCAACCTCCGTGCGATCCCCGGCGACCACAAGGTCCTGGTCGGCGACGGCACCAAGCCGACCTGGCCGGCCGGGTCGTTCGACCGGGTGCTCGCCGACGTGCCGTGCAGCGGCCTCGGTGCGCTTCGCCGTCGCCCGGAAGCCCGCTGGCGCCGTACGCCGGAGGACGTCGTCGAGCTCCGGCCGTTGCAGGAGGACCTGCTCGACTCGGCGATCACGTCGGCCCGATCGGGGGGAGTGGTGGCGTACGTCACCTGCTCGCCCCATCCCGACGAGACCCGCGCTGTCGTGGACGCCGTGCTCGGCAAGCGGGACGACGCCGTGATCGAGGACGCCCGAGCGCTGTTCCCGGGTGTGCTCGACCTGGGCGACGGCCCCGACGTCCAGCTGTGGCCGCACCTGCACGGCACCGACGCGATGTATCTGGCGCTGATCCGACGGTCATAGGGTGGACCTGGTGTCAGGAGCAAGAGGCGCTACGGTCATGATGGAGGGGTGACAACGACCGCCATCCGCCCTGCCCGCTCGGCCCGGCATCACCAGATCGTCGGTCTGAGCGCAGCCTTCGGCATCGGGATGCTGGTCGCTGTTCAGTCCCGGCTCAACGGCGAACTCGGTCAGGTCCTCGCCGACGGCGTCGCGGCCGCGCTGATCTCGTTCGGCACCGGCCTGCTGATCCTGCTGATCGGTACGGCGCTGGTCCCGCCGATCCGCCGGTCACTCGGCAACGTCTGGCGGGCGATCCGGACGCCGATGCGCGGCCACGGCGGTCTGCGCTGGTGGCAGTGCATCGGGGGAGTGGCGGGCGCTTTCGTGGTCGCGACGCAGTCCATCACGGTGTCCGTGATCGGGGTCGCCGTCTTCACGGTGGCGGTCGTGGCTGGGCAGGCGGTCAGCAGTCTCGTCGTCGATCGCCTCGGCTTCGGTCCGGCCGGTCCACAGCCGTACACCACGCTCCGTGTCGTCGGAGCGGTCTTGGCGCTGGCAGCCGTCGTACTCGCGGTGTCCTCGCAGTTGAGTCACCCTGACGGCTTGTTGCTCGCCGTACTGCCGGCACTGGGCGGCATCGGTACGGCGGTCCAGCAGGCCATCAACGGACGTGTCGCCCGTACTGCCTCGCGGGACGCGTACGGCGCGATCGCGGCCGGCGTGGTCAACTTCCTCGCCGGCTTCGCCGCGTTGCTGATCGTCTTCCTCGCCGACCTCACTCTGCGCGGCGCACCGCAGCACCTGCCGAGCGAGCCGTGGCTGTACTTCGGCGGCGCCTGCGGAGTGATCTTCATCAGTGCGGCCGCGGCGGTCGTCCGGGTGGTGGGCGTGTTCGTCCTCGGGCTGGGGACGATCGCCGGTCAGCTGATCGCCAGCCTGTTCATCGACCTGTTCGTCCCGGCCGCCGACAAGGCCGTCACCTTCCCGGTCGTCGCTGGGACTGTGCTGGCCCTGATCGCCGTGGTGGTCGCCGCGGTGCCGAACCTACGCCGCTGACGCTTCGGCAGCGAGTGCCGGCTTTCGCCTGAGGTTTCGCAACACACCCTGCGAGACCGCAACGCCGAGCAGGACGATCAGCGCGCCGACCGGCTGGTACCAGGTGATGTGCTCGTGCAGCACGATCACGCCGACCAGGATCGAGAAGATCGGCATCAGGTAGGTCACCATCGATGACCGGCTGGCGCCGATCAGCCGGATGTTGCGCAGGCTGAGCACGAACGCGAGCCCGCTCCCGAGCGCAGCGAGCGCGAGCACACTGCCGACGACCTCGATCGACAGCGACCACGGGGCCGGCGGCGCCTCCCGGGTGACGATCGGCGCGACCACCGCGAGTTGCACTGCTGCGCAGATCAGCAGGCTGGCGGACAACGCCGTGCCGGACAGAGTCGTGCCGGCGATGAACCGCTTCTGATAGGGCACCGCGAAGCCGTAGCAGACGGCCGCGAGCATGCACAGCAGTTGACCGGTCAGGTCCGCGCCGCCCTGGACGTTCCACGCGCCGAGTACGACGAGCATGCCGCCGAACCCGACCATCAGCCCGAGCACCCGCTGCAGCGAGAACGTCTCGGTCCGGAAGATCAGCACCGCGATCGGCAGCACGACGAGTGGGGTGATGCCGTTCCAGATCCCCGCCAGGAGGGACGGAATCCGCTGCTCGCCGTACCCGAACAGCGTCCACGGGATCGCCGACCCGACCGCGCCGACCACGAACGAGTGCACCCACATCCGCGGATCACGAGGCAGCGACTCGCGCTTCACGGCCAGGATGATCAGCAGTACCAGCGAGCCGGCGATCACCCGGCCGAGCGCGAGGTAGAGCGGATGCAGTTCCCGGACGCCGACGGAGATGAACAGGAAGCTGCAACCCCAGATGGCCGCCAGGGCCAGCATCGTCGGAAGCCAGGCCTGCAGCGGGACCCGGTCAGTAGTCGTCACGGTGCTCACTCCTGACATCCTGCACTACCCGACCGACAACCTGGACAAATTTGCCCGCCATCGGGCAGTTCTCGGTGGAAATGGACAACCGGTGGCAGTTACGAGGGCGTCGGGAGAGGATGACCGTCATGGGTGTCTTCGATGTTGTTGCTGTCCGGAAGCAGTTCCCCGCCCTCGACGAAGGGGCCGCGCACTTCGACGGTCCCGGTGGTTCCCAGACTCCGCAGGTGGTAGCCGATGCAGTGGCCACCACGATGACGTCGGCGATGGCCAACCGTGGCACGCTCACCGCCGCCGAACGCCGGGCCGACGAGATCGTCGTGGCCGCTCGCGAGGCGATCGCCGACCTGCTCGGCACGGACCCCCTCGGCATCGTGTTCGGCCGCAGCATGACCCAGCTGACCTACGACTTCTCCAGGACGCTCGCCAAGACCTGGGCGCCCGGCGACGAGATCATCGTCAGTCGCCTCGACCACGACGCGAACGTCCGTCCGTGGGTGCAGGCCGCCGAGGCGGTCGGTGCCACGATCCGCTGGCTCGGCTTCGACACCGAGACGTCCGAGCTCGACGACATCGCGCCGCTCCTCAACGACCGCACCCGGCTGGTCGCGGTCACCGGCGCGTCCAACCTCATCGGCACCCGACCCGACACCATCCGCATCGCCGACCTCGTCCACCAGGCCGGCGCGCTGCTGTACGTCGACGGCGTCCACCTGACCGCGCACGCCCCGATCGACGCGACGTACGCCGACTACTACGTCTGCTCGCAGTACAAGTTCTTCGGTCCGCATCTCGGCGCTCTCACCGCGTCGCCGGAGCTGCTCGAGACGTTGCGGCCCGACAAGCTCGCGCCGGCGACGGACGTCGTACCGGAGCGGTTCGAGCTGGGTACCCTGCCGTACGAGCTGCTTGCCGGCACCACCGCGGCCGTCGACTTCCTGGCCGGACTCGGTGGCACTGGCGCGACCCGGCGTGAGCGGTTGCAGAGTTCGCTGGAGCTCGTCGAGGCGTACGAGGACAACCTTCGGGACGACCTGGAAGCCCGGCTGGCGGCGATCCCCGGCGTCACGCTCTACGGCCACGCAGCGCGTCGTACGCCGACCTTGCTCTTTACCGTCGAGGGCTGGACACCGTCCGCAGTGGCAGAGCGTCTCGCGGCGGTGAATGTCAACGCGCCGGCGGGCTCGTTCTACGCCTACGAGCCGGCTCGGCACCTCGGTCTGGGCGCCGCCGGAGCCGTCCGCGTCGGGCTCGCGCCGTACACCGACCAGTCCGATGTCGACCGTCTCATCGAGGCTGTAGCGAGTCTTGACGCTGTCTCCACCGACTAACTAAAGTCTGTGGGGAAATTCCGTCCGCAAGGGAGTCAGGTGAACGAACCGAGCGCGGTCTTCGTCCAGGTCGGCCCCTCGGACACCCTGACCACAGCCGTCCGCAACGGCGCCACCTGGTCGGCGGCAGGCGTTGAGGTGACGTGGTCCGACGGCACCATTGGCGTCAGCGCACGGACCATCTCCCGCGTCGCCGTCCGCTGGTCCGAACCACTGCCCGCCGAGGCACTGATCCTCGGCGACGCCTGGGAGCGCTCGTACGGCGACCTCCAATGGCGGCATCAGCAGCCAGAGCGACTGCTGCCGTGGTACTTCCTCGCCCACGACCCGCGGACCGGCCGGACCACCGGCGCCGGTGTGGACGTCCAGCCGAACGCGTTCTGCTCGTGGACGGTCGACGCGGACGGTTTCACCCTCTGGCTCGACCTCCGCAACGGCGGCAGCCCGACCGAGCTGAACGGGCGCACCCTCACCGCCGCGACCGTCCGGCGGTTCGATGACGCAGGCACGCCCTGGCTGACCCTGCACGCAGCGGTCGCCGCCATGAGTTCCCGGCTACCGGCGCGACCTGAGCCCGCGCCGGTGGTCGGGGCGAACAACTGGTACTACGCCTACGGCGAGAACTTCGACCAAAAGGCAACACAGGTCGACGCGACCGCCATCGTCGAGCTGGCCGACGGTCACCCGGTCAAGCCGTTCAGCGTGGTGGACGACGGCTGGTACCCGGGCGGCATCGCGTCCGGCGGACCATGGGACGCGGGCACGCCCGGAGTCTTCGACGACATGGCTCTGACCGCTGCAGCCATCAAGGAGATCGGCGCCCGCCCCGGACTGTGGTTCCGTCCGCTGCGGGTCCGCGAGGCCGGCCGATGGGGTCGTGCCGGTGTCGCCGACGGCCGTGCGCTCGACCCGTCGTACCCGCAGGTCCTGGACCAGGTCCGCACGGATCTGCAGCGGTTCAAGGACTGGGGTTTCGAGCTCGTCAAGCACGACTTCAGCACGTACGACGTCTTCGGCCGGTTCGGACCGGCGATGGGTTCGGAGCTCACCAACAGCGGTTGGCAGTTCCACGACCCCACGCGGACGACGGCCGAGATCGTGCTCGCGTTCTATCGCGAGATCCGGTCGGCCGCGGATGGCGTCGTACTGATCGGCTGCAACACCGTCGGCCACCTCGCGGCCGGACTGGTCGACGTACAGCGAACTGGGGACGACACCTCGGGCCGGGACTGGGAGCGGACCCGGAAGATGGGCGTCAACACGCTCGCGTTCCGGTTGCCGCAGCACAACCGGTTCTTCGCCGTCGATGCCGACTGCGTCCCGTGCACGCCGCAGACGCCGTGGGAGCTGAACCAGCGGTTCCTCGACCTGGTCGCACGATCGGGTACGGCGCTCTTCGTCTCGGTCGATCCGGCCGCCCGGACCGAGCAGTCTGATCGCGCGTTGAGCGAAGGTATACGGTTGGCGCTCAGTGGTGGAGACGCGTCCGGGATCGAGCCGGCCGACTGGCTGGTGAACACCGCGCCGAACACGTGGCGATCCGGCGCCGAGACGATCCAGTACGACTGGTCACGTGCGTGGGGCGCGGATCCGGTTTCACCGTGACAGCTGGGGGACTAGTGGCAGTACGCCGGGGGACCAATCTGGATCGTGTCGGCGGTTTCAACGACGCGGTCGTGCTGGACGCGATCCGGCGGACCGAACGGCTCAGCCGGGTGGAGCTGGCCGAGGCGACAGGTCTGTCCGGACAGGCGATCTCCAACATCATCCGGCGATTGCTCGACGCCGGCCTCGTCCGCGAGGCGGGCCGGCAGAAGAGCACCGGCCTCGGCAAACCGCGGACCCTGCTCGAGCTCGAGCCGTCCGGCCAGTACGCCGTCGGCGTCCACCTGGACCCGGCCGTCGTGACCGTCGTGGTGCTCGACCTCACCGGCGAAGTGGTCGCCCGGCGCAGCGTCGGCACACCGTACGCCGACGATCCCGATGTGCTGATCGATCGGATCGCAGCCACGATCGAGGACGTGATCGACCAGGCCGGGGCGCCTCGCGAGCGCGTGATCGGCGCCGGCATCGCCGCGCCCGGTCCGATCGATGTGGAGCGCGGAGTCGTCGTGGATCCGCCCAACCTGTCCGCGTGGCACCTCGTCCCGCTGCGCGACGAGCTGCGGGAGCGGACCGGCCTGCCGGTGCTGCTCGACAAGGACGTGACCGCTGCGGCCGCCGCCGAGAAGTGGGCAGCCGGCTCGGACCGGCATGGCAGCTTCGTGTTCTTCTACCTCGGCACCGGGATCGGGGCCGGGCTGGTGATCGGCGACGAGGTGGTGCGCGGCTCGTCCAGCAACGTCGGCGAGATCGGGCACGTGATCGTCGACCCCGACGGCCCGGTCTGCTACTGCGGACGGCGCGGCTGCGTCGGCGAGACGAGCCAGCCGCGCTACCTGGTGCAGCAGGCGGTCCAGGCCGGAGTACTTGCCCAGGGCATCGATCCGGACGACCGGCAGGCGGTGGACGCGGCGTTCGCCGAGCTGTGCGCGCTGGCCGCCGGACCTGGGGTGGCCCGGGAGATCGTCGTGGCTCTGGCCGAGCGGATCGCGAAGGTGGTCGAGGACATCGCGAACCTGCTCGACCTCGAGCGGGTGGTGTTCGGCGGCCCGCACTGGGAGCAGCTCGCGCCGTTCTTCGGCGACGCCGTCCAGACCGCCTTGAAAGAACGCTTCCTGGTCCGCTCGGTGCACCCGTTCGAGGTCGCCGGTACGGCGCTCGGCGCGGACGTCGGCGCGATCGGAGCGGCCAGCCTGGTGCTCGACCAGACCTTCTCACCGAACCCGTCGGTGCTCCTGCCGGAAGGCCAACTCGTTGCTGAAAGGTGAAGTCTGTTGATGATCGATGCCGAGGTGCTGGCCCGCGCCACCGAGGAGGTTCGCCGGGCCACCGGCGACGAGGTGATCGCGGAGATGTTCCGGCGATCGATGGCGGAGAACCTGCCCGCGGTGGCCGAGCGGCTGCCCGACGGGACCACGTTCGTGCTGACCGGCGACATCCCGGCGATGTGGCTGCGCGACTCGGCCGCCCAGCTGCGGCCGTATCTGCTGCTGTGTCCTGAGGATCAGGCCTTGCAGGATGTGCTGATCGGCGTGTTGCACCGGCAGTTGGAGTACGTCGTACTCGACCCGTACGCGAACGCGTTCAACCGCTCGCCGAATGGTGCCGGTCATGTCACCGACGAGACCGAGATGTCGCCGTGGGTGTGGGAACGCAAGTACGAGATCGATTCGCTGTGCTACCCGCTCGAGCTGGCCTACCGGCTCTGGCGGATCACCGGCCGGGCCGACGTGATCGACGAGCGGTTCAAGGCCGCGGCCGAGGCGATCATCGCGTTGTGGACGGTCGAGCAGGATCACGAGAACAGGTCGCCGTACCGGTTCCAGCGGCATGACGACGTACCGACGGACACCCTGGTCCGGGAGGGACGCGGACGGCTGACCCGGCCGACCGGGATGTCGTGGAGTGCGTTCCGGCCGAGTGACGACGCGACCGAGCTCGGGTTCAACGTGCCCGGCAACATGTTCGCGTCGGTCGTGCTCGGGTATCTCGAGGTGATCGCCACCGAGGTCCTGAACGACTCGGGGCTGGCCACTCGGGCGAAGGAGCTGCGGGCCGACATCGACGACGGGATCGCCCAGCACGGCACGGTCGAGCACGCTGTCCATGGCCGCGTCTACGCCTACGAGGTCGACGGGATGGGTGGGGTGCTGCTGATCGACGACGCCAACATGCCGAGCCTGCTGTCGATCCCGCTGACCGGGTACGCCGCCGCGGACGATCCGACGTACCTGGCGACGCGCCGGCTGCTGCTGAGCCCGGAGAATCCGTTCTACTACAGCGGTTCGCACGCTGCCGGCATCGGCAGCCCGCACACCCCGCCGAACTACGTGTGGCACATCGCCCTTGCTGTGCAGGGGATCTCCAGTACGTCGGCGGAGGAGCGCCAGCGGCTGCTGGAGCTCCTCCGGGACACCACTGGCGGTACCGGCCAGATGCACGAGGGGTTCGACGTCGACGATCCGTCGCAGTACACCCGCGAATGGTTCTCCTGGGCGAACGCGATGTTCTGCGAGCTCGCGCTGGTCCACGCGGGGATCAGGTGACGTCCCGCCGACGAGTCGTCCAGGCGGCCAGGACGGCGAAGATCGCGCAGTAGGCCAGCAAGGTCAGCAGGGCACGCCCGCCGCCGACCGCGTCGTGCACCCCAGGCGGCGCGTCGGCGGCCGCCATACCCGTCACCGCGAAGACCAGCGAACCCGCGTTCGTGCCCGGCAACGCGTTGGACACGACGTCCAGGTCCGGCAGCAGGCTGCTCACCACACCGGCCAGCAACGTCTCGATCCCGAGGATCCAGACCACGCCGAGCCCGATCGGTAGCGCGACGTTGCGGAAGGCAACGGCCAGGACCGCACCGGCCAGGCACCACATCATCAGCACCAGCCAGCCACCGGCCAGTCCCTCGAGGATGGCCGTCACGCCGGGCCAGTCCATCGAGCCGTTCTCCGCGGCCGCGATACCGATGCTGCAGAGCGCACAGGCGGCGAAGATCCCGAGCACCCAGACGGCGATCATCGTGGCCAGGGCGAGGAACTGTGCGGCCAGGACGGCGGCACGGCCAGGGCGCTGGGTGAGGATGGTCTTGAGCGTGCCCCAGGTGTACTCGCCGCCGACCACGATCGCGCCCAGCACCAGCGCGAGCGCGCCGGCGAAGATCGGGTAGCCGCCGATCGTGTTGTCCATGACGCGTTCCGGCAGCATCCCGCGCAAGATCTCGCCGCGCGGTACGCCGTCGGTCTGCGGGTTCTCGTCGCCGGTGGCGTAGCCCAGGTACGGCAGCAGGTAGCCGAAGATCAGGCTCAGCACCAGTCCGGCGCCGAACAGCACCCAGACCGCGGAACGCTTGCGGAGCTTCAGCACCTCCGCGCGGTAACTACCCAACATCGGCCTTCTCCTCGCTCGTGAGCTCGAAGAACACGTCCTCGAGAGCCCGTTCCGTGCTGTGCAACTCCGACACCGCGATCCCGGCCTCGACCAGGATCCGGTTCACCTCGGCGGCCTTGTCCGGTTGCACCTTCACCCGCAGCGTCTCGTCGTACTGGTGCACCGTCCCGGCACCGAGGAAGTCGGTGAGGATCGACTGCGCCCGCTCTCGCGGCGCGGCCCGGACGACCAGTTCCTGCTCGCCGCGCAGATCCTCGACGTTGTGCTCGGCAACCATCCGGCCGGAGTTGATGATGCCGACCCGGTCGCAGATCTGCTGGACCTCGCCGAGCAGGTGGCTGGACAGCAGCACCGTCCGGCCGTCGGAGCCGAGCTCGCGGATCAGCCGGCGCATGTCCCGCATCCCGGCCGGGTCGAGCCCGTTCGTCGGCTCGTCCAGGATCACCAGCTCGGGATCCTTCAGCAGCGCCGCGGCGACGCCGAGCCGTTGCTTCATCCCCAGGGAGTACGTCGAGAAGCGGTCCCGGGCCCGATCGGTCAGGTCGACCAGCTCCAGCACCTCGTCGACCTTCCGCCGCGGCACCTCGGCGTACTCGGCCAGCAGCCGCAGGTTGTCCAGACCGGACAGGTACGGGTAGAACGCGGGCGACTCGATCATCGACCCGGTCCGGCCGAGTACGTCGGCCTGCCCCGGCGCACCGCCGAGAACCCGCACGTCACCGCTCGTCGGCGCGATCAGCCCGGTCAGGATCCGGAGCGTCGTCGTCTTCCCGGCACCGTTCGGCCCGAGGAACCCGTAGACCTCCCCGGGAAGGACAGTCAGATCGACACCGTCGACCGCGAGGGTGTCGCCGTAGCGTTTCGTCAGCCCGGTCACCTCGACCAGCGGAGCACCTGTCTCGTTCATACCACCGAGCCTGCCGGTCACAGACGGGATCTCGCGTCGGCCCGGGGGAGTGACCGGCCCTACCGCGCGCGGAGTACGCCGGGTGCATCGGCGTACCGCTGGATCAACCCAGCCAGCCGGGGCGGACCAGGCCGGTTTGGTAGGCGACGACGACTAGTTGAGCGCGGTCGCGGACGCCGAGTTTGATCATTGCGCGGCTGACGTGGGTTTTCGCGGTGGCCGGGCTGAGCACGAGGCGTTCGGCGATCTCGTCGTTCGACAGGCCTTCGCCGACCAGGGCGACGATCTCCTTCTCCCGGTCGGTGAGGACGTCGAGCTCCTTGCTGGCATGCGGCTGCCGGCTCCGCGTCGCGAACTCCGCCACCAGCCGCCGGGTCACACCGGGGGAGAGGAGCGCGTCACCGCGCGCCACCACCCGCACTGCCTGCAGCAGCTCAACCGGCTCGGTGTCCTTGACCAGGAACCCGCTCGCCCCGACCCGCAACGCCTCGAACACGTACTCGTCCAGGTCGAACGTCGTCAGGATCACCACATGGACGTCGGCCAGGTCCGCGTCCGCGCCGATCTGCCGGGTCGCCTCCAGCCCGTCGGTGCCGGGCATCCGGATGTCCATCAGCACCACATCGGGCTTCTCCGCCCGCGCCACCGCGACCGCCTCGGCGCCGTCGGACACCTCGCCGATCACCGTGATGTCGTCCTCGGCGTTGAGCAACGACCGGAACCCGGCCCGCACCAACGCCTGATCATCCGCCAGCAGCACCCGAATCATGGCGCCCACGCTAAGCCATTTTCAGGCCAACCCCGCGTCGTGAGCCAGAAGAGCGATCTGAGTGCGGTTCCCGAGCTCGAGTTTGGTGAGGATGTGGGAGATGTGCGCCTTGACCGTCGCCACGCTCATGTACAGCTCGGAACCGATCTGCGCGTTCGACTTACCCTGAGCGACCGCGAGCACCACGTCGTACTCCCGCGGTGACAACCGTTTCAGGGCCTCCTGCGCGATCGTGTGCGCATCCGCCTGGGTCGCGGCCCGGTCCATCAGGCGCCGGGTGATCCCGGGCGACAGAATCGGGTCACCGGCGGCAACCCGCCGGACGGCGTCGACGATCTGCGCCGGCGGGGTGTCCTTCAGCAGGAACCCGCTGGCCCCGGCCCGCAGCGCGTGCAGCACGTTCTCGTCGGTGTCGAACGTGGTCAGCACGACGACCTCCGGCGGATTGGTCCGCGCCCGCACGCGCTGAGTCGCCACGATCCCGTCCACCCGCGGCATCCGCAGATCCATCAGGACGACGTCCGGGAAGTGCGCGTCCACCGCCGCCGGCACCTCGTCCCCGTCGGCCGCCTGGCCGACCACCGCGATCCCGTTCGTCCCGTCGAGCATCATCTCCAGGCTCGCCCGAACCAGTGCGTCGTCATCTACCACCAGAACGCGAATGGTCATGACGGCCACGGTAGCGAGGCCTCGAGCCGGAACCGGCCATCGGGCCGCTTCCCGTGATCCAGCGTGCCGCCGGCGAGCTGGACCCGCTCGGTCAGGCCGACCAGCCCGGTCCCGCTACCAGGGGTGAGCGACGTGCCGTTCGACCCCGGGTTGGTCAGCGCGATCCGCAGCCCGTCACCCGGCTGCCCGGTCACGGTCAGCGTCACCGGATGCCCGGCCGCGTGCTTGCGGGCGTTGGTGAGTCCCTCCTGCACGACCCGGTACGCCGTGCGCCCGGTTGCCGGAGGCAACGTCGTGGGGTCGTTGACCCGGTCGTCGTACGCGATCGTCGTACCGGCTTCCCGGGACTCCTCGACGAGCGCGCGGAGGTCCTGGAAGGTCGGCTGTGGGCGGCCGCCGGGGAGTTCGTCGATCTCGGTGTCGCGCAGCACGCTGATCACCTCGCGCAGCTCGTCGAGCGCCTGGTGGACACCGCTGCGGATCACCCCGGCCGCCTTGGCCAGCTTCTCGGGTGACGAATCCGGCCGGTACTCGAGAGCACCGGCGTACGTCGCCAGCAGCGACAGCCGATGCGCGAGTACGTCGTGCATCTCACGAGCCATCTTGGTGCGTTCGAGCGCCCGCGCCTCGGCCACGCGGCGACCCTGCTCGGCTTCGGCCCGATGAGCCCGCTCGCGGAGTGAGTCGAGCACCTGCTGTCGCGCCTGGGTCCATTGACCCCAGCCGAGGAGCGCTGCGTGCACGGCGACGTCGAGGACGGCGAACCAGAAGAAGGGGAGGTTGCCGATCGGCCGCCAGAGGGCCTGGATGAGGTGACCGACTGTCCCCGCCAGCGCGACGAGGACCGCCGTACGAAGCGGGCGGCGTTGCGCGACCGTCAGCGTGCCGACGGTGGCCGGCGGCGTCGCGGCGGGGGAGAGGGCGGCGAGGCCGGCGAGGACGAGTGCGCCCTGGACCGGGCGTCGGCCCAGTACGAGAATGAGGCCGGTGGCAACGATCCCGACCGCGATGTCGAGGAACAGCCACGGCCGTGCCGCACCGTCGGAGTGACGACCGACGATCGTGGCGGCGGACAACCCGCCGACCGCGACGATCGCGATCAGGTCGGCCCAGCGATTCCGGCGTACCGGCGCACAACTCTCCTGCATGCCGCCGAGACTAGGGCGCGGCTGCGGTCCGTCACCACCGACCAAAGTCGGTGCCTCGCCGACTTCGGACCAGGGCGGTCGAGCTTCCCGGCCGATGCCGGCGGATGAGGTGTTCGGAGACCTTGGTGGCCCAACCCCCAGGAGGAACCATGTCAGTCCAGTTCGATGTCCGTCCCATCCGCGTGGAAGGCCGCAGCCGGCTCGCGGTCGTCGGGATCACCGTGGTCGCCGCGCTCGCCGTGTGGGCTCTGTTGGCACCCGTCGCCGGTGTCGAACTCGCGGCTATGCAGGGTTCTCGTCGCATCGACGTCGGCGCCGGCTCGGTCCTCTTCGCGTCGACGGCGATGGCGTTCGCCGGCTGGGCTCTGCTCGCCATCTTGGAGCGGCGCACTCTCAACGCCCGCACGGTCTGGACCATCCTCGCCACGGCCGCCTGCATCCTGTCCCTCGGCAGCCCCCTCGTCGGCGGCATCGGAGTAGGCGCCAAGCTCGGCCTGGCCTCACTCCACCTCATCGTCGGCGCCGCAGTAATCCTCGGCCTCCGCCGCACCGCCCTGTCCGCTACCGAGCGCTGCTAAGGCATATTGAGGCGGGCGGCTTGGTAGAAGCCGCGGATGTGGGCGGTGATCAGGTCGGCGGCGGAGTCCGGTTCACCGGCCCGGATGGCCTGCAGGATGGCGCGGTGCTCGGTCCGCAGGCCGACCGTGGTCGCCTCCCAGTCCGGCAGATTGGGTACGGCGGCCAGCACGTACCCGTGGATCGCCGACCGCAACGAGGCCATCACCGCCGCGATCAGCACGTTCCCGGCCAGACCGGACAACGCCACGTGGAACTCGGCATCGAGCAGATGGAACTCCTCCGGTGACAACCCGGAAGCGTCCATCTGATCGAGCAAGTCCTCCGCGAGCTTCAGTTCACCGGCCTCCACCTGCCGGCCGGCGGCCTCGCGGGCGGCCCACGACTCCAGCAGGATGCGGGTCTGGACGACGTCACCCATCGGCAGGTGATTGGTTGCCAGGTGCAACCGCAGTACGGCGGTCAACGGCGACACCGGCTCCGCGACGATCACCGCACCCGCCTCCGGCCCGGACCCGGTGGCCGTCCGGACCACCCCCATCGCCTCCAGCACCCGGACCGCCTCGCGCACCGACGGCCGGCTGATCCCCAGCTGCTCGGCCAGCACCCGCTCCCCGGGCAGCCGCTCGCCGATCCGTAGTCGTCCCGCCGCCAGTTCGGCCTCGACCCGATGCAGGACCAGCTCGTAGTTCTTCACTCGCGGCTCCCCATGTGGACGACTCTACCTGTGTGGTCGGACCACAGGCTATGCTGTGGTCCGACCACAGGATCAGGTGCTCGCCTGGTCACCCTTGCCGGCCGTTCCGGAGTTCTGATGACCGATCGACAGCTGCCCAAATGGTCCGAGCTGAAGCCGCTGCTGCGGCCGAAGCCGATCACGGTGAACGCGACCGACCGCCGGTTGGAGAAGGCGCTCACCATTCCCGACCTGCGCGCGATCGCCAAGCGTCGGACGCCGCGCTCGGTGTTCGACTACACCGACGGCGCGGCCGAGGCGGAGATCAGCCTGAACCGGGCCCGGCAGCTGTTCGCCGAGATGGAGCTGCAGCCGTCGATCCTGCGCGACGTCTCCGACATCGATCTGGGCACGTCGATCCTCGGCGGGCGGTCGGAGCTGCCGTTCGCGTTCGCGCCGACCGGGTTCACCCGGATGATGAACCACGAGGGCGAGAGCGCAGTCGTCAAGGTGGCCGAGCAGGTCGGCATCCCGTACGCGCTGTCCACCATGGGTACGACGTCGATCGAGGACGTCGCGGCCGCCGCGCCGGACGCGCGCAAGTGGTTCCAGTTGTACGTGTGGAAGGACCGCGACGCCGGTGAGGACCTGGTGAAGCGGTCCGCCGCGGCCGGGTATGAGGCGCTGATGCTGACGGTCGACGTACCGGTGGCCGGTGCGCGGCTGCGCGACGTACGGAACGGCTTCACCATCCCGCCGTCGCTGACCGCGAAGACCGTGCTGGACGCGTCGCTGCACCCCGCGTGGTGGGCCAACCTGCTGACCACGCGGCCGCTGACGTTCGCGTCGCTGTCCAACTGGGACGGTACGGTCGCCGAGCTGCTGGACAAGTTGTTCGATCCGACGATGACGGTCGACGACCTCAACTGGCTGCGTTCGATCTGGTCCGGCCCGCTGATCGTCAAGGGCATCCAGACCGTCGAGGACGCGCGCCGGGTGGTCGACGCGGGCGCCGACGCGATCGTGCTCTCCAACCACGGCGGCCGCCAGCTCGACCGTGCACCCACCCCGCTGCGCATCCTGCCGGACGTCCGCAAGGCAGTCGGTAGCGACGCCGAGATCTACCTCGACACCGGCATCATGTCCGGTGCCGACATCGTCGCCGCCATCGCGTTGGGTGCCGACGCCTGCCTGGTCGGCCGCGCCTACCTCTACGGCCTGATGGCCGGCGGTCAGCGCGGCGTCGCCCGAGCCGCCGACATCCTCACCAGGGAGGTCCGCCGCACCATGGCCCTGCTAGGCGTCTCCCGAGTGGCCGACCTCAACCCGTCCCACGTCCGCCTGCCGTAAGTCCAGCAGGGGCAGTGTGAGGCGGAAGCAGGATGAGTCGTCCACCACGGTCTCGGAACCGTACCGCTTGGTCAGCCCTTGTACGTCGATCATTGCCATAGCCCGAGCCTGAGCGGCCCGATCTGGAGGCTTACCGAGAGCTTCTGTGAGTCCTCTGTGAATCCGCTGCTGATGACGGCTGTGCTGGGGTGAGACTCACGGGAAACCTACAGCGGAAAGTGGGCGGTGATGCGCAGGCTGCCGGTGGGGGTGCGGGTGGCGGTGAGGGTGCCGCCGAGGGCGGTGGCTCGTTCGCGCATGCCGATGATGCCGTTGCCCTCCTTCGGCGGACCGGTGAGGGACTGGCCGTCGTCGTCCACCTGCAGTACGAGCGCTTGGTCGCCGTACTGGATCCGCACGGTCGCGGCGTTCGCCTTGGCGTGCCGGACGATGTTGGTGAGCGACTCCTGGATGATGCGGAACGCCGCGCGGTCCAGCCCGGTCGGCAACGGGTGCGGGTCGCCGTGGACGATCGTGTGAACCTCCAGACCGGCGCGTGAGGTCCGGCTGACCAGGTGGTCGAGCCGCTCGAGCCCGGCGACCGGTTGCCGTGGCGCCGACTCGTCCGACTGCCGCAGGATCCCGACGATCGACCGCAGCTCGACCAGGGCTTCCTTGCTCGCGTCCTTGATCGCGGCCAGCGCCGGGCCGGCCTGCTCGGGCTGGCGATCGACCAGGTGCAGCGCGGTCGACGCCTGCACGTTGATCAGCGAGATGTGATGGGCCACCACGTCATGCAGCTCCTGCGCGATCCGCAGCCGCTCCTCGCCGGCCTTCCGCAGCTCGGCCTCGCGCCGCGTCTTGGCCGCCGCCGCGGCCCGGTCCCGCTGGGCGCGGAAGAGCTCGGCGGTGAACCCCAGGACGACGAAACACGTGCCGACGAGGAGGACCTGGTACACGCCCTGCTCGTTGATGCCGAGGATCATCCGGCCGCCGACATGGCCGACGTACAGCGTCGCGATGCCGATCCAGCCCTGCAGCCGGTGACCGAGGCGGATCACCGAGAAGGCGGCGATCACGAACGAGAAGATGACCGGACCCCACGGGTACTCCATCAGCATGTAGACGAGCGTCGACACGACCGTTGCCCACAGCACCGGGACCGGATGGGTCCGGAGCCAGTAGAGCGAAACCGTCCCGATCAGCAGCAGCACGACCATGAACCAGTCGGGCGCCCGGCGGTCCGTCTGACCGTTGGCGGCGCCGAACGAGCCCACCACCACGAAGACGCTGAGCACCACGGGCAGCGCGATCCGCCGTACCCGGGCTCCCCAGGTCGGCGCGGCGATCGGCTCAGTCGTGGTCACAGTACGAAACCGTAGAGGCCCGGGAGTCCGGTGTCATCGTCGCCACGGAGTATCCGGGACTGCTCCGTCCGCAGTACGACCCGGTCAGTACTTGACCTGGTAGATCTTCTCCTCGTACGCCGTGCCGTAGTACGCCTCCAGCTCGGTCAGGTCCTCGTCCTTGCGCTCCAGCGCCTTCGAGATCTTCGCCCGGCTCGGCATCGCGTCCGGCTGCCAGGTCTCCGGCTTCCACAACTGCGACCGCAGGAACGACTTCGAGCAGTGGTGGAAGACCTCCTCGATCTCCACCAGCAGGGCCAGCTGCGGACGGTTGCCCCGGACGATCATCTCGTCGAAGAACGGTGCCTCCCGGACGATCCGCGCCCGCCCGTTGATCCGCAGCGTGTCACCGCGTCCGGGAATGAAGTAGATCAGTCCGACGTGCGGGTTGGTCAGGATGTTGCCGAAGCCGTCGACCCGCCGGTTGCCGGCCCGCTCCGGGATGGCGATCGTGCTGTCGTCGAAGATCTTGGTGAACCCGGCCGGGTCGCCCTTGGGGGAGACGTCGCAGCTGCCGTCCGCCGCCGAGGTGGCGATCAGGCAGAACGGTGACGCGGCCAGCCACTGCCGGTCCAGCTCGTGCAACTCCTTGCGGGTCTTGCCCGCGGCGGCAGCCAGCGGCGCCGGCACGATCTCCCGCAGCTCGTCGTACGTCGTGATCTCTACCAGTCCGGGGATCTCCATCAGGCGACGCTCTCCTCTACCAGCGACGGCAGGGCGTCCTCGTTGACGGCCCTCGTCCGCGCAGCCCATCGTACGGCGGGACCAGTTGCGCAACTGGTACCCAGGAACAGTGCACCCACAGCGATCCAGCCGATCGGGCCCCACCCGAGAACGACGGTCGTGAGCAGCGCGGGACCGAGCATGCGGGCGATGGCGGGGCCGGTCCCGAAGAAGCCCTGGTACTGCCCCTGCTTGTCGGCGGGCGCCAGACCGAAGCTGATCTCCCACGCGCCGGAGGCCAGCTTCATCTCGCCGAGGGTCAGGAGTGCTGCACCGCTGATGAGTACGACGGCTGCCGTTGCCGCGCTCATGTTCGCCGCGGAGATGGCGAAGACGGCACACGCGGCCAGCATGGCGATTCCGGCATACTGGATCGAGCGAGTGGCCGTGCGGAGGTCTCGCACGCTGCGTGCGGTCCGCACCTGGAAGAGCGTGACTCCGATCGTGTTGACGATCAGGAGCGAGGCAACGACCCAGTCCGGGGCATCGGTGCGGGTGACGATCCACAGCGGTACGACCAGGCTGAGGAGCGGCATGAAGAGCAGCATGATCGCGTTGAGCAGCGCTAGTACGGCGTACGGGCGGTCGTGCAGTACGGCGAGGCGCGGCTCACCCTTGACCCTGGCGCTGATGGCGACTCGTGGCACTCGGTGGAGGAGCCGGGCTGCGATCAGGAAGCTGATTGCGTCGAGTGCGAAGACAGTGAGGTACGCCGCCGCGGTGTCGTAGTGGAGCGCGATGCCGCCGAGTCCCGCGCCGACTGCGAGTCCTGCGTTGACTGTGGACTGGAGGAACGCTCGGATGCGGGTGCGCTCGGCTGGATCGACGAGACCGGCGAGAAGAGCTTGCCGGGCGGCGGTGAGGCCGGTTTGGCTGCTGGCGTAGACGATCGCGGCGATCAGGAAGAGCGGGAAACTCCGCACGACCGTGAACGACCCGACCGAAGCCGCCGTCGTCAACGCCAGCACCACCGCAACCCCGCGCGCGCCCTTCCGGTCGGCGAGGTTGCCCAGCGGGACACCCAGGAGGAACCCAACCAACCAAGCGACTGTGAGTCCCAGGCCGACCTCGGCCGTCGACAGTCCGACCACGCGGGTGAAGAACAGCGCACTGGTGACGATGAACGCTCCATCGCCGACCGAGTTGGCGAGCTGTGCCATCGCCAGGTCTCGCGGCGCTCCGGCCGGCGGGAGAACGCTGTCGCGTCCGCTGCGGATGCGGTCGATCGTGATGCTCATCGTGGTCTCCCTCGACTCGGTATGACTCGAGCCTAGGAGCATGGCGGCCCAGCAGGGAGGTCCACTTCAGTAGCCAATTGATGGGCCATTTGCTGGCCTGAAATTGGTCTGTGGATAACTCGGATCCGGGGTCGGAACGACGGCACCTTGTAGGTATGAGCTTCCAAGACCTCCCGCAGACCTGGACCGACCATCCACTCTCCGACCCCGACCTGGCCGCCGACGTCGTCGACCTCCTGGTGAGCCTCGGCGACCGCCAGCGCGGCACGTTCACCGTCGTGCTGTGCGACGAGGACGCCCGCTACCGCGCCGCGGTCGCCGTCGACCTGCCGTCGGAGTTCGAGCACCGCACCCGGTCCCTGGCGGCCGGCGACATGTGCGCATCCGCCCTGACCCCGATCATGCCCGCGGTCCGCACCGCTCCCGGCACGTCCTTGCTCCTGGCTCTAGGTCGCCCTGGCCCACCCACCTGGCCCGAGCTGGACACCGAATGGGCAACAGCCGCCACCCACACCTGCCGTGCCGCCGGAGTCCCTCTGCTGGGCTTCTACATAGCCTCCGGCCACCACGTCTACCAACCCCTCCAACCAGCCCAAGCCGCCGCCTGACACCACTCGGCACCCGACCTCGGAGGACACGATGGCTACTGGAGCTGGATTGTCAGCGGACGCCGCGGGGGCGGAACTGGATGCTGATGCGCGGGCCGATGTGGCCGGAGGCCTTGGGGATGGCGTGTTCCCAGGTGCGTTGGCAGGAGCCGCCCATGACGATGAGATCGCCGTGGCCCAGGGGATACCGGACCGTCGAGCCGACGGGGCCGCTCGAGCCACCTGGGCGCGGTCGCAGGGCCAGCACGCGCGGTTCGCCGACCGAGAGGATGGCGACCATGGTGTCCTCGTGGTTGCCGCGCCCGATCCGGTCGCCGTGCCAGGCGACGCTGTCCCGTCCGTCGCGGTAGAAGCACAACCCCGCGGTGCGGAACGGTTCGCCCAGCTCCTCCGCGTAGTACGCACTGAGCTGGTCGCGGGCCTCGTCCAGGATCGGCAACGGCAGTTCCTCGTTCTCCCCGTAGAAGCAGAGCAACCGCGGCACATCGACCACCCGGTCGTACATCTGCCGTCGCTCCGCCTGCCACGGCACGTCTCGCGCCAACCGCTCGTACACCTGATCCGCCCCGGTCAGCCAGCGCGGCAGTACGTCGATCCACGCGCCTCGACCGAGGTCCGTCCGCCGGACCCCGTCCACCGGGCCCAGCGCAGGATCCTCGAACGCATCCAGCAACGAGCCCTGAAGATCACCCGCCATACGCCCACCATACCCGAGAATCGAACAGATGTTCCCTTAAGCACTCATACCATGTCCCGACGTAGCCACAGGACGCGTATCGGGTGGTCGCGCTGCGTCGTTATCTGGGGTGTCGCCGACGCCTCTTGGTGGGCTGTTGACGCGCTTGGTAAGGGTGCGCGACCAGAGGACGAATCCGGCCGGCGATGTACCGGCCACAGTACCGGCCACAGCCCGGGCCGACCTCCTCAGCGGCGCAGCCGCCGCCGTCCCGCGTCCGTTCAGGCCGACTCATCGAATCCGCCCGCTCGCCTTGCGAAGGCCAGGGGGTCGGTCCACTCGGCGGCAATCCCTCGGCTGGCAGCCCGTGACCGGTCCTGATCTCGACCAGCAGCAGGATCGGCTCATCACCGGCCTGTGCGTGCTGCAGTGCCGCGGTGAACCTGTAGCTGTGCAGCGGACGAAGACCTCGTCGGGATCGCTGGTCATCACCAGCATCGCCACGGCCAACAGGTCCGGCCGTTGCGTGAGGACGGCGCCCCCGAGCGTGCCGCCACCACTGCGCCCCTGGATCACCAACTGCTCCCGGGTGGTGATGCCGATGGGAGCTCATATGAGCTATGGGGTGGGTGGCCCTTGTTGCGGCAGCGGTGAGGGCCACCCCTCAGCCAGTGAGGGCTCCAGCGTGATGCAGAGCGATCTGCAGGACGACGTGATCGTCAGTCGGAATTCGTCACGGTTGGATCTTTATGTACAGAGCCATACTTGCCAACGCGTGGGTCGCGTTGGACGCAGAGTAGGCGTCGTAGCAGGGGCCGTTGAACCCGTCGTGTCTGCCGTTCTGGCACCACAAGGTTATGTATCCATCCACGCCACCTGACAGGAATCCGTTAACCTCGAATTGGCCAGCGGAGTTGGACCGGATGATCGGACTGCCTGAATCTCCTCTCTGAACCGTGCCGGTCGCGCTGGCCGTGTACGTCTCAACTCTGAAGCCGACATGTGCGGCGCCGTAGTCGTCGTCCCACTCCCAATCTTGGAGAACGACGTACTGGGCGATGAGGCTGTTTCCTGACGCTCCGCAACTGCATACAACCCGAAAGCCTTCTGGGACGTACTTAGCTGCGTAAACCGCTCGCGACGACGTGGTGTAGCCGTCCCCCGTCCAGATCCTTCCGGTACTGGTCGCTGGGATGACCCTGATGTCGTGCAGAATGTTGTACTGGGTCGTGTTCGCGACTCCGACGGTGCGGCCGCTGTCGTAGCTATCCCACCTCCCCGCGCCGCAGTGCCATGCCGTGGTGACATAGTTGTAAGAAGGCGGGGCATACACACTGGCGCCGATCGAGCAGGCCTCAGACGAGCCGTACTTGTGCATCAAGCCGCCGCCATAAAACGGAGATACGTCTCCGCATCTTGCGGCAGTCCCCCCGGCCGGTGTCAGCGGACAGGTCCGCGACGGTGTGCGTCCGTCCAGTGACACGACCTCCTCGACCCCGCCGAACTCAATCGGCACCAGTCCTCGTGCCCTCAAGGCTGCCAACATCGTCTCGGGCGCCGGCACCTTTTTACTTAGCGTGATCCTGACAGCCGAGTAGTCCCGGTTCGGCCCGGCCCCGCTCACTACACCTGGATTGTCGCGCTTCAGCACTCTGGCAGCGGCCATCAGTTCGGCTTTGCTGTAGGTGGCCTTCCGCACGGACACCGGCACTGGCAGACTGGTTACGAAATCCAGAAGACCAGCCGGCGGATCACCTTTCCAATACACCACGACGGTCTTGTGGTCCTCGAGAATACGAACCTTGCCCGCGTTTACGTCGGGGTTCTCGTCAAGCCACTGCACCAACGCTTGAGCCGCATTCTCCGCTGGTGTCGGTAAAAGTTGCGCCGGGATCGGGCCTTCAGGGTCTGTGGATCGCCACCCTGAGGGATCGGCGCCGCCGCGTTTGCTGTCGACGCGAGGACAACCGCCGCGAGACACACGGCCATAGCTAAGAATGCACTACCTTTCCTCACTTGAGGTATCTCTACCACCCCCAGCATCACGGTAGACGCGCGTACCCTGAAGAGACAGGGCTCGAACGTTTGCACGTTCGGGCGATCCCCGATTCTGAGATGGCATTCTGCTCATTCAATGAAGGTAGCCGTCCCATTTGGCCTCGCAGCGTGATCCGCCGGGCAGTGCATGTGGGCCTGGCATCTCGTCGACCGCGCGACCTCGACCGGCCCGGCTAGCTCGGCCGAACACGTGTGGCTGCCGCGTCACGGGTCGTCGGGCGGAAGGGTGGCCACACTCGACGCCCATCATTCGCATCACCAACGCACACATCCGAGGCCTGAGTTCGCGCGTGAGCGGCGACCACACCCCTGACGGACACTGTCCATGACGCAGACACCCAGGTCACATCCCCATCCCAGAAGTTGAGCTTAAGGGAACACATATTCCCAGGGATCCTGTCTCGTGTGGTCGCCCGCTTGTGATGTCTCAGGACATAGGTGACAGTTCTGCATCAGGACATCGGTGACACTCGATGTGTCAGGACATCGGTGACGATTCAGGGGTCTTGGCGT